>NZ_QFVS01000039.1 GCF_003143955.1 Kurthia zopfii | reverse complement strand
ATACACCGCTTGCATGACGTGTGATTGTCGCGGAACGAATTTCACCTTTCAGTTGGCGGTGCAGCTTGATTCGGACCAGTGATTTTAACTTCGGAATTTTGAGGAATTTACCGTCAATCAATGTAACCGTGCCTTTTTGATTGTTCGTTGTATAGCTTTGTATCGGGTTTTTCTTACTTTTGAAACGAGGGAATCCAACCGATTGATCGCGAAAGAAGTTTTTATAAGCTTTTTCTAAGTTACGTTGTGCGTTAGCTAAAGCTAAACTATCGACTTCTTTCAAAAAGGGAAATTCCGTCTTGTATTTTGCAGGTGTCGGGAATTTTTGTTTTTTGGATCCATCGAGTTTGGATTCTTCATAATTTTTCATCCGTTCATCCAGCATAAGGTTGTAGACCTTACGGACACAACCGAACGTCTTCGCAAAGAATATTTCTTGTTCTTCTGTTGGATAAATTCTGAATTTGTAGGCTTTCAATTGTTCCATAAGGTTTACCTCCTTTTTAAGATGATTTCTTGATTTTATTATACCTTATTTTAATGAAAAAAGAAACATATGTTCTTATCTAGAATAAAAGAAAAAAGCGATAAGACCTTTATATCAGTTTTTCGAGTTACCAATGGTAACCCTCAATCTGAACGGTATTCATCCCCCACTTATAGAAACTGGGGGAATTCTACCGAAACGATGTTAAATAAAAATAACCAGTAATCAAAGGTTGAATTTTGATTACTGGTTTCTTTTTATTTTTTAGCTCTTCGTAACATATACGTAATGGCGTATCCGGCAAAGAATAATGCAAAATAATATACACCATACATCATATTATCCCCTGTCACAATTACAAAGAAGACGATAATAAACGCGATTAATGAAATACCAACCGCTGGTAAAATGCGGTATTGATGAATCGCACATGAAACACCTTGGATAATAAAGGAAATTGGAAAGACGATAATTAACGCTAAAGTGAAAATTGATAAATTCTCTTTCTCCGTTCCAAACGCTTGAAACATCGTCAATCCTGTAATTGCTAACATTGCAAAGGCTGGTAGAAAATACGCTGCCATTTTATTTAAATTCATTCTAAACACTCCTTAAAGCTACATTGTATAACTATAGCATAAAAGTGTTTTATCATGCGCATGGAATATCAGTATTTATAATTCCATTCATCTGATTTATATTTTTCGTTCATCAGCTTTTCGACAAACTGCTGTTGTTCTAAAGTTAATTCGTAAGGCTTAAGCGTGATGTCTAGCCCTTCCATGAATCCTGTTGAGAACGCTTCGATACATTGCTCAACCGTCACTTTTTTAGCTGATAAACTATTAATACTAACCGCTTTTTCAGGGAGTTTTTCTTTCATTCTTTGGCGGGCTGCATCATCTTTGAAGTTAAATACAGAAAGCAATTTCTCTTGATCTAAATCAATTAATATCGCTCCATGTTGTAAAATAACACCTTCTTGACGAGTTTGCGCACTTCCAGCCACTTTCTTACCTTCTACTACTAACTCATACCAACTTGGCGCATCAAAGCAAACTGCACTTTTCGGTTTCGCTAATGCGTCTTTTTCTTCCGCTGTTTCTGGTACTGAAAAATATGCGTCTAAACCTAAGTTTTGGAATCCTTTTAGTAAACCTTCACTTAATACGCGATATGCTTCAGTTACTGTTTTAGGCATATTTGGATACTGTTCTGAAACGATGATGCTATAAGTTAGTTCATGTTCATGTAATACCGCACGGCCACCTGTTGGACGACGCACAAAACCTAGCCCTAATTTATGTATTTGTTCAAAATTTAAATCTCTTTTTGCTTTTTGGAAATAACCTACTGATAAAGTTGCTGGGTTCCATTCGTAGAAACGAATAACCGGCGGGATTAACCCCTCGCTATGCCAATGTAATAGCGCTTCATCTAAAGCCATATTGTACGCTGGATCACAAGGTCCTGAATTCACAAAATACCACTCATTTGTCATATCTATTCTCCTCCTCCAAATAACACTCGTCTATTTTAACAAACAACATAGACGAACGCCAACAGTTCTTCTATAATAGTAGTATAGAAAGAAAGGGGTTTTTAACTTGAGTTGGAGTTGGATCTATACAGTACTAATCATTGTAGTCGTAATTATTGCCTATGCATTAATTAATGGTCTACGTGCTAAAAAAGCTGTAAAAACTTTATCAGAAGAAGAATTTAAAGCGGGTTACCGTAAAGCGCAATTAATTGACGTGCGTGAGAAAAAAGAGTTTGATGAAGGGCATATTTTAGGTGCACGTAACCTTCCTTCTACACAAATTCGTACACGCTACAAAGAATTACGTCAAGATTTACCAATCTACTTATACTGCGATACTTCAAGCCGTAGTGGCCGTGCTGCTTTATACTTAAAAGGTAAGGGATACAAAAACCTATACCAATTAGATGGCGGTTTCAAAAAATGGTCAGGTAAAGTTAAATCTTCTCATAAATAATGAAACAAACGAGGCGAAATTTCGTCTCGTTTTTTATATGTGTTAAACTTACTTTAAATACAATCGTAGGAGGTTTTTACAATCACTAACTATTTATATCCATTAGACCAAAGTTTTTACGACGAACTCCCTATGTACGCTCACTATGCTTCTTTATTCAAAAGAATTACGGATCAGCTGCATATTAAAAATAATCAACAATCCGCGAGTATAAAATTAAATTTGAACAACACACAGTTCAATCAACATTTAATTGAACTTATGCATAAAAATCTAATTAATCATGAAGTCCTAGCAACAATTTACGAAGCAGAGCCAACTTTCAACCTAGAACCATATAGTTGGGATCAACAAGATGATGCACTGCATGAAGTGCCTACTTTCCGAAATAAGCTAATTTACTACCCTGACTATGAAGTAGCAATTACTCAACCCGTTTTATTTTATGAAGAATCTTGGAATTCAGATGAAGTATTTTACTTTGCTCCGAATGTTGAAAAAATGCAATTATTTATTGAAGCTGTAAATGAACAGTTACGTAATGTACTGATGACGCAAGTATCTTATATGATCGATACTGAGGATGGCATACGCCGTAGTAATATTGGCGATAGTGAATTAATTAAAAGAGAAGATGTTTTTCTAGAAGAACATTTACGTCGCAATATTTTCCGATCAATTGACGAATTTTTCAAAGATAATGGTGAATTTTTCAAACATTACGGATTGCCTTATAAACGTGGAATTCTATTATACGGTGCTCCCGGAAATGGTAAAACGACTCTCGTAAAGTCGATTACAGGCTCAGTTGACGCACCAGTAGTATATTGGCAAATTACGGAGCATACAGACAGTGAATCGATACAAGAAGTGTTTCGTCTAGTCAACTCAATGACACCAGCTATATTAGTTATTGAAGATATCGATTCTATGCCTGATTATGTTCGTTCTGTCTTTTTAAATATGCTGGATGGCGCTCATTCTAGACATGGTATTTTCGTCATTGGTACAACCAATTACCCTGAAAGAATCGATCCAGCATTAATCAATCGTGCTGGCCGTTTTGATCGCGCTTATGAAATTAAAAATCCAAAGAAAGATTTACGTCTTGAATATTTAAAAACATTGGATATTCGCTCTTTACTTGATAGTGAAGCGATTGATCATATCGCAAAACTATCTAAAGGTTTATCCATGTCACAACTAAGTGAATTATATATGTCAATTGCGTTGAATTGGCATTATGACAAAGAACTTCGCTATGAAGAAGCTGTTGCCGAACTACAAAAACAACGAAAAAGCGCTGAAAAAAATGATTGGGAAGACGATGATCGCTCAATCGGTTTCTAACCCAAAAAACAGAAATCACTTCGATGTGATTTCTGTTTTTTTATTCGGTTAGATCGATAAATGGTTCTTCTGGATCATCATTTGAACCAGACTCTTTATCCTGATAATCCGCAATAATCATGGTGGCTAAATGAAGCCCATTTTTTAGTGCGTCAGATGATCCTGATGGGTGATTTGTATTGACTAACGTAAAATACAAGCCATCTAATTCCTCACTCTTCACTGGTGGGCGTAAATATGCTTTCGCAAAAGCATTTGACACAAAGCCAAAAATCTTACCAGGGGACTTCTTCACATTATTTTTTATTTCCTCGGCAGTCCACAGTTTTTCCTCCACAATCAGTGGTTCAAGATCATATCCATACGCTTTAATCTTATTTAACAATAGCGAACGATACGTAATAACATCCGCTCGATGAGATACATTTTCTTCATCCACATACGGCGCTAAAACTGTAATGACTAAACTATCGCCATTCGGAAAACGTTCAGGCTCTACTTGCGCAGGATTATATAAATAAATTGTAGGATTCGTCGCAAACTCTCCATTATTTAACTGCTCCACTTCCAATTCAATGTCACTCGAAAATAATACACTATGCATACTTAGATCCGTATGTTTTTTTAAGCCGAGAAATAAGATGAATTGGGAATATCTCGTTTCTTCCGGTTTAAATGTTTCTTTTTTTTCGTAACTTAAAAGTTGTTCATCCAATAATTTATTCTCTGATAGTATTTGGGAACTGCTCATCAATATACAATCACTTTCGATACTCAAGTCATGATTTACTTGAATGCCAATGACTTTTTGATCTTCTACATGTATTTTCGTAATTTCTTTATTCGTATAAAACTTCACACCAAGTTCCAATGCTAGTTTTCTTAAGGAATTAGGAATTTCAGAATTTCCACCTCTTGTATAATATACATTTGAAGAAAGCATCATATATAATTGCGAGGCTAAAAATGCAGGGACAGTTTTCGAAGAATGAGGTTCTTGATTCGCATATTTCGCTAAAAGTTGAATCAATTGCTCATTTTTAAAATACTTACGTAAAAACTGATCCATACTCTCGAAAGGCCTTAGTTTCAATAATAAATTTCGAATCGGTTTTTCGACAAGTTTCATCCAATTTGAAATATGGAATTCAGACTCAATTTGACTGAATTCATAATATAATCGCTCAACCTCTTTTAAAAAAGAATCATAATGCTCCGCTGCAAACGGATCTAATAGTTCTAACTGCTTTTTCATCTCAATTGGGCAATTCATCATTTCAAATTTAACACCATCAATAAAATGAATCGTCGTATGTTTTTTTAACAATTCTATTTCTAAATAGTCATTCATATCTTTATTCGCTGCTTTAAAAACACTCTCCAAAATTTCTGGTAATGCGAAAAAAGAAGGACCTACTTCGAAATCATACGAATCCAAACTATACGTAGTGAAATTGCCGCCAACCGCCTTCTCTCTTTCATAAAGTGACACTTCAAAGCCTTCACTCACTAATAAGATTGCCGCTGAAAGACCACTTAAACCTCCACCAATTACCGTAACTTTCGTCATATTTTATACTCCCCCCTTACTTTTGATTTAGCTACAACTATTAAGCTAATCATTATGAGGAAGGCTACAATACTCGTTTGCCAGAACCCTACTTTGAAACCAACTATTATTGAAATTCCACTAAGAATCATAAAAACAGTCGTCATTTTAAATTGCCATGATTTTTCATAATGAACAAGCCAAGTTCCTTCTGCTAATATTAATAGAAAATAATAGATAATATAGAAACCCGTAATGATTAAAAAGCCACTAACTGTCGTTTGAAAGTGAAAATATTCAGTTTGCCCAATATAAAACCGCATGAAAAGAGCGATGATTGGTACTAAAAAGAAGAGTAAATAAAAGACGACGATAAAACTAAAAACAGTCCTCATTAGAAAAGGCATGCTATACGTAAACGCATGGGAAATCGCGATTGCAGAAAGCCAACTACATGCTAGCGCTAGATACAGCATGAATGAATAAGGGTCCGATTTTTGTACAAAAGGTAATAAATTCGCATTTGAAAAAACCAAGTAATTTGAAATGAGAATAATGCCACTAAAAATACTCCCCCGTAAATTTCCAAATAAGTCCATAAAATATAATATACTCATTAATCCACATACTTTTAGAACGAAGAGTGTACCCCACCATGTTTCCTTAGGTAGAATATTGAATACAACCAAAAAAATATTAATAAGATTGATTAAATTCAAAATAATAAATACAATATTTTTCCAGTTCATATTCATACTTCTTCCTCCTATTAGAGTTTAATCAACTTTTGTTGATTAGGGTTATAAAGCGTTTTGATCACTTTTTGCGCCTCGGCATCAATTAATTCAAATTCCATTAATTCGATTTTATGCTCCGTTTCTACAGCTTCACTTTCAATGGACTCAATCATTATTTTTGAAAAATGATGATGTAAATCTTCCCCCGTTGCTTGCTTGAAGCTTTGGAGGATTGTATCTTCAGAAATGGCCGCACAATTTTTGAAATTATATTGGTCATCGACAATAGCTGGATGCATTTTACTACTTGAATTCATTGCTACTCTTGAAATATTGTCTACAACAAAGTCAGTAACTGGTTCATAGTACAGTTCAAATGATCTACTAAATCGATTCAAATTGACTTGTTTTTCTACGCTACTTTTTCCATCCTTTTCTTTCACATGAATTTCATCTTGAATTACATCAATCTTTTGCTCTTTCAGTAATCGACTCGTCATGCTTTCCATTTCCTCGGAAGTGACACCCAATCTTTGCTGAATGTCTTCTTTTTTGAAATATTTTGGAAAATCCGCATAAGCAAATTGGAGAAATTGTTCTTCTAAAATATTGTATTTAATCGCTGCTGTAAAATGAAACGTCACATTATGCTTGATGATTGGTAAAGTAAATCTCTCTAAATTTTTCGGAATTAATTGAGATTCATGCGATAATTTCGTGACGACTTCTGCAACTTCTTTTAATTTCTGTTCCAATAATACCACCCTTTACATAGACATTTTTTCTTCGTTGTCGGCAATTATATATGGTTTATTCTTATGTTCATACACTTGTGAAAATCGATTGAAAGGGTTTTGTTTCAATTGCGAGACTGCCTCTTGCCTTCTTAAAATACTCATCCCTTTATTCATTAAATAGCGTTCAAATTGCGATTGGAACGGCAAAGTTCTTTCGGAAATATTAGAAGAAATAAACTTAAGTTGTCTAGAAACACTTGTGAAAATCAACATTTCCAACCAAGTAAAATCTCGATCCTCTAAAACAACATGCGTTGATTTTATGTCCTTCAGCTCATTAACAAATTTCAGCTTACTCTTTTCAACAATATATTCTTCCCACTCATTGTTAAATTTAGGATTCGTTAATTTATCATGCCAAATATTCACTTCTTTTAGCGACTTTTCTGTTTCCATCTTAATGCCCGTTTTGAATGCTACATTTTCATTCACATTATTTTTCATCTGTTGATATTTCGAGATTTCTGTTCTATGAACTTCTACTTGCTTATGAAGTTCAGCAATTTGATTATCGGATAATTGATTCATTTCTATTAATTCTTGAATGTTTTTTTGTGTATTCGTCGTATCGTGATCTAAGATTTGTAATTGCGCTGTCATTTCTACTCGATCATTTTCAACATCTGTAGATTTAATCGAAAGTTGCTTCGAAAATACATCAATGTATTTCGTCGTATTTTCGATTGATACCGCAAGATTTTCTAAAGCATCATACTTTTCCAACAACTCTTTTTTATACTCTTTTCGTGCTAACTCTAATTGTTGGATCGTCGTAAATTGTTCTCCACGACCGCCAGTAGAATTTACGGTGATCTTGACGTTTTTTTCCATTTCTTCAATATCATTTTTAGCAGTAGAAATGATATCAATATATTCTTTAGCGCTTAGTTCTAAGTTTCTTTGAACATCTTCCATCAGATCACTCATCATTGTGACATCACCTTCAAAATGCCCTTGCATCTGTTCACTATAATTCAATTGTGTCATTAGCTTCTCTTCTAATATTTTTTTCTCGAATAGAATACTACATTTCATATGTTCCAAATCCACATAAGCTTTATTGAACTGCTCTTTCCAGCGCGTCTTAGCTTTATAATTTAAGCCTAGTGATAATGGTTTTTTTTCAATTAATTCGACAACAATCTGAATTCTTTCTTCCGCTTCTCTGCGATCATATTGCTGATCCGTACTTTGAATGGATACTTTATCTAAATCAGCTTTGGACAATTCAGTATTTATTTGGCTTTCGTATTGAAGAATTTCACTTTCTACTCTTTCCAATTCCTCAAATTTCTCCATATAAATCCTCATTAATTCAGTGTAAGAACTTGCAAATTGCAGGTCGATTGGCACATCCAAATATTCAGCTGTTCGTTTCATTGAATGCACTAAATCTTCCACTTTCTCAATTTGTTGATTCGTTTTGAATAATTCAAGTTCTTCTTTCATTTTCTGCGTGATATGTTTAGCTCGTTTACTTTCAGCATTGAATTCAGAGATTTTCCCTTCACATTCTTCGATAATCTCATGCGCTTTTTTAATGTCACGCTTATTCATAATATTTTCGTTATAAGAGGCACTTTCTCGATTAAAAACAAGCCAATTCTCTTCTAAATTCTTATAGTAATCGGTATCCTTCGTTTTTTCGGTCTTCATCATCGCAAGTTTTTCTTCTTGCTCATTTAATGATTTTTGTATTTCATCATACTCGCTAACTAAATTCTCATTTTTCTTAACTAACTTTTGCTGCTCGGTTTTGAACTGTTCAATTCTTTCTTCTAATTCGCTTACCTTTTGTTCATTTGCACTAATAAATCCATGTAAATATTCTTCCACAGAATGAATAGCTTCTACTCTATTTTCACCTTTATTAATTTTTGAATTAAAATAAAGTAAAGATTTTTGCTGAATTTTCATCTCATCATCACAAAGGATATTTTCAAGTTCCTTATGTTTGATCATACTTTTTTCTAAAAGTGGTTTTTTAACAAATTCAATCGCTCCTGACAGATCACCATTACGTAATTGTGGTAGTTGTACAATTTTATCCAATGCGATTTCTTTTTCAATCTCATGCGATTCAAGTAAAACTTCTGAATAAACTTCGTCGAATTCGTTATTTGAAAATAGCGATTTAACGCCATTTTCATAATCTTCTTCCCTAGTTGTAATACCTGAATAATTCGTATTTCTTGGGTAAAATACGTTCAATAAAGGGTGAGAAATCGATGGTGCTTCGTTCTCGGTTTTTTTCAGATTTATTAATTCACTTTTCAAAACTTTAATTTCTTTTAAATCGATTTCATCAAATAAATACACTTCTCGGTCTGCCCAACCCATTAAATCCAAATCTGAAGTCACTTCGATTAAATCATTTGTCGATTGTTCAGAGGAGATTGTCGCAATTTTTTTGAATTGAAATCCTTCTTGTATGAAAAGGCTCATTCCATCCGTGAATTCAATTGCATCAACACGATCTTCTGCAAAAAGGGAAACTACATATACTCTATTCGAGATTTGCTCAATAGATTTGAGTGTGAATGGGTACTCATATTGATCAATTAAAAAGGCTAAATACTCATCCCAATTATGCATCGTTTGAAGCACGGTCGCTTGCTTCTCATACACTGGTAGACTTTGTAATAAAGTCATCATTTCGTTTGAAAATACTGATCCTGGTTCTGTTGTAAACTGAATATCCGCTTGAGCCATACCTTCTGAAGAAAACTCATCATTATTTTCTATGATTGCTGTAATAATGCATTCTACACTTGATAATTCAACGATCATTTGGAATGATTTTTGTAACACCTCATGATGAAATAACATACCAAAAATAGAAGAAGTTTCACCAAATTGCGGGTATTTATAGATTCGTAAATTGGTGATTTTATTTTGACAAAATCCATCTAAAACTTGCCCTACTTTTGCAGGATCCTGTACGATGGATTCCAGTGAAGTAAGTGCTTCTGTTGTAGTCGAAACTGTAACTTTTTCATTCATCACGAGTACATCGCTCCCTTTTTATTTATATAAATGTCATATACCCTAATACAGTGATTTTTAACAACATTTATCTAATTTAAGGAAGCAAGTATTTTCCTTAGAATACAAAAAAGAGGACTACTTTTAAATAGTCCTCTTACAAATTATGCTTTTGTATAACGTAAAACCGGATTACGTGCAGCAAGCGTTTCATCAAGACGGTTAATTACTGTCGTGTGAGGTGCTTCTTGTACGATTTCAGGATTTTCTTCTGTTTCTTTTGCGATTTGGATTAGAATATCACAGAATTCATCTAAAGTTTCTTTAGACTCAGTTTCCGTTGGCTCAATCATCAACGCTTCTTCCACATTTAGTGGGAAGTAAGTTGTTGGCGGATGGTAGCCGAAGTCTAACAGTCGTTTTGCAATATCAAGTGTACGCACGCCTAATTTCTTCTGGCGGCTACCTGAAAGTACAAATTCATGTTTACAATGCTGTTTGAATGGAAGTTCAAAGTGTGGCTCTAAACGACGCATCATGTAGTTGGCATTGATTACAGCGTTTTCTGTTACAGCTTTAAGACCATCTGGACCCATTGAACGAATATACGTGTAAGCACGTACATTGATTCCGAAGTTACCATAGTATGGTTTCACACGACCGATTGTATGTGGACGATCGTAATCAAATTTAAAGCCTTCTTCTGTTTTCACAAGTACTGGTTTTGGTAAGTAAGGGATTAAGTCAGCCTTAACGCCTACAGGGCCTGAACCAGGACCACCGCCACCGTGAGGACCAGTGAATGTTTTGTGTAAGTTTAAGTGTACGCAGTCAAAGCCCATGTCACCAGGACGAGCTTTAGACATAACAGCATTTAAGTTCGCGCCATCATAATAAACTTTACCGCCTACAGCATGAATAATATCAGCAATTTCAAGAATATCTTCTTCGAAAAGACCAAGTGTATTCGGGTTTGTAAGCATTAATGCAGCAGTATCATCGCCGACTTTCGTTTTTAAATCTTCAAGGTCTACTAAACCGTTTGAAGCAGTTTTAACTGTTACAGTATCAAATCCAGCAACAGTTGCAGATGCAGGGTTTGTACCGTGAGCGCTGTCTGGTACTAATACTTTCGTACGTTGTGTATCGCCATTCGCTTCGTGGAATGCACGAATCATCATTAGCGCTGTCCACTCACCGTGAGCACCCGCAGCTGGTTGAAGCGTTACTTCATCCATACCAGTGATTTCGATTAAATGTTCTTGTAAATCGTACATTAATTCTAATGCACCTTGAACTGTTTCTTCAGCTTGTAGAGGGTGAATATGCGCGAATCCAGGGAAACGAGCAACAGATTCATTAATTTTCGGGTTATACTTCATCGTACAAGATCCTAATGGATAGAAACCAGAGTCAACACCGTGGTTACGATTAGAAAGAGCTGTATAATGACGCATTAAATCTAACTCTGAAATCTCAGGTAGTTCAGCTGCTTCTTCACGAATTAATGAAGATGGTAGTAATTCTGATAAATCCACTTCTGGAACATCAAGATCCGTTAAGCTATAGCCTATGCGTCCTTCTCTTGAAAGTTCAAATACTAATGGTTGATTATCCTTATGCATGTTGAGCCCCCACTTTCGCAACTGTAGCTTTCACTGCTGCTACTAATTCATCAATCTCTTCTTTTGAACGCTGCTCAGTAACACAAATTAATGTGAGGTTACGTAATGCTTCGTTCATACGTTCTAAGTCAAATCCACCAATGATGTTTTCATTGAATAATTCTTTATTCAATTCAGTTACATTCATTTGTACATTTACAACGATTTCATTAAAATGAGATCCTTTATAAGCTACTTCAAAACCAGCAGCTTCAAATGCTTGTTTCGCATAGTGTGTTTTTAAGATATTGTGTTTCGCCATTTCTTGAACACCTTTTTTACCAAGTGCAGTCATTGCTACAGAAGCAGCTAATGCATTTAATGCTTGGTTTGAACAGATGTTTGAAGTAGCTTTTTCACGACGAATATGTTGTTCACGCGCTTGTAAAGTTAATACATAACCACGACGACCTTCTTGATCGACAGTTTCACCTACAAGACGGCCTGGAACTTTACGCATTAATTTCTTAGTTGTCGCGAAATAACCACAGTGAGGTCCGCCGAAAGCTTCAGGAATTCCGAATGGTTGAGCATCTCCAACTGTAATATCAGCACCAAGTTTCCCAGGAGGTGTTAAAATCCCAAGAGCTAGAGGGTTTGATGATACTACTGATAAACCTTTTGCAGCTTGAATTAATTCAGAAACCTTCGCAACATCTTCAATTTGGCCATAGAAGTTTGGATATTGAACCATAACTGCAGCAGTTTGATCATCAATCATTTCTTCTAATTTAGCTAAATCAGTTACGCCGTTAATTGTAGGAACTTCGATTACTTCAATTGATTGACCGTAAGCGTAAGTTGTTACAACATCTTTAGCGATTGGATGTACCGCTTCAGATACTAAAATCTTTTTACGACGAGTATGAGCAGCTGCTAACATACCTGCTTCCGCAAGTGCCGTACCGCCATCGTACATAGAAGAGTTCGCTAAATCCATACCAGTTAATTCAGCAATCATCGTTTGGAATTCAAAAATCGCTTGTAACTCACCTTGAGAGATTTCTGGTTGGTAAGGTGTGTATGCTGTATAGAATTCAGAACGAGAAATTACGTGATCAACAACGATTGGTTTATAGTGATCGTAAACACCAGCACCTAAAAATGAAGTGTACTCATCATGATTTGCGTTTTTCTTCGCTAGTGCAGAAAGCTCTTTTAAAAGTGCTGATTCTGATTTAGCAGCTTTAATATTGTATTCGCCTTTAAAACGAACTTTTTCTGGAATGTCAGCAAATAGCTCATCAACAGATGTTACGCCAATTACTTCAAGCATTTCATTTTGGTCTTGTTCCGTCATTGGTAAATAACGATGCTTCATAGGTTAAAACCCCTTTTTAAATGATTTTATTTTTGACGTTTATAAAATGGTGTTTCTACAATTTTCACTTTACTACGACGATTACGTACTTCGATTTCTAATTCTGCGCCAACTTCTGCATATTTCGCATCGATTAGGGCAACACCTACATTACGTTTGGTCATCGGTAGTTGTGTACCAGTAGTAACTTCACCGATTTCAACATCTCCAGCGAACACTTTATACCCGTGACGAGGAATACCTTTGTCGACCATTTCGATTCCAACACTCTTGCGCGGAATACCATTTTCTTTTTGGTTAGCTAATACCGCTTTACCAATGAAATCTTCTTCTTTATTTAATTTCACAACGAAATTAATACCCGCTTCTAACGGTGTAATTGTATCTGAAAGTTCTTGACCGTATAGTGGAAGACCCGCTTCAAAACGAAGTGTATCACGGCAACCTAGACCACAAGCTACAACACCTTGCGCTTCGCCAGCTTTCAAGATTGCATTCCACTGTGCTACAACCGCTTCAGGAGAGGCATAGATTTCAAATCCGTCTTCGCCTGTATAACCCGTACGAGAAACGATTGATTTATGACCTGCAACTTCAACATCAGCAAGTAAACGGAATGGTTTAATTTCTGATAAGTCAGTTGTCGTAAGTGTTTGAAGAACTTCTTCAGCAACTGGACCTTGAATTGCAATTTGACCAAAGTCATCAGATGCGTTAATAATTTCAACGCCATCAATTTTATGTTCTAACATCCAAGCAAAATCTTTTTCAATATTCGAGGCATTTACAACTAATAAATACTCTTCTTCATCCATACGATAAATCAATAAATCATCTACAACGCCACCGTTTTCGTAGCACATTGCTGTGTATTGCGTTTGGTTGATTTTAATTTTTGAAACATCATTTGTAACAAGGTTTTGCAAATAGGCTAAACTTTCTGAACCTTTTACGAAAATTTCTCCCATGTGTGAAACATCGAAAAGTCCCGCTTTTGTTCTTACTGCCTCATGCTCTTCCTTAATAGAAGAAAACTGTACTGGTAGATCCCATCCACCGAAATCAATTGTTTTGCCACCATATTGAGCATATGTATCAAATAATGGTGTTTTTTTAAGTTCGTTTGTCATGATTATTACCCCCTTTTTTCATAAAAAAAGACAGAGAAATCCTGTTATTTAGGATTTCTCTGTCCTTGCACCTGAAAGTTTGACCATGAAAATGGCTTTCCTCTTTGGTGGCTACTCTAGGTAGCACTCTCCAGAGTTGCGTCCTGTACGAGTCTTTTTGCCTGAGAGATTCATAGTTTTCACTACTTGCTCCTTCGGCGACGTAACTTTACGTTCTCTCCTCGTACATTCACCCGCTCGAGTTTTATCTCGATTGAATTCTTAAGTATTGCAAATGTATTACAACAGGCATTTCTTGCTTATATCCTAACATTAAAACCCTTAACCATGCAATAACTTTATTTAAAAAGTTTAAATAACGAATGATTTTTACTTATCAAACAAAAATCATTCGCCTTTCAAACGATCCACTTGGAATCCTGCGTATTCAACAATCTGTCTTAGTGTTTTGTGTTCTGTTCTTATTGTAATGTGTGCTGCTTTCTTATATGACCTTCTTCTTTCATTGTAAAGCTGTTCTAATTCTTCTTTTGATGAGCGTTGAACAATTGGACGATTTTTATCTTTATGAATCCTCTTCCAAATATCTGGAAAAGTTGCATCAAGAAACAGTACCAAGCCCGTTTCTCGCATAATTTTTCTGTTTTCAGGATCGATCGCTACTCCCCCACCAGTTGAAATGATGCAATATTCATCTCTAAAATCCGTTAAAAATTCTCTTTCTATTTCACGAAAACGATTTTCTCCATGCTGTTCAAAAATCTCTGGAATTGTCATTCTCTCTTTTCTGACAATTTCATGATCCATGTCATAGTAAGGTAATTTTAAGTAAAAACTAAGTCGTCTACCAATTGCGCTTTTTCCGCTCCCCATATAGCCCACTAAATAAATTTTCCGCATTATTTCACCTTCTCCAGTAACGACTAGAACAATTATTCTACTTGATCAACCGATAACTCATTTTTTCTATAGTAGCATGAACGATTGATGATTCCAATAATACTGGCTCTAGTTATTAAAAAAGTTTTGAAAAAGTGTGGAAAAAACCCAATTATTTATCCGACTGTTCATTTTTAAGCAAAATGAACTTATGAATTTGCATTTCAGTACTTTTTTCTAATTCATCATACATTTGATAATTGATTTCATAGGATTGAATCGCAACAAGGATAAAACTAGATAGAAACAATAATATAATCATGAGTAAAGGTATCATTATACCTTGCTCATTCTTCTTTTTGAGGTACAACAATAATCCTTTCCTTCCTCATTTGATTTTTAAATTCGGTATTCAAAGTTAGTCTTTCATCATTTAACTGAAATGTCGCCTTTTTTAATCCAGTTAACATGATATTCATTCCATTTGAAGTGTCATATGATTTACTAATTCTTTTATTGCTAAAGCGATAATTGTAACGATAGTAATAATTATTTCCACTACCGCCACTTTCATTGTTTTTGACTAATATTTCGACTGAATTATTTGTTGGAGTGCCAATCTCTATTACATTTAACAAATCATTTCTAAATTCATTTAAAAATAATTCATATGCGATTGTCTGAGTTCCTAAAAATGATTCACTAATTTTGGAGTACCAAGCATAGATTTGAGGAATTGAGGACATCACTAATAGAAAAATCACTAATTGTAATAAAGCTTCCGGTAAAGTAAAACCACTTTCACTCATCGTTTTATATTTACACACTTAGTTTTCCCAGTCCCCTCAATTTCATAGTTTGTACAAACCTGCTCTTCGTTTATGATCCATTCATATTTTCGACCATCAATATAGAATGTACCGTTTACTAATTGAGGATTATTATTATGTTCAATCACTGCATCAAGATTAGAAATCATCGCATGTAATTTTACTTTTTTTATTTCAATATTTCGATACATTGTTTGGACAACAGGGATAAGCGTTGAAAAAATTATTAGAAACATCGTCAATCCTAGTAAAGATTCTACTAATGTAAATCCTTTATTTTTCATTTAAATACACCCTCCCTGCTCCAAGATAAACAAATAACTCCTTTTGATTCCCTTTTATTTCAAATACGATCTTACCTACATATGAAGCGTTTCCCCTTTCGTTAAATCCTACTCTGTTCATCGTTGAGTGATTGAGTATTTTCAAATTCTGGGGCATTTCTCTTTGAAAAATCAGTTTATTAGATTCTCTAAATTTCGCTATATAAATACTTCTCCGCTCATTAAATTCAATAACTGTTTTTTCTTTATTCTTCAACGAGAGTGATTGTAGATACAATGTATCTCGAACCAGCAAATCATAAAAGTGCTCCGCTTCCCTTTCTTGGAAAGCTTTACTTCCTTGTGAAAATATCGTAATTGATATGACCATGACAATCGTTAAAACTAATAACATTTCCACTAAAGTAAATCCACTTTCCTTAGATCGCATTACCTTTCACTTCTCCATCAACAATTGTAATCTGCGTATTTTTGCAAGATTTTGTATCAGAGCCTTCTTTCAAATATTGTTCTTTGACAAGTTCGGCTATATTTGTTGGATAAACACCTTGGTCAATTTTATATGCTTCAACCTGTCCTTGGACCATTTTCAAATAAGCTTCGCATCCCTTATCATCGACAGACTTGAAATGCTTTGTAACATTTGGAATAGCGACCAAAATAAGGACAGTTATAATAAATAGTACAATTAGCATTTCGATTAAAGTAAAACCTTTTTCTTTTTTCATTATTCTCCTCCTAGACTAGTTCGATCATTTCGTACATTGGAAGCATGATTGAAATATAAGCTCCTAATATACAAATCGCAATAATACTAAATAAAACTGGCTGCATAATTTTTAAATATTTTTCGACGCGGTTACTCATTTTGTCGCTCATAAATTCACTTAAAAGTAACAGTTCCTTCCCTAACTTCCCACTCTTTTCGCCATGCGCTACGTATGAGTAAAACTCCTTATGCAAATATGGATTTATTAATACTGCTGCTGACAGCGATTCCCCTTGTGCAATTTCTTGATGAAGTAGTTTGGCATTGTAAGCGACTAATTTCTGATGCGGTTGATTCGCTAATATATGAAGGGTCGATTGAATTGTAAATGCCCCTTCCAATAACGAGCCTATTTCAAATGCGACTAGCTTCGTCAGTTGGATTTGTAACACTCGCCCAATTAACGGGATTTTATAATAGAGCAGTAATTGCTTGCCTGTTTCCTTTTTTCGCAAATAATGAAAGATGCCAAAACTAACTACAGCAAATACAATTGATATACCAATTAAAATATCAGGCAAATGTAATAGTATTTTGGAAAGCAATAGCTGTGCATTATGTTCTTCATCCCTTGTAAACATCATCGCTGACATATTCGGTAGAAAATAAGTTCGGAAAACAACAAATAGTCCAATTAAAAAAATAAATAAAAATAATGGATACGATACTAATTTTATTAATTGATCCTTATTATTCATCGAAGAATTCATTTTCTGAACGATCATTTTTAACGCCTTCACTGTCGTACCGTTTTGCTCAGCCACATAAATAGACATTAAGTATTGGTCATTTACGCCAAGAAAATTTAGTAATTCACTAAGACTCATGCCTTCGCTTAAGAAGTGGTGAACTTTCTTCTCGATTTCATCTTCTTGATCAAAATGATGAGGAACTAACATATTAAATGAATCCGTTAAACTGTATCCTTCTTCCAAAAGAGCAGCCAACTTGCTTAAAAATGCCGGTTGCTCTTTCGTTTTCAATAACTTATTTTTACGTTGTAAACGCATTTTGAATGATTTTTTCATCCCGAATCCCTCGAATCATTTGATAATGGATCGTTTCATCTAATGGCATTTGGAATGAATCATGCCCTTTTATTGCATTGAATGAATCTAATAAATTTTGCTCGCAAAGTATTTCATATAGCGCTGCAGTTGATGCTGCTTCATCATTTCGCGTAATTAATTTCTGTGACACAATGCCCAGAATCGTTTGTTTCAATTCATCATCGCTAATTCCTAAATCAATCAAACGATGCAAACATCCGAAGCTGTTTTTCGCATGAATAGTTGAAATGACTAAATGGCCCGTTAACGCTGCTTCTATCGCGATTTTAGCTGTTTCTTTATCTCTTATCTCGCCAATCATAATAACATCCGGAGAATGCCTTAAAATTGCTTTCAGACCACTTGCATAAGTGACACCAGACCTTTCATTCACTTGAACTTGCAATAAATGCTGTTGATTATTTTCCACTGGATCTTCCAGCGAAATAACGTGTTTGGATAATTGTTTGGAACAGTAATTTAATAAGGAGTACATCGTTGTAGATTTACCGCATCCGGTCGGCCCACAGAAAAGGATAATCCCTTGAGAAAAGTGAGCCAAACTTTGAAGTCGTTTTACAGACGTCGGTGAAAAAGCGATCGTATCTAATGTCTGTACATTATTCTGGGGCAATAAACGAATCACTAAACTTTCCAACATCGAGACAGATGGTAAAGTGGATACTCTGCAAGCAATTACTTCTGAATTTTCGATGTATTCAAAAGAGCCACTTTGAGGTCGTCTCTTTTCTCCGATATCTAAAACAGATTGGTACTTGAAATGTGAAATCATTTTACTTCCTAAATCTATCGGGATTTCACCCGCGGCTACTAAACGATTAAATTTCCGAAAATAAATCTGATAACCTTCCTTACTTGGCAACATGTGAACATCCGACGCTTGAAAATGCAATGCTTTTTTCACTAAATGTAAACACTTTTTTTCAATAATGCTTTCTAATTCCATCTTAAGATCCCCCCTCTTATATCGTTATTATTAGAAATTATAGAAAATACTTCAAAATTAAATATTCTAAAAATGGAGAGTTTTTTTCTTCTATATTCCTAATTAGAATGTTTTTTTAATAAGAAATATCGGGAATGACCATTTTTTTGTGTTTATTTGCTAATTTCAATAATTTTTACAATTAATTTCCGAAAGCTGTCTATTTTTACTGTTTGTTTGTTCCCATTGCTTTATAATGAGAGTATTACTATCGGAGGTGTACTAAGTGCAAAATTCTTTAAAAATTACTAGCACGCTAGCTGATGATACTAGATTTTCGATTTATCAACATATGCTTCAAGAGAAAGATTACTTTACTGTTCAACAAATCGCAGAAAAATTTAGTATTCACCCTAACGTAGCAAGACTTCACTTAACAAAATTATCTGAGATTAATGTCATTTCTTCAGAATATGAAAAAACAGGTAAAGGCGGACGCCCTGGACGTATTTATAAAGCGTTAGAAAATGGTGTTACTTTATCTTTTCCAAAAAGAAACTATGATGAACTATTATCTTGGACTTTAGCGATTTTACATGAGCTTGGACCAGATTCTATTTCTGTAGGTAAAAGAGTTTGCTATAACAAAGGGCAGGAAGAAATTCGCCATCTTTTACAAAATAGACATATGGACCCATTCAATCTTTCTTTTGAAGAGAAATTGGCTATCATCACAGACTCTTCTTCCATGATCGGCTATATTCCAATCGTCAATGAATTAGATCATGGGCATAAATCTATTCAATTTGCTGTATACAATTGTCCTTACCATAATGAAATCGAAGCCTATTCATCAATTGTCTGCAATTTACATGAATCGTTTTTAAAAGGGCAATTTGATTTATTATTTGAGGTAGATGATTTTGTTCAAATCGAAAGTATGGTTGATGGCTGTAAATATTGCTCGTATAAAATTGACGCAAAGCCATAGTAATTGGCTGTTTCCCACTTAATTGACACAAATTAGGATATATTACAGTTTACATCCAGTTCCATCTTCTTATATAATGTAAATGTATAGACTTTGCATTGAAAGGAGGATTATCAAATGGACAAGATGTATAAGGTTTTAGCCTTTTGGACTGGAATATTCGCAGTTATGTTTTATTTAGGTGACATGGACAAGGTATCGTTATTATTCGTAGCAAATACTGGTTTCTTCCTACTTTTAGGTTTCTTAAATCTTACTGAACGTATGTATATGTATATTTTTGGAGCTTATTTGATGGTTTTCTTCGCAGGTTTTACCTATTGGACAACATTTTTACACGTACCTGGTGCACATTAGAGGTATTACTTGTTGAAATGATCAATCACAAAGAAAAGGCGTCCACTATTACTTAGTGGACGCCTTTTCTTTTCTTTACCCAAGTAAGCACTGTTGACACAGTGTAAACTATCCGTTAATATTTCTATTGTAGCTTAAAGTTTTACCCTCCATATTTATGTATGAGAGATAACCCCCTAAAAATGCGTAAACCATAACGGTTTACGCATTTTTTCATTTAGAATCCATTTAGAAATGGGTTGCCATCAATTTCTGCACCAATAGTTGTCGGTTCATCATGACCTGGATATACCATCGTTTCTTCATCAAGAGATAACAATTGTTTATGAATGCTTTCTAATAAAAGTTGCGAGTTGCCACCTGCGAGGTCGGTTCTGCCGATACTTCTTTTGAACAATGTATCACCAACAATCGCGATTTGTTTATTGTCGAATAAAAATGAAATACTACCTGGAGAATGTCCCGGTGTATGTAGAACATCAAATGTGAAATTACCGATCACTTGCGCTTCACCTGGGGCTAAAAAATGTTCTGCTGGCGCTACTACATAATCTGGTAATTGCGCATATTTTCCAGAGCCATTCAATTGTGGATCTGATAACCAAGCGCTTTCTTTTTTATGCATATACATGTCAACCGCAAATTCTTTTCTCACATCATCTACTGCTCCGATATGATCAAAATGAGCATGAGTAAGTAGGATTGCAATCGGTTTTAAGTTTGCATTTTTAATTTGCTTAATTAAATCATGTCCTTGTTCACCCGGATCAATTATTAAGCATTCTTTCTCTTTATTTGATACAATATAACAATTTGTCTGTATTGGTCCTAATGGAATTCGTCTAATATTTAACAATTTATTCACCTCTTTACCTATTATACTTGATTTTGTTTTTAAATCGGGATAAATATGAACATCAAGTAAATCAATATCCAATTACCACCTAATATTATGTAATTATTCTCGACAATTCTAGTTTTTACCATTACAATTAAATTGGAAACTGTCATTATACATTTAGTATATTTTGAGAGGGGTGTCACACTTGAACTTATTAATGGTTATTTTTGCTTTAGTATCGATTCTAGGTCTAGTTGGTACAATCCAAGCGATTCGACAAAAAGCGATTTTAGGTGTTCTCTTTAATTTCGCAGCATTCGCCGTATTTGGTTGGTTTGTATTTATGACAATTAAAGACCAAGGTTTCCCACCATCTCTACATTAAACACTTGATTTGAACTTCTTTATTTTACACAAAGAGGACTTCAGCGCATTGCTGAAGCCCTCTTTTCAATTTTAGTTATTCTTTTACTTGGCCTGTCTCATGGTTGTAAAACCGCATCAAATCGCCATTAATAATTCGATCTGACATTTCTAGTTTTTCATTTGCTCGTTTAATATACGGCTGACATGCATTTGCATCTTTAGTCGGTTTGCCCGTTTTTGTATCATAACAAGTTTCGCTCGTATATACATATTGATCTGTAATGAATCGGCCATCTCTTAAAATCGTGAAATTCTCATGATCTTTCGATAATAAATCTGAACCGAATTGTAAATCATGAGATGTATCAATCCCTAGTAAATGAAGTAATGTCGGACGGATATCGATTTCCCCACTCACTTCATGTTTTGTAGAACCAGCTTTCTCCCCTAAATCACTACCAGGAGCATGAATAAAGAAAGGCACTTGCTGAAGTTTAGTAGAATCAAACGGCGTGATTGACTCTTTATCCAAATACTTGGCCATTGCACTATTATGATTTTCTGAAATACCATAGTGATCGCCATACATGACAATAATCGAATTATCATATAATCCTGCATCTTTTAACTTTTGGAAAAGCACTTTTATTGCTTCATCCGTGTAATTGACGGTTTGGAAATAGCCATCTACAGTTTTATCACCTGAATCATATGGTTTTATGAACTGATCTTCATCATCTGAAATGAACGGGAAATGGTTTGAAAGTGATAATAAACGCGTATAGAATGGCTGCTTAATATCTTTCATTAATTCCACTGATTGTTCCATAAACGGAATATCTTTTAGTCCCCAGTTCGCTGAATTCTGTTCTGTCACATTAAATGACTCAACATCATAGAACTTCTTAATATTTAGTGCATCGTACATCAGATCGCGATTCCAGAAACTTTTATTGTTTGAATGCATCACAGATGTTTGATAACCCGCTTGATTCATTTGCTCTGCCATTGAATGATACGTATTACCTGAATTCGTAAAGAACACTGCACCTCTGCCAGTTCCAAACATAGAATTCTCTACGATAAATTCCGCATCTGAAGTTTTACCTAAGCCAGTTTGATGATAGAAATTATCGTAATACAATGTATCCTTATCTTTTGTAAGGCTATTTAAAAATGGTGTAATCGTTTGCCCATTCACTTTATTATTAATCACGAAATCTTGCATCGATTCCAATGAAATAATAATGACATTTCGATCTTTCGCGATGCCATAATAATCTTTATTCGGCGTAGTCTGATTGGCATTTACATAGTTCATCACATCCGTAAGTTCACTGCCATTTGCCATCGCTCTTTGTGCATGCGATTTCGATTGAACAAAGGCATCATAGAGATGATAGTTGTAAGCGCCTAAATTTTTCACGAGAATACTGCGATCAAAGCCACGCGTTAAAAGTTGCGGGCGTTCAATCTCTGCTAGACCTAAGTTTAATAAAAGTACCGCCAATGAAAATACAAAGTATGTGCGTCTTAGCGGTTGATTCACTTCAAATCGAGTTGTAGCATGCGGCAATACTTTCATCGCTACTAGGATCAAAATCAACCCTGTAAAATAGAAAATATCTGACCATTTAATTAATGTCGTTACAGAATTGCCTAAATCACCAAAATTATTCGTTTGGAATAATACTGGCAATGTGATGAAATCACTGTAAAAACGATAAAACACTACATTACCGTATTGTAAAATCGTTAAAAACAAACTAATTACAACAATATAGCGATTTCTCACTTTACTCGTTTTAAAGAACAGTGCGATTCCATAAACAAACATTAAAAATGCTAACGGACTAATAAATAGAATAATCTCCTGCATGAAGTTTTCTAAATCTAATTTAAAACTCGTCCTATAAGTAACATAAGTTTGCAGCCACATGACAATAATCGCAACAAAAATAATCGTATGTCTTTGCAATTTTTTTCGATCCATATTATAACATCCTCCATTTCGTTGGAAGCTTCAGTTGATTATTTAGCGTTTTCTTCTAATTTAATTTTCACTTCTTCTGCACGTAAAATATGACGCGCTACTTGAAATTCTCTTATCGGTAAAATTCCAGCTTGATATAACTCGGTAATTTCATCTTCCATCATTTTTAAATCACCAATTTTATCTTTCGTATAAATAAATGTTCCGAATTTTTTTAAATATTGACGAATATCATATACATTATTCATTAAATCGTTTCTTCCTCTCTAATCTTCTTACAATTAATAATTCTTTCTTCCGTAATCAATTTACATATAGGTAAATCATACGCATCTGTCGGCACTTTTTCAACTATCTGCACCTCAAAAGCCATTGATATAGTAGGGTTTTCAAAGTTTGTTAAATAACGGTCATAATATCCCCCGCCATAGCCGATGCGGAATCCTTTTTGATCATAAACAATTCCAGGAGTAATCATGACATCTATTTCATTCGAAGAAATTTCAGTTGTTAATGAAGGAATTGGTTCTTTTAAATCCATATACACTGTTTCTAACTGATTCTCGTCTTCATAAATATAAAAGGCCATTTCTCGCGTCTTCGAGTTACAGCGAGGAATCGCGATTTCTTTACCTTGTTTTCGTAAAGATTCGATTAATTTTTTTGTTTCCACTTCTGGAATATTCGAGATCGTAATTCCGATAATTGTAGCTTTTTTTATTTCTTCCATATTAATTACTTTATTATGTATCATATCTGATTTAATCTTATGTTGTTCTGGAGATAAGCTTAACAAATCACGTCGTACCATTGTTCTTAATTCTTTTTTATTCAAATTAATCACCCTTATCCTTATAAATTGGAAAAGCCAAAACCTGATGTAGGTTTTGGCAATGAGCATTACTTCGTTTCACGATGAAGTGTCATCTTTTTTTCACGAGAGCAATATTTGTTCAATTCAAGACGTTCTGGATTGTTACGTTTGTTTTTCTTAGAAATGTAGTTACGTTCGCTACATTCAGTGCAAGCTAAAGTAATATTAACGCGCATTCTTACCCCTCCCACTCTATATACAGATTAAAATTTCTAGTGAGCATGATTTATACGACTAAATCATTATAACATAAATTAATGAAAAATCTACTATCATTTCTATATATGTAGCCATATGATACAATAAGATTAAAAAAATAGACATAAATCGGAGGAAGTAGTATGGAATTCCCATTAATCTTAATGAGTGCCGGTATGATCGTAGTAATTATTTCTTTTTTCGTCGGAAATACTAAGAAAAAAACAGAAAAAGAATTAGAAGAGTTATCACTATCATTTTACCAAGAAAATAATCAATTAAAAAAGAGATTGAAAATCATTGAAGAAGAATTACTATTATCGAACAAGCCTGTTTCTCAAAAACCGAAGAAAAATAATAGTAAAGCTTCAATAAACCTTATATTAGTAAATCAAGCAATCGCTTTACATAATCAAGGATATAATTTAAATGATATTATGCAAAGAACTTCACTGTCGCAAGATCAAGTTAAAAGTATCTTGCAGAATGGAGCTCTGAACCCATGATGATCAAAAATATAATTCGTACAATCGGGATTGCAATCTTCATCGCCGGCGCAACTTTAAGCTTAGCGAATATGAAAGTTGAATCGACGAAAATTAACCAAAGTACAGTTTCACAAACTGAACAAATCAAGAAATTAAAAGCTGATAATAATTTACTTAAAGATGATATCGCTGCCTTACAACAGAAAGCATCCATTGCTGAAACACCTAAAAACAAAGGGCCCATTCGCTATACTCTAGAAGTGAAGTCCGGTATGGGTACTTCTGAAGTGAGTAAACTACTTGCCAAAGAAAGAATCATTAAAGATGCAAATGTATTTGAAGCTTATATTATTAATGAAGGAAAGTCTTCTGCATTACAACTTGGTAAAAGTGAATTAACCGATTCCATGTCCCAAGAAGAAATCTTGAATACCATCATTAAAAGAAAATAACAGCGACTATGTGTCAAATATGGAGGTGAGTGAAATTGGAAGATCAATTTCATTCGGTTCTACAATAAATAACGTTGGTGAAGAAAAAAGCACCGATCTCTAATCAGATCGGTGCGGAAACTTCATGAACGTTATTTTTATTCAAAAAAATAGAAAACAAGTGAGTTTCCCTATAGAATAA
>NZ_QFVS01000038.1 GCF_003143955.1 Kurthia zopfii | reverse complement strand
AGCTCGGTCAAATAAGAGAAACCGCTGCAAGTAAAGAAATACACTTGCAAGTACGCTCTATTCCCAAGAAGCTCCCACTTCAAGCGTGAAGAACCGCAAGGTTTAGCTAAGTGGCGAGTAGTTCACCCCTTGTTTTGTCATTTCGACAGTCATCGCACCAACTGGCAATGCGATTATAAAACCTGTCACCAAATAATAGAAATACATCTCCATAAAATACACCCCATTTTATAGTATATAGTGAATTAATTGGAAAACTTAAGGAAAGAAAAACGACTCTCAAAATGAGAGCCGCTTTTACGGACAAACTTTAAAAATTAAAGTTTAGTTACGTTAGTAGCTTGTGGTCCGCGGTTACCTTCTTCAACTTCGAATTCAACTTTTTGACCTTCGTCTAAAGTTTTGAAACCGTCGCCTTGGATAGCTGAGAAGTGTACGAATACGTCGTTTCCACCTTCAACTTCGATGAAACCGAAACCTTTTTCTGCGTTAAACCATTTAACTGTACCTTGTGTCATAGTGAATGACCTCCTATTAATGAATTCAATAATAGTATTGTTCAACCGGACTTAAAAAAACAACTATAGAAAGACCGTGTAATACAAGTCTTCATATAGATGAATGTATTGTATACGATGAGCCAATTTCATTATTAATAGTATTATAACCTATTCTCTTTAATTTGTCTAAAAAAGACTAGTAAACGACAGGAAATTATTTGGTATTTTACAGATACTATTCTATTATATTTTTGTGCCTTGATGGAAGAATAATTGCCATTTCCCACCATTAAAGCGCCATAGAGAGCTACGTAATACTTCTTGTTTTGTTAGTTTATTAATTGTTTTATAGGTCGCTAAGATTACATCATCGCTTACATTTTTTTCTTGAAAATCTACGACATCGAAAAATACTTCCGTCAATTCAGCATCTTTTCCAATCGCATTTAATTGATCCACTTTATTATATTTCTTGCCACTTGTACCAAATTCAATGAATTCATCATCTAAAATTTGTTCAAACTCATCATATGAATAGTGTAGTAATTGTCTTTCTAATTCAATAATACTCATTGTCCTCACTCCTAGAATCTTTAAATCTTTTCTATTATACTTTACCCTGAATAAATAAAAGTAAGCACTTACTAGCTTTTTTATTTATTTTATAATATACTCGCATTATATTCCTTTTCAGATTAAATTTAATGAAAAAAGGGAATCAATCTTCATGAAACTAATATATAACAAAGGAGTTTTTATTTATGAATTTCAAAAATGTTACAGTAGCAGGTAGTGGCGTATTAGGTAGTCAAATCGCTTTCCAAACAGCTTTCAAAGGTTTCGAAGTAAATGTTTATGATATCAACGACGCAGCAATTGAAGCTGCTAAAGAACGTGCCAATAAATTAGCAATTATTTATAAAAATGATGTTGCTCAAAATGATGCTGAAGTAGAAGCTGCTCTAGGTCGCTTATCATTCTATACAGATTTAGGTGAAGCTGTTCAAAATGCTGACCTAGTAATTGAAGCAATTCCTGAACGCCTTGATATTAAACAAGGTTTCTACGAACAACTATCTAAAGTTGCTCCAGCTAAAACTGTTTTCGCTACGAATTCATCAACAATGATTCCAAGTCAATTCCGTCAATTCACGGATCGTACTGAAAAATTCTTAGCTTTACACTTTGCAAACGAAATTTGGAAAAACAACACAGCTGAAATCATGGGACATGACGCTACTGATAAACAATATGAAGAACAAGTAATCGAATTTGCTCGTGCAATCGGTATGGTTCCACTTCATATTCTTAAAGAACAACCTGGTTATATTTTAAATTCATTACTAGTTCCTTTCTTAAACGCTGCACAATCGCTTTACGCTCATGGTGTTGCAGATCCACATACAATTGATAAAACTTGGATGATCGCTACTAGCGCACCACGTGGCCCATTCGCAATTTTAGACGTTGTTGGTCTTGAAACTGCCTACAATATTGTAGCTGCACACGCTGTTAACAACCCAACAGCTGCAAAAATCGCTGAGTTGATTAAAGCAGAATACATCGACAAAGGAAAATTGGGGATTGCTACAGGTGAAGGATTCTATAAATACCCGAACCCAGCATTCGAAGAACCTGATTTCTTAAAATAAGTTCGAATTACACAAAGCTACTCGTCTATGAGTAGCTTTTTTTATGTCTTTTCAGCCATAATAAATGTAGAAATTTGAAAGGACGAAAAAAATGAACGAAAAAAAACAACCGAAAAATTGGCGTAAATTCATCCAGTTAATCCGCAGCACAAAACCACCAAAACTACTTATGGGTGTCGCAATGTTACTTACACTTGGGACGACTGCAGTATCCTTAATGGTTCCCCTCTTCACAAAAAATTTAGTGAATGATTTTACACTCGATTCCTTAAATGCACTTACAATCACCATCCTAGTCGGCGCAATTTTATTGCAAGCTATTTCAGGTGGACTCTCGATTTATCTACTTAATCGCATTGGGCAAACTGTAGTTGCAGGTATTCGTGATCAACTATGGAAAAAACTTTTAGTTTTACCGATTAATTATTTCGACGAGCATCCTTCGGGTGAAACTGTAAGTAAAATGACGAATGATACGACCATTGTTAAAACATTGATTTCAGATCATCTTGCAAGCTTCATCGCCGGAATCATCTCAATCATTGGTTCTATTATCGTCCTATTTATTTTAGATTGGCGCATGACAACCGCTATGTTTATCGCGATTCCTCTAGCAGCAGCAATTCTCGTTCCACTTGGCATGAAAATGTTTAAAATTTCAAAAGCGATGCAAGCTGAAACGGGTACTTTCACAGCTTTACTAACACAGGTGCTTTCTGAAATAAGACTTGTTAAATCTTCAAACTCAGAAAAAATCGAATACAATAACGGTAAAAAAGGAATTCATAATTTATGGATTTACGGCTTAAAAGAAGCCAAAATCAATTCATTAGTTGGCCCAATTATGAACTTAGTCATGATGGTACTTCTTGTGGTCTTACTAGGTTACGGAGGTATGCGCGTCTCAACTGGCGCTCTATCGGCAGGTGCTTTAGTTGCCTTCATCATGTACTTATTCCAAATTATTATGCCTATGGCTCAAATTGCTGAGTTCTTCACACAATTCCAAAAAGCATCAGGTGCGACTGAACGCATTATCGAGATTTTAGAAACAGAAGAAGAAGAAGTAGATGGTACGAAAGAAGTTGAGCATATGGACCAAACAATCCATATTAAAGATGTAGCATTTAGTTATCCAGACAAAGAGCCTGTCATCAAAAATATTTCATTCGATGTTGAACCTGGTAAGGTCACTGCGATTGTCGGCCCTAGTGGTAGTGGGAAAACAACGCTATTCTCATTATTCGAACGTTTTTATATCCCTCAATCCGGCGAGATTACTTTAGGTTCTACGAATATTCAAGACTACTCGCTACTATCATGGCGTACTCAAATTGGTTATGTATCGCAGGAAAGTCCGATTATCGCGGGTACAATTCGCGACAATATTACCTATGGTTTAGAACGCACCGTAACCGATGATGAAATTGAAGAGGTTATCAAAATGGCTTATGCAGATCAATTCATTCATCGATTAGAAAAAGGGATTCATACGGAAGTTGGCGAACGTGGTATGAAACTCTCAGGTGGTCAACGTCAACGTTTGGCAATTGCTCGAGCATTCCTTAGAAATCCTAAAATTCTTATGTTAGATGAAGCAACTTCTAGTTTAGATAGTAAGTCGGAGCAAGTGGTGCAACAAGCGCTCGCTGATTTAATGCAAGGTCGCACAACAATCGTCATTGCACATAGACTTTCAACCATCATTGATTCCGATCAGATTATCTTCCTTGAACATGGGGAAATAACTGGTTTTGGTAAACATGATGAACTTTATGCTTCCCATTCACTTTACAAAGAATTCACAGATCAACAACTTCATAAACATATGTAAAATGAAAGAGTGTGCAAATCGCACACTCTTTATTATTGTTCTAAAAATAAGCGAGTTGTTTTTAAAATATGACCATTAAAATTATCATCATATTCACTTTCAAACTTAAAGTTTCTCGCTTTATAAAAATTCATACCACTCGTATTTTCAGTTTCTACGCTTACATATATACGTTTTGGTTTTAGCTCTTCAATCCCTCGGTTTAAAAGCATCGTCCCTACGCCCCTACTTTCGAAACCTGGCTTCATATAAATCGCTGATAATTCCACTGCTCCATCCATTTTCACATTCGAAAAGTTCGCAAAACCTATTAATTCGCCATCCAATTCCGCTATATAAAACGGTGAATTTTCAAGTCTATTTTTTAACACAACTTCATTGTATGCCATATCTAAAAAATCTCGTTGTATGATTTCAGGGATTATACTTTTATACGTGTTTTCCCAACTATTAATGGCGATTTCTCGCACATTTCGAACATCATCTTTCTCCATCTTTCTGACTACTAACAACATACTCACCTCAAATATTATTAAATTACTCCTGTAATTTCTTACAATTCTATCAAATAGATACAATTTTATCTAGTCGTAAAGAAACAATTATTTTAATTATTTTGATAATTCAACTTTTAACAAAACATCCCCATAATTCTTATAGAATCACTTTATTTCTTTAAAAAATAAGAAATAAAAAAAGCGGAAATTTATTATTTCCGCTTTTAAACTCACTATCTTTCGCAAGCATACCCATCTTTATCTCGGTCCATTTTAGCTTGATATGCTTTATGACCTTTTGGTACTCCATTTGGATAATACTTTCTTAATTCTGTGCAGTTTTTGAAGTTTGTTTTGTTACTTACTACTGGTTTTTTCGCTGGTTTTTTTGCAGGCTTCTTCGCTGGTTTTGCTACTGAAGTTGCTAAGTTTTTCTTTGGATTACTCCAAATACCGACGCGTTTTTTCTTCGCATTTGCTTGTGCATTTCTTAAAGTCTTTTCATATGAATATGTGCCATAATCATAAAAACCTTTAACATAACCTTTATCGATCAATTTCTTTTGAAGTAGCTTACCATCAACCCATACCCACACTAATGTACGACCATACTTGTCTTTTTTAGGTCCGTCATATTGCACTTGAATTTTCTTCGCGTGTTTTAGACTTGTACAAGTGTAGTTAGAAGCTGTTTTACCGTATGGTTGAATACGATTTGTAGACTCTGGTGTATCGATATACAAGAATCTCGCTTTACCGATTTTAGAGAATTTCGCCGTGTCTCCATCAATACATTTTTGTAGTTTCACAGTGAATTTCTGTCCTGCTACTGCATTTGCATTCATCGGTACGAATGCTGTACTTAAAAAGAATACAATAATTGCGTAAATACTTATTTTTTTCATAAAATCACTCTTTCTTACAACTAGCATACTAATAATTCGACTGGAAATACATATCCATTTTTCAAATACGCCGGTTTTTTGAAGTGTTTTATTTTCTCTTTACGGTTAATAGCTCGTTTTTAAGAATTCAAGGATCTCTGCATTAATCGTTGCAGCATCTCCCCCAAATGTCATTAAATGACCTGCTTTTTCATATCCTTTTAATTGTTTTTGCTCCGATTGGATTTTCGAAATTAAATTTTCTGCACTTCTTTTATATAATTCATCATCTTGCATGCCGTAAAGTGCAAAAGTTGGTATTTGAATGCGATCAATTTTCATCGACTGTGCATCAATTATTTTTGTGAATTCTAGAATATTCGACATCGGATGTTTTTTTAAATCGATGAGATCCTGCGCCTTTTGTTCCGCCGATTGATCTTCGTACTGCTGATGATTCTTCGCGTAGTTAACTACTCGTTTGCGCAATGTCACTTCATCTCTAGACATAGGTAATGACATCGTTACTAAAGCTTTTGGTGATAGCTCATCCGCCACTTTCAAAGCTAATACCGCTCCTAATGAAATGCCGACTACCGCAATATCTTCAAAACCTTCATCTTCTAAAAACTCATATGCAGTTTGGACATCTTCCCACCAATCTTCTACACCGTATTGTAGTAATGTGAAGGCATTTTCACCATGGCCACTATACATTGGTGCCATGACTGTATAATTTTCCGCGTGAAGAAACTTGCCTAATTTACGTACATCGATCGTCGTTCCTGTAAATGTATGTAGTAATAAGACGGCTTTTGGCCCACTTTTTAAAAAGAATGATTTTGGCGCTGAATAATTCATTTTTATCCCCCATTTTCAAATATATCGTTATTTTCGAGAAATTAAATTTGCATATGTGTTGAAATTTTTATAGACTAGAAAGCGTCAGTTTTTTAGAAAAGAAGGTGATCTTGTGGAAGACGCGTTGCATTATTTCGTCATTTCTACAGATGCAGGATATTATGCTCTATCTGGTTTTGTCGCTGAAGTGGAAGAAGCTCAAGCTTTTTGTTCACAAGCTGACGCAGAGAAAGCAGCTCAAATTGTTCGTGGCACTGTATGCCCGCAGTTCGTTCTTTATGACGAGCTTGAACAATCATTCATTGATCGTTCGTTACAATATGAGCTCCTTTATACACTAGAGGAGCAACAAGAAATTCGCAATATTTGTGAATCGATAAAAATAGCGAACTAAGTCTGAGGTCTGAGAGATGTTTACACTCTAAGACCTTTTTTCTTTGTCCTTTTCTCCAATATAATGAGAGGTATACAAAAAACAAGCGGAGGACCTTACTATGCAAACAATCTTCAAACTGCTACTAACATTCACAATTGGAGTTGGAACTGTTTTAGGGACAGTCTACGCCTTCTCTGGTGACCGTTTTATGCCTTGGGTTGAAAAAGATATCGTCTATGCGAAATCACATATAGCTGAAAGCACAAAAAACCGCGCTGGCTTACATACTTATACGACGACCGTTGTCGATGAAAATGGGCATAAGCGAAAAGTAACTTTCAACACGCCGAATGTTTTAAAAGAAGGTTCATATTTGAAATTACATGCGAAAGGGACATACATTGCTTCTTGGGATCTCATTCATTCTAAAGACGTACCGAACAAAGCATTGAATCGCCTTTACTAATCATAAAAAATAGGTACTTCCATTAATCATCGAATGGAAAGTACCTATTTTTTTCTATGTCGTTTGTAAACTGGCCATTTTTTCAATTGCACATTTTTTCTTCGAGTTGTAATTGGCAACCGTTACACCGACCATAATTAAAGCCGCACCGATATAACCGTTCACGCCCATGATTTCTTTTAAGAAGATGAAGGCAAATATAGCTGAGAAAATTGGTTCTAACGAAAATAAGAATCCTGTATTTTCTGGTGTCGTATATTTCTGAGCGATTGGCTGCATGACAAATCCATATGCCGAGCAGATGAACGCTAATCCTAAAATCGAAATCCATGAAATAGCGGTTGTTGGTAAGCTAGGTGTTTCGAAAAGGAATGCTGCAACAATTGCATAAAGCGAACCGAAGCCTAGTTGATAAATCCCTAGTTGTAACACATCTACTTTTCTCACAAAGCGATTCGTCACGATAATATGCACTGCGTATAAAAATGCACCTACTAAGCAATAAACGGCCCCCATTTCAATTGATAGGCCATTTTTCAATGTAAGAAATGCTAATCCCACTCCGACTAAAGCAAGTCCAATGACGATGTTTTTTTTCGGTAATTTACGCGTGATGAACATTTGAAGTATTGGTACGAGTACAACTGTCGTAGTCGTTAAAAATCCTGCTGTCGATGCAGATGTATATTTCGTTCCTAATAATAGTCCAACAAATATACCGAATAATAATGCACCTACAATTGCGCTATATTTAAGTGTTTGCCAATTGACACGAATCATTCTCTTATAAAATAATAACCACATGAATACGAATGCGATGACACTTCGTAAAGCGACGATCGTCAATGGTGGAACGTCTGTAGCTACTACTTTCATGAACATATAGGAAGTTCCCCAAGCCATCGATACGGTCACTAATAATAAATTTGCTCTCTGCTGTGTCACTTTTACACTCCCTTTGAATCTTTGTTTTTATTAGATTATCATCTCCTTTTACATTAATAAAACGAATAATTATAATGGTTATATTAGATATACTTATACAAGGGGGTGCAAAGATGAATATTTATGAATCTTTTATCAAAATAATCGAGTTAGGCAGTTTCACAAAGGCTGCGGAATCACTTGGCTACACACAATCTGCCATCAGTCAGATGATCAATAATTTGGAAAAGGAACTTGATACAACGCTTATTATACGCTCTCGCAAAGGCATTACATTAACACCCGATGGCGAGCAATTACTGCCATATATTAAAAATATTTGTAATGCGCATTATGAGTTACGTGAAAAACATAAGGAAATGCAGGGGTTGGAAAGTGGCTTCATTCGAATCGGGACTTTTTCGAGTGTATCGACGAATTGGATTCCGACTTTAATTCATGATTTTAAACAACTTTATCCGGGTGTTCATTTTGAATTACAGCAAGGAGAATATACGAGTATTTCGAAATGGGTAGCAGAAGGTAGTGTCGACTTTGGTTTCGTCAATCCAATTGTTTCAGGTGACCTGACGACGATTCCATTGGCACAGGATGAGTTATTAGCTGTCTTGCCTTATGGACATGAACTTGCAGACCATGATGAAGTTCATTTGAAGGATTTGATTGTTGATCCCTTTATTCAAATTGATGAAGGAGATTATAGCGAGCCGCAGCATTTCTTTGAAAAAGCAGCACTAACACCGAATACGCAATTCAAAGTGTATGATGATTACACAATTATGGCGATGGTCGAACAAGGCTTGGGCATTTCGATTTTGCCTAAACTCGTATTAAGTCGTTGTTCATACCATATTTTGACGAAGAAAATTACACCACCTGTCATTCGTACGATTAGTATCGCTTACAAAAATAAGAAAGTGTTACCGATTGCGAGTCGCTACTTCATTGACTTCATTACTGACAGATATGCGCTAAATAAAAAGGCTGAGACATAATTTATATGTCTCAGCCTTTTCATTATTTACCGACGGGTGATACTTCTTCTTCCCATTCTGTTGGCCCTTCGTTACTTTCAATGTATTTGCGCCAATACTTTCCTGTCGATTTATCAAAAATAATCATATTATTTTCACTTACATTAATTAATTCATATGTATTTTCTGATTCACTACTCGCTTTTGTTTTTTGTTCTTTAATCGCTGACGAGATAAAGAATCCAAGAATCGTAAAACTAATAATAATCGCTAAACCAATAATCAATGCAGAACTATTCTTATTCACATGATTACCTCCTTTTTTATACATTATAACCTTTTTTTGTAATCAGTCTACAGAAAAAGAGCCGCGATGACTCTTACGGCTCTTTCATTTATTTAATATCTAAATGTGTTTCAACGCTCGTCAGCTTGTTGAAAAAATTATAGAACTGATCTTTTCCTTCTGTTTTACGCATTGCAATTGCACTTCGTGGATGCTCATTGAATAAGCCCGTTAATGCGTATGCTGTATTGTAGCCCCACTCGACTTCCTTGCTAAGTGGTACGAAGCGTTCGTCAATTAATTTCAGAATCGGCTTCATATCATAGCGAGAAGCTGTTAGATGACCTAGCACGAGTTCTGTCTGACAGTTCCCTGCGCCACGCCCCATACCAAATACAGATGTATCAAGGTATTCCACACCTAAGTCAATGCCGCATAATGTGTTGGCGAATGCCATTTGTAAATTATTATGCGTATGAATGCCTAGTTTTTTCGATGGTGCATATTGTTTGAATAAATTCACTAAATGCTCGATGTCGCGATTGAATAAACTACCGAATGAATCGACAACATATGCTACGTCTACTGAACTTTCCTCGATTTTTTGAAGCGCATCCACTAAATGCGAGTTAATCGAATTCGACACAGCCATAATATTAATTGTCGTTTCGTAACCTAAGTCGTGGAAGCTTTCGACTAAATCTAATCCTTTATCTATATCTTTTAAATAACAAGCGACACGAATCATCGTAAACGGACTTTCTGATTGTGGAGCGAAATGATCTGGATTTACACGACCGATATCAACGATTGCTGATAGTTTTGTCGTTTTGATTTCTGGTATTACTTCTTGAATAAAGCGATCTTCACAAAATCTCCAAGGACCGCTATTTTCTGCATCTACTAATTCTGGTGAGTTTTTATAGCCAATTTCCATATAATCTACACCTGCAGCATTTAGTGCTTCATACGTATCTCTAACGAAATCGACGCTGAAATCCCAGTTATTCACTAGGCCGCCATCTCTAATTGTACAGTCTAAAATTTTAACATTATTTGATTTCATCCATATCACCCATCCTAAACTAAAATAAAATTGATTATACCACATATCTGAATTTTTAGAATATTTTTTACTTAATTTATTCAGAATAGTATAAAAAAAGAGCTAAATTTTAGATTATTTTACGTCATCTAAAATCGCTCCTATAATATTCTCGTCCAAATATTCATCGCGCCAAGCGTCGTCCATCCAACATGTTTCGCCTTTTCTAGCTGTTCACCCGCCTCATAACTAATGACTGGATGTTCTGGGAAGAAATTTGCGAGAACTGCCGGAATATCCTGATACACATGTTCATCACCGAAAATATTGTATACCCCGATGACTCCCTCACTTTCATAAGCTGAAAAGCCACCGTAGTTTTCTTTATAAAATATTACAACATGATCATCATCTAAAATAGTTGGCAAAATAATACCTTCTAATCCTGAAGCAATAATCCATTGCGGGAAATGTTCTGGGTCACGTATCCAAAGCCACTCGCCACTATACGGAACGACTGAAGAAGACGCCATCCATTGCGCTTCAAAAAGCTTCGTAAAACCTGGAATTTGAAACTTTGCATAACTATCGACAATCGTTAAAATATGTGGAGCCAATGGCGGAAATTCGATATGTTCATTCGCAGAAATCAACTCTGGATAATAGCTCGGAACATCACTCGAAGCTTGCCAAATCCCTTGATGATACTGCGTTTGAATTTGATGTGTTTTACAAACGGCTTTCCACCAAGCGATATAGTTTAGAATTGCTTTCGACCTTAAATCAACTTGCATGGTGATCACCTCTAAACTATTAGTACCCACTTCTTCGTATTTCTAATTACCAATCTCATCCACTATGATCTGTTGATCACAACGTTCTATGATGATTGGGTCCTCGGAACTCATAATGACAGTAACTCCATCAATTTTTAAAGTATTTAAGAAATTTAATAATAATTCTGTTTCCTCTGTCGATAAATGCGCACTTGGATCTTCTAACAATAAAATCGAAGGCGAATTCAGCAATGCTCGAATAATCGAGGCACACTTCGCTTTATAAGAATCTAATAACGTTGCTTTTTCATGCAAAATATTATGCATGCCCATTAAGCGACTTAATTGTTCTACTCGTTGATGTTTAGCAGCAGTTATTTTTGAAGATTTCGATTGAAAGAAATACGGTAACTCTAAGTTTCCAAGCACGGTTAATCCTTCAATAAATTCATCTTCTCTTGCTACAAATCCCATTTTTTCTAGTCGTACAGCAGCTAATTCATTCAAATCCTTCGTTTCGTTACGGTGATATTCCAATTGATAAAAGCCTGACTCCAATTTATGAAAACAACCAATTGTTTCAAGTACATACTTTTTACTTGTGCCGCTAATTGCTAATGAAGTACTTTTTTCGACGGCTATATTTAACCCTTTAAAATGAGGCAGAATTGTCGCGTTTTTTAATTGAACTTTAGACATGCTCTCTCTCCATTTCAACTTTGGTTCTTTTATTTACAACTAATACGATACAAGTCGCAATGATGATACTTACAACTAAATAGATGATTGCGAGTTTAATCGCCATTTGCGAAACGACCAAGAATGGCACTAATGGCACTAAGATTCCGATTGCTAAAATAAGGCCAATTTCCATCTTCGTAAATAGTTTAATATTACTTTCATCCATACCGCTATTGATTAGGATGCCAAATAATTTTCTGTTGTTTTTATTGCGTCCTTCTTGTGTTTTTAATAACAGGACTGCCATGCCAACAATTCCGATTAGTAATAGTAATCCAACTAAGATCGGGTTTGCTTTAATCATTATGCTATATAAATTGACGGTCATTCCACCTGCTCCACCTATAGCAAAATTCCAATAATTTGATTCCTTTGATACGTCTAACATCGTATCTCGAATACCAATTTTAGATGCACTCGTCACAAGAATCGCATTCGCTGAAGCCATTAGTGATTGACGAATATATTCATTTGAAGAATCTAGCGCATCTGTGTAATCCTGTGCTGGAATGATTACTTGATGTTTGGCAGATAATTGCGACAATGTAGGCGTCACTAATGTCTGTTCACTTTTTAGGAATCCGATAATTTTCGCTTGAACTTTCGTACCATGTACATTCAATTGAATCACATCATTCACATCATATAATGTGAAGAAACTACTTCCTAAAATTACCGGCAGAGTACCTTTACCGTTATAATTTTCAAACTCTTTCGAATCAAAAAATCGTCCAGAGTCCATTTGAATTTGATTTAATTTTTGAGCAGCTTTATTTATTTGAAGCCCGTAAACAGGGGATGTTCCATTCGCATCCTCCATTTTTGGTGGTGTGAACTCGTCTCCACCCGAAAAATCATCAATTGAAAGATTTACAGGGCTAGCATTATAAAGTGTTACTTGCTTATTATTCTCTAACACTTCATGAAATTTATTTAATTGTTCAACATCTGGATTTTTATCTAAAACCGTAATATTATAACGATTTTGGCCATCGAATGACTTGCCAGCAGTTGCAGGAACATTCGTATGCATCATATGTAAGATCAGAAAATAAACAATCGCAAAAAATGCAATTGAGACGGCAATTAGTATTAAATTCAGGCGACGATTCTGCTTGTGTAATATATAAAGTGCTTTCACTATTTCTTCCACCTTTTTTGAATATTGATTACTTCGTTTATATCAATTTTCACATAGGCACTCATTACATGCAATGAAAATCGATGAAAAAAAGACGAGGAATTACCCTTTATGGAGTAATACCTCGTCAATTTAGACGAAACGAATATTTATTTGTTTCTATTTTTTTAGAATTGCATAAATTAAACCAATCACCGCTCCAACTACTGCTGGTACAATCCACCCTAAACCGATTTCATATAGTGGTAAATACGTTGCGTAAAATTGTTCAATTGAATCTAAAAATCCAATCGTTGCTGCTGGAATTTCTGCAATTAACGCTTTATATCCATCAATTAAACTAACGAAGAATGTTAAGAACATTGATGTCGCATAAACACTTCTTCTCGCTTTAAATAATGGCGCGAATAAAGTTAATAAAATCAGTACAATCGCTAGTGGATACAAGAACATTAACACTGGTACTGCGAATTTAATAATATTACTCAAACCAACATTCGCGATCGCAAATGATACGAAAGTTAAAATAAATACGAACCATTTATAACTGATTTTCGGTAGTACTTCATGGAAGAATTCGCTACATGCTGTAATTAGGCCAATACTCGTTTTTAAACAAGCTAAAATAATGATGATCGCTAGTAAAATACCTCCGAATGAGCCGAAGAAATGTTTCGCTACTGCCGCGAAAATTAATCCACCATTATCAAATGTACCTACTGCTGCAACACTTGTCCCACCCATATATGTGATGAAACCGTAAATAATCATCATCAATGCCATCGCAAAGATTCCTGATTTCCAAGTAGCTAATGCGATATCTTTTGTAGATGTAATACCACGGCTCTTAATCGCATTGATTACGACGATTCCGAATGCTAGTGAAGCAAGTGCATCCATTGTATTGTAGCCACCTTTGAAGCCACTCATGAATGCTTGGTTCACATATTCACCAACCGGTTTTTCGAAGCTTCCCATTGGATTTAAGACACTTACAATTATTAATAGGAAGAGGAAAACTAAAAAGGCTGGTGTTAAATACTTGCCGATATAATCCATTACTTTCGCTGGATTTAATGAGAAGTAATACACAACTAAGAAAAAGACAAAACTAAAAATTGCTAACCATAATTTTACTTGATCTGGTTCTAAAAACGGCTCTACACCAACTGTGAATGATACGGTAGCTGTTCTTGGAATCGCAAAGAATGGTCCGATTGTTAAATATAATACGACAGAAAATATTAATCCGAATAACGGGTGGACACGATTCCCTAAATCTCTTAATCCATTACTGCCAGACAGTCCGATTGCCAAAATCCCCATAAAAGGTAAGCCAATTGCTGTCACTAAAAATCCTACTAGCGCTAACCAAAATTGCGTTCCTGCCATTTGCCCAAGTTCGATTGGGAAAATTAAATTTCCTGCACCGAAGAACATCCCGAATAACATAGTTCCGATGATGGCATATGTAGAAAATGGTACTTTTGCTTTCATGCTTTCACTCCTTTACGACTTTAATAGTCTTTTTGAAATAGTAATTAAAGTATATTATCAGTATTCCGAATGATATACAACCTAAATTGTTAAATAAAAGAAACTGTTCACTCAAATCAGTTAATTTCGTCGAATTTTTCGACTATTCCTACAATTAAAATACTTTAAATTGTATAAATATAAAAGGAGTATCACAAATGAATGTGACACTCCTCGTCTATACTAACCTACTAATTCAGATTTCACTTTATAGTATGCAGTTCGGATATATTGTGAATGCTCGTTGTGTTCGTGAATCATTTCATCTGCAATATTTTTCAATGATACGGTTTGACCTGACGCTAGCATGAACATAATTTTCTCTCTAAGTTGTTCTTCATACTGATGATCCATTAATTGTTCCATTTAAATTTCCTCCACTCATAAAAAACTCCCTCTCACACTTATGCGAAGGGTGTTATGATCGATTCTCAATGCACGACAAAATCCGATTGAATTGCTCCTGAGCAACCCTCTCTAGATTTACAATCGTACAATGAGCATGCTGAAGAAATTCATTCGTCATACTCAACACCTCCTATCCTCGTAGGCTTTTGGCTGTACTGGGTTGTTGGCAGGTCTCCTGGCTCGTGCTAAAACGTCTACGCTCTCCTTCCCATCTCAATCGACAGTGGATATAAGAGTAGCCTCACACTTACAGTTGCGGGACAGCGCCGGATTTTCACCGTTCTTCCCTTTTAAACAAATGACACGCATTTGTACCAACATCCTATTATTCCGTTTGCTTGTATTATACATGAAAAAGCCATAAGTAGATGTAAATACTCATGGCTTTGAAGTCTATTTTTTTATTTCCTTCATATAATGATAGAAATCGACTTCTCTTTCCATGCCGATTTTCTCGTATAATTTTTGTGCGCTCACATTCGATTCATGTGTCTCCAATGTAATACTCGCTGCGCCCATCTGTTCACAAAATGCGAATGCCTCTAACATAAGCGCCTCTGCTGCCCCTATGTTACGATGGTCTGGCTTCACGAATAAATCATTTAAAATATAACTTCTTTTTAAAGCTAACGAGGAGAAACTTGGATACATTTGCGCAAAACCAATTGCCTCATCATTATGAAGTGCTAGTAGAATAATTGAATCGTCGTTTTTTAGTCGTTTACTAATAAAAGTTTGAATGGCTTCGTATTCATAATTTTTCTCATAAAACTTTAAATAACCTTCAAATAACGGTACTACTTGTTCTAAATCTTCAATTGTTGCGTAATGGATTTCCATCTCTCTCACTCCTCTAGTTTATTCAATCGCTAACTCCACACCATACTGTCGCATACCTAGCTTTTTCGCGACACCTTGTGAGGCAAAATTATCCCAGGTCGTACTGTAAAGCGCCGTCTTCCCCTGTTGTTGAATCGCCATTGCCCATGCCTGTGTAACCGCTGCTCCATAGCCTTTTCCACGATAATTTTCATTCGTAAATACACTCGCTTCAGCTGCTTCATTACTATGTCTTGCCGTACAGCATAGCGATACAACTCGATCATGCGCCATCACGACCATACAAGGCTCCTTCACCTCAAAGTCAGATTTTACAAAAGGGAAATCAGCTGCTAAAACTTCTTTATCCACTTCTTTAATATGCAAAACTTTTGGTGACATTTCTTTTATTTCCGGGAATACATAAGTAGGCCCCATATTAAACTCACTTAAATTCGTTCGTCGCGTCATCTTATTAATGATTTGAGCAATCATCTCATCTTTTGATTCATCGACGATTTGTTGAACCCTCTTTTTGAATAAATCATCTACTTCCTCAGAAAAATAGACGACCTTCCCCTCTTTTGTCGCACCAACCATTACAGTCGGAGCAGTTTCGAACGGTGGTTCATTGATGACGGTCAATGCACCTTTATGATTTTTCTGATACAACACATCAATATGTACTTTCATTAAAGCTAAATCTGTCATAACTCCACCCCTTTCCTATTATTGTAACGCAATTCGATCCAGAAAAAAAAGCGACTTGTCGTTTTACAAATCGCTCGTTCATTTTTATAGGCTTAAAGCTTGCTTAATATGTGCGATATGATGATTGCCATGCCAAGCATATAAACCGACTGCTTTTTCAATCGACATTTTCCGCCCATTAGGAAAGACGAAAACCCTTTGCAATTGTTCGTCATCCAAAGCTTTTAATAAATGCACCCATCTCGGATGAAGTCCTGCAATTATTTGAAGTGAAGAAGCTGGTGGTAGTAAAGTATCCGGTAATTCTGCCCAAAGCTTCTCTTCGTAAGTGTTAATAACCGGCTCTGATTCCGTTAATGCCAATTTCATACGAATATAACTATTCATATGACTATCTGCAATATGGTGAATTACTTGGCGTACAGTCCAACCATCTGGACGATATGTTTTCTCTAACTGTTCTTCTGTCAAATCCTTTACGAGCTGATTCAATAAACGCGGTAACGCCTCAATCTCGTAAATCCAAGCGACTAAATGCGCACCTGTCATTTGTTCTGGTAATTCAAAGCGACCAATTGGATAACGTAATTCCATTTCTACACCCCTCACTCCTATAGTAAGTTCATTATAAAGAAGGTTTTACACTTTTCGCCAATTTTTAGAACTTATTTTTGGGAAGGATTTATTATTTCGCTAAATATAGGTATTTTTTACACTCTTAAGTGGTACTATATGATTAGCATTTATTAGGAGGAACTCTTTTGAAAAAATTTATTGCAACGATGGCACTATCTGCAGCGCTTTTGGGTGCTTGTGGTAATGGTGACACGAAGGAAGAGGAAACGAATAACACATTTACGAAGGCTGTGGAGCAAGGTAAATTAGCATTAGCTGATCACAACTTAAGTAAAGCACTATCATCTTTTGAGCTTGCACATCAAGAAAAACCCGATGATTCTGATGTTGAAAAATATGTAGATCAACTTGAAAAAGCTTCAAATATTAAAGACTTAATCGAGGCAAAAGAATACAAAATCGCTGTAAAAAAAGCAGACAAAGTGATGAAGGATGACTTCTTACTATCTTCTATTCAAAAAGAAATTACAGCGATGAAAAAAGATGCGCAATCAAAATTAGCGAAGTCTGAGAAAAAAGAAAAACCTGTCGCTCAGCAAACCGCTCCACAAACAACTACTCCTGCACCTGCACCAAAGCAAGAAACAAATAACGCGCCTTCTGAACCAGTGAAAATTAATAACTCTTATGCGACTTATATGAATAAAGCTGCGATGGTGGAAGAAAATTATTCACGTGTTGCTTTCGAAATAGATGGAGAAGCGCAAGATTCTTTCGGCCCTTCATTAAAAGCTTTTAATGAAAGCCATAAACAATGGGATAAATTATTGAATGAAATTTACGGTACATTAAAAGCGAACTTATCAACAAGTGACTTCAATGCATTGCGTGATCGACAACGTCAGTGGATCAAAGAACGTGATCACGCTGCTGAAAGTGCCTATAACTATCCTGGCGATTATGCTGCTGAGATTGCCTACGCGATGTCTTTAGATACAACTACCTCTTCACGCTGTTATGAACTATTAGAACTCTACCGAAACAACTTATAATTTTTTTAAACCGACATTTTTCATAAAATGTCGGTTTTTCTTTTGAAAACGCTTTGTTTATGAACAGATTGTGAAATATTGAGCAAACCCTTTTCTTTTTCTAAAAATGGGGTATTATATGTATATAGGACATTGTTATATAACATTAACAATCTGTTGTAACACAAATAATAATTAGAATGGAGAATGACATATGTGGGTAGTAACTATTTTCAATAACGTACATGACATCCGTATTTTCGAATACAATAATAAAGAGGCAGCTACAGCAAAACTTTCTGGCCTTAGTAACGCAATTTTATCTTACACAAAATAAGAGGTACTTATAATGACGCACTTGCTTTATGAAAAATAACCGCCAATCCCAACTTAATGGAATTGACGGTTATTTTATTTTTATGCGCGAACTTCATCAATCATTTTTAAATATTGCGTATCGCCATATCCAACTTCTTTGAAATTTGCGAGTAATTTTTTCGTCAGTTCATTTTTGTCCACATGTGGATAATTTTTAATAAACTGCGTTACACGATTTGCTTCGCTCTGCAGTTCAAAATACAAATCCACAGCTTCTTCCATAACGGCTACACACTGTAAATCTGATTTTTTCTTCTGCACTAATGTGGATTCATATAGATTCGCATACATACCTAATTGAATTTCCACTGTATTCACAGCGAACTTCTCTTCATCAAAATGATGCAAATACACTTTCCCTGCATATTCTTCTTGTTCTAAAAATGCGAGAATCGTCAAGGTATTCATCTGACAAAACACATCTTCACCAAACCAGAGAACGATTGTTTCTGGCTTTTTTTCACGAATAAATTGAATGACGGGCAGCACTTTTTCTGTATATTGTTGCACCGTCACGCCATGTCCTGCTGCTCGAACTTTCTTAAATTGATCATCAAAAAGTGGCTTTGTTGCTTCGTTAACTGCCATTGCTTCATTGAAAGGAAAAAACGTCCCTTCTTCAAAAATAGCTTCTTTTTGAAAATCTTCGTACATACTTTCACCGTTCAAAATATGAAAAATTCCATCTTGCGACATATAGTTTAACTTTTTTTGTAACCGCTCAACTTCCTTTTTATACATGAACGACATTATTCAGCGACACCTTTCGTCGGCACCCAGCCTGGATTACTTTGAATTACTGCAAATAAGTTCGTTGGTAATACTTGTAGATTTTCAGGATCTAACTCCGTTTCAACAGGTTCACCATTTTGAATTTTCTCCACCCAACGCGGTTCGATTAGCAATGCACGGCCAACAGCTAAAATATCTGCGCCAGATTGTTCTGCTTCTGTTAAATCTTCACGTGTGAAAATCCCACCTACATTGACCAATGGTAATCTTCCGGCAATTTTTTGTTGAATTGCTTCAACTCGCGTTTTAGCATCGCCGCTGTATCTACGTGGTTTCGAGTTGTAGTGACCTTGTGAAATATGAAGGTATTGCAAATCTTGTGATGCTAATACATCAACTAACTGTAATGTTTGATCTAATGTGATTCCTTCTTCTTCCGGTTCTTCTGGAGAGAATCGGTAGCCGACGATAAATGATTTACGCGCGAATTTTTGCTTCGCTTTATTCACCGCTTCGATCACTTCTAAAATGAAGCCTAAACGATCCGCTCCGTATTGGTCTGTTCTCGTATTAGTATAACTACTGAAAAATTGTTGTAGTAAATATCCGTTCGCACCATGAATCTCAACGCCATCAAATCCAGCTTGAATCGCTCTTCTCGTCGCCTCATAGAAATCACGGACGATTTGTTTCACTTCCATCTCTGTTAATTCACGTGGAATCGCTTCACCAGCAGCCGTTACTCGTGATGCGCCAACAACTTCTGGCACTAAGTCAGCCGGGCTTAAATTACCCGCATGGAATATTTGTAAAACCGCTTTTGCACCTTCTGCTTTAATCGTATCGGCCATTTTTTTCAAACTCGGAATAAATGCATCATCGTGAGCAGAAATCTGACCGTGGAAACCTTTGCCACTCTCTGAAACGTAAGCAACAGCCGTCATGACAAGACTCGCGCCACCCGAACGTACTTTATAATAAGCTAGCTCTTCTTCCGACACATTACCATCATCATACCCAGAGTAAGTCGTCATTGGAGCTACCCATAATTTATTTTTTAATGTCACACCGTTGTTCAAAGTTAATTTATCAAATGCATTCATTTCATTACCTCCTGTTTCTGTAGTGTGATTATGCACTTTTTTTCTATTAAATATCAATAAAAAAGCATTCCAGAGATGATCTGAAATGCTTCACATTATCTATTTTTATAATAGAAATTTTTACGTGCTTGATCGACGACATTACCTTCGCATAGATCGCACAGGAATTTTTTATCATGGTCTAGCTTATATTGTTTGTACTTTTGTGTGCCTTCGAAAATCTTAAACTCCTGCTTGCACCCCATACAGACCGACGTATAGAAAATCATTTGAACACATCCCTTCCTTGCTAGTATCGGCTCAGAAAACCTTTTCTTGCCTGATCTAGAACGTTTCGTTCACAAGGATCACACCATAACTTTTTCTTACGGTCCACTTTGTATTCTTTATATTTCTTCGTGCCTTCTTCTAATTTGAACTGTTGCTTGCATAACATACACTCTGTCTCGTAAAAAATCATACAACACACCCCTTATTCAAATAATAGATTTTACTTAAAAAATACTTTGTAAATAATCAATTTCAGCATCCGTTACTTCATGCCCTTGATCAAATAATTTTAGAGACGTATGTGGAAATTTCTCTTCTAGTTGTTTTTTCAATTTCATCGTATCCCCTGCGATGGACATTGTATCTAAAGCACCTGCTGTAATTATTATTTCCACGTCACTACCTGTCTCAAACTCGTAATTTAAGTTCGTTGGATGCATCAAAATAATTCTTTTCGCTAAATTCGGTTCTTTTTCCAACATCCCTAATACGAAATTTGCGCCATTTGAATAACTAATGATCGTCGCATCTTGTAATGCTAGTTGCTTCCACTGTTCCATCATTTGATCCACTCGGTTATGGAAGTCGGTACGGTCCAATCGCCCATTCACTAACGGTTCAAAAAAACGTCGCGTCGCACCTTCACCAACATCACCAATAAACGATGTAATTGCTGCTTCTGGATCTAAATCACCCGCAATTTGTAAAAGGCTATATTCATTTCCACCTGTTCCATGAAAAAGAACAATCTTTTCATTTTTTGTTCCTGCTATGCTAAAATAATTCACAATTACATCACTCCAAAAATTTATTTAAAGGTTGTGCAAAATGACTCATCCAATCATCCATCACGTCTCTGTCATTAACAGAGATTCGAAAGTTTCATTTGAATTTTATCATAAATTACTCGGCCTTGATTTTCTATTAAAAACGGTCAACCAAGACGATATGGAAATGTATCACCTTTTCTTCGGGGATACTACAGGTCGCCCTGGTACTGAATTCAGCGTTTTTGAAATGAAATCTGGCGCACCGAAAAAGTATGGAACAAACTCACTTGAACGCACGATTTTCGCTGTGCCTAGTGAGCAATCCCTCGTGTACTGGGAACAACGCTTACGTGAAGCAGATGTTTTCAATTGTGAAATTGAAGATTACCACCATTCAAAAATTCTTCGTTTTGAAGATTCAGATGGTGTCTTACTCGGGCTAATGCCTGTTCAAAAAAATGTGGATGAATCGTATTATCCATATAAAAAATCCGATATTCCTGAAGAACACGCGATTTTTGGGATTCATGCCGTACATTGTCGCGTTCGTTATCCACAGGCTTCTACTCGTTCATTCGAAGATTTATTCGGTTTACAAGTTGTGGATGAATTCGAAGATCAAAATCATGTCATTACAGTTCTTTCAAAAGAAGGCGCATTATTCAATCAGCAACTTCATCTTGTGGAAGACCGTCTGTGTAATCTGGAAGAAATGGGTTCTGGCGGGATCCAACATATCGCGCTAAATGCTGTAGATGAAACCAATCTATTGCAAGTGGAGAAGAAAATTTTACACACTAACTTCCATTACTCAGGCATTAAAAATCGCGAATTTTTCAAATCACTGTATTATCGCGAGCCGAATAGCTTATTAATTGAAGTTGCTACTGAGCAAACTCACTTTACTAAAGCTCCTGCTCATATTACGAATTTTGAAGATTTACCACTTTATTTACCGCCGTTTTTAGAAAGTCGTAGAAGTTTCATTGAAAGCAAATTAATGTGAACTTATAGAAAAGGATGAATCCTATGCGATTCATCCTTTTTCATTCATTATTTTTCTGATACTGCGAAGTAATTGCCTTCATCATCCGCAAAGTTGAACACTTTACCAGTTGGCATCGCAACTAAATCGCCTACCGTCACACCTTTTGCCTTCAATTCATCATGGAATTGTTCTAGTTGATCCGAGTAGAACATTAAAGATGGTGTTCCTAAATCTAATTCTGGTGACATTTCCGCAATTAGAGCTTTATTATGAAGCATTAATGTCGTTGTTGAATCAGCTGTTGGTGCGATTTCAATAACACGCATACCTCCACCTAAATCTTCATCCATTAATTTTTTGAAGCCCATTTTCTCCGTCCAAAAATCAAGCGCCACTTGTTGATTTTCTACATATAACATTACTTGGCCTAAACGACTAATCATACTAATTCCTCCTCTATACTTCTAAACTTCCTCTGAATCCACGTGAACCATAGTAAGAATCCGCTCCATTATGGTAAACAAATAAATGATCAAAACGATAATCACAGAAAATCGCTCCGCCTAATTTACGAATTTTCTCAGGTGTTTCAATCCATGTAGATGTTTTCAAATCGAAGTTACCTAACTGTTGTAATTCCCGATATTGTTCTTCCGTTAACATGTTAACGCCCATTTCTTGCGCCACATCCATTGCCGAACTGCGAGGTGGATGTTTTTTACGACCTTCCAATGCTTCGCGGTCATAACAAAGACTTCTACGCCCTTTTGGACTTTCTTTCGAACAATCATAAAATACATAGACGTCTTTTTCAGCATCATACTTCACAACATCCGGCTCGCCTTCCGTTGCTTCCATTTCATTTAATGTCCAAAGCTTGCTAGGTTCTGCTTCTAAGCGCTCTTGTATCGCAGCCCATTCCAAACCTTCATGACGTTCCATATTCTTCTCAAAACGCGTTTTCAACGTTTCAAGAAGCGTATCTTTCTGTTCTTCTATTAAAGTCTTTTTCATCTTCATCCCTCCAACTAATTTCTATATTATCTCATTTATCCTATACTTGCTATTATGAAGTTACTATTTTCCACTCCTTATAAACGTTGCCATATCAATGTTTATAAAGAAAATTAAAAAGTTTTTTCATTTTCTTGTAACGAAATTTCGACTCAGGGTATTAATACTATGACAAACAAAGAAGGGAGGATGCTGATGATCCAGATTGAACAATTGTATGAAGAAGTTCAGCCACAAGTGGAAGCTTTTTTCTATGCGAAAACAGGTAATCAAATGTTGGCGCAAGATTTATGCCAAGACACTTTTTATGAAGCTTGTAAAAGTATCGGCAGTTTTTCAGGAACGAGTACATTAAAAACATGGTTATTTTCAATAGCGAATAATTTACTTAAAAAATATTATCGAAAAAATCATTATGAACAAAATTTAGTCGCTCGGTTATCAGCACTCCCTATAGAGGAAGTTCACTCAACGGAACATTTAATCGAAATTAAAGAAGATATGAAATCTTTTCTATATGTATTATCGAAACTCCGCGAAGAAGATCGTGAACTCGTTTTGTTACGCACATATGCGGAACTTAGTTTTGCTGAAATTGGTGAAATGCTCGGCAAAAGTGAAAACTATGCTCGTGTCACATTCCACCGACTGAAGCGCAAACTACAAACAGAAATGGAGGAGCTAGAATGAAAGAATGCAAAATCATTGAAGATTTACTTCCTCTATATGAAGAAGATTTACTTCAAGAAGATTCAAAAAAATTCGTAGAAGAACATCTTACACATTGCGAAGATTGTCGCAAAATCGTTGCTTCAATGGGCAAACCACTGCCAACTTTAGAAGTAAAAAAATCACCGAATATGGTACGCAAAATGCTCCGTAAATCATCTATTACTCAAGCTATTTTAATTTTATTAATGGCATTAGGTGCGGCCTATACAAGTTTCGAATTGGAATCAGGATTACACTTTATTTTAATCTACCCGATTCTCGGTGCATTGCTATACGGCTACTACCGTTCAATTTGGATGCCGCTTATCATCGCAACGATTACTTCGGTCATTTTCATCGGGATCATACCCGCACTTGAAGCCCTGTCAATTCACGATTTCTTCATGGAATTACTCGGCATGCTCGTTTATTTAATACCATTACTTATTTTCTTCGCCATTGGATTCGCGCTCACTAGATTTTGGAACATGATTGTTGGGAGAGATTAATATGAAACGAAAATTAATTGGAATTATAGGTTTTTCAGTACTTAGCATTGTTTTAATCGGGTTATACTTTAACGTCAACGGTAACCCTTATACGAAACATCAAGCACGTGAAGCAGCAAAAGAATATATGACTCAAACTTATCCTGAAATTAAAAACTATGACCTTTCTCGTGGTAAGCACGACTGGTATTCAGGTGACTACAGCTTTGACGTTACAACGCGTGACGATCATGGTAATAAATCAACTTCATCTGTCGTAATGGGTTATACGAAACCCTACAGTATAGTATTAGATTCACGTGCCGAAGCATTAGTAGATATGGATAAAAGCGCTAATTTTTCTGAACAAGCTTCAGCATACTTCTTCGAAAAATTAACGGAAAAAAATATACCTTTCGCTAAAACGGATCATCAAAATAATGTACAAATGAGTATTTCAAAAGATAATTCAGATACGAAATGGTCGCTTCAAACGAAAACATTCGGTCTACCGACAGGCAACTATGAGTTAAAATCGAATTTATCAAAAGATGAATTTTTAGCAGAAGTAAAAAAAGCCCAAAAAGTTTTCAATGACTCAGGTTTAACATACGATAAAATTTGGTTTTACAATGATGACTACGATTATTACTTCACAAAAGATAAAATTGTGAAGTTATAAAACATACGTCACAACAGGAATAGCCTCGCGCTGTTCCTTTTTTTGCGACAAAATAAGAACATTAGTTCGTTTTTAACTTGCACCGAAGAACATTTGTTCCTATAATGAATAAAAGAAGGGAGAATAGGTCATGAAGAATTTACCGAACCGTCCGATTATTTGTATTGATATGAAGTGTTTCTATGCAAGTTGCATGGCTCTTCTGCACAATTTAGATGTCGAGCAAACCCCCATTGCCGTCATCGGGAGTTTTCAACAACGCGGATCCGTCGTATTAGCTGCTAGTCCCGCTATGAAAAAAATTTCAACATTCGTACAGGAAATCGGTTATTTGAAATTCCAAATGACCCCTCCATTCGCTTATTTGAACCAAAAATGAATTTCTTTTTACAAATGTCGATGAATATTACACGCCTAATTGCACAATTCGTACCGAAGGATCAAATGCATATTTATAGCGTTGATGAAGCCTTTGTTGACCTAACTGGCACCGAAAAACTTTGGGGTCCTCCCGAGCAAGTAGCCCAATTGATTCAACATACCATTTATCAACAATTTCATATAAAAAGTTCAGTAGGCATGGGCCCTAATATGCTCATGGCAAAACTCGCTTTAGATAATGATGCGAAGAAAACCGGCTTTTCAAAATGGACTTATGCAGATCTTCCAACAAAACTTTGGCCGATCAAACCATTATCAAATATGTGGGGAATTGGCTCCCGTATGGAAAGTAATTTAAATGATCTCGGTATTTTCTCTGTTGAAGATCTTGCAAAATCCGATGTGAAAAAACTCGAAAAATTATACGGTGTTATGGGCGCTCAACTTTATTATCACGCCCATGGGATCGACTACTCTGACCTCGGCGAACCGATTTCACATGGTCAAATCAGCTTCGGCAAAGGTCAAATGCTTATGCGGGACTACACTACAAAAAGAGAGATTGAAACAGTCCTTTTGGAGATGTGCGAAGATGTGATGAAAAGTGTGCGGAATGGTGGATTCGTCTGTCGTACGGTATCGCTTGGACTGACATATAGTCGCAACGCAATGAAATCTTCCTTTTATCGCTCATTCACCTTACCTGAAGCAACGAACGAAACGATGGTCGTCTATCAAGCGATTAAGCAGCTGCTTCATAAATTTTTTGAAGCCGATCCAGCACGCCAATTATCGATTCGTGTAACAAAATTAGAGCCACAAAACAGTATCCAACTCGACTTATTTGATGAGCAAAAAGAGCGCCGACAAATGCTCGGCCCCGTCATGGATAAAATTCGCGACCGATTTGGTTCAACTGCATTACTGCGCTCGATTTCTTATACGGATGCTGGCACTGCTTTGCATCGAGAAAAACTTGTTGGCGGACACCATAAATAAGGAGGAATTTGTATGTATAAAGATCGCGGCACAATGAAATGGACTGCTATGATGCTTCCCGAACATGTAGCGCAACTGCGCGATTGGCGACAGGCAAATGACATTGCTGCGCCACAACCTTTAGAACCTTGGCAACTTGATGAATTAAATGACGAAATCTCTGCTGCCTACGAATCAAAAAAGCCCATCACACTTCATGTTTACGAAAGTGGATGGACTGAAATTCATGGTTATATTACTGCGTTAAATGCTACGCAAAAAGAAGTTTTAATAGATGATGCACTTATTACAAAAGCAATTCCTGTACGAAAAATCCACCATGTGACGACTGATGATTAAACCAAATCTACAATCTGCTGTCCACAATCTCATCATCTATGATTTAGCCATTCGTACGCTTAATTACAACTTACCAAAAATTGAAGAACTAAAAACGGGTTCGATTTATAAAGCATATACAGAATTATTATTAATCGAACTACGTAAAGATTATAAACCACTTAAACAACAATTAATGTTAGAACGCATCTCCATTGTGAAATGGCAGCAAGTCGATCAATTTTTTAGCGATGTCATCGTCAGTACTTCTGGTAATGACCAATCACTACGCTACGCGAAAAAAGTTTTACAATATGAAGTCGACTCTCTTGTGAACTACTCGCCACTTAGCTAAACCTTGCGGTTCTTCACGCTTGAAGTGGGAGCTTCTTGGGAATAGAGCGTACTTGCAAGTGTATTTCTTTACTTGCAGCGGTTTCTCTTATTTGACCGA
>NZ_QFVS01000037.1 GCF_003143955.1 Kurthia zopfii | reverse complement strand
AAGTAGCCAAGTTGCACGAAAAAGTGATGAACCAACGCACTGACTTTTTGAATAAGTTAAGTACAGACATTATCAAAAATCACGATATAATCTGTATGGAAGACTTAAATACAAAAGGTATGTTGCGCAATCACAAGCTAGCAAAAAGTATTTCAGATGTATCTTGGTCTAGTTTTGTTGCAAAATTGCAGTACAAGGCTAACTGGTATGGTCGTGAAATTATCAAGATTGACAAATGGTTCCCATCAAGTCAAATTTGTTCAGAGTGCGGATACAAAGATGGCAAGAAAGCTCTAAATATTCGCGATTGGACGTGTCCTATTTGTCATGCACATCATGACCGAGATATTAATGCTAGTATCAATATTCTGACCGAAGGTCTTAGATTACACAAATTAGTATAAAGTATACAACAACCGTAGGGACTACGGGGCTAGCTTGGTAAATAAGAGAATCCTCTGGTAGTAAAGAAATACGCGATCAAGTATGCTCTCTTCCCAAGAATCTCGTGACTTTAGTCATGAGAGGTTCAAATGGTCCTTTCAATGTTATCGTCTATGATGGTGAAAAAATGATGCATTACAATAATATTCACGATGATCTACAAGAGATGACAGCAGGTGTGCATTGTGTCAGTAATGCGACTTTGAATACGCCTTGGCCGAAAGTGGAGAGAATGAAGCAATTAGTAAATGTTGCGATTCAGGACGATGCTTCCGCAGATGACCTTGTCGCAATTGGTAAAGATGTGGAGAAGCCAGTTGATGAGCGATTGCCGCATACAGGCGCAGGGTTGGAGATGGAACGTGAGCTATCATCTATTTTTGTCTTACGTGAAGTCTATTCTACGAGATGTACGACGGTTATTAAAGCGAACTCAAAGCAAATTGAATTTATCGAACAAACGTATGATCACGGTGAAGCGACTACTTGTGTGAAAGAAATTTATTAATAGTAAAAGCCAGTTCATCGAATGAACTGGCTTTTTTTTAATGTAATACTTTTTTAAAAGTATTTAAGTTATCTTCCATAATTGAAAGATAGTCTTTTTTACTTGCGATATCTTCCTTCGTTAGAACGCTTAGATTATTAATTGTTAAGCTTTCAGCGCCGATATCGTGTTGGATAACTTCTGAAAGTTTTGATGAAATATTTTGCTCGAATAAAATGTATTTCACATTTTCTTTTTTCGCTTCATCTGCAATTTTTGTTAATTCTTGTTGCGAAGGTTCATCTTGAGAATTTAATCCTGCGATTGAATGCTGATGAAGTCCGTATGTGCCAGCGATATAACCGAATGCCGCGTGAGATACGAAGAATTCCTTCGTTTTCGCATTTTTCGCCATATCTTTATATTGGCCATCAAGTTTTTGTAAATCAGCAATTAGAGCGTCATAGTTTTTCTCGTATTCAGCTTTATTTTTCGCATCTTTTTTCACTAATGCATTTTTTACTGATTTCGCTAAATCTTGTGAAATAATTGGTGATAACCATACATGTGGATCTGTGTCGCCATGAGAGTGGTCATGCTCGCCTTCTTCATGTTCATGATCATGTTCTTCTTCTTTTGAAGCAGTACTCACGTCGAATTTACTATGATCAATTTTCGCAGTTGTTTCGACAAGTTCTACATTTTCATTGGCTAATGTTTTCTTCGCATTCGTCACAAAGCCTTCAAGTCCAAGCCCTATGTAGAAGAATAAATCAGCATCAGCTAAGTGCATCATGTCTTGCTGTGTTGGATCAAAACTATGTTCATTTGAACCGGGTGGGTAGATGGATTTTACGTCGACGTGATCGCCACCAATTTTTTCAGCGAAATATTGAAGCGGGTATACCGTCGTGTAGATTGAGACTTTATCATTTGATTTTGTTGTTGTACTAGAATTACATGCTGTCATAAAAACAGTCAATACAGCAACAAAAGAAAGTAATAATATTTTTTTCATGTTGTCCTCCTTAAATAGTAATCATTACGATTTACATTTGTTAATATACTAGATAAATCGGATTTTGACAATAGAAAAACCATCGAAAATTTATTTTTTTTTCGATGGCCATTTTTCTGGTACTGGATCGAAGCCGCCTTTTGAGAAAGGTTGGCATCTTAAAATCCGATAAATTGTTAAGATTGTTCCTTTGATCGCACCATGTGTACGTAAGGCTTCAATGCCATAATTAGAGCAGGTTGGGTAGAAGCGACAACTAGGTGGTTTTAATGGAGAGATGGCTTTTTGATAAAAGCGGAAAATCAAAATAATAATATGTTTCACACGGAATCGTCCTTTTTAAAATCAAATTGTTCAGTTGGTTTCGGGTCGATGGTTTTGTGAGTATTATGCTTACTATTCTTGATGACATAGAAAATTAAAAAACAAGCAAGTGCAATTGTCAGCAATGCAACTGGTAATATAGCAACCCAAGCAATATTCATGAAAAGACCTCCACTGATAAATATATTGTACTAAAATACTGTATGTAACTATAGTATAATGCTTATAACTGTAACTGTCTGCAACGGAAAAGTGACAAAAATTGTTTATTATTATTGTTTTGAGGTAATATAAATATATAGTTTATGAAAGGAGTAGATTTTATGTTTTCATTTATTTGGTATATTGTTATCGGGGGTATTCTCGGTTGGTTAGCTGGACTTATAGTAGGAAAGGATGTTCCTGGTGGAGTCATCGGGAATATTATCGCAGGTATTATTGGTGCATGGTTAGGTAGCGTCATCTTAGGGGACTGGGGTTGGCAAGTAAGTAAATTTTACGTATTCCCAGCGCTAATCGGCTGTATCGTACTAATATTAATTGTTTCTTTCATAATGAAAGCAATGGCTGGTAAAAGAGCATAATAAAGTAAGAGAGGTGTCATAATATTTATGATGCCTCTCTTTTGCTATGTGCTGGAAGTAGTAGTAACAATTCGTTCAATAATTGACTCGGCAACGTCATGTGCTAGTTCTAAATATGATGTGAAGTCAGCACAGTAACAGTTCATCTTAACAATAATATAGCAATCAGAAGCATCTTCACACGTATCTAAAATGAAAACAGCCGTCCAAATCAGTGGTAAATCGTAATTACCAAGCAGCGACGTAATTTCGGGTAGTTGAATTATAAATGATGTCACAAGTGGCTGCCAATCTTCGGGTGAGTCGTATCGATACGTAGCACCAGAGAATAATGTTGCGCTGAAAGCATCCCCATCATCCTATGGTTTCTTATGGACAACATTGATTGGACGGTCTTGCAATATCAATAGTCGAATTTCAATCCTTTAATTCGAGGAAGGAATGGCATATCGACTAACATACCATTATCACTAATAAATATACTTTTCGCAAAATCCCATGAAAGCTCCAAGTTCCCAGTATTCCACATGATTATCCTTTGCTTCCGTACAGTAAATTTTCGTGTTTGTATGAGGAAGATCCGCTTCAACTTCCACAATTGACACACCCCAAATCCCTTCACCTGTAGATCCGCGATTTTGCTTGAGTACGCGCTTCCCTTTCGCAGTGAACTGCTCAAGGAACTATTGCTGTGTATAGTAAGCAAAAGTATCATACTAGTTAATTTTACGAGGGCATCCTTCGCGCTGTAACCGATCATAGCGTCTGGATATGGCATATTGAAGAAGCCATCATCACAAAGTTGGCAGAGCATAGTAAGTATGCCAATTCATGCTTTAAGTTTCCTGGATTAATTCGGGAAACATAGGCCACACCGTTTGCTAAAACATAGTTTAATATTTCCTGCTGTCTTTCAAGTTCATAAAATATTACCTCTGCAGCAAAACCTCCCTGTTTTAAAGCATGTACCATTGGCAAAGTATCTTTTCTATAACCATCGGGACCTTTGTTGCTACCACCTTATACCTCGAAAAAAATAACCTTTTTCATCATATAATAACCTACTTTATAACGTTTATTGCTAGAATAACATACAATTTTTCTAAGCAGATTGAATAGTCTTTTTTGATATTTAGCAAATGAAAATTGTAACAACACAATTTTTACATAAAATTAAAATTGACAGATTTATGCCGATAACAGTCGTATAAGAGGTGATTCAAATGGATGAAATCTCAATGGCGATGGCATCGATGCAATTACAACAACAAGTGCAGTTAAGTGTTGTTAGTAAAGCGATGGATATGCAAACGCAAAATGCAGATGCGCTAATCGAAGCGATGAATGAACTACCGGTGGCACAGGATCCAACGCGTGGCATATTATTCGATCAATCTGTATAAAATGATAGAAGTGCGCTTAATGCGTGCTTCTTTTTTTGTTTCCTAACATAGAAATCGCTTATACTACTAATAAGGAGTGATGTCGAATGTTTACATATACAGATTTAAACGGTTACGGTGTAGAATTATCATTCAAAAAAGCTGCTTTTTCCATCGAACCAAAGCATGTGTTAATGCTTGCAAAGTATGAGGGGAAATGGCTTTTAACTGAACATCCAACTAGAGGTGTCGAGTTCCCAGGTGGCAAAGTAGAAGCAGGCGAATCGTTAGAAGAAGCTGTGGCACGTGAAGTGTTAGAAGAAACGGGAGCAGTCATGGCACAATTTGAGTGGTTGGCGACGTACTATGTGCAATGTGAGAAGCCTTTTGCGAAAGCTGTATTCTATGGTTATGTCGAAAGTTTCGCAACAGATTTTGAAAGAAAAGAAACGAATGGCGCGGTACTTTTAACAGATGAGGAATTAATAGCACATACTAATTTGAGTTTTTATATGAAGGATTTAGGTATGACAAAAATGTTAGAGAAGGTGAGTCTACTTGAAGGTTAATGCAGAAATTGAATTTGCGAGAACATATCCTTCGCCAAATCCACATGTGAAATTGACGGAAATTACGTATTGGTCTGAAGGGATTCGTGTCAAAGGGATGCTGGCACAGCCTGTAGAAGCAGGTCAGTATGAAGGTATTCTATATTTGCGTGGTGGCATTCAATCAATCGGCATGGTACGCCCAGCACGTATCGCGGAAATTGCTTCACAAGGATTTGTCGTATTTGCGCCATATTACCGCGGTAATCGCGGAGGAGAAGGGAAGGATGAATTCGGAGGGACAGATGTTTACGATGTGCTGCACGGCATTACATTGCTAAAAAACTACTGTATTTCGGATCGAGTCCATCTATTCGCTTTTTCAAGAGGGGGCATCATGGCACTTTGGTCGGCTATTTTGAGAGATGATCTCACTTCAGTCGTTACATGGGGAGGCGTATCGTCACTTCGTCTAACGTATAAAGAACGTACGGATATGAGAAGAATGATGAAGCGGGTCATTGGGGGAACACCTACGAAAATACCGGACGTTTATGATCAACGTTCAGCAATTCGTCGTGCGAATGAGATTAATCTCCCTGTGCTAATTATTCATGGAGCATTAGATGACAATGTGAAAATTACGCATGCTCATTTACTAGAGAAGTCATTAAAAGGGCATGGAAAAGTAGTAGAAACATGGTATTACCCAGATTTGACGCATTTTTTCCCGGGGATTTTGAATCATGAAGTATTAGTAAAAGCATTAAATTGGATGAGAGAGAAGTAGTGAGTGAAGAACTTGCTGCTTCTTTTTTTGTAAACAAAAACATATAATGTTTACAAAATAAATAAACTATGAGAAGATGTGTTTATGAAAATACGTGAGGTGAACAAAGTGGGAGAAGATTTATTTGAAGTAGCGACCATTGAACAAATGAAAAAAGGCTATATCGAAGAGCAAGATCAATTTACTTGTATTCTTTGTGAGCATTCAATTGAAAAAGGCATCATTTATCAAAAAAACGATGTATTATACGAGGCTGAAAAATTCATGCAACATCATATACAAGAGAAGCATGATTCAGTGTTCGACTACTTTATTCAATTGAATAAGAAGATGACTGGCTTAACGGAACATCAAAGTAATTTACTGAAAGCCTTTTACGAAGGGCAGAGCGATCAAGAGATTCAGAAAAACTTGGAAATTGGCAGTGTATCGACGATTCGCCAACATCGATTTGCTTTGCGAGAAAAGGAGAAGCAGGCGAAAACATTGCTTACTTTAATGGCATTATTAAAAGAACGAGAAGAAAATCCAGAACAATTTATGCCGATTCATCGTACAGCGACAATGGTGGATGACCGCTTTAATATTACGAAAAAAGAAGAAGATGAAGTTTTGCAGAAGGTTTTCCCGAATGGATTAGAGGGAGAATTGATTCGATTTCCGAAAAAGCAGAAGCATAAAATCATCGTATTACGTGCGATTGCTGCGACATTGGATCAAGCTGCGCAATATAGTGAAAAACAATTAAATGAGCATATTTCAAAAATGTACGAAGATTATGTAACGATTCGCCGTTATCTAATTGAATATGGCTTTTTAGATCGTAAAACTGATGGAAGTGCCTACTGGGTGAAAAAATGATGAATGAAAAAGAACAGCGGGTTATTACGCAAGTATTTCTTAATGGTATCGCTCAAGGGATGTCTTATTATCCTCGAAAACAAGCGCAGAAAAGAGTCGTATTGCAAGTAATCGCTTCAAATTTTTCTAGGAATCAGAAGTATACAGAAAAACAAATCAATGAAGTAATCAAACAATTTTGGCCAGATTTTGTAACGATTCGTCGAGATTTATTCGAATTCCAATTTATGAATCGAACAGATGACGGCAGTGAATATTGGTTAATCGAGCAGGAGGAAAAATAATGGATCACCGAAAAGAGTTAAAAGAACAGTATAAGGAAATTAAGATTGAAGCAGGAATTTATACAATAACGAACACTCAATCAGGGGATGTATATGTAGGAGAATTGAATAACTTAAAAAGATTGAATGGCATACAATTTCAATTGAAAACAAATACGCATAATATTAAAAAGCTCCAAGCCGATTGGAATGAACTTGGCGAGGGTGGTTTTAAGTTTGAAGTGATCGAAGTGATTAAACAACCGGAAACAGGCTACTTCGACATGAAGAAAGAGTTAGAGAAAAGACAATTACATTGGATTGAACAGTTGAGCCCTGCATATAATGCGTAGGCACTGTTCGAATTGTTGAGGTGAGTGAAATTCGTTTTGATTTCATTCACTTTTTTTGTTCTAAATCGATCAAATCATTTATTGCCATATGTATTGCGCACTTCATAACTATTGTTTTGTTTTTAATACTTTCCACAAGAATAACGACGGCGTTTATAGTAAATCACCGATAATCTTTCTAACCATTTATATGGATAATTCTTTGTATTCGATTATCATATACTTTCGAAATAATGTCATGGGAAAATGGACAAGTATGAGAATCTTTAGTTATCTCAATATAAAGGGCATTCTTCCTCTCAAATTTTTTGATTCGTACATCTTTTATTCTGGAATATTTATGTAGCATACTTAACCTTTCTTTAGCTTATTATGTATAAAGGAATTGGTGAAACTGTGCTTTTTTTGATCTTTTTCACATAGATCAACATTGAAAGAAATAACGATGACTCCTGCCGAAAAACAAGTGTGAAGCAATCCTTTCTTTGTCTAGCTCCAAACGCTATATGCTTTCAGCTCTTCAAATTCTCGGGGAAAAGTGATGGGGCTTTTACTTTTCCTTCGAATTTTCCAGACCTTCCGCATATGAACAAGCGTTTTTCACTTTTCTTTCGTTATTTCCGAAAGTTACAACGTGAATTGTTTTAAGACTCCAACATATATAAGAGAACCACTTTTTTTACATACGAAACAAAGAGGAATCCATAACAAAAGCCTAGGAAGAATCCTAGGCTTTTGTTATGTCTATTAAACTAATGGCGCACCTTTAGTTGTGATATCATCTGAAACTTTAGCGAATTTTTTGAAGTTCTCGTGGAACATACCCGCTAATTGTTTAGCTTTTGCATCGTAAGCATCTTTATCAGCCCATGCATCGCGAGGGTTTAATAAGTCAGCTGGAATTCCGTCCATCGCTTTAGGAATTGCTAAACCGAAGAATGGATCTTGAACAGTTTCAACATTGTTTAATGTACCTTCGATTGCTGCGTTTACCATAGCACGAGTGTATGAAAGTTTCATACGTTTACCAGTACCGAATACGCCACCAGTCCAACCAGTGTTTACTAGGAATACATTTACATTATGTTCGTCGATTTTGTTACCAAGCATTTCAGCGTAAACTGTTGCTGGAAGTGGTAAGAATGGAGAACCGAAGCAAGTAGAGAATACTGGTTCTGGTTCAACTACACCGCGTTCTGTACCAGGAGTTTTCGAAGTGAAACCTGATAAGAAGTGGTACATCGCTTGTTCTTTTGTTAATTTAGAGATTGGAGGTAATACGCCAAATGCATCTGCAGTTAAGAAGATGATTGTATTTGGGTGACCTGCAACTGATGGTAATACGATGTTATCAATATTGTCGATTGGGTAAGCCGCACGCGTATTTTGAGTTGGTGTTTCATCATCGTAATCAGGAATGCGTGTATCTTCATCAACTACTACGTTTTCTAAAACAGTACCGAAACGGATTGCATTGTAGATTTCTGGCTCTTTTTCAGCTGAAAGATTGATTGTTTTTGCGTAGCAACCACCTTCAATATTAAATACGCCAGTATCTGACCAACCATGCTCGTCATCACCGATTAGTTTGCGGTTAGCATCTGCTGATAAAGTTGTTTTACCAGTACCAGATAAGCCGAAGAATAAAGCAGTATCGCCTTTTTCGCCAACGTTAGCTGAACAGTGCATTGAAAGAATACCTTGTTGAGGTAGTAAGTAGTTCATGATGCCGAAGATTGATTTTTTCATTTCGCCAGCATACTCAGTACCACCGATTAGGATGATTTTCTTCTCAAGAGAAACCATGATGAATGTTTCAGATTGAGTACCATCAACTTCTGGATCTGCGTGGAAAGTAGGCGCTGAAACGATTGTGAAATCAGCCATGTGATTTGCAGCTTCTTCGTCAGTAGGGCGAATGAAAAGGTTGTGAGCAAAAAGATTATGCCATGCATATTCATTAACAACACGAATTGATAAGCGAGTCGCTTCATCAGCACCAGCAAAGCCTTTGAACACAAAGATTTCTTCTTTTTCTTTTAAGTAATTTACCACTTTAGTGTAAAGTGCATCGAAAACTTCAGATGAGATAGGGCGGTTTACTGAACCCCAATCAATATTTTCTTTTGAGCTATCTTCTTCTACCATAAATTTATCTTTAGGAGAACGACCAGTGTATTTACCAGTGTTGGCACGAACGGCACCGTCCACTGTTAAAATTGCTTCGCCACGAGATGTAGCTTTTTCAACTAATTCTGCAACAGAAAGTTGTTCCTTAATATTGTCACCTGCTAAAAGTGTCTTCAATTCATTCGAAATTTCTACTGAATTCATGTGTTTGAATACCATCCTTTTTTATATTTATATTACCCACAAAGTGGTTAGTTATCATTTCTGCAATTAGTATAACACATTCAACATATTAGTCTATACTAATTATGTATTTATTTAAGATAATTTTTACGGAATGTGACAAAGAAAATAACGGTACAAATCGTCGCTTAAAATACCTTTATAATAGGAAGAGAATATTCAACTGTTGACTTTGAAGTCTATATCTACTAACATATGAAATGAACGGATACTCTTATCCCGAGCTGGTGGAGGGTCAGGCCCTATGAAACCCGGCAACCTGCATGACATTCTCATGTGATGCGTTGGTGCTAATCTGAATGCAAGGATATTTCCTTGAACGATAAGAGTGAAGAGTGCTTACGAAATAACACCCTTCTCTCATGAGCTTTTTATGAGTGAGGGGTTTTTTTATTTCTAAATATACGATGAAATTCATCTTTTAATATGTATGAATGGCACTTTCTATTACATCCTCGTGTTAAATAGCAGCAATATGCTGGCTTGGAGTTTTATTATAAATAATAGAACACACATGGATCAAGAGTACCGTATCTTTTTTCGAGGCGATCTCGTATAGGAGGAAACCATATTATGGCTCAACGAAGACTATTTACATCAGAAAGTGTTACAGAAGGACATCCGGATAAAATTTGTGATCAAATCTCAGATGCAATTTTAGATGCGATTATCGCAAAAGATCCGAATGCGCGTGTAGCATGTGAAACAACTGTTACAACAGGACTTGTTCTTGTTGCAGGTGAAATCTCAACATCTACTTACGTAGACATCAAAGGAATCGTGCGTGAAACTGTAGAAGGAATCGGCTACACTCGTGGCAAATACGGTTTTGATGCAGAGAACTTAGCTGTACTTGTAGCAATTGGGGAACAATCACCTGATATCGCATTAGGTGTAGACCAAGCGCTAGAAGCACGTGAAGGTAGTATGACAGATGAAGATATCGAAGCAATCGGTGCTGGTGACCAAGGGTTAATGTTCGGTTATGCAAATAACGAAACACCTGAACTTATGCCTTTACCAATTAGCCTTGCGCATAAATTATCTCGTCGCCTAACTGAAGTTCGTAAATCAGGTTTACTGACTTACCTACGTCCAGATGGTAAAACACAAGTAACGATCGAGTATGATGAGAACAACCACCCAGTACGTGTAGATACAATTGTCATCTCTACTCAACATGATGAAGAAGTTACTTTAGAACAAATTAATGAAGATTTACGTAAACACGTAATTGCTGAAGTAGTGCCAGCTGAATTATTAGATGCTGAAACAAAATACTTCATCAACCCAACAGGTCGTTTCGTAATTGGTGGACCTAAAGGAGATGCAGGACTTACAGGTCGTAAAATTATCGTAGATACTTACGGTGGTTACGCTCGTCATGGTGGCGGTGCGTTCTCTGGTAAAGATGCAACGAAAGTTGACCGTTCTGGTGCATACGCTGCACGTTACGTTGCCAAAAACATCGTAGCTGCTGGCTTAGCTGACAAAGCAGAAGTTCAATTAGCGTATGCAATTGGTGTTGCTCAACCAGTATCAATCGCAATCGATACTTTCGAAACTGGTAAAGTATCAGAAGCTGAATTAGTAGAAGCGGTTCGTGACTTATTCGACCTACGTCCAGCAGGCATCATTAAAATGCTTGACCTACGTCGTCCAATTTACAAACAAACAGCTGCTTACGGTCATTTCGGTCGTACAGACTTAGATGTTCCTTGGGAAGCTACTGACAAAGCAGAAGCTTTAAAAGTAAAATTTGCATAAGTTTTAATAAAATGAGGTATGGCCAATGGTTTTCCATTCGGCTGTGCTTTTTTTTTGGTCTAATTGAATTTACGTTTAAAAACTTAACTCATAGCGAAAAAACGGTTTATTAATCAGTAATTCTCTTAAAAATGCAATAAATAGGTGAAAAGGATAACTAAATACCCATAGTTTAGGGAGTTTCACCTTACTTATGTGTTATGCTAGTCACTGCAATGAAAAACGCTAGGAGGAACATCATGAAAAAGATTATCGCATTATTATTCATCTGTATGGCTATTTTTGCTGTCGCAGGTCATGAAAATACGGCCGAAGCAGCAAGTAAAAAAGTGTATAAAATCACACCTAGTTCAAAACCAGTAGATCCATTATTTTTAAGGTTTTCTACTTATAATAAAGATACGAAACATTATTATTTATTAAGATCTTATTTAGAGAAATTTGAGAAAGAAAATGGTGGTACATTAGTTTTGAAAAAGGGTACATATACGATTTCAAACGCTCTATATATTCCTTCAAATGTAACGATTAAATTAGAGAATGATGCTCGATTGAATAAAGGGACGAAGACAGGTACATCTCAATTCAAACCGTCGACATCAATTTTCCAACTTGTGCGCCCATCAAAAGCGAATAAAAAAGGTGCATACGGCAAACATAATGGTGAGAAAAATATACAATTCATCGGTAGTGGTAAAGCGACGATTGATATGAAGTATTTTGAAAAAGGAATTGCCATCATTATGGGCCATAACCAAAATGTCAAAGTAGACAATATCGACTTCCAAAACATTAGTAATGCTCATTTTATTGAAATGGATGCTTCTAAAAACGTCAAAGTAACAAATTCAAGCTTTAAAAACTCAAAAGATGGCTATGCTTCTATTAAAGAAGCAATCAATTTAGATACACCAGACCGTACTACAAAAGGGTGGAGTCAAGAGTGGAGTAAATTTGACCGTCAAGCAAATGATACGGTGTTAATCGAAGGGAATACTTTCTACAACTTACCGAGAGCGATTGGTACACATAAATACTCGGAAAAGAAATTGCATAAGAAAGTAACGATTCGTGATAATAAAATGTCTAAAATTAAGCGTGATTATATCCGTGGATTAAATTGGTCACAACCAGTCATTGAAAATAATACGTTTTCGATGACGAAAGCTGAATCAAATAAGGAAGAAAATGCGCTATTACGAGGTGTATTTTTGAGTGGATCGTATAAACCGACAATTCGAGAAAACAATTTCAACTATATTCCAAGACCAATCGCCTTCTTAAAATGGCAAAATACAAATGGTGGAACGACTAAATTTATTTACTCGCATATTACGAAAGGAAATAAAGCAGATTTCCTGACTAATCATATTAGCAATGCGATGTTCCAAAAAATTCTCATTAATGGTTATGATAATGGGGAGAGTGATGAGCTGGATCAAGTAGAATTTCCTGAATCAATCTTAAAACCAGAACTTCGCGAGGAAGAATGATTTTAAATAGAAGAAACTCGAATCGGATAAATAATTTTTTATCCGATTTTTTGGATCATTTTTGTTAAAGTAGTGAACTGATAGAAAATAGGAAATCAATCTGCTGCATGACAAACGCTACACAAAGCACCGAAAAAAAGTAAGCCTGTTATTCACTATCTGAATTGTAATAATAAAAATAGACAACTTTCGAAAATTCCGAAATTTTACAACAAGCAGTTCAGCCTTGAAGTGTTTATAAACAATGATATAATAGGAAAGAAGTTTTCCTATATAATATGTAGAGCTGTGAAAGTTCGATGAGTATCTAATCAAAAATTAGATACTCTTTTCGATTTTTAACAGAGGTTACTGATTATTACCAAGGCTTACAAATTTAAGGGATATTTTTTCGGTAAATTTTGGAAAATATGTATAGATCTATTACCCGGAGAAAAAATAGATGGAAATACAGATGGAACAGAATTTCTTTATTTCAAATATATGGTTTTTTACTGTATATTAGGTCCTTTGGAAATGTATTTTTTCGAGTCGTTCGTCTTTGTTGTCCACAGAACGTTCAAAAACTTTCAAAGAATGTGTGAAATAATTTAGATTTTTATTCTTTTCGGTAAGCTTTAGGTTTATAATTCAGTTTGAATTGAAAAGAAGGTTGAATGCTTCTTAGTGTAAGAAGTTGGTTAGAGAGCTTGGGTTACCTTGTGAAGAATTGTAGAGGATCTACTATTTATGAATTCGTTTGTTTTCGTTGTATAGCAATTATAAAGAGAATTGATAAATACGGATTTAACTACTAGGACGCACGAGGCATTAAAATGTTCAATCATCTCAGCAAATTCAGAAACATATTTATTTTGCAACGCAGAGTAGATATAGGGGGACACACTTCAATATCCATTCAACATTCTATACTTAATTAAAGAAGGTTGTTTTAGAAGGGAGTACAACATGAGTAAAAAAGTGTTAATTATGCCAATCGTAGCTGCATTACTAGCGGTAGTTTTATCTGGATGTGAACCTTTAATGGTTTTAAATCCTAAAGGACCGAATGCAGAAACATTATCAAAAACGATTTGGATTTCTATCGCAACAATGGTTGTAGTACTAGCAGTTGTTTACATTCTATTAATCAATATGCTAACTAAATACCGCGCAGGTAAAATGGGGGCTGACTATGAGCCACCACACGAAGCAGGTAACCATAAGTTAGAGATTCTTTGGACAGTTATTCCTATCGTTATCGTTGCTTTCTTATCAGTAGTAACAATCGTAACTACTAAAGATGTAGAGTCTAAACCTGAGGGTTATGGCGACAAGAAACCTCTTGTTGTTTATGCTTCTTCATCAGAATGGAAATGGCACTTCAGTTATCCTGAACAAGGAATTGAAACTGTAAACTATGCACATATTCCAACTGATCGTCCGATCGAGTTCCGTTTATACTCATTCGGTACAATCACAAGTTTCTGGGTTCCACAACTAGCAGGTCAAAAATACGCTATGACAGATATGTTAACTAAGATTCACTTAGCTGCAGATCATAAAGGCGATTATTGGGGCCGTAACTCGAACTTCAATGGTGAAGGATTCGAGGCAATGCAATTTAACATCACTGCTGAGTCACAAGCTGATTTCGATCAATGGGCTAAAGATGTAAAAGCTAAAGAACCAAAATTAACAGAAAAAGAATTCAACAAGCTGCTTAAAGCAAGCGTTGTTGGACAAAAAAGCTTCTCTTCTACTCACTTAGAATTCTCGAAACCACCAATGGACCACAAAGCCATGATGGATGCGAGCAAGTATAATGAATCGAAAAAAGGTCAAAAACGTGCTGATCCAGAAGAACACGACATGGATGACATGGACGACATGGACAGTATGGAGTAATCTCAAAAACCATTTTTCCTTTTAAAAAAGGTAGAAGTATGAAAGGAGTTAACCAAATTGACAATGAGTGAAATTTTTGCACCGTTAAAAGAACCTCTTATCATGGGTACCGCTGTTGGTATCATGGTCGGTGTAATCGCAGTTATAGCTGGTCTTACGTACTTTAAATTGTGGGGTTGGTTATACAACAACTACATTAAAACAGTAGACCATAAAAAAATCGGTGTAATGTACATTTTCGTTGCACTTGTAATGTTATTCAAAGGTGGGGTAGAAGCACTATTAATGCGTGCTCAAACTGCCGTACCAGACAACAAATTATTAAACTCTGAACACTATAATGAAATCTTTACTACACATGGTGTATTAATGATTCTATTCGTAGCAATGCCATTCTTATTTGGTTTGTTCAACGTAGTTATTCCACTACAAATTGGTGCTCGTGACGTAGCCTTCCCACGTCTAAACGCTTTATCTTTCTGGTTATTCGCAGCTGGTGCGGTACTAATTAACGTATCATTCATCATCGGTGGATCTCCAAACGCTGGTTGGACTTCTTACTTCCCACTAGCAGGTATTGAATATAACCCAGGTGTTAATAATAACTATTACGCTTGGTCGTTACAGATTTCAGGTCTAGGTTCACTTATGACCGGGATCAACTTTGTAACAACAATCGTTAAGATGCGTGCTCCAGGTATGACATGGATGAAAGTTCCTATGTTCACTTGGTCTTCATTCATCGCTAACATCATCGTAGTATTTGCATTCCCAGTATTAACTGTTGCACTTATCATGATGACAATGGACCGTCAATTCGGTACTAAATTCTTCTCTACAGAAGATGGCGGTATGGATATGTTATGGGCCAACTTATTCTGGGTTTGGGGTCACCCTGAAGTATATATCGTTATCCTTCCTGCCTTTGGTGTATTTAGTGAGGTTATCGCAACATTCTCACGTAAAAACCTATTCGGCTATGGTTCGATGGTAGCTTCAATGATCATCATCTCATTACTATCATTCTTAGTATGGGCCCACCATTTCTACACAATGGGTCACGGCGTTGTAGTTAACGGAGTATTCTCAATCACTACAATGTTAATCGCAGTTCCTACCGGAGTTAAGATATTCAACTGGTTACTGACAATGCGTCACGGTCGAATTACATTCACTACTCCAATGTTATACGCTTTAGGTTTCATTCCTATCTTCACTATCGGTGGGGTTACGGGTGTAATGCTAGCAATGGCAAGTGCTGACTATCAATATCACAATACTTTATTCTTAGTTGCTCACTTCCACTATGTATTAATTCCAGGTACTGTATTCGGTATCTTAGCTGGTTACCACTTCTGGTGGCCGAAAATGTTCGGTTTCAAACTTAATGAAAAAATCGGTCAAGTTGGTTTCTGGTTAATCGCAATCGGATTCAACGTAACATTCTTCCCTATGTTCATCTTAGGTTTAGATGGTTATGCTCGTCGTATGTACACATACTCAGCAGAAACTGGTTACATGACTTTAAATATGATTTCATTTATCGGTGCTCTTGTCCTTGCATTAGGATTCGCAACACTTGTATACAACATTTACTACAGCTTACGTCACAGAAAAGAGCTTGCTTGTGGTGGAGATCCATGGGATGCGCGTTCACTTGAATGGGCTACACATTCTCCTGTTCCAGAGTATAACTTCGCTGTTGTTCCAACAATCAGCCGTCTTGATGAATTCTGGTACGCTAAAAAAGAAGGTCGTGACCTTCAAGCAGGTAAAATTGAAGACATCCACATGCCAAACGATTCAGCTGCTCCATTCTGGCAATCAGTTGTTATGGGATTATTCGCATTCTTCTTCATCTTCAACGAAATTGGCATTGCAATCGCACTAGGCGTTGTAACTCTAATCTTCATGGCAGTTCGTTCATTCGAAATCGATGAAGGTCGTCATATTCACATTAAAGAGATTGAAGAAGAAGAACGTAGATTGAGAGGTGACCGATAATGTCAAAACATAATAATTCAGTGCCATTGGAGTACCAAGGCGAGGAAAATGATTTGAAAATCTTCGGTTTCTGGATCTTCTTAGGCGCAGAAATTGTACTTTTCGCAACACTATTTACAACGTACTTCACATTAGTTAACCGTACGGGTTCAGCTCCAACAGGCCCAGAGCTTTTCGAAATTGGACCTGTAATTCTTGAAACTTTCTTACTTTTAACTTCTAGTTTCACTATTGGTTTAGGTGTACACGCTATGCGTTTAGGCCGCGTTAAACCAATGATCGTATTCTATATCATTACTTTACTTCTAGGTGCAGGGTTCTTAGCAGTTGAGATTGATGAATTTATCACTTACGTAGACCACGGTGCAACAATCACTTCAAGTGCATTCTTGTCAGCCCTAATGACTCTATTAGGAACTCACGGTGCTCACGTAACGTTCGGTCTACTATGGGGAATCGCGATTATTATCCAAGTTTCAAAACATGGTATTAATAAACGTACTGCCAATAAAGCGTTTATCTTCTCTTTATACTGGCACTTCCTAGATGTTGTTTGGATCTTCCTGTTCAGCTTTATTTACTTGAAAGGAATGATGTAGAATGGCACAACTATTTCCAAAAGAGCACGTATTGGGCTTTATCGGCTCGATCGTATTAACTCTAGTTGCACTATCTGTTATTCAATTTGATTTATCTTTAACAGCAGCATTAGTAATCCTTTGGGTTACTGCAATTGCTCAAGCATCACTTCAATTAGTATTATTCATGCATATTGGAGAAACTGATGATAAGAAATCAATTTACGTTGCAACGATTTATTCTGTAGTTATTGGTTTAGTTACTGTGTTCGGTTCATTACTAGCTATGATCTGGGGTTACTAATCCTAAATATTCCAGCCACTCGGTTTTCCGGGTTGGCTGGTTTTTTTGTATTTTGAGATTAAGGCATGTTTAAATTCGCTAAAAAATTATAAAAAGCACTATCTTCTCATCGGAGGACAGTGCTTTTAAAAATGTCTGGATTTTTTTGTTAATAAATAAAAGGATAGGGTATAACTAAGTACAGAATTTATTTCTTTTGCAGTGATTTATAATATTGACCTTTTTCATAATACTCATTTAAGATTCGGTTCATATCTTTGCGGTCAGCATCCGTTAATTCACGTACTGCTTTTGCAGGGCGACCGAAAGCCAATGTATTCGGCGGTATAACAGTTCCTTGTGTGACAAGGCTACCAGCGCCAATGAATGCTCCTTCGCCGATGACAGCTCCATCTAAGATGATTGAAGCCATACCGATGAGCGCACCTTTTTTAATATGACAACTATGCAAAGTAGCTTGATGACCAATAGACGCCTCATCTTCAATGATTAAAGGGAATGCAGGGCTTTGATGTAGACAACATAGATCTTGGACATTCACACGCTTTCCGATAATCGTAGGTGATACATCGCCACGAATGACTGTATTATAGAAGATAGATGAACCTTCGCCGATTGTGACATCGCCAGTAATGACGACATGATCGCCAATGAATGCTGTCTCGTCAATTTTAGGTTCTTTGCCTTTATACGGATAAATCATGTTATTATTCGCCTCTTTCTTTAAAATGTAACATAATCGTATCAAAGTCTTGGAATTTATGGAACGAAAAAGTAGCAGAATACGTTACAATAGAAGAAGTATTAAATACTCTTAAAAAATACGTTTGTTGCAACGATCGGTATAAATGGATACCAATATAGCAAAAAGGAGATCGTTACATTTAAAAGAGCAACCTCGTCCAAGCGAGTTTTAAAGTAGCGAGTGACAATATGTGGAAATGGGAAGCGGAAGGGCAACCGAAAGCAGTTGTAGTCATCATACATAGTGCGTATGAACATCATAGAAGATATGCATGGCTTATAGAAAAGCTTCGAGTGGCTGGTTTTCATGTCATTGCCGGAGATTTACCCGGACACGGTGCAGAAAGTAAAACGAAGAAAATTCATGATGAAGATTTAAAAGACTATGAGAAATTTATTAAGTTAATGATTTATGAAGCGACACAATATAATTTACCGACATTTATTTTAGGACATGGCATGGGTGCGACATTTGCGATGCATGCGGTAGGGAAGTTCAAATACGAGATTGCTGGAGCCATTATGACTTCACCTTGGTTACATCTTCAACATCAGCAATCAAAAATGGCAACCGCTTTAAAAGGGGTTAGTAAAATCGCTGGTGGCATTAAAATGCGCCATGAGATTGATGCTAGACTACTTTCAAGAAGTTACGAGTTCTATATGGAAGAGAAGGATGATCCATACTATAATCCGTCTGTCACTGTGAGATGGTATCATGAACTCCAACAATTTATGAAGGCAATTTACCAAGTGGAAGACCGCTTTAAAGACATTCCCGTATTAATGATGAATGGTAAAAGTGATAAAATCACGGACGTAGCCTACAATCGAAAGTGGCTTGAAAAACAAAAGTTATCCGAGTATCACTACAAAGAGTGGGATCAATGCTATCATGATTTATTCCAAGAACCTGAACGTGAATTGATCTATCAATACGTGGAAGACTTTATTTTGAACAGACTACGAACAATAGGCTATATCGTATAATTAGAAGCTCTATCTCAAATTGGAATTGAGATGGAGCTTCTTTTTTATATTGTGTTTCTACCTAGGGAATACAAAGTCTTTATAAATGATAATTTCATTGATAATACTATTGAAAATGTATTTATGGAAAGTACATAAAGAAGAAATGTGTATAATGTAGCTGAAATAAACACAACTGTCTGTTTAAAACGACTTGATTTTTCTTTATAATAGAATAATGGAGGAATTATAAAAAGCGTATATTAATTACCAATAATAACTTATTGTTCGTATTTTAGGGGGAAGTCAACATGACAGACATCATTAACACGATTTACGACTTACTTTGGGGTCCGTGGATGATTTACGGAATTCTACTAGTAGGTCTCGTACTAACGATTGTTACAAAAGGAGTTCAATTCAGATTCATTAAAGATATGTTTGGACAAATATTCAATGGGAAGAAATCAGATGCAGGTGTTTCTTCATTCCAAGCGATGTCTATGGCTCTATCTGGACGAATTGGTACAGGTAATATCGCAGGGACAGCAACGGCCATCGCATTCGGTGGGCCAGGTGCGATTTTCTGGATGTGGGTAATCGCCATCATTGGAGCAGCAACAGCTTATGTAGAATCGACATTAGCGCAAATTTACAAAGAAGAGAAAAATGGTGTTTATCGAGGTGGACCAGCATTTTACATACATAAATACACAGGAAAAAGATGGCTAGGTATGATCTTTGCGATTGCCGCAATTATCGGGATGTCATTTTTACAACCGACTGTTCAAGCGAATGCAATTGCAGATGCTATGAATAATGCATTCAATGTGCCGCATTGGGTTTCAGGTTTACTTGTTTGTATTATTTTAGGGTTAATTATTGTTGGTGGTGTGAAACGAATTGCGACTGCAGCATCAATCATCGTTCCATTCATGGCCATTGCTTATATTCTTGTAGCGGCAATTATTATTGGGATGAATTTTGATCAAGTGCCAACAGTTTTCGCATTAATTTTCAAAAGTGCATTCGGTGCAGAAGAAATCTTTAGTGGGATTTTAGGTGCGGCAATTGCATGGGGAGTGAAGCGTGGTATTTATGCCAACGAAGCGGGGCAAGGTACAGGCCCTCACCCAGCAGCAGCAGCAGAAGTATCTCACCCAGTTAAACAAGGTTTAGTACAAGCCGCGTCAGTTTACTTGGATACATTCCTAGTTTGTACAGCGACTGCGTTTATGATTCTTTTCACAGGAATGTACAATGTTCAAGCGGATGAAGGAAAAGGTGAATTCCTCGTTCAAAACTTACCCGGTATTGAAGCGGGTACGGCATTTACGCAACATGCAGTGAATGCGGCATTCCCAATCGAGGGATTTGGTACGATGTTCGTCGCAGTAGCGCTATTATTCTTCGCCTTCACAACGACGATGGCATACTACTATATCGCCGAAACGAATGTAGCATATATTTTTGACGGCAAACGCCAGAAGATTGCGACACGTGTCGTGCAGTTCGTCATTATTCTTGCGACTTACTTCGGTGCAGTTCGAACGTCGGAAGCAGCGTGGACATTAGGTGATATCGGTTTAGGTATCATGGTCTGGGTCAACGTACTATGCTTAATCTTCATGGTCAAACCGGCATTGATTGCGTTGAAAGATTATGAGCAACAAAAACGTATGGGCATTGATCCGGTATTCAATCCAGAGAAACTTGGGATTAAAAATGCTGATTTCTGGGTAAAAAAGAATAAATAATGATGTATTAAGTGAGCCATTTGGAGAAATGGTTCACTTTTTTGCATTTCTTTAGCAATTCCATAGCTTTTATGTACTTTTTTTGAGAAAATGAGAGGGTAGAAACATATAGAAGGAAGGGTATCTCATGGAAAAAGTATTAGGAACTGGCGATTTAGCTGAAATGGTAGGGATTAAAAAAACATCTTTAAAACACTATATTTCTGTATTAGAGAAAAGTGGATATGAGATACGACGTGATCACCGAAATTACCGTTCATTTGATGAACAGGATGTTGCGTTAATTTTAGCGTATGCACAATTACATAATAAAAAAGGAATGACATTGAAAGAAGCAGCTGCAGTTGTGACAGCACCTGATTTTGATGTAGAAGAAGTTGAAATTATTCCACCGGCTCAACAAGTAGTAATTGAGAAGAAGAATAATTATGAATTGGATCGATACGCGGATCTTTCAAATGCGATGGAACTTTTAGCGGACCACGTAAAAGGCATCGAATCACAAAATGCACAATTAATTCAATTGATTCAAGCGCAGCATGAGCAGAATGAATTGCTTATGCAACAAAATGAAACTTTAAAAGAAGAATTTTCTTCAATGAAGTTACAAATTGAAGCGCCGAAAGAAGAAAATAATACTTCTAAAAAACAACTTGATCGAGTTGAATCTCAAAATAGCGCGATTATGGCTGCGTTAAATCGCATTAATGTCCAACAACATAATGCGGAAGTTGAGCAGTATGAGGAACAGAAGAAAGAACAGTCGAAAGGTTTTATGGGTAGATTGTTCAATAAATAATGTAGGAAGTCTCGGTATGTAATCCGAGGCTTTTTCTATGAAAAAAAAGCAGAAATCATGATGACTTCTGCTTCTACAACACTTACTTTTCAATTGGTAATGCTTTTACTTTTTCAAGTGCGATGATGAAAGGTGGGTCATTTTTCTGGTTGATGAATTCATAGCGCAATACATGAATAGATTTCTGTGGTAGGGAAGACACGTATTCGATGACACGATCTCGCTCTTCCTTCCCTCCTTCATGTCCATGATAAATCACAAGTACAATCATGCCGCCAATATTCAACTTCTGCACAAGCGACTCAATCGCCATCACAGTAGTAGAAGGTTTCGTCACGATTGAATGTTCAGCACCAGGTAAATAGCCTAGATTAAAAATTGCCGCTTGAACATCTGATAAGACATATTTTGCGACATTTTCATGGCCATCTAAAATAACTTCACATCGATCAGCAACACCAGCATCGACTAAACGCTTCGTTGTAGAATCAATTGCTTGTTGCTGGACATCAAAAGCATATACTCTACCTTCTTCGCCAACTAAATCAGCTAAGAAAGCCGTATCATGTCCGTTGCCAGCAGTCGCATCAACTACGATATCACCCGCGCTAACAGTTTGTGTAAGTAAAGTTTGAGCATATTGAATAACGCGTTCTAACTTCATTTCGCATCTGCCGCCTTCACGAAATGCTTCCCTTGCCAGCTATCACGTTTTGCAAGCTCGCCATCAATCCCATTTAAAACTTCCCATTTATTCACTGACCACATAGGCCCAATCATTAAGTCAATCGGTCCGTCGCCTGTAATACGTTGGACAACCATTTCTGGAGGAATCACTTCAAGTTGATCCGCAACAAGTTGTGTATACGCATCTTGATCCATTAATTCCAATTGACCTTTTTCGTATTGCTTCACAAGTGGTGTCCCTTTTAATAGATGAAGTAAGTGGATTTTAATCCCTTGAACATCTAGTTTCGCCACTTCACGCGCTGTTTCCATCATCATATCGTAATCTTCAAGCGGAAGACCATTAATGATATGTGTACAAATGCGGATATTATGTTTGCGAAGTTTATTAACGCCTTCTACATATAATTTATAGTCATGGGCGCGGTTTATTAGGCGAGCCGTCTTATCATGTACCGTTTGCAGTCCTAGCTCGACCCATAAATAAGTACGTTCATTCAACTCGGCTAAATATTCGACAACATCGTCAGGTAAGCAGTCAGGGCGAGTAGCGATACTTAGACCTACGACACCTTCACAAGCTAGTGCAGCTTCGAATTTCTCTTTTAATTCAGGAAGCGGTGCATGTGTATTCGTATAAGCTTGGAAGTACGCCATCGTTTTGCCGTCTTTCCATTTATGTTGCATTTTCTCTTTGATCGTCGCGAATTGCACTTCGATTGGATCAACACGGTCACCAGCGAAATCGCCAGAACCAGCTGCCGAACAAAATGTACAACCACCGAAAGCGACTGTACCATCACGGTTTGGACAGTCAAAGCCTGCATCTAGGGCTACTTTGAAAACCTTCGAACCAAATTCATTTCGTAAATATCTATTCCATGTATAATAACGTTTTCCATCTGAAGGGAATGGAAACTGATTTTCTGTCATAATATTCATCTCCTCAACAATTCATTTTAACATGAAATGATTTGATTGTTATGGAATTTGCGAAATTGTTGGATTCAAATGACTAGAAAAATGGTCTGAAAATTTCGTAACTTGAATGAGAACGCTTGCCTACAAGGATTTTTCGGATTTCGTAATATTTAGGGTTGTAACACGGGACATTATCCTCTAATATGTACCTCAAAGACTTCAAAAAAGAGGAGGGGAATTATGCCGAAAATGGTCTGGCTATTAGTCATCGGAATGCTTGTCAACACGACGGGGAACTCCTTTCTATGGCCGTTAAATACAATCTATTTGAACGAACATCTTGGGCAATCGCTATCTGTCGCAGGTCTTGTCTTAATGGCAAACGCCGCAGCTGGGGTTGTCGGGAACTTATTAGGTGGTTACCTATTTGATAAAATCGGTGGTTATAAAACGATTATGGTCGGAATTGTCATTACCATCATCGGATTAGCTTTACTAACGATTTGGCATGGTTGGCCTCATTACGTGTACTTCCTGACATTAATCGGATTCAGTGGCGGGATCGTCTTCCCATCTATGTATGCAATGGTCGGAATTGTCTGGCCAGAAGGTGGTAGACGAGGATTCAACGCCATTTATTTGGCTCAAAACGTAGGTGTAGCATTCGGACCGGTATTAGCTGGATTAGTCGCTACATTAAGCTTTGACTATATTTTCAGTGCGAATTTAATCATGTACATCGTCTTCTTCTTCATTGCATTCTCATATGCTTCTATTAAAGTAGAAGAATCATATGCAGCGACGACAATGTTAAGCGAGGGCGGTAAATTAAAAGACCGCACGAATTTATATGCATTATGTATTTTAGGAATTGGCTTTATGATTGCCTGGTTAGTGTATTCACAGTGGACGACGACGATTTCAAGTTATACACAAACTTTAGATATTCCATTAACGCAGTATAGTTTACTATGGACGGTGAATGGATTAATTATCGTACTAGGGCAACCATTGATTAAACCAATTGTGAAACGACTTGAAGATAACTTCAAAGCACAACTTTTGATTGGTTTAGCATTCTTCGTTGCTTCATTCTTAGTCGTGTCATATGCAGGGACATTCAAAATGTTCTTAATGGCGATGATCATCATCTCATTCGGTGAGATGTTCATCTTCCCAGTTGTGCCGACAATTGCGAGTATGTTAGCGCCGAAAGGGAAGGACGGCTTCTTCCAAGGGATCGTCAACAGCTTCTCGACGCTTGGGAAAATGCTTGGCCCATTCATCGGTGGCGTATTAGCAGATTCTTATGGCATGCACATCACATTTATTATTTTAACAATTGTCATGGTCGCAGCGATTGTGCCATTCGTTCTTTATGATCTACCACTTCGTAGAAAAAAGGCGAGAGAACTAGCGGTAGAAAAGAGTTCTGACAATTAAATAATTATACTTGTTATTTTAGGTCGTATCAGATAAGATTGAATTAATATACTATAAGACGTTGAACTGGAGTAGTAAATGACGGAAGCTTTGAGAGAGTTAGCGGTTGGTGTGAGCTAATAGTGGAAGGAATTGAACTTGCCATGGGAGTCTGCATAGGAGCATTACATGACCTAGCCGTTTATCCGCGTTAAGGATTCAAGTTGAGTGTTTCGGCACTAATTTGGGTGGTACCGCGGGAATTATATGTCTCGTCCCTTTTATTATGAAGGGACGGGACTTTTTATTTTGGCTAAAAAATGAAGTGCGACGTAAATAAAGGAGGAAATATAATGACTTTTAATCACCAACAAGTAGAGAAGAAATGGCAGAAGTATTGGGATGTAAACCAATCTTTCGAAACAATTAACGACAATTCAAAACCGAAATTTTACGCATTAGATATGTTCCCGTATCCATCAGGTTCTGGACTTCACGTAGGACACCCTGAAGGTTATACAGCGACGGATATTCTATCACGTTTCAAACGTATGCAAGGCTACAATGTATTACACCCAATGGGCTGGGATGCATTCGGACTTCCTGCTGAGCAATACGCACTTGATACAGGGAATGACCCTGCTGAATTCACACTTACGAATATCGCGACATTCAAACGCCAAATCCAAGAACTAGGATTCAGCTATGACTGGAAACGTGAAATCAATACGACAGATCCAGAGTACTACAAATGGACACAATGGATCTTCATTCAACTACACAAAAAAGGCTTAGCTTACATCTCAGAAGCAGCTGTAAACTGGTGCCCAGCACTTGGTACAGTTCTTTCAAACGAAGAAGTAATCGATGGTCTTTCTGAACGTGGAGGACATCCAGTAGTTCGCCGTCCAATGAAACAATGGATGCTAAAAATTACGGAATATGCGGATCGTCTAGTAGATGATTTAGATGATGTTGATTGGCCAGAAAATATTAAAGATATGCAACGCCACTGGATCGGCCGTTCACACGGTGCTGAAGTTGATTTCAAAATCAAAGGGACAGATAAAGAGTTCCGCGTCTTCACAACTCGTCCAGACACATTATTCGGTGCTACTTACACAGTATTAGCGCCAGAACATAAACTTGTAAAAGAAATTACAACAGCTGAACAATCAGCAGCGGTTGAAGCTTACTTAGAGAAAGTTTCATTAAAATCTGACCTAGAACGTACAGATTTAGCGAAAGAAAAATCAGGCGTATTCACAGGTGCATATGCAATCAACCCAATCAATGGTAAAGAAGTGCCGATTTGGATTGCTGATTACGTACTTTCAACATATGGTACTGGCGCAATTATGGCTGTTCCTGCACATGATGAACGCGACTATGAATTCGCACAACAATTCGATTTACCAATCGTACCAGTTCTTGACGGTGGCGACGTAACGAAGGAAGCATTCACAGGCGATGGCGCACATATCAACTCTGAATTCCTAGACGGTCTAGGTAAAGAAGAAGGTATTGAAAAAGCAATCGCATGGTTAGAAGAAAATAAAGCTGGTGAGAAGAAAACTTCATACCGCCTACGTGACTGGTTATTCTCTCGTCAACGTTACTGGGGTGAACCAATTCCAATTATCCATTGGGAAGATGGTTCAATCACAACAGTTCCAGAGGAAGAACTTCCATTAGTTTTACCGAAAACAACGGATATTCACCCATCAGGTACTGGTGAATCACCACTTGCGAATATCGAAGAATGGGTAAATGTAGTAGATCCAGTAACAGGTATGAAAGGTCGCCGTGAAACGAACACTATGCCACAATGGGCAGGTTCTTCATGGTACTTCCTACGCTTCATCGATCCACACAATACAGAAGCAATTGCAGATCCAGAACTTCTAAAACGCTGGTTACCAGTTGATATTTACATTGGTGGACAAGAACACGCAGTTCTTCACTTACTATATGCTCGTTTCTGGCATAAAGTATTATTCGACCTAGGTATAGTACCAACGAAAGAGCCATTCCAAAAACTATTCAACCAAGGGATGATTCTTGGTGAAGGTAATGAAAAAATGTCTAAATCGAAAGGGAATGTAGTAAACCCTGACGATATTATCGAATCACATGGTGCAGATACACTTCGTTTATACGAAATGTTCATGGGACCACTTGAAGCTTCAATTCCTTGGTCAACAAACGGACTTGATGGCGCACGTCGTTTCTTAGACCGCGTATGGCGTCTATTCATCGATGAGGAAACAGGTGAACTTTCATCTAAAATCCAACCATCAACAGATACGACATTAGAAAAAGTGTATAACCAAACAGTTCAAAAAGTTACGGATAACAATGAAAACATCCGTTTCAACACTTCTATTTCACAAATGATGGTATTCATCAACGAATGTTACAAAGCGGACGTTGTACCGACTGAATATGCTGAAGGCTTCGTGAAAATGTTAGCACCAATCGCACCTCACGTAGGTGAAGAACTTTGGGAAAAACTTGGTCACGCTGAATCAATCACATATACAGAATGGCCAACATTCGATGAGTCTAAACTAGTAGACGACGAAATCGAAATCGTTGTACAAATCAACGGCAAAGTACGTGCTAAACTAGTAGTCGCAAAAGACGCAACACGCGAAGACCTAGAAGCAGCAGCACTTGCAAACGAAAGCGTACAAGAAAACATCGCAGGCAAAGAAATCAAAAAACTAATCGCCGTACCAGGTAAATTAGTAAATATTGTAGCGAAGTAATAGAGATATAGGAAACCCCCTCCAAGGAAATTAAAATGTACCCTATCAGATAGACACTTTGAAAAAAGTCCTCTGATAGGGTACTTTTGTTTATAATGAAAAAAAAAGATGTTGGAGTGGATTAGAATGACTAAATTATATTTTACTAGAGAACAACAAGAACAATTAAAATGTAATCCCAATGTACAAGCTGTAAGTGAAAAAGCAATTACATATACGGATGCA
>NZ_QFVS01000036.1 GCF_003143955.1 Kurthia zopfii | reverse complement strand
TGTTTGAAAGCTCATTTGCTTTGCTAGCGTTATCTATGATAACAATTGCTTACCACTAAGTGATAAGACTTTATTGTGATTAACTTCTTGCTTGTTTAGTTTTCAAGGTTCATGTTTTGTTTGCGTCGCATCTTGACGACTTATTTAGTATATCACCATAACTTTAAGTTGTCAACAACTTTTTAAAAGTTATTTTTCAATACTTTTCAGCGCTAATTTGTCAGCTAATATATTATATCATCATAACTTTCATTATGTCAACATTTATTTTAACTTGTTTTTTCAACGCCGTTGTTGTTTTTCTCAACTTTTATATTATATCCTTATACTAATTATAATGCAATACCTTTTTTAAAAAAAGTACATATCTATTTCTAGACATGTACTCTATGAATATATACGTTCTTCTTCTTACTTAAATCTATTAACTCTCCATTGTGTTCAATCTTTACGATTGGTCTCGTAATGATATTCGTATTCGTATAAACGATGGTTCCAATAAGCGAATTCGATAACTCTACTATAGTACCTAATGGAAGATCTGCCACACTTGATAACAACGCTTGGATAACATCTATTCTATATTTACCAAAACCCGCTTCTCTAATAATTTCAACAGCTTTAAAAACAGATTCCTTTTCTTTGTATAATCGTTCACTTGTCATCGCATGGAAAACATCAGCCACTGCAATGATATGAGCGATTTGTGAAATAGCATCGCCTTTAACACCACTTGGATAACCAGAACCATCTAATTTTTCATGATGTTGAACAATTCCTAGTTTCATCTCTGACTTTAATAATTGAATATCTTTAACCATCTTAAGACTATGCGTTGGATGACTTAAGATTTCCTTGTATTCAAATTCCGTAAGCTTACTTGGTTTCATTCTAATTCGCTTACTGATTTTAGCCATCCCACAATCCGCTAGTAATGCTGCAGTCGCAATTTGTAACACATCACCGTGATTATAATTCATCTTATTCGCAATTACCGCAGCTACAAGTGCTACCGAAACAGGATGATGATATGTGTAATCTTTAGAGTCCGCTAAATCATTTAACGTAAAGATCTTTGTACGATCATTTAGCATATCTTCTATTAAAGGAATAATTATATCGCGCGCTTTGACTATTTCTACTTTTGAACCAGCTTCCCATTTTTGAAATTCCACTTTGAATTTCAAAACAGCTTCTTTTAGCTTACGTTCAAATGATATAGTTTCCAACGTCTTGTTATCTATTGGTTTGGTCGCTGTCTTTTCTAAGTTTGATTCTAGTGACTCTTTGATTACTGGAATTTTCATTATATTAAAAGCTCTAAAAACCATTAACATTTCTCGACTTACAGGAGTCTTCTTATAAGCAATAGGGAAATGTGTATTCGCCATAATGTCTTCCGCAATAACACTACCTAATCTTAATTCTTCCAAATTTAAAGTAATCGATTCCATTTCGCACCTCCAACAAATTCAAAAGTCCTTATAATTTACTTTTTAAGACATTTTGATAGGTTCTTTCTATTAATATACACTTAATTTTTCATACTTCCAATAAAAATAGTGAAATTTGAACTAGATGATGAAATTCCACAATAGTATTTATAAGAAAATAAAGCTATTTTTGAAAACAAAAAAAGAGTATGGATCTAAATAGTAGATCCATACTCTATATCGATTTATTTATTCATCAGTTGAGTCTAAATTTTCTTCTGGAGTTTCTACTATAGAATCATCATTAAGATTCTCTTCAGTTTCTTCTCCTTCTAATTCATCTAGATCTTCTGCTTTTTCAACTTTCGCAACAGTAGCTACTAGTTCTTCAGCTGCCAATCGTATTAAACGTACACCTTGCGTACTACGACCAGTTTGAGAAATATCTTCGATGCCCATACGAATCAACATACCGTTAATTGTAATCAGCATAATATCTTCTTCTCCCGTTACAGCTTTCACCGCAACAACAGGACCATTCTTATCCGTAATTTGACAAGTTTTAATACCTACACCGCCACGCGCTTGTAAACGATACTCACTTTCATTCGTACGTTTACCATATCCATTCTCCGTTACAACTAATACTTCTTGATTTTCTTCTAGAATTTCCATTCCAACAACATAATCGCCGTCACGAAGTCTAATTCCTCGAACACCTGAAGCATTTCTTCCCATTGAACGAATATCATCTTCTTTGAATCGAACCATCATACCTAAATGTGTTCCGATAATAATCTCTTTTGTACCGTCTGTTAAACGTACAGAGATTAACTCGTCATCTTCTTTAAGTGAAATTGCGATTAATCCATTCGTTCTGATATTAGCGAAGTTAGATAATGAAGTACGCTTCGTAATTCCTGTTTTCGTTGTAAAGATGAAATAAGCATCTTCTTCATATGAAGGAACACGAATCATCGCTGTTACTTTCTCATCCTTATCAATATTCAATAAGTTGACCATTGGTAAACCTTTAGCTGTACGGCCATACTCTGGGATTTCATAACCTTTCGCTTTAAAAGTTTTACCTTTTGAAGTGAAGAATAAAATCGTATCGTGAGTAGACGTATACATTAAATGTTCTACGAAGTCGTCTTCATTCGTCCCCATACCTTGAACTCCACGTCCACCGCGACGCTGACTACGGTAAGTATTGGCAGGAAGTCGCTTAATGTAACCATTATGAGTCAATGTAAGGACAGAATTTTCGCGTGGAATTAAATCTTCGTCTTCGATCATGTTTGCGCCCCCAGCAATAATCTCTGTGCGACGTGCATCATTGAAGCGTTCTTTTATTTCCATCATTTCTTCGTGAATAATTGCGATAATTTTACCTTCATCTGCAAGAATACCTTTTAGTTCTGCAATAAGAGCAACTAAATTATTGTATTCTTCTTCGATTTTGTCGCGTTCTAAACCAGTTAATCGTTGTAGACGCATATCTAAAATCGCTTGAGCTTGGCGATCACTTAAATTGAATTGTTCACTTAAACCACGTTTTGCTTCATCGCCTGTTTGAGAGCTACGAATTAATTTAATAATTTCATCGATATGATCTAAAGCAATACGCAAACCTTCTAAGATATGTGCGCGATCTTCCGCTTTTCTCAATTCAAATTCCGTTCTTCTACGGATGACCACTTTCTGATGTTCTAAGTAGTGGAATAAAGTTTCTTTCAAACTTAATGTTTGAGGTTGGCCATTTACTAACGCAAGCATATTGATCCCGAAACTAGATTGCATTGCTGTTTGTTTGTATAAATTATTTAATACAACATTGGCATTTGCATCTCGTCTTACATCAATTACAACTCGCATACCATTACGATCTGATTCATCGCGAATATTTGTAATACCATCGATTTTTTTATCGCGAACTAATTCCGCAATTTTTTCGATTAGACGCGCTTTATTTACTTGGTAAGGAAGTTCATTAACAATGATTACTTCTTTCCCACTTTGTTTTTGTTCAATTTCAACTTTAGAACGAACGACGATTGAGCCTCGGCCAGTTTCGTAAGCTTTACGAATACCACTTCTTCCAAGGATTGTACCGCCTGTTGGGAAGTCAGGCCCTGGAATAATCTCCATTAATTCTTCAGTTGTAATAGCAGGGTTCTCTGATAATGCTAAAACACCATCGATTACTTCACCTAATTGATGTGGTGGTATATTTGTAGCCATACCTACAGCAATACCAGAAGTACCATTCACTAATAAGTTTGGATATCTCGCTGGTAGTACTGCTGGTTCGCGTTCATTACCATCATAATTATCTTTATAATCAATTGTGTCTTTATTAATATCGCGTAGCATTTCCATCGCAATTTTAGACATACGTGATTCGGTATAACGCATTGCTGCGGCACCATCACCATCAATTGAACCAAAGTTACCATGTCCATCAACTAACATGTAACGATAACTGAAATCTTGCGCCATACGTACCATCGCTTCATAAATAGATGAGTCACCATGTGGGTGATACTTACCCATTACATCCCCAACGATACGTGCTGATTTTTTATACGGCTTATCAGAAGTACTTCCTAATTCCTGCATTCCATATAATATACGTCTTTGTACTGGTTTTAAACCATCACGTACATCTGGAAGTGCACGCGATACGATTACGCTCATCGCATAATCTAAAAAAGCTGTTTTTACTGTTTTTGTAATATTAACTCCCTTAACTCCGGAGTGTTTTTCTTCAGACAAAATGACGACCTCCCTTCAGTAATTCGTTCCTAAATATCTAAATCTGCATATACAGCATTTTCGTTAATGAAGTTACGTCTAGGTTCAACATCATCACCCATTAATTGTTCGAAAGCTTGATCTGCTTCAATAACATCATCAAGTTCAACTTGTAGAAGCACACGGAATTCTGGATCCATCGTTGTATCCCATAATTGTTCCGCGTTCATCTCACCTAAACCTTTATAGCGTTGTGTTAATGGTTTTGGCTGTTTTGGTAGACGTTCTAAAATTTCTTGTAACTCGGCATCACTATAGCAATACTCTAAATGCTTACCTTGCTTCACTTGGTAAAGAGGTGGTTGAGCAATGTAGACATAACCCGCTTCGATTAGTGGACGCATAAAACGGAAGAAGAATGTAAGTAGTAGTGTACGAATATGCGCACCATCTACATCGGCATCCGTCATAATAACAATTTTATGGTATCGAGCTTTTTCTAAATTAAACTCCGCGCCAATCCCAGTACCAATCGCAGTAATCATTGCACGAATTTCATCATTCGATAAAATACGATCTAAACGAGCTTTTTCAACGTTAAGAATTTTACCTTTTAACGGTAAAATCGCTTGGAAATGACGATCTCGTCCTGATTTAGCCGAACCACCTGCAGAGTCACCCTCTACGATATAAATTTCAGATTCTGCTGGATTACGTGATGAACAGTCTGCTAATTTACCCGGTAAACTTGATACCTCTAAAGCAGATTTACGTCGTGTCATTTCACGCGCTTTTTTAGCAGCTACACGGGCACGAGAAGCGATTAAACCTTTATCGATAATCGTACGAGCAACTGTTGGATTTTCTAAAAGGAAACGATCAAAACGATCTGAGAATAAAGAGTTCGTAATTGTACTTACTTCAGAGTTCCCTAGTTTTGTTTTCGTTTGTCCTTCGAATTGTGGATCTGGGTGCTTGATTGATACGATTGCAACTAAGCCTTCACGCACATCATCACCAGTAAGATTTGTTTCATTCTCTTTAATAAGACCATTTTTACGACCGTAATCGTTAATAACACGCGTTAGAGCTGTTTTAAAACCAGACTCATGCGTACCACCCTCATAAGTATTGATGTTATTTGCGAAAGAGAAGATATTTGAAGCGAAACCATCGTTATATTGCATTGCGATTTCAATTGAAATTCCATCTTTTTCACCTTTTAAATCAATAGCAGGGTGTAACGGTTCTTTATTTTCATTTATATGTTCAACGTATGAAGTAATACCGCCTTCGTAATGGTATACATTCTCGCGATTTTCTTCGCCACGTTCATCAATAATAATCATAGTGATTCCACGATTTAAGTAAGCAAGTTCTCTAATACGATGCGCTAAAATATCGAACTCATATTCTGTTGTTTCTTTGAAAATCTCTGGATCTGCTTTGAAACGAACTGTCGTTCCATTATGATCTGTTTCGCCGATTACTGTTAAGTCTTGAGAAACCTTACCACGAGCGAATTTAATTTCATGGATTTTTTCGTCACGATGTACTTGTACAATTGTTTCAACAGACAATGCGTTTACTACAGACGCACCTACACCATGTAATCCTCCAGAAACTTTATATCCACCACCGCCGAATTTACCACCAGCGTGTAATACAGTCATAATAACTTCGACTGCAGGTTTGCCTAATTTCTCTTGTGTATCAACTGGAATACCACGACCATTATCTTCAACACGAATCCAGTTATCTTTTTCAATCGCAACAGTTATTGTGTCACAATATCCTGCTAAAGCTTCATCGATACTATTATCAACGATTTCCCATACTAGATGGTGAAGACCTTTTGAACTTGTTGAACCAATATACATCCCCGGTCGTTTTCGTACCGCTTCTAATCCCTCTAGAACTTGTATCTGTTCCGCATCATAAGAAGCATTGTTTTTTTCCTCTAACGCCATTATTGCTCCACCTACTCTTTCGTAACATCAGCATGTTTTTTGATTTGATAAGGTTCTGCAAATACTGTTATTCAGAATCTACAGAACCTTGTTTCACGTGAAACATTTTTGCTTCACGAATTGTATTATGGTCAATTCCATCCACGCTCGTTGTTGTAACGAATGTTTGGACATCACCATGTATTGTATTTAATAAGTGTGACTGGCGGTAATCATCTAATTCTGATAGAACATCGTCTAATAAAAGAATTGGTGATTCGCCTACTTCTTGTTTGATCAATTCGATTTCTGCGAGTTTTAAAGACAGCGCTGTTGTTCTTTGCTGCCCTTGTGAACCGTAAATCTGAACATCATAGTCATTTACAATGAATTGCAAATCATCTCGATGAGGTCCGATTAAAGTCACACCACGCTCGAATTCTTTATTACGCTGTTCTTTTAGTTTGCTTAATAAAAAATCTTCCATTTGTGCAGTATCCCAAGTAGATTCAAAACCACTAATTGATTTGTATTGGATTTTCAAATGCTCTTGTTGTCTAGAAATCCCAAAATGAATTGGTGCTGCCCACTCTTGGAGTAATTTCATAAAATCAAATCGTTTACGAATTACCTTTACTGCGGCACTCACATATTGCTCCGTATATATATCAAAACTTAAATCTTCGAAATCTCGCTTACCTTGATTTCGTTTTAAAATGTGGTTTCTTTGTTTTAAGATTTTTTGAAATGCAGATAAATCATGCAAATATACTGGAGATATTTGACCAATCTCCATATCCAAAAAACGTCTTCTTAATTGTGGACTACCTTTAACAACATTCAGATCTTCCGGAGCGAACATAACAACATTCATTTGCCCTATGTAATCACTCAATCTACTTTGATCTAAGTGATTTACCTTAGCTTTCTTACCTTTTTTTGAAATAGTAAGTTCTAAAGGTAACTTTCCGTATTTTTTTTGAATGTCCCCATCTATTTTACCATATTCGGCACTCCACCGTATTAATTCTTTATCATTTGAGGTTCGGTGAGACTTAGCCATAGCAAGGACATAAATTGCCTCCATGACATTTGTTTTACCTTGTGCATTTTCTCCAATGAAAATATTAATATTGGGCGAAAAATTTAGTTCAACAGATTCATAGTTGCGATAACCAGCTAATTTCAAACGATCAATGTACATATATTTTATTCCTCAATAAATGGATCTTTTAAAATAAAACGGCCTACTTCAGGTACATCGATAATATCTGAGTGGCGTAGTTTACGACCACGACGATTTTCGACTTCATCGTTTACTAAAATTTCATTTTCTGCAAGATACCATTTTGCTTGGCCACCAGAGCTGATTACATCAGTCATTTTTAAAAATTGGCCTAGTGTTACATATTCTGTTTCAATTACGATTTCATTCACATTTGTTCATCCTTTTCATAACGATTCTATTATCTTCTTATTATACCGAATTTCAGTCAATAAGTAAAAACTGAGTAGTGGGGCAATAAAAAAACCTTAATTAGCACCAGGTACTAATTAAGGTTGGGAAATAATTTTCGTATTAGTTATTCTAAAATAATTCTAGTAAGTTCTAACTGGTAAAATCAGTTGCAGTATAGATTCATCGTGAATTGAGCGAATGATGAATGGACGCATTGCTCCAGTGAATTGGATGATTACGTCTTGGCCATCAATTGATTTTAACGCATCCATCATATATTTCGCACTGAATGAAATACGTAAATCTTCACCTGTTAATTCTTGTACTTGAATTTCTTCTTCAACTTTACCGATTTCAGGTGAATTAGAAGAAATTTCGATTGAATCATTTTCTAATGTAGAGAAACGTACAACATTATTTCTTTCTTCACGAGCTAAAAGTGATGCACGATCGATTGCTTGAAGTAATTCTTTACCGTTAATTTTTACATTTGTTTGATATTCATCTGGAATTAAACGATTTGTATCAGGATAGTTGCCTTCTAGTAAACGAGAGAAGAATAAAACATCTTCCGTTTTGAATAGAACTTGTTGGTTTGTCATATAAATATTTACTGGAGTAGTTGAATCCGTTAAAACTTTACTTAATTCTGTAAGACTTTTACCCGGAATTACGACGCTTTCAACATTTGTTGGTAAATTTTCTAATGAAACGATACGACGAGCAAGTCTATGACTATCTGTTGCGACACAAACTAAGCCATCTTCTGTAATTTTCCAGTTAACACCTGTTAGTACAGGGCGAGATTCACTTGTTGAAACGGCAAATACAGTTTCGCGAATAATTGATTTTAATAAATCTCCTGGAATTGTGATTTGAGTTTCTTCACTTACTTCAGGAAGCATAGGATATTCTGCTGGTTCTAAGCCAATTAAGTGGAAATCAGATTTACCTGATTGAATACGTGTTTGATATTGTTCTGAAACTTCGATTTCAACTTCATTTGTAGGTAATTTACGAACAATTTCGTTGAACATACGTGCTTGTAGAACAATTGAACCTGATGATTCAACTTGAATTAGTTGATCGCCATCTTTTTCAGTAGGGACAAATGTTTGGATTGTAATATCTGCATCACTACCTGTAATACGAATACCATCTTCTGAAGCATCAATTTTGATACCAGTTAAAATTGGGATTGTTGTTTTTGAACTGACTGCTTTCATAACGTCGTTAAGTGCTGCTAATAAATGATCTCTTTGGATTGTAAATTTCATAATGAAATACCTCTCTTTATATATATATTATTGATTAATTATTAATAGAAATAGTAATAGGGCCTGTGGATTTGTGGATAAGTGACTCAATCCTAATAAAATCAGTCTATCTGTATGTAGATAGACTGTGTATAAGTATGTGATTAAAATAATGAGTTACCCACAGCTTAGTTGCCTAATTTATTTTTGATTTGTTTCACATCATCTTGCAATGTTGGATCAGTTTTCATTAATTTTGAAATTTTTTCGTGGGCGTGAATAACTGTAGTGTGATCTCGGCCACCAAATTCTTCACCAATTTTAGGAAGGGACGAATCTGTCATCTCTCTAGATAGGTACATAGCGACCTGTCTTGGGAAAGCGATGGATTTCGTTCTTTTTTTAGCACTAAAATCTTCTAATTTAATTGAATAATGATCACCAACTACTTTTTGGATGTCTAAAATCGAAATCACTTTTGGAGTAGATGATGGAATGATGCTTTTTAGTGCTTCTGCTGCTAAATCAGGTGTTAAAGGTTGATTTAATAGGTTTGAATACGCTACTACACGAATCAAAGCGCCTTCTAATTCTCGAATATTCGAGTCAATTTGGCTAGCGATGTAGCCCATTACTTCATTTGGAATATCTAAACCATCTGCATCGGCCTTTTTACGTAAAATCGCGATACGCGTTTCTAAGTCTGGTGGACCAATATCAATAATTAATCCCCACTCAAAGCGTGAGCGAAGGCGATCTTCTAAAGTAGGAATCTCTTTAGGAGGGCGATCACTTGAGATGATAATTTGTTTAGATTCCTCATGTAATGTATTAAAAGTATGGAAAAACTCTTCTTGAGTCGATTCTTTCCCTGCTAAAAATTGAATATCATCTATTAATAGAACATCTACTTTACGATATTTGTTACGGAAAGCCTCCGTATTGTTATCTCGAATAGAGTTAATGAATTCATTCGTAAATTTTTCAGAAGAAAGATAGACAACTTTTGCATCTGGGTCATGATCTAAAACATAATGGCCAATCGCATGCATTAAATGTGTCTTTCCAAGACCAACGCCACCATGTAGAAATAGCGGATTGTAGGCTTTCGCAGGTGCTTCAGCTACAGCTAATGAAGCAGCGTGAGCAAAGCGATTTCCTGTTCCGATTACAAAAGTATCAAATGTATTTTTTAAATTTAGCATCCCAGGGGAGTGCTCATTATTCTCTTTTGTAACGTTTGTTTTTGGTGTAGGCATTTTAAAGTCATCGTCCGATAGTTGAATAAAATCAATATGTAAGATGGATCCTGTAATTTTCTTAATCACATCTTGAATCATGGATACATAATTTTGAGCTAACCAGTCTCTCGTAAATGAATTCGGTACAGAAACAGTTAATTGATCATTTTCATATGCAATTAATTCAGTTGATTTTAGCCAAGTGTCAAAGCTCGGTTTTGACAGGATTTTTTGTACATCGTTTAAAACTTGTTCCCAAAAATGTTTCAGTTCTTCTTGATTCAAATCTGCCTCTCCTTCCTGTTAATTTTAAATATTTTTTAAGTGAATAAAAGCGCAATGTTAAATATACAACAAAATGGAATTGTACACAATAGCAACAACCTGTGGATAAGTCTTATTAAGAGGGCTGTTACAAAGTTATCCACACGGTAGTTTTATTTGTGTATAACTAAAAAGGGGAATGAGGTTGTATACAAAATGAATAACAGAATTGTAGTTCGTATATAGTTGGTGTATCAAGGGTTCTTTAAACTTATCCACAAGCTTGATAAAACAGTCGAATAAAGTTATCCACACCCTATTAATTTGTGAAAAAGGTGTAGATAATGCCTGTGGATAATTTAAAATGAGAAAAATTTAATCACAGCGTGTTTCACAGAGTATGACAAATACTGTGGATAAAATGAGGAGTCGAAAATGACGTGGATTTTTACCCCGATCGAATATGTTTTTTGAATAGATTCTTTCACTTCCCATTGACAAACTATTTGAATAAACGCTATAATGTGCAAGACTGTCTGTAGTATTTATTAAATAGACTTTAGTCTTTTATTCAGGAGGTGTCTTAACAATGAAACGCACATACCAACCGAAAAAACGTAAACATAGTAAAGTGCATGGTTTCCGTGCTCGTATGAGTTCTAAAAACGGCCGTCGTATCTTAGCTGCTCGTCGTCGTAGAGGAAGAAAAGTATTATCAGCATAAGCAAGTCCACTGACCAAAATCAGTGGTCTTTTTCTTTGGAGGGTCACTTAGATCTCTAACAACTAGAGGTGTGGGTGACTCTCTACTTATTTTATAAAGAAATTTCCGAGTAGGTGAACGATGAAGAAAAGTCGTAGAGTAAAATCAGAATTTGATTTTCAAAAAGTATTTAAAAGAGGTAAGTCATTTGCCAATCGACAATTTATTGTTTATGGCTTATTAAAGGAAGAACAAGAACAATTCCGCATTGGATTGTCTGTAAGTAAGAAGTTAGGGAACGCTGTCGTGCGTAACCAAATTAAACGTTATATCCGTCAAAGTTTTCACGAACTTGATTCTGAATTAAAGCAGAATATGGATTACGTCATTATCGCCAGAAAACCGGCGGCCACAATGAATTTTGAAGATACGAAGAAAAGTTTAGAACATGTTATGAAAATCGCTAAATTTTTCAATAGAACTAATAGAAATAAACAGAATAATCATGTTAAAATAGAGAGAAAATAACGACATCGCAGGAGCCATCACCTGATCTGCTTCTAGCACTACTTTACGTCCTGCGAATACAGGAGGGGCCTTATTGAAAGAATCGATCCAAGTAGCAAAAACAGTTGAAGAAGCTGTTGCAAGTGCATTGAACAAACTTGATTTGACCCAAGAGCAAGTAGAAATTGAAGTATTACAAGAGCCTAAAAAAGGTTTTTTAGGCATTGGTGCTCGTGATGCTCATGTAAGAGTTGTTGAAAAAGACTCGGTAAGTAATGTTACAGCTGTTGAAAAAACAGAGGTAATCGAAGTGGAGGAGAAAGTAGAAGTTGTTCAAGAGACAGTCACTATTGAACAGCCTACTAAAAAACACGATGACTCGATCGCTATAAATGCTGCTGAACAATATATTCATGATATTGTTCAACAGATGGGTATAGATGATTTACGAATCGAAACTTCACAAAAACAAAAACAAATTCAGTTCCAATTATTTAGTAAGAAAGCAGCTATTTTAATTGGAAAAAGAGGTCAAACTTTAAATTCGTTGCAACAATTAGCTCAACTAATCATTCAAAAGCACTCAACACGTTTTTTAATGTTAGAAGTTGATGTTGAACATTACCGTCAAAAGCGAAAAGAATCTTTAATAGAACTGGCCAACCGATTAGCAGATCAAGTTGCGACATCCGGACAACGAGTTGAATTAGAGCCGATGCTTTCAGCTGAAAGAAAAGTTATTCATCATGCGTTGTCGCAACGTTTAGATGTGGATACAGTTTCAGAAGGTAGTGCAAATAAGCGATATTTAGTAATTGAACCAGTTCGATAAGGTAAGAGGATTGTGAAAGAGTCCATCTCCCATTTAGGGAGAGTGGACTCTTTATTTTTTGAGCAAGATTATTTAGTGAAAAAAGAATTTATGTTAATATGTATCACTAGTGTGCAACGGAAAAAATAGCTTTTTAGGAGGATAAAAAATGTTTGAATTTGATACGATTGCTGCAATATCTACGCCACCAGGAGAAGGCGCTATTGCGATTGTTCGATTAAGTGGGGAAGAAGCGATTTCTATTGCGAATCGTGTCTTTCATTCGCCAGGCGAGAAAAATTTATTAGAAGTTCCATCACATACAATTCATTATGGTCACTTACAAGAAGTTGAAAGTGGAGAAGTAGTGGAAGAAGTCATGTTGTCAGTGATGAAAGGTCCTAAAACATTTACTCGTGAAGACGTTGTAGAAATTAACTGTCACGGTGGTATTGTCACAGTTAGCCGAGTTCTACAATTGATTTTAAGAAATGGCGCTCGTATGGCGGAACCAGGCGAATTTACGAAACGTGCCTTTTTAAATGGCCGTATAGATCTTTCGCAAGCGGAAGCAGTTATGGATTTAATCCGTGCAAAAACAGATCGTGCTATGAATGTAGCTTTAAGCCAAATGGATGGTAAATTATCACGTCTAATCGGTGATTTACGCCAAGCGCTTGTGGAAGTTTTAGCACAAGTGGAAGTAAATATCGATTATCCCGAATACGACGATGTAGAAGAAATGACGATTCCATTAATGCTTGAGAAATCCAATTGGGTGAAATCAGAAATTGAGAAATTACTTCAAACTTCATCACAAGGGAAAATCTTACGTGAAGGGTTATCAACAGTTATTTTAGGTCGTCCTAACGTAGGGAAGTCATCATTATTAAATAGCCTTGTTCAAGAAAATAAAGCAATTGTAACGGATGTTGCCGGAACGACTCGCGATATTATTGAAGAATATGTCAATGTACGGGGTGTACCGCTTCGTTTAGTCGATACAGCTGGTATTCGTGAGACGGAAGATATTGTAGAACGAATTGGTGTGGAAAGATCTCGCCAAGTTTTAAAAGAAGCAGATCTTATTTTATTCGTCGTGAACTTCAACCAAGCACTGACGGAAGAAGATTTACGTCTTTTCGAAACCGTTAAAGAGATGAACTACATTGTTGTAGTGAACAAAACAGATTTAGATCAACAAATTGATTTGAATGAAGTACATCAATTGGCGAAAGGGCATCGTGTTATTACGACTTCTATTTTACAAGAAGAAGGAATAGATGCTTTAGAAGACGCGATTGCTGCAATGTTCTTCGAAGGAACAATTGATGCTGGAGATGCAACGTATGTATCAAATACACGTCATATCGCTTTATTACATCAAGCACTAGAGCGCATTTCAGACGCAATCAATGCTGCGGAAGCGGATGTACCAGTCGATATGATTCAAATAGATGTAACGAGAACATGGGAAATTCTTGGGGAAATCGTTGGAGATACGATGCAAGATAGCCTGTTGAATCAACTGTTCTCACAATTCTGCCTAGGGAAATAACAATTTTATTAAGAGAAGGGAAGTACGAACATGCCAACAACATTTGAAGCAGGCACGTTTGATGTCATTGTAATTGGAGCAGGTCATGCAGGGGTAGAGGCTGCATACGCTTCAGCACGCATGGGCGCAAAAACATTAGTATTAACAATAAATTTAGATATGATCGCATTTATGCCTTGTAATCCATCAGTAGGTGGACCGGCAAAAGGAATCGTTGTACGTGAAATCGATGCAATGGGCGGAGCGATGGGTAAAATCATCGACAAAACACATATCCAAATGCGTATGTTGAACACAGGTAAAGGGCCGGCAGTACGTGCTTTACGTGCGCAAGCCGATAAGGTTCTTTATCAACAAGCGATGAAACAACTTTTAGAAGATCAAGATAATTTAACAATCCACCAAGCGATGGTTGATGAATTAATTATTGAAGATGGTGAAGTGAAAGGTTTAATTACGCAAGTTGGCGCATTATACCGTGCTGAAACTGTCATTGTGACAACAGGTACATTTTTACGTGGAGAAATCATCATTGGTGATTTGAAATATTCTTCAGGTCCAAATAACCAACAACCGTCTATTAAATTAGCGGATAATATGCGTGATTTAGGCTTTGAGATGGTACGTTTTAAAACAGGTACGCCACCACGTGTAAATAGTAAAACAATTGATTATTCAAAAACAGAAATCCAACCAGGTGATGAAGAAGTACGTGCATTCAGTTATGAAACAACTGAATTTATTACGGATCAAATCCCATGCTGGTTAACATATACAAGTCCTGAAACACATCAAATTATTAATGATAACTTAGATTCTTCACCAATGTTCACAGGCGTAATTACAGGCGCAGGTCCACGTTACTGCCCATCAATTGAGACGAAAATTGTGCGCTTTAATGACAAACCTCGTCACCAATTATTCTTGGAGCCAGAAGGTCGTAATACGCAAGAAGTTTATGTTCAAGGGTTATCAACAAGTCTGCCAGAACATATCCAACGCAAAATGCTTGAAACAATCCCAGGTTTAGAAAAAGCTGAGATGATGCGCGCGGGTTACGCAATTGAGTATGATGCGGTTGTGCCTACTCAACTATGGCCAACATTAGAAACAAAACGTATTAAAAACTTATACACAGCTGGTCAAATCAATGGTACATCTGGTTACGAAGAAGCGGCTGGTCAAGGTATGATGGCTGGTATTAATGCTGCTGCTAGAGTTTTAGGTAAAGAAGAAGTGATTTTAGGACGTTCAGATGCATATATCGGCGTACTGATCGATGACTTAGTAACTAAAGGAACGAATGAACCTTACCGTCTACTAACTTCTCGTGCAGAATATCGCTTACTATTGCGTCACGATAATGCGGATATGCGTTTAACTGAAAAAGCTTATAATATGGGCTTAGTAACCGAAGAACGTTATAACGGCTTTGTTGAAAAACGCCAACTTGTGAATGAGGAAATTACTCGTTTAGCTGAATTCAGTATTAAACCACGTCTTGTAAACGATGCACTTGCTGAAATTGGCAGTAGTGCATTGAAAGATGGTATTCACGGTACGGATCTATTAAAACGTCCTGAAGTGAACTATGAATTCGTTGCGAAAGTAACAGATGCTACTGAGCTTTCTGCGGATGTGAAAGAGCAAGTTGAAATTCAAGTGAAGTACGAAGGTTATATTGAAAAAGCCCTTCAACAAGTTGAAAAACTTAAGAAAATGGAAGGCAAAAAAATTCCTGATCTTATCGATTACGATGCCATTTCAGGAATTGCTACTGAAGCAAGAGAAAAATTGAAAGAAGTGCGTCCGCTATCTGTAGCACAAGCTTCACGTATCTCAGGTGTAAACCCAGCAGATATTTCAATTTTATTAGTTTATATTGAACAAGGTAAAATCGCGAAAATCTCGCAATAATAATGCATAATTCGGAAGGGGAAAATCATGAACGAAGAACAGTTTGTACAAGCATTAAAAGAACAAGGTATTGAGCTAAATGAACAACAAATTCAACAATTCCGCAGCTACTTTGAAATTTTAGTAGAGTGGAATGAAAAAATGAATCTTACAGCAATTACGGATGAACCATCAGTTTATTTGAAACACTTCTATGATTCAATCAGCGCGAGCTTCCACTTTGATTTTACAAAAGTGAAGTCAGTGTGTGATGTAGGCGCAGGAGCAGGTTTCCCAAGTTTACCAATCAAAATTTGTTTCCCACATCTTCATGTAACAATTGTGGATTCTTTAAATAAACGAATTCAATTTTTAAATCACTTGAGCGAACAACTAGGTTTAGAAAATGTGAATTTCGTTCATGCACGTGCTGAAGAATTTGGTCAAAATGCCCAATATCGTGAAAAATTTGATCTTGTAACTGCAAGAGCTGTTGCACGTTTATCTGTACTTTCAGAATTATGTATCCCTCTTGTAAAAGAAGGCGGCCAATTCTTAGCGCTTAAAGCTGCAAGTGGAGAAGATGAAATGAAGGATGCTAAAAAAGCCATTGCTGTTTTAGGTGGTAAATTAGTTCATCATGTAGCATTTGAATTGCCTGTCGAAAATAGTGAACGTACGATTTACGTATTTGATAAAGTAAAAACTACACCTAAAAAGTACCCAAGAAAACCAGGTACGCCAAATAAAACACCTATAAAATAACAAGTGTTTCATGTGAAACAATTTGTCGACTTACTTTTTTTGTAGAAAGAAACTATAATAGAGATATTGAGTAAGATGAAACAGACATAAAATTGACTTACCTCGTGGAAGAACATTGAGGATATACTTGAAGTAATTGTTAAAGGTGGTGCTAATTTTGAAAAGTGCTTTATCAAGAATTTTTGGCGGCAATGATAAAATTGAAGCAAAAGATCCTTCAGAAAATGTCGTAAATTTACCGATTGGGAAAATTCATCCGAACCGTTTCCAACCGCGTACTATTTTCGATCAAGAAAAAATTGAAGAACTTGCGAGAACGATTCACACACATGGCATTATTCAACCAATCGTAGTTCGTTCAACTGATGATGGCGAGTATGAAATTATCGCTGGAGAACGTAGATATAGAGCAATGAAGTCTTTATTGTGGGTAGAAGTTCCGGCTATTATTCGAGAAATGTCTGATAAGGAAACAGCTTCAGTTGCATTGATAGAAAACCTTCAAAGAGAAGAATTGACAGCGATTGAAGAAGCCCAGGCTTTTCAACAGTTATTAGAATTACATGAATTAACGCAAGAAGCATTAGCGCAAAGACTAGGGAAGGGCCAATCTACAGTTGCGAATAAACTGAGATTACTACGCCTACCTGAACCTGTGAAAACAGCGATTTTAAATCGTGTTATCTCAGAACGTCATGCGAGAGCGCTTGTGCCGTTAAAAAATGAAGAATTGCAACTTCAACTATTAGAAGAAATTCAGGAACAAGATTATAATGTTCGTCAGTTGGAGCAGCGCATTTCGGAAATTCTAGAACCGGTTGAAAAAACAAAGAAACCACGTATAAAAAGAAAATCAGTAAGCAAGGATATCCGAATTGCCTTAAATACAATTCGAGAATCATTAACACTTGTGAATAAGTCTGGTATCGACGTTAGTACGGAAGAAGAGGATTGTGAAGATTACTATCAAATCACAGTCAAAATTCCGAAAAATAAGAAGTAAAATGAAGAATCGTGCGAAATCACGGTTCTTTTTTTGTATAATAATCTTAATATGCGAAAGCTTTTGAAAAATTTGGTAGAATAATAGAAACTAAAAATTTTGAAGGCGGTGTAATAGTTGACGAAGATCATAGCGATAGCAAATCAAAAAGGTGGCGTTGGTAAAACGACAACATCCGTAAATTTAAGTGCAGGTTTAGCGACAATTGGCAAGAAAGTTTTATTAATTGATACAGATCCACAAGGAAATGCGACGAGTGGTGTTGGCGTAAACAAGAGTGAAATTGAGCAGTCTATTTATGATGTATTAATTGATGAACTTCCACTAGAGGAGATTATACATAAAACAGGAATCGAACATTTATGTATTGCCCCAACAACAATTGCTTTAGCGGGAGCGGAAATAGAGTTGGTTTCAACCATTTCTAGAGAAGCTCGGTTGAAAAATGCTATTAAAAAAGTACAAAATGATTTTGATTATATTATTATTGATTGTCCACCTTCTTTAGGGTTATTAACATTGAATGCACTAACAGCAGCGGATGCGGTAATTATCCCGGTTCAGTGCGAATTTTATGCTCTAGAAGGATTGAGTCAACTATTATCAACAATATCTTTAGTCCAAAAACATCTGAATGAAGATTTATTAATCGACGGAGTGTTGTTGACGATGTTTGATGTGCGAACGAATTTGAGCACTCAAGTTGCTGAAGAAGTGAAGAAATTTTTTGAAGAACAAGTATATGAAACGATTATCCCTCGAAGTGTTAGGTTAAGTGAAGCACCGAGCCATGGTGAATCGATTCTCCAATATGATCCGAAATCGAAGGGTGCAGAAGTGTACTTACAATTTGCAAAGGAAGTGGCTCAACATGGCTAAAGGGTTAGGTAAGGGTTTAGATGCGATTTTTAAAGGTCAGGAAATGGTGAACGGTAATCAAGTAGAGAAGATTAAAGTCCGTTCAATTAAACCGAATCCATTCCAACCACGTAAGGAATTTAGTGATGAAGCATTGGAAGAATTAGCGACTTCTATTAAAGAACATGGTGTTTTACAACCAATTATTGTTCGAAAAAAAGGTGTCAGCTATGAAATAGTAGTAGGTGAACGTCGTTTTAGAGCTTCTAAACTAGCATTGCAAAATGAAATTCCAGCTGTTGTGCGAGATTTAACAGATCAACAGATGATGGAATATGCCCTTTTAGAAAATTTACAGCGTGAAGATTTAAATGCGATTGAAGAAGCAGAAGCGTATCAAAATTTAATGGAGCATCTATCGCTGACGCAAGAACAATTGGCACAACGATTAGGAAAAAGTAGACCATATATCGCAAACCATATTCGATTACTTTCTTTACCGAAGGAAATCCAAGCGTATGTAGTAGAAGGTCAACTTTCAACAGGTCATGCCAGAGCGTTACTAGCGTTGAAAAACAAAAAAGTGATGCAACAAGTGGCAGAGAAGATTATCGCTGAAGGGTTGAATGTTCGTCAGCTTGAAGCGCTTGTTCAACAGATGATGCAGTCAGAGGGTTCAAAAGAAACGAAGAAAGAACTGAAAAAAGACTTGTTCATTGAAGAATATGAAGGCCATTTACGCGACTACTTTGGTACGAGTGTCCAAATTAAAAAAGGGAAGCATAAAGGGAAAATTGAAATTGAATTTTTCTCTGATGATGATTTAGAACGTATTTTAGAAATGCTAAAATAAATGGATGTAATGAAGTTCAATGATTTGTAATAAAAACTATCACAAGATGTCATGTCTAATGTGATAGTTTTTTATATAATGGAATGGTGAGTTCGAAAAAGAGGAGAAATGAATTTAGTGGGAAAATTGTATGATTATTTAGTAACGAAATTAACGGATGAAGAATTATGGATTAGTGTAGGTGAAGGCTCATTTAATATTGTATGTATCATATTAGGTGCCATGATCATTGTCCGAATTGCGAAGAAAATGATTAAAAAGGCTTTCGAAATGCGTATGAATGCACCCGCCATGTTAACTCAACAACGTGAGCGACGTTATCGTACAATATTGAAACTATTACAAAGTATTATTTCATATGTAGTATATTTCTCAGCAATTTTAGCGGTGCTATCTGTTATGAATGTGAAAGTAGCAGGTTTATTAGCCGGAGCAGGAATTGTCGGATTAGCGGTCGGCTTTGGTGCGCAAAGTTTAGTAAAAGATGTCATCACAGGGTTCTTCATTATATTTGAAGATCAATTTGGCGTTGGCGACTATATTAAAATTTCAGCAATTGAAGGAACCGTACTCGAAATTGGTCTACGTACGACGAAAATTAAAGGTGTAAGTGGTGAAATAAACATCATTCCAAATGGAACGATTTTAGAAGTCGTCAATTACTCCATTAATAATACGATGTCAGTCGTCGATGTGAGTGTGTCTTATAACTCGGATATTAATAAGGCGGAGCGATTAATCGAAAATTATTTATCCAATTTAGCAGATTTACATGAAGAAATCGTGACGCCACCAACTTTACTAGGTGTGCAAAATGTTATTGGGGCAGAAGTAACATTGCGAATCTCGGTGGAAACATTGCCGATGCAGCAGTTTGCTATTTCACGAATGATTCGAAAAGATATAAAAGAACTATTCGATAAAAACAATATAGAAATCCCATATCCAAAAATGATGGTATATGAAAGAGATCAACCAAGACAGGAAACGGAGGAGGAGAAATAAGATGGAAGCGAAAAGCTACGAATTAGGTGATGTTGTGCAAATGAAGAAGGCGCATCCTTGTGGGGTGAATGAGTGGAAGATTATTCGCCTAGGTGCAGATATTCGAATTAAGTGTGAAGGTTGCCAGCATAGTGTCATGATTCCACGTAGAGAATTCGATAAAAAGTTGAAAAAAGTGTTAGTTCAAGCAAATACTGATGAGAATTAGACTTTTATATAATAAATCACTATAATGAAACAGGTCGTGAAATCGCAATATAACAAACTGAAGGGTTGTGACATATATGGCTTTAACAGCCGGAATTGTCGGTTTACCAAACGTTGGAAAATCAACACTATTTAACGCAATTACAAAAGCAGGTGCTCTTGCTGCAAACTATCCATTCGCAACAATCGATCCGAACGTAGGAATCGTAGAAGTACCGGACGCTCGTTTAGATAAATTAACTGAATTAGTTGAACCTAAAAAAACAGTACCAACTTCATTCGAATTCACAGATATCGCTGGTATCGTAAAAGGTGCTAGTAAAGGTGAGGGGTTAGGAAACAAATTCTTATCTCACATTCGTGAAGTAGATGCTATTACACAAGTAGTGCGTTGTTTCGTAGATGAAAACATTACACACGTTGCTGGTACAATTGATCCAATCGACGATATCGAAGTAATTAATTTAGAATTAATTCTTGCGGATCTCGAATCTGTAGATAAACGTCTTTCTCGCGTAGCTAAATTAGCGAAGCAAAAAGATAAAGAAGCTATGGTAGAAGCGCCAGTTTTAGAAAAATTAAAAGCTGCATTCGAAGCTGAAAAACCAGCTCGTTCTGTTGAATTAACTGAAGAAGAATTAAAAGTGGTTAAAGGTTTACACTTATTAACGATTAAACCGATGCTTTATGTAGCAAACGTTGCTGAAGATGAAGTGAATGATGCAGACAACAATGAATTCGTGCAAAAAGTACGTGATTACGCTACTGCTGAAGGTGCAGAAGTAATCGTAGTTTGCGCACGAATCGAAGAAGAAATCGCTCAACTTGATGATGAAGAAAAAGCGATGTTCTTAGAAGAACTAGGAATCGATGAATCAGGTCTTGATAAATTGATCAAAGCTTCTTATAACTTACTAGGTTTAGCAACATACTTCACTGCAGGTGTGCAAGAAGTACGTGCTTGGACTTTCCGTAAAGGTATGAAAGCACCTCAATGTGCAGGCGTAATTCACTCTGATTTCGAACGCGGATTCATTCGTGCTGAAACAGTTTCATATGACGACTTAGTAGAATATGGTTCAAAACCAGCCGCTAAAGAAGCAGGTCGTTTACGTCTTGAAGGTAAAGAGTACATCGTAAAAGATGGCGACGTAATGGAATTCTTATTCAACGTATAAAAATAAAAAGTGATGTGCATGAATTTAATCATGTACATCACTTTTTTTGTATAGATGTAGTTTTGGTTGTGTCGAATCATCTAATACGTATATTGAAGAAGGAACTGTTCGTAGTTTTTTATACATGGCAAAATCACCATAAGCGCCAACGATTAACCAAGCACTAACTAAAGTTAATGTGAGTTGATCATAATAAATACCTGCAATCAGTGGTAAAACACCGGTTAGCCAAAAAGGAAGTAACAAAGCTTTACGTGCATCTTTATTGCGCATAAATTGAGTAGTCGTCGCATAGGCTATGCCGATTTTTAAATCTAGCCCCATTTTAAGTTGTGAAATCGAAGAACCACAAAATACATAGAAACCGATTAGATGACAAATTTCATGTAAAAATATGAGCAAAATATACTCACCTATGATGAAAAGAATCGACAGTAAAAACCCTGAAATCGAAAATGAGGGGAAAGGATTTATAAGATAGTGAATTCCAACGAATAGTATGGAAAGGATTAGCGTCCATTTTAATACGGGTTTCGCGAGTGCTTCCATGTCCAATTCAAATTCACCTATTTTTTCAAAACCATTGTTCATATAAAATAGCCTCCTTACTATAGATTAGTATAGTAGTTGTTGAATTAGAATCCTAGCATTGCACTTCGAGTTTGAGTGTGATACAATCTAACGATGTGAGTAGTATTAAATACTTGCTCCTTGCCTTGCTTAAATAAGCGTAGGCCCAAGTCCATAAGGAGGTGCTTATACAATGAGAAAATACGAATTAATGTACATTATTCGCCCAAACATCGAAGAAGAAGCTAAAACTGCTTTAGTAGAACGTTTCAACACGATTCTAACTTCAAATGGTGCTGAACTAACTGACTCAAAAGATTGGGGTAAACGTCGCCTTGCATACGAAATCAATGATTTCCGTGAAGGTTTCTACCAAATCATGAAAGTTAACGCTACAGCTGATGCAATCAACGAATACACTCGTCTAGCTAACATTAGCGAAGACATCATTCGCTTCATCGCTGTTCGTGAAGACGCAAAATAATTTATTGATATAAAATCTGATAAAGGAGTTGATTCTGATGATAAACCGAGTTGTCTTAGTTGGAAGACTTACAAAAGATCCTGAGCTTCGTTATACGCCTTCTGGTGTTGCAGTTGCCCGTTTTACACTTGCTGTAAACCGTACATTCTCAAACCAACAAGGTGAAAAACAAGCAGACTTCATTAATATCGTCGTTTGGCGTAAACAAGCTGAAAACACAGCTAATTTCCTTCGTAAAGGTTCATTAGCGGGCGTTGAAGGCCGTATCCAAACTGGTAGCTATGATGGTCAAGATGGTAAAAAAGTATATACAACTGAAGTTGTTGCAGATAGCGTACAGTTCTTAGAACCTCGTAATGCGAATGCTGGTGGTGGAGCTCAACAGTCAAATTCGTTTAATAACCAACAACCATCTTATGGTGGCGGTAATCAATCGTATGACCAAGGCTCTCAACAAAACAATTATCAGCAAAATCAATCACCTAATCAACAGAACTATACACGTGTTGATCAAGACCCATTTGCTGCTCCGAATGCACAAGGTAAAGTCGACGTTTCAGACGACGACCTTCCATTCTAAGCAAAAGTCGATCACACAAATTTAAACAAGGAGGGGACATATAACATGGCACCACGTAGAGGAGGCCGCAAACGCCGTAAAGTTTGCTATTTCACTGCTAACAACATTAAACACATCGATTATAAAGATGTTGATTTACTAAAAAAATTCATCTCTGAACGAGGAAAAATTCTTCCTCGTCGTGTAACGGGTACAAGTGCGAAATACCAACGTAAATTAACACTTGCTATTAAAACTTCACGCGTAATGGCTTTACTTCCATTCACTACAGAAGATAAATAAGCAGTAAAAAAAGACCGATTAAAAATCGGTCTTTTTTTGTACATAATTTTAAGTAGTTCGACAATCTAGGGACGGGGAGCTTTTTGTTTGGCTTTGTGAAACATGGTACAATATACAGATGAAATATTAAAAGTTGGAATACAAAGGAAGATTGTTATATGCCAGAGAATAAAGTAAAACAATTAACATTCGGTGCGATGATGACAGGTCTGTTTATACTACTTAGTTTCCTTACTGCATCGCCATTATTAGCGATCATCACGGTCTGGTTCATTCCGCTACCGATCATTTTATACATATTAAAGTATAATCTGAAATCATCGATCGGCATCGTCCTCATTGGATGTCTAGGTACATTTTTGCTTACCGGGCCAATCGTTATAGGCATTAGCATTGTGTTCGCTGTAATCGGTATGACGATTGGTGCGAAGGCAAAATCGAATCGTGGAAAGCTTGAAATTTTATTAAGTACAGCGTTAACGACAATGATTACAGTTGTCGCAACAATCTATGCTTCAAGCAAATTTATGGGAATCAACGTACTTGAAGTTGCGATGAAGTCGCTACGAACAGGACTTAATTCAAATGTGAAATTATCTGAAGAACTTGCAAAAACATTGAATCAAAAATCAACATTTACGCAAGAACATGCGAATATTTTATACAAAGCAGCTGAAAATTCACTACCGTCAGCATTAATCCTAAGTTCATTACTTATGGCATTACTGATTATTATCGTGAACTTCCCAATTATCAAAAAAATAGGTTATAAAGTGCCTAAGTTTGGTGCGATTAAGGATATCCGATTCCCTGGATTTTTCTTAATAGGCTATTTAGTTGTCCTATTAATTCAATTCCTTATTAAGCCAGAGGAAGGAACGTACTTCTACTTTGTTGCTTTAAATGCATCGTTATTGTTAGATGCCGTATTTTTAATTCAAGGTATTTCGTTTATTCATTTTATGGTTCACCGTTCGAATTTACCAAAAGCATTAGCTTGGATTGGTACAATATTTGCCTTTCCACTTGCCTCTTTTGTATCGATTTTGGGTATATTAGATATAGGGTTGAACTTGCGCGTATTATTGGGCGATAAAACTAAGAAATAGGAGATGAAAGTTATGGGTACTCTATTTAGAAAAAGACCAATACGATATCCACTATTAATTTTATCGCTTCTTATGACCGCTAGTATTATAGCGTTAATCATGTGGAAACCGGTAATTGGCGTCATCTACGGCATCCTAGTCTTAACAACAGCTATCATTACATGGAAATATGAAAAAAACACATACGATGAAACAGAAAAGCATATCGCGATGCTGAGTTATCGCTTGGAAAATGTCGGCGAAAAAGCCTTATTAGAAATGCCAATCGGAATCATACTAATTGATGATTCTTCATTGATTGAATGGGCGAATCCGTTCATTAAAAGAATGTTAGAAGATGAATCATTAATTGGACGTGACCTATCCTATGTTTCAGATGAATTATCAAACTTCATTAATCATGAAGATTTTAATGACTTGAATATTACAATTAAAAATCGTCAATATCGTGTTTTTCATAAACAAGATGAAAAGCTACTCTATTTCTTCGATATTACTGAGCAAGTAGAGATTGAAGAATTGTATTACGAAGATCGTACAGTATTAGCGGTACTTTTCATCGATAATTACGATGAAATTACGCAAGGTATGAACGATCAATCTCGCAGTCAGATGAACACTTTAGTCACATCACTTGTGAATAAGTGGGGGTCACAGCATGATATCTACATTAAACGAATCTCATCAGATCGTTTCATGGCGGTGATGAATGAATCGATTTTAGCTAATTTAGAATCGAAGAAATTCGCCATTTTAGATGATATCCGTGAGATTACGGCGCAGCAAAATCTATCGCTTACATTAAGTATCGGTGTGGGCGCTGGTTCACCTTCATTAACGGAATTAGGCGAACTTGCTCAATCGAGTTTGGACCTTGTACTTGGACGTGGTGGTGACCAGGTCGCAATCAAGCAACCAGACGGTAAAGTGAAATTCTACGGAGGAAAGACGAATCCAGTAGAGAAGCGTACGCGTGTTAGGGCAAGGGTGATTTCCCATGCGTTACGTGATTTAATTCAAGATAGTGATCAGGTTTTTGTCATGGGTCATAAAATGCCTGACATGGACGCGATTGGCGCATCAATGGGTGTACGTAAAATGGCTGATATGAACAAAGTAGATGGCTATGTTGTCATCGACTTCGAACTTTTAGACAATAGTACGAACCGACTTATGCAAGTTGTGAAAGAGAAATCCGAGTTATATGATCGATTCCTGTCACCTGAGACGGTTTTAAGTAAGATGACGGAGAAATCACTGGTGGTTGTTGTGGATACGCATAAACCGAGTATGACAATCGACGAGCGAATTATTAATAAGGCGAGTAAAATCGTAGTCATCGATCATCATAGACGTGGTGAAGAGTTCATCGACAGTCCGATGCTTGTCTATATGGAGCCATATGCTTCGTCAACAGCAGAACTCGTGACAGAATTACTCGAATATCAGCCTAAGCATGATAAAATGACGATGTTAGAAGCGACAGCACTGTTAGCTGGTATTATTGTCGATACGAAATCATTTACGCTTAGAACGGGTGCTAGGACTTTTGAGGCGGCATCTTATTTAAGAACGAATGGCGCAGACACAGTACTCGTTCAGAAAATCTTGAAAGAGGATTTGAACACGTATCTTGAAAGAGCTCAAATTGTGAAAACAACTGAGTTTATTCATGAAGGTGTGGTCATTGCACATGGTGAAAAAGGACAGATTTATAACTCTGTACTAATTGCACAAACAGCAGATATATTACTTTCGATGAAAGATATCACAGCTTCTTTTGTTGTGGCACATCGAAGTGATGGTAAAATAGGAATTAGCGCACGTTCTTTAGGCGAAATGAATGTACAAGTTGTGATGGAAGCCCTTGGCGGTGGAGGTCATTTAACGAATGCGGCTACTCAGTTGGAAGTTCATACGATTGAGGAAGCGATCAGTCGTCTAAAAGATACAATAGAAGATGTATTAGAAGGGAGCAAGGAATAATGAAAGTTATTTTTCTTAAAGATGTAAAAGGACAAGGTAAAAAAGGTGAAATGAAAGAAGTATCAGACGGTTATGCACGAAACGTCTTACTTAAAAACAAATCGGCTGTAGAGGCAACTTCTCAAGCGATGAGCCAATTAAAAGGCCAACAACGTAAAGATGAAGAGAATGCAGAAGCTGAATTACAAGCAGCGAAAGATTTAAAAGCTGAAATTGAAAAACTTACAGTTGAATTACAATCTAAAACTGGAGAAGGCGGACGTCTTTTCGGCTCAATTACTTCAAAACAAATCGCTGATGAATTAAACAAAAAACACGGCATTAAAATTGATAAACGTAAAATGGATTTACCAGAAGCAATTCGCTCGTTAGGCGTGACACAAGTTCCTGTGAAATTACATCACGAAGTAAGTGCAACATTAAAGGTTCATGTAAAAGAACAAAAATAAGGGGAGAACAATATGAATGATCCAACAACGGACCGTATTCCACCGCATAACCAAGAAGCTGAGCAATCAGTCTTGGGTGCGGTCTTCCTAGAACCTCAAGCTTTAATTACTGCTTCTGAGACATTGTTATCAGAAGATTTTTATCAAGCTGCTCATAGAATGATTTTTGACAGTATGCTTCGACTAAGTGATATGGGTAAAGCGGTTGATGTCGTAACCGTAATCAATGAATTAGATAGTCGTAATGAGTTGGATGATGTTGGCGGCGTGTCGTATATGACCGAGCTTGCCAACGCTGTACCTACCGCGGCAAACGTCGCTTACTATTCAGAAATCGTGGCACAAAAAGCCTTATTACGCCGACTGATTCATACTGCTACAAAAATAGTAGAAGATACCTTTGCAAGAGAAGATGAAGTAGAGGCTCTCTTGGCAGAAGCAGAGAAAAAAATCATGGAAGTGGCAAGTCGCAGTAATTCAAGCGATTTCAAACACGTGAAGGACGTTCTTGTACAAACGTATGAGAATGTGGAAAAGCTCCAAAATCGTAAGGGAGACATCACCGGTATTCCGACTGGTTTCCGTGACTTAGATCGATTAACGGCTGGCTTCCAACGTGGGGATCTAATTATTGTTGCTGCTCGACCATCTGTAGGTAAAACCGCTTTTGCTCTGAACGTTGCCCAAGCAGTAGGAACGCAAACGACTGAAAATGTAGCAATCTTCTCACTGGAGATGGGTGCGGAACAGTTAGTTATGCGTATGCTTTGTGCGGAGGGAAATATTGATGCACAAGTACTTAGAACGGGTGCATTAACGACAGAGGATTGGCGTAAACTAACGATGGCTATGGGGAGTTTATCTCGTGCAGGCATATACATTGATGATGCAGCGGGTGTTCGTGTCAACGAAATCCGTGCGAAATGTAGACGTTTAAAGCAAGAAAGTGGTCTAGGAATGATCTTAATCGACTACCTACAATTAATTCAAGGTAGTGGATCATCAGGTCAGAACAGACAACAAGAAGTATCAGAAATATCGCGTTCATTAAAGGCATTAGCCAGAGAATTAGAAGTACCAGTAATCGCATTATCACAGTTATCCCGTGGTGTAGAGCAACGTCAAGATAAGCGCCCGATGATGTCCGATTTACGTGAGTCTGGTTCGATTGAGCAAGATGCCGATATCGTTGCCTTTTTATATCGTGAAGATTACTACGATAAAGAAACGGAAGATGCGAATACAATTGAAATTATTGTCGCAAAACAACGTAATGGTCCAACTGATACGGTAAAACTAGCATTTAAAAAAGAATTCAATAAATTTGTCAGTGTGGATTGGTCACAAGAATCACCATAAGCTACTGATGAAAAAACAAACACGAACGATATTGTATAATAACAATATCTTGTTCGTGTTTTTTATTGACATTTAAAAAAGAGGTTGTTACAATTATTTTTGTTCAATTTAGGGTACATATAATGTATCTAACGGAGGTGCTGTAAATGACATCAATAGTAGTAGTAGGAACACAGTGGGGTGATGAAGGGAAAGGTAAGATTACCGATTTCCTTTCAAAAGAAGCGGACGCAATTTCACGTTATTCAGGTGGAGACAACGCGGGGCATACAATCCAATTTAAAGGTGAAACATATAAGTTACACTTGATTCCTTCTGGGATTTTTTACAGTGACAAAACATCAGTAATGGGTAATGGCATGGTCATCAACCCAGAATCATTAGTAAAAGAGTTGAAAGGTCTTCAAGATCGTGGTGTAGACACTTCAAACTTACAAATCTCGAATCGTGCACACGTAATTCTTCCATACCATGTTTATCAAGATAAAGTGGATGAAGCATCACGTGGAGACAAAAAAATCGGCACAACTTGTAAAGGGATCGGACCATGTTATACAGATAAAGTACAACGTATGGGTATCCGTATCGCAGATTTACTAGACAAGGAAGTATTCGAGCAAAAACTTCGTGAAAACTTAGAAATGAAGAATCGCTTATTTACTAAATTTTACGAAGTTGAACCATTAAACTTTGACGATATGTTTGAACAATTTTACGCATTTGGACAGGAAATCGCGCAATATGTTACAGACACATCTAAGTCATTAAATGATGTAATCGAAGCGAATGGCAAAGTGTTATTCGAAGGTGCTCAAGGTGTGTTACTTGATGTAGATCACGGCACATACCCTTATGTAACTTCTTCAAATCCAGTAGCAGGTGGCGTAACAACAGGTACAGGTGTTGGCCCATCAGCAGTATCACGTGTAATCGGCGTTTCAAAAGCTTACACATCAAGAGTTGGTGATGGTCCATTCCCAACAGAATTATTTGATGAAGTAGGCAATCAAATACGTGAAGTTGGTCGTGAATATGGTACGACAACAGGTCGCCCACGTCGCGTAGGGTGGTTCGACTCAGTAGTAGTACGTCACTCTCGTCGAGTATCAGGTATTACAGATTTAGCGCTAAATTCAATTGACGTTTTAACAGGTCTTGAAACCGTTAAAATCTGTGTAGCCTATGATTATAAAGGCGAACGAATTACAGAATACCCAGCAAACCTTCATATTATTGAGCAGTGTAAACCGATTTATGAAGAGTTACCAGGTTGGACTGAAGATGTGACAACAATTCGACGATTGGAAGACCTTCCAGAAAATGCTAGAAACTATGTACAACGTGTCAGCGAGCTTACAGGGATACGCGTTGCAACATTCTCAGTAGGACCAGATCGCGACCAAACAAATGTTTTACTAAATGTTTGGGAAGAACTGCAACAGTAATAAAGTGATAAATATAGTCAAATTATATTGATATGTATCAAAAAGAATGTTCTAATTACCATATTAGGACATTCTTTTTATTTTATTCAAGTTCTAAAAAAAGATAAAAAGGGAGAAACAAGTTGAAGAAAAAATGGATGTTGCAGTTGTTTTCGATTGCACTGATTTTTCAACTAGCATTCGGATCACTTCCGAGCATTTCTTTTGCTCAAGAAGCTAATGTTGAAGAACCTATAATAGAAACACCTGCAGTAAAAGAACAACCGGAAGGAACTGACAAGCCTGTTGTAGAGAAGAAAGAACCTACAGTTAAGGAAGAAGTAGAAACACCGGTTGAGCAGCCGAAAAAAGAGAAAAAGCTGCAAACAAAATCAGCAATTACTAACAATATTTTAAGCAATCATAAATTCAATGATGGTAATGGTGTGGCAGTTACGAAAGAAAAGCCAATGGCACCTGGTGATACATTAGCTTTCGAAAGTGATTGGTCATTACCGAATGGTCACAGTTACAAAGCTGGCGATACATTCACTTTCACATTGCCAGAGCAATTTTTAATTGGTGGAGCACCAAAAGGAACACTTTCTGGTAATAATATTGAATATGGTTCTTACACGGTTTCATCAAGTGGAGAAGTAGTATTCACATTTAATAAAGCAATTGAAGAAGAGTCTAACATCAGCGGGAAATTCAAAATTTCTTCAAAATTAAAAGAAGATTTATCAGGTACGCCTGAGCAAAGCTTAGTTGTAAAAGTCCCTGGTGCAGGTGATTTAACGACGGAAATCCTTGTGAAACCAACTAAAGGAACTTCACTTGAGAAATCAGGTAAATTAGATCAAACACCAAACCCTACAAAAGCTACTTGGACAATTGATGTCAACAAGAAGCTAGATCAATTAACAAATGCAAAAGTTTCAGATGAAATTCCAGAAGGATTAAAACTAATCCCAGGTTCAATTAAAGTGTATGAATTAAACGTAGATTTAAATGGTACAGCAACACGAGGTGCGGAAGTGAATGTTTCATCTCCAACATTCCCACTAGTATTACCAAATAAAAATAAAGCATACCAAATTGTATATGATACAGAAATTCTTGAGAAAAAGAATGCTTCATATACAAACAATGCTTCAGTAAACATAAATGGTGAGAAAATCTCAGCAGCATCAACAGTAAATACATAATACACTAGCCCACTTGCTAAAACAGCTGGCGAAGTTAATCAAGAAAACCGTACGATTGAATGGGAAGTTAAATTCAACCAATGCGGCGAAAAAATTGCACAAAAAGAAGCTACATTTACGGATGAATTTAACGGTCCAATGGATTTAGTTACAGATTCAGTTGTTGTGAAAGATTCAAAAGGTAATGTAGTACCCTCTTCAAAATACACTGTAACGAATCAAGGCGCTCAAAAAGGCTTCAAATTCGAATTTAACAGTGATATTAATGAAGCTTATACAATCGCTTATAAAACGAAAGTAGATTCAGATTTAACTGGAAATATTGGCGTAAGTAATAAAGTAACAGGTTTAGGTACCACAGCTGGCGATAATTCGGGTATGTACAATGGTTTCTTAGTAAAATGGCATACAGATGTAAACTATGAAGATCGCACAGTAGCTTGGGCTATGGATATTAATACAGACAAGAAGAAGCTTGAAAATGCAGTAATTAAAGATGACTTCACGAACAAAGGTCTTTTAGTGAACTACTCGCCACTTAGCTAAACCTTGCGGTTCTTCACGCTTGAAGTGGGAGCTTCTTGGGAATAGAGCGTACTTGCAAGTGTATTTCTTTACTTGCAGCGGTTTCTCTTATTTGACCGA
>NZ_QFVS01000035.1 GCF_003143955.1 Kurthia zopfii | reverse complement strand
GCTCGGTCAAATAAGAGAAACCGCTGCAAGTAAAGAAATACACTTGCAAGTACGCTCTATTCCCAAGAAGCTCCCACTTCAAGCGTGAAGAACCGCAAGGTTTAGCTAAGTGGCGAGTAGTTCACCAAAGGATAATCGTATGTTTTATGCATTATTACTTGCGATTGCGATTCAAGCAGTAGGTGTTTACGCATTGATTGCATTCGATGTCATTCAATATGAAGCAGGTACATACTCATGGGTAGCTGTTGCGCTTGGCTCATTTATATTCGGCATCGGTATTATTTTAGCCGGCGGTTGTGCAACTGGTACATGGTATCGTGCAGCAGAAGGCCTAATAGGCAGTTGGATTGCACTTATTTTTTATATGTTAACGAGCGCAATTATGAAAACGGGGGTACTTTTACCTGTTAATACGCAATTATCATCGATTCAAGTAATGGATAACTCGATTTCTCGATCAATTGGCGTGGATGTATGGATTTTAATCGCCATTTTAGTCATCATTGTCGCAATTATTTTATGGAATGAATCGAAGAAACCGAAAATCGCCATTCCAAAAATGAAAGCGAAAAAGACAGGTATTGCACATATTTTATTTGAAAAAAGATGGCCACCATTCGTGACAGCATCATTAGTTGGGATCATCGCTATAGTCGCGTGGGTTTTAAGCGAAGCGACAGGACGTATGTCTGGGCTTGGTATTACAACACCTTCCGCAAATATTATTCAATATTTAGTAATGGGTGATGCGCAATATTTAAACTGGGGCGTTTTCCTAGTTTTAGGGTTATTCATAGGTTCATTCGTTGCAGCGAAAGGGAGTGGAGAATTCCGCTTACGTGTACCTGATGCCAAAACTATGGTTTCAAGTTTACTCGGTGGTATTTTAATGGGATTCGGTGCAAGCTTGGCAGGTGGTTGTACAATCGGTAATGGTTTAGTACAAACTGCGATGTTCTCTTGGCAAGGGTGGATTTCATTAGCATTTACGATTTTCGGCGTCTGGACAGCAACGTATTTTGTTTTTGTCCGACCAAATAAGAAAAAATCAACGGTGTCTACTTCGGTAGAAGCATAATAGGGGGAATTTGAAATGGTAAAAGTATTAGAAACGAATGGTAAAGTGTGTCCATTTCCGTTAGTGGAAGCAAAATCAGCGATTGAAGAAATCAAATCAGGTGAAGATCTAGTCATCAATTTTGATTGTACACAAGGTACAGAATCAATTCCAAAATGGGCAGCCGAAGCAGGGCATAGTGTGACGAATTTTGAACAAATAGGCGAAGCGGCGTGGACAATTACAGTTCAGAAGAAGTAACGGTATTTACAGATTGTTTGGATTATGGCATCATAAAAGAGAGAATATAAAAGAGGTTGATGCCAAATGGAACAGAAGTTTAAAGTGAATCAAATGTTAACAAATAAAAATAATGGTTATGTCGAAAGAATTTATGCTGTCGCTCAAGATGGTCAACCATTTGATTTATTAGATATTTCGATTTTAACGCACTACGATATTATTTCAATTGATGCGCTACAAGAGAAATTCAATGAATTTGGTATTGAATTCACATTGGAACAAACAGGTCGTACTTACAAATTGACGCTTAATTCGAAGGAAAGTGCAGATCGATTCATCGAAAATATTGCACCATTATTTAATGAAGTATTAAGTGAATAAAAAACAGTGGGTTTCGTGAAAACGAAGCCTATTTGTTATTTTAAAAGAGGTGAAAAAATGGACGGAAAAAATAGAAAAGACGTAAAACCAGGAATTGAAGTCGCAATCGTATTGAAAAAGGACCAGCGTACAGGAATCGAAACAATCGGTACTGTCAAAGATTTACTTACGAATAGTAGCTTCCACCCGCATGGCATTAAAGTTCGATTAACGGATGGTCAAGTAGGTAGAATTTGTAGAATTATTGACAATGCATAATAAACACTTTATTTAGAGGAGTTTTCAATTGCCCAACGCCAGTGCGATTGGTACTATTAGATAGTATAAAAACTCACATATGACACGAATGGTAGGGAATTAAATGAACATATTAAAATTTGTCGTAATTTATGTTGTCGTACTTGTACTTGGAATCGGCGCAGTCGCATTAGGCGTGCCGCAAACTGTTGCACTAACATTCTTCACCGTTACTGCAATCGTGCTAGTAATTGCCTATATGTACGCTATGACTTCAACACGCAATACGAAATTAACGAAATTTGCGATTAAGTTTCAGAAGAAATCACCGATGTTTGCTTATGTATTAGCCGTTCAAGACGGTACATTAGAAGATGAACTTGCAGCAATTGCATTAGTTGAGAAAAAAGTGAAAAACGAAGAAACGGTACTTGATTATCAATTCCTTCGCGCTTTACGCTTAAATAATTTAACGGAAGCAAAACAAATCGTTTCAACGATGAAGACGAGTCCTCGTAAACGTTTTAATATTGCCATTCTTGAAGCAGCACTTGGTAAATACGGTGTCGCAAGAGGATTAAGCCTAGATTTCATCTGGATGGAATACTATGTAGAAGCATATGTTGCAAATATGCAAGGCAATAAAGAAAAATACGAAGAATTCATGCAAAAAACGATTGATGAAACAAAAGGACTTCAAAAATTAACAAATGAAGCACTTTATCAACGTGATCTTCGTGAATGGGATGCAAACCACCAACCGAAGAAACGAAAATAATTTTCAAAACAGGGTTTTTAGCTCGGATTTAGACGAGTAACCCTGTTTTTATTTACGCTCAAATGCATAAAAAACACATTTGTTGAATGGAAATACACTATAATAATATAGAATGTAAGGGTATTCATATACTGTATTATTTATCGAATTGCTATTTACAGAAATTTCTAAATTTAATATTTATGAATTTTACTAGAATTCGTACATAAACGAAAATATATACGTAAAACTGAATGTATAAAAAAACCAATTAAAACGGTACACTTAATGAGTATCAAAAATATTTAGGTTATAGAAGTATTACTTGCAACAACGAAATGATAGGAGTGAAGATTTATGCAATTATTCGAGGTACCAGTTGGAGCTAGAGAAAAACTGTTAGATTTATTATTGTTAGCTGATGAGGATCAAGATGTCGTCATGGGTTATATTAACGAAGGCAAGTTATTTGAAATCAATGAAAATAATAAACGTGCTGGAGTAATTCAAATTATTGAATGTGAAGGCTATTACGAAATAAAGAATATTGCCATCATTCCAGAACTTCAAGGACAAGGGATTGGGAAGAAGGCATTACGTTTTGTTGAACGAATTTCATATGATGACGGAGCGCAACTAATGAAAGTGGGAACAGCCAATTCTTCTATTAGTAATATTGCATTCTACCAAAAAGCAGGCTATCGACTAGATTCGATCACACATGACTTCTTTACAGATTACAAAGAGCCAATTTTTGAAAACGGCATTCAAGCAATTGACATGCTCTACTTTGCAAAAGAACTTTAATAACAAGATTTACTCATTCTAATACTCAGGCTGAATCGATTAATTTCTCGATTCAGCTTTTATTTTTCTCTAATAAACCGCAATATAAAAGGAATTAATCAATTGTTATAAGTCAGAAACACTTGTATTAGTACAATCGTTTTTATTCTCTTTTAAATTATTATTTTCTCTTTTAGGTACATTATTTTCTTAATAGAGTAATTGATTTACTTATTTATGACAATTTCATGAAAATTAGTCTGTAAACGGTTACTATTTACTTATTAAAGAAAATACAACACATAAAGTAGGGGGAATTGGTATGAAACAGGTTCAAGATGTTCGAGTTACTTCAGCAGATCCATCAGGTATTGGTTTATTCGGTTTAGCAATTGTTACATTAGTTGCTTCAACTCAAAAACTAGGGTGGACAGAAGGATTAGGTTTCGTTCTTCCATGGGCAATCTTCTTAGGCGGATTCGCACAAATTTACGCTTCAATTTTAGATGCAAAAATCGGTAATACATTCGGTGCTACAGCATTCGGAGCTTATGGCTTCTTCTGGTTAGCAGTAGGTGGTGGCTGGTTAGTACAAGCGGGCGTATTTGGAGAAGTATTAGCAGCACAAACAGATATTCATCAATTAGGTGTCGTATACTTAGGCTTCTTAGCATTCACAGTATTTATGACAATTGGTGCATTAGAAACAAACAAGGTCTTATTCTTAATTTTCTTCTTAATTAACTTCCTATTCCTAGGTTTAGGCTTAAGCAGCTTAGGTATTATGGAAACATTCATGCACAATGTAGCAGCATACTCTGAATTATTAATCGGTATGTTAAGTATTTATGGTGCTGGTGTAAACGTTCTAAACCGTCACTTCGGTTTCGAATTCTTACCACTTGGCAAACCATTCAACATTATTGGTAAACAACGTGCAAAAGCAAAATCAAGTTCAGCTGTAACTCACTAAGTATTCGTAGAGGTCGCATTTAATGCGATCTCTATTTTTTACTATTAATGTCAGAATATTTACTTTATAATAAAATTAGGTCAGCTTCGAAAAGGAGCATTCAATATGAAAATAAATTACTATCCAACAACTGCAATCAGCGACGGCCAAAATGGTGAAGGTTTCGTCGGGCATGGTATTCAAGTAATTCGAGATGATTTAGTATTGGCGGGCAAAGTAATTACAGTACAATTACCAGTTGGTGAAAATGGTGCTGTATTAGAAGCGCTACTTTTAGCGGAAGAAGGTGATGTTCTTGTAGTCGATGCGCGAGGAGATTGCAACCGAGCAGTTGCTGGCGATTTTGTCATTTCGATGATGCAAAAAGTCGGAATTGCAGGTTTAATTGTCAATGGCGTAATTCGAGATTTAGAAGCAGTTCGTTCTTTAGATTTTCCGGTATTTTGCAAAGGAACTACTGTAGTAGCAGGTGTGAAAAACGGTGGTGGCAAAGTGAATGTTCCCGTGTCACTTGGCGCAGTGTCAATCTCGCCAGGTGACTATGTTTTTGCCGATTTAGATGGTGTCATCGTTGTGCCGAAAGCCAATTTAGAAGAAGTACTTGTGAAAACGAAGCAAAAAATAGTTTCTGATGAAAAACGAGAAAAAGAAGTATTACGTGACCAAGCTTCAACCATTGCCTATTTACAAAAAGTGACACAAAAATAACTGTTCTAAAGCCATCTTCCAAAGAGGATGGCTTTTTTATGCTATGATAAAGGTATTCATATGCAAAGGAGTGTTTCTATGACAACCGAAAATTACATATTATTAAAGACTAAAAATAAAATTCACATACATGAAAGCAAGTATGTATTAAATGAACCATTATTAGCAACTGCATTAATGAATATTGAACAGCTTGGCTATACTTTTTCAACGAAAATGATTGAGCGATTACGCACTTTGAGTGACGATCAATTTAAGGCACTCATTCAACAATTGGAAGAACAGTTAATCACTCTAGTAGGTGCAGATGTTGAGTATGAACCATTCTATCCGAATTTTCCGAAGCAAGTGGTTGATTTAGATTTAGCATCATTGTATTTTAACGCAATTATGCATTATTCGACGAATGCACGAATTGATTTTCAGAAAAAAGCGCGAAGAAAATTGATCGAACGTCATAAATTGACGATCATTGATCTAGCAGAAGAAGATGAATTTGAGCAATTGATTACACAATTACTCGCTTCGAAATCGTCCATTTCACAATCTAATTTTGAAATTCTCGATGAAGCAATCCAACAATTGCCGAATCCAATGACTTTTATTCCTGAAGAAATGCCGAATAAGGAAATTATGGCCTTTGCCATTGCCTCACTTTTAAAAAAGGGGAAAGTAGAACCCTCGCAGCTGATGCACTACTTTAAAACGCCTACTGATGTGCTTCGTTTCGCAGTTGCTCGTTCCGAAGGCGATGTCAGCTTAAAGGAAGCACCTCATTTTATTTCCTTTAAAAGAAGTGAACGTCGTTTGATTTTGACAATTTTAGAGTCGATCAATGGACAGAATGAGGAGTTCCTACGTTATAAAGAGTATTGGGTGCGCTTAGCAGAGCGACTTCATCCAGGTGAGCATAAAGACAAATATCCACACACATTTGATGTTATAACTAAATTAAGAAATCATATTAAAATAGAAACTTTTAATCGTCGCATTGAGAAAGAAATTGCTTCACGTGATTTATCAAAGGTTTTAGCCATCTTGTCTACACGACCAGGTGAGTTTGCACGTCGATTGAATCATATTCTAAGATCATTCAATGAGCATCCTCAAATAGCATATGCGTTTTCCAAAGTAGCCAATGAAGTATCTACACCTGTACTACTTCAATTGCGACAGTTTTTCATTAATAGTAAAAACCAAAAAGATGTGCGCTCATTTTTACCGAAGGGCAATGCCGCAAAAATGTATGTCATCGAACAAAATCAAGCACCTTTGAAAGGTTCTGAAGCGAAAACTATTATTGCAATTTGTGAGCTAAATTTGAAAGTAAGATTTTCGCAATTGAAGCCATTAGGAAAAGTGTATTTATGCAAATCATTGAAAAATATGACCGTTCCATTGACGATGCGCAGTTCAAGCCAATCGCTTCACACATTGGCGCGAGGTTCGAGAATGAAATTAGATGATCAGCATATTTTAAGAATGTTTATTCATTGGAAAAACTTAGACATGTCCCCAGAATTTGAAGATGAGGAAGATTGCAGAGTAGATATTGATTTAAGTGCATCTTTCTATGATGAGGATTTCAAAATTAAAGGGAATATTTCCTATTATGATTTGAAAAATAAGTTTGGAATTCATAGCGGTGACATAGTAGATGCGCCAAATGGAGCGGCAGAATTCATAGATCTCAATTTGAAAAAATTGAAAAAAAGAGGGATTCGATACGTCGTTGCACAAGTTTACTCATATAATCGTGCGCCATTTTATGAAATTCCGAAATTGTATATGGGATGGATGGCACGAGAGAAAGCAAATCGTGGTGAACTGTTTGAGCCAGCTACAGTACGTCAAAAATTTAGTTTAACGCATAATGAAACGAAGGCTATGCCATTCGTCATTGATGTAAAAGAGGATGAATTAATCTGGTTGGATACAGTTATGACAGATGCGCAGAATTCGATCTCAAATAACTATTATGATGATTGCAATATAGTCGATCGTCACTTACAAGCAGTCGTTTCAGAAGTACGTCCGAATTTATATGATTTGTTGAAAATGCATGTAGATGCACGAGGAGAACGTGTAAAATCGAAGGATGAAGCGGAGATACTATTTGTTTCAGAAAAAGAAGATACAACGAAGCAGCAAGTGACACCACAGGATGTGTCGACAATTCTTGCGGATTATTTGTAAAATAGTCAGACTGGGATATATGAGCATAATAAAAACCGGAATCTCGCTATGGCGCGGTTCCGGTTTTTCGGTGCGAACTCTAAAAAAAGGAGAATGAGGTGTTTTGTCCCAAACTAATTTTTTATTTATTTTTTTACGAATTTCGTAATTTCAAAGAATGTACGACCTTTTGGATCGGTAATCTTTAAAGCACCACGATTTTTCGAAAGATAATGCGTATAGCCACGTTCTTTATATTTGATGACATTTTTGAATGTGCCAGCTTTTGTTTTATATTTCTTTAAAAGTTGAGCATTCGTTTTATAGTATTTTGGGCCACCTAATTGATAGTACGGGTTATAAACCTTGCCATTGCCGCTTTTGATGGGGAATTTAATATTGATCGGTGCATAATCAGAACCATCTAATGTGAATGCTAATGTATTTTTGCTGTAATGAGTGAAGCCGTAGCGAACTTTATTAGATGCACATTCCCAATTGTATGGCGCGCGCGATTTTTTAAACGTTAATGAACTACTTTTACGATCACAAATGCCATAATTACTACTGTTTTTAATGTATATTTTTTTGTAGATTTTCGGATTTAGTTCATATGCTTTTGCACTTGAAGCTAAAGTTTTTGCGTCTGCTGAAATTGCTGATGTGAAAATGAATGCAAATGCTAAAAAAGTTGTAAATAAGAGCGCGACGATTTTTTTCATAACAAAATTCTCCTTTAAAATAAAAAAACCACATAATTGTGGTTTCTAAAAAATTGAGGAAAGCATATACACTAAATTTTAAACTCAAATGTTTGATGTAGAAGGAAGTGTATAAATAGCCTCGAAGCCTATTATAGTAAAGATTTGTGAAATTAACAAGGATTTAACGTTTTTATTTAACAAACAGTGGTACATAACAAGTGTAGAGCTATTATATTTGAGGAGATGATTGCATGTCGAAGAAAATTTTAATCGTAGCAGGCGACGCTGTAGAAGCGCTAGAAATTTATTACCCGTATTACCGTTGTTTAGAGGAAGGTTTTGATGTCACAATTGCTGCACCTTCTGCGAAAACGATTCAAACCGTTGTTCATGATTTTATTGATGGGATGGACACTTATACGGAGAAACCAGGATATGGATTAGCAGCAACTGCGGCATTTAAAGAGGTTAATCCAGCTGATTTCGATGGTTTAATTATTCCAGGTGGAAGATCGCCGGAATACATTCGTTTAGATGAACATTTACCGAATATCGTGAAACATTTCTTTGAGGAAAATAAGCCTTTAGCTGCCGTTTGTCATGCTGCACAAATATTTACGGTCATTCCTGAAGTGTTGAAAGGCAGAGAACTGACAGCCTATATTGCGTGTAAACCAGATGTTCAAGCAGCGGGTGGGAAGTATATTGCCGAACCACTTCATACAGACGGCAACTTAGTTTCAGGTCACGCATGGCCAGACTTACCAGGACTTATGCGAGAATTTATGAAACAGTTTAAATGAAAAAAACCTGTAAGGATCACATTTTGTGGTTCTTACAGGTTTTTTATTTTGAAGAGAATTATGAATAACACACTTCAAAAAAATGGAGTATTTTTCATTGAAAAAGGATATAGTGTAATTATACTTTTAAAAAACATTGTTTTTTTAATATTAAATGGAGGTTCAGAACATGTATGATAAATTATCCAAACTTTTTTACAAGTTGAATACCCATGATTATAATGCAGAATATGAGAAAAGAATAACTGGCTATGGCTCATATAAAACGAATCTAACGATTAAAGGATTTAGAAAAGGCAAAGTAACGAATGAAGAAACTGAACTATTTTATGTGAATACTCCAAGTTTAATGAATTTAAATAATGAAATATTGCTGAATAGTTCTAAAATCAAATCTTTAGTTCACATTCTACCTGATTTTGTCGTAAAACCTTATTTTCATAAATTAATTATTAACGAAGCACAAAGTAATAATGAAATCGAAGGTGTAAAAAGTACTAAAAAAGAGTTAGGTGAGGCACTGAAAGAATTAGAAAAGTCGGAACCAAAAAACAAAAAATTCATCGGATTAATGAAAACATATTTACATATTGAACAAATATATCCGTTTGAAAAATTAGAGGATTTCAGAGAATTGTATGATGATTTAGTAGCGGAGGAAATCAATTCAGATCAACAGCCTGATGGAAAACTTTTTAGAAAAGAATATGTAGAAATCAATGATGGTAATACTACAACACTTATTGGGGTGATTGGGGAAGAGGAAATCGCATTAGAACTCAATAAACTAATCACATTTCTAGAAGCAAAAGAGCAACCAGAACTGTACAAATACTTAGTGGCACATTATTTTTACGAATACATCCATCCTTTCTATGATGGTAATGGGCGAACGGGCAGATTATTAGTCGGAAGTTACTTAGAGAGATATTTAGAAAAATATTCCGCAATTACATTTTCTTATACAATAAATAAAAATAAAAGCGTGTATTATAAATTTTTAGAAGAGATTCCGAACCCTACAAACAAGGGAGAAATGACGTATTATTTGATTGAAATGTTAAAACTATTGGCTACTGGTCAAGCAGGAATCATCGATGATTTAGAGATTAATCTATTGAAACTTGAAAAAATTAAAAAGAATATAGAGAATAATCGAAAACTATCAGAAGAAGCTAAAAATATGTTGTATATTCAAGTTGCAATTAATGTCTTTGTAGATGAAAAGATGAATTTTAAATTCCAAGATTTAATTCAATTATCAACGATCTCTAGATATAAAATTGAAAAGTCAATGAATGAATTACAAAGTGCAGGATTAGTGATGTTGAAAAATAAAAACCCTAAATCATTTATTGTTTGCGATTCATGTATAGAAGAATTAATTTCGAATTGAGGATCTACCATCTAAAAACACAAAAAAGAGTCGCTACCTACCGATGCGACTCCTTTTCATTAATTAGATTATTTTTTTACGAACTTTGTAATTTCAAAAAAAGTTTTGCCTTTTAAAGTAGTGTGTTTGATGATGCCGCGATTTTTCGCTAAATAATAGTATGAATTACTTTGTTTGATTTTCAACACATTTTTGAAAGTACCTGCTTTTGTTTTGTATTTCTTCAATTTTGTAGCTGTAATATAAATATGTGTTTTACCTGCTAGTGATTCACTATAAGAATAGTTTTGTATTCTAGATTTACCTTTTGCTAATGGGAAAGGAAAACCAGCTATAGTGAAATCTGTACCGTAAAGACCAAATCTTAAACTATTATCACTTGTCGAATAATAGTAGTATTTTTTATTACAATGTAAAGCATCTGAGAATGGATCTCCACCGTAAATTAATACAGATTTCTTCTTGCCACACAATGAGTACTTTCCAAAGCTATTTACATAAGCTTTTTTGTAGATCTTCTCGTTAAAAGTATAATCAGATGCTTTTTTCGCTAGAATTGTTTTAGCATCTGCGGTTGAAGAAAGGCTGAAAAGTAGTGCGAATGAACATAATAGTGCAAATAATAATTTTTTCAAAATGAATCCTCCTAAATAACTTATTTTTTAGTAAAACTACACTAATTATGTTACAGATGTTTATTTTGTAAGTAAATAACAAATAAAACGGAATCGTAATAAAAATCGACTCCGTTTGCTGAATTATACGGTTTTTTTGTTAAAAATAATGACTGCCAATAGCACTAAAATGATGGAAAGACCGGATGTCACACTCATTAATACGGTATAGTCCTGCCATGTGAAAAGGTTTTGAAGAATGGCGTTATTTTCTGTTGCTAATCTTAAAATGGAGATTTTCTCTAATTTCGGGAAAATCGCAACGATGAATAGCAGAATAATGATGCCTAAAGTAAATAATAAAGTTGAGAAGTAGCTTCTAAATAATACATTGGCGAAAATAATAACGGAAATTAAGAATAGGCCAAATAGCCATAATGTAAAGATTGCTAAAAATAATTGTGTCACATCATTTGCTGGCCAATAAAACTCCGTATAGAAGTAGACAATTGCGAAAGAAATGACATAGCCAATCGTCCACATGAAAGCGGCGAAGAGCCATTTACTCATGACGACTGCTGATCTTGATAATCCTTTTGAAAATAAAATGATCAAAGTGCCATTCTGTCTTTCAGCGGAGAGGATAGGGGCAAATAATAAGACGACAATGAATAAGCCAATTTGCGAGAAGTTTTTGAAAAACTGCTCCCATGAACTGAAGGCGGTTGGCTCTGGAAATGAATCCGCTACCTCTTTCGGTAAGAAATTACTTAATATTTCAGGCATGAATTTTGCACTAAGTGGACTTAAGAAAGCGAGAAGTAAAAAAACTGAGCAGAAAATAAGTAATTTATATGTGCGAAGAAATGAAATGTTTTCTTTTTTAAACATTGCCCAAAATTGCGTCATTTCGCAGTCACCTCCATAAATAGGTCATCGAGAGTTGTTTTCTCAACCGACATGGAATGAATAACAAGCTGATGTTCGAGACAATATTGGAAAAGAGTTGATTGTGTTTTTTCAATTGAAGCTGAATGTAGGGCGATGCCATGATTTTTGTCCGTCGCCTCTGGGAAAGCTTCTTTCAATTTTTCAAGTGTTTGAACGGGTGCTTCAATGAATAAAGTGGATTTTCGACGCTCGTTGAGTAGATGTTGTACATCCCCCGAAATGACGAAAGAGCCATTGTGTAAAATTGCGAGATCATCACAAATATTTTCAGCATCATTCAATAAATGCGTAGAGAAAATGACTGTTGTTTCATGTTTAATCTGTTGTAAAATTTTCAAAATATCGCGTCTACCATTAGGATCTAAAGCAGAAGTTGGTTCATCGCAAATTAAGATTTTAGGTTTATGAATAAGTGCTTGCGCAATGCCCAGTCGCTGCTTCATTCCACGTGAAAAAGAGGCGATTTTTTTATTGTTTTTTTCTAAACCAACTTGTGTCAAAGTTTCCTTCGCTCGAAGTTCACGTTCTTTTTTAGAAAGCCCAGTAATTTCACCGCAAAGTAGTAAATATTCATACGCTGTATAGTATGGATAGAAGGAAGGAACATCAGGCAAATAGCCGATTGCTTGATTGGTCACGGTTTGGCCGAACTGCACCTTTTCTCCAACTAAAGTAATATCACCCGCATCCTTTTTCAATAATCCAAGTATGATTTTCATTAAAGTTGTTTTACCTGCACCATTTTGACCAATTAAGCCAAAAATCCTGCCTTCTTCAATTTTGATGGATACATCATTCAAAACTTGCTTACTACCGAAAGATTTACTGATATGTTGAATGTCGACAATACTCATTCTTCCTCACCTCGCCCAAATAAAAAGTAGATAATTGGCCCGATCATTTGAATGAAAAGAACGATGATGATCCACATGATTTTATTGCCGAATTTGTAATTTGGATGTTTTAATACATGAACAAGTGCGGTAATTGCTAAAATAACTTGAATTAGAAAAATCGGGATAATAATCGGTAAAAGTTGTTGTAAATCTTCCATATTAATTCGCCTCCTTTGAAATAGAATCGATGAGCGCTAGCAATGTCGGATGTTCGCGATATTTTTCGAAATAAGGATTTTCGGAGATGCCTGCGATCATTTTTTGTCGAATCGTATCCTCATCTGACGGGATAGAAGGGCCTAAGTCGAGTTCTCGTTGGATCCACTGATCAATTTTTGTGAAAAAATCGTCCCCGTGTAACTCCATTGGTTTCGGAATATTGATGACCGTTTCGACATAGTTTGTCAGCATTCGTAAACACGCATCTTGTTGGTCCAACTGGCTATATCTTTGAGCAGCGGATAAATAAAAGTTTAAGCAACAACTAAAATGAAGGTTTTTCAAATCAAATATGCGAATCATCTCCTCGCCGCGTAGCACACTTTCCTCAAACAGCGATTGTTCTTGCACTTGCATATAGTTCGAAAAGACGGACATATTGCTTATAACCCCTTGATACAAAGAAATTTGGAAAGTTTCTTCCGCAGCATCTCGGTTTTCTAACATTAAATATGCATTCGCTAAAATAATATCATTGCCAGCATACGGTGAAACTTGAGTACCTAGTAGTTGTAAAACTTTTTCAGGCTGCTGTAAAATCGTTGCAACTTGCGCATGGATAGAAATCGCTAATTGTACGAGTTTCGGATCCTGGCTTTCTAAATGTGTACGTTCTGTCAATTTTTCGATTAATAATGCGATTTCAGAAAAACGATCCTGTGCTAAATGTAAATAATTTAAGAGTAAAACCGATAGTTGTACGAGTAGGGGATGGCAACTATAGTATTGTTTCTCCAATTTTTCAATTTTCAAAATAACGTCATTAAAAGGCTCCGTTTTGAAATCTTGAGATAGTTTTTTATAAATGGCTTGAATATTTTCTTTCGACAATTGTGGTTCATACCCTAATAATTTGTCGATTGAAATGTTAAAATAGGAAGCAAGCTTCGGAAGTGTCGTTATATCGGGAAAGCTTTGACCTGTTTCCCACTTAGAAATGGCAGCAGTGGAAACGTCTAAAAATTGAGCAAGATCCTTTTGAGTCAATTGATGCTGCTTCCTCAAATATGTCAATGTATGAGCTAAATCTAACAAGTTATTACCCCCTTTACATAAATTATAATATGAAAACTTTGAAACGACTAACGATTATAAATTAATTACAAGTAATAAAAATCAACTAATGGTTAATAGGAGGTGTATAGATGTCAATTATTAATCAATTAATCGAAAGAGGATTAAATGATTTGGCGGAACTATATGAAAAACATGAGATTCCATCAATCCAAATGGCAATGGATCAAATGGAGGAAAACCCAGATTTAAAGTATTCACCTGCATATTTACTCGTCAAACAAATAAAAGCTGTATCCAAAACGACGGATTTAACAGATGCACTTTATTGGGCAGATGTACAAGCCGTATTTGAAGAGTACTTATTTTTGGAGAAGGACAGTCAATTTCCATTTATGATCGAAGAAGAGCAAGTTGTGCAATATAAAGAAGCGGTTGAAGGCAATGTTGAGGCGATGCTTGCTTTAGCGACGAATTATCGTTTACAAGAATATGACGATTTAGCGTATAATTGGTATCAAACTTGTGCGGAATTCGATGTTGCAGAGGCATATTATTGGATCGGCAATTTCATTTATATGGGGGAATTGGTTGAGCAGGATCTTCAAGCTGTATATGAAGCTTATAAAAAGGCTGCGCTCATGGAATTTCCGGATGCGATGAATAATTTTGGTGATATGTATTTACGAGGGGAAGTCGTGGATCAAGATGATGCGAAGGCTTTCTACTGGTTCGAAAAAGCTGCCAATGCGGGCGTACCTGAATCGATGTATACATTAGGTTATTTATATAAAAATGGTCGTGGTGTTGCACAAGATGAAACTCTTTCAAATGAATGGTTTGAAAAATCAGCAATCGCAGGTGATGTTTTTGCGATTAATAAGATGGGACATGCAGCTTTTGCTGAAAATGACGGAGAATTAGCGTTATCTTGGTATTTAAAAGCAGCAGAAAAAAATGATCCATATGGTGAATACAATGTCGGTTTTTGCTATGAATCGGGTATAGGAACAGAAGTAGACGTGAAACGCGCGAAATATTGGTATCAAAAAGCAATTTTACACGGGGACACAGAAGCTAAAAACAGATTAAACGCGTTAATGAAAGGATGAATACAATGTTAGAAGTGATCGTTACAACAGTAGAAGATGCAATAATAGCAGAGGCAGGAGGGGCAGATCGCTTAGAACTATGTGTATCAATGGACGAAGGTGGTGTCACGCCAAGTTTAGGCAAGATTAAAAATGTCATTGGCGCAGTCGATATTCCGGTATACGTCATGCTCCGTCCGCATGGTAACAGCTTTCATTATACGGAAGAAGATTTTTCAGTAATGCTCGATGATCTACGTGTCATCCAACTTTTCGGCGCAAAAGGTGTCGTTTTTGGTGGACTTACATTCGAAAATCGAATCGACCATATTATTTTAAAAGATATGCTACCGCATTGTGAAGGATTAGGTGTGACATTCCATCGCGCTTTCGATGAAGCAGAAGATCAGTTAGAAGCGCTGAAACAAATTGCAAAACATCAGCCAATCACACGCATTTTAACTGCTGGTGGCCCAGGGAAAGCACCAGATCAAATTGAGCAAATTGAAAAATTATTACGAGCGACAGAAGATTATCCATTTGAATTATTAATCGGATCAGGTGTCACTCCAGCAAATGCACAGCAATTTTTAGATATAGGTGCGAAGGAATTGCATGTAGGTTCAGCAGTGAGATTTAATAATAGTTTTCATAAACCAATTAATATTGAATTAATTCGAGATATGAAAGAAACGATGGAGGCTCATTTTAACCAATGAAATTCGTATTTGATTTAGATGGTACAGTTTGCTTTAAAGGAAAGCCACTTTCTGAAGAAATTCTTTCAGCTTTCCAACAACTTGAAGCGGATGGGCATGATGTAGTCATTGCTTCAGCCCGTCCAATTCGAGATATATATCCAGTATTACCAAAGCATTATCACCAACTACAGATGGTTGGTGGCAATGGTGCGTTTCTATTCAATGGCGAGGAGATTCGATTGCAACCTTTTACAGAAGATACGCAAAATGCATTGTTTGATCTCATAAATAATCACAATATTCCATATTTATTAGATAGTTCTTGGGATTATAGTTATAATGGGAGTGAGGAACATCCTATTTTTAACCAATTGGATCAACTAGAATTAGCGGAGAATTTACCGAAAGAACAGTTAGACGGCATTGTAAAATGTGTTCTTTTCACAAATGAGCAGTCGATTATTGATACAATAAGTCAATTAGAGTGTGTCATTCATATACATAATAATGAAGCGATTTTAGATATTAGCCCAGTCGGTGTACATAAATTTCAAGGATTAAATGAATTAGGTATTAAAAAGGGGCAGTATATCGCATTTGGTAATGATCAAAATGATCGTCAAATGCTACAACACGCTTTGGAGTCGGTATGTGTAGGCGATGATGTGTCCATTGGTGCATTAGCGACTTCTATTTGTGAAGCTACAAATGTCGCTGAAAAAATAAGGATGCTTTCCTCAAAATATAAAAAATGAGGGATTAGTTTGGAGAATATCAAAATTGATCATTTAGATGAGCAAGCAATGGTAAATGCGCAACAGCATATAGACCAGTTGACGAAGCCAGTCGGCAGTCTAGGTAAAATTGAAGAACTTGCGATTCAATTAGCAGGTGTTACTAGAAATGCTAAGCCAAATCTACAAAAACCTGCAATTATCGTTTTTGCGGCGGATCATGGCATTACAGCAGAAGGAATTTCAGCATTTCCGCAAGAAGTAACGATCCAAATGGTGGCGAATATGGCAAATGGCGGTGCAGCAATTAATGCATTTGCGAATAATATTGGCGCAGATTTTAAAGTAGTAGATGTCGGTGTGAATACAGATCAACCGATGGATGGCGCAGTTGATCGAAAAGTAATGCACGGCACGAAAAACTATGCAAAAGGCAATGCAATGACATTGAAAGAAGTCGAACAAGCATTACAAGTCGGTTATGAGGAAACGAAAATGATGATTGAAGCAGGAGCAGATTCTATTTGCTTTGGTGAAGTTGGCATTGGTAATACAACAGTTTCAAGTACACTTTTCGCAGCAATTTCGAATTTACCTGTCACGCATATTACAGGCTATGGTACAGGCATTTCAGATGAGCAATTATTGCGTAAAATTGAAGTGATTGAAAATACATTGGAATTTCATTTAAAAGAACCTTTAGTTGGCAAACAAATATTAGCGCATCTTGGTGGGCTGGAAATCGCAGCAATGGCGGGTGGCATGATTGCTGCAGCGCAACATCATACTCCGATTTTATTGGACGGCTTAATCTCAACAGTTTCAGCATGTGTAGCCGAACAAATCGTTTCAGGTGTGAAATCTTATTTATTTGCAACGCATAAATCCGTAGAACCAGGGCATGTATATGCTTTGAACTATTTACAACTAACACCGCTAATTGATCTCGAATTTAGATTAGGTGAAGGTACTGGAGCCGCGGTTGCGTACCCATTATTTTCTGCGGCATGTCATATGATGAATGATATGGCTACTTTCGCAGATGCAGGCGTTTCAGGTAAATCTTAATTGATCTCTAAAAGTGATGATAAAGCAATTTATCATCACTTTTTAATATTTATAAATGCTAATTATTGTACAAAATATGCTCGATTATGTTATTATTTAGTTCCTGGCACTAATAGCCAGAATAATTAACTAAGGAAGTGGTTCGATGTTAACAGTAAATATTACGAAAGAAAATTTAGAGTATGTAGCAGAATTTGTGACGCAAACGACGCGTGAAGTAAGAAATATTACGATTCAATCAATGCATGATTTAGTTTATAATCTTGGTCAATTAACACATATGAATAATATTCATTTTAATATTCCACAAGATTTGAAAAAATCATTAATCACGTCATTACGACTTGAATATCCGGGAGAAGTATATGAACACAAAATCACAGTCCACTAATTATAGTGCGCTAATCAAAAAAGGTCTGTCCTAGAAGAGTCATCAATTTGACGCTTGTAGGGCAGACTTTTTCGTTATAATATTTTTTCGAAAGCGACGCAATCAAAACCGACGCCGTATGTCACTTTTCCACAGTAGCGGTAGCCAGCCTTTTCAGCAACACGCTTCATGACAACATTATCTTCATGCGTATCTAAACGAATTTGCGGAATGTTTTGTTTTGCGGCAATTTCTTCGATTGCTTGTAAAAATGAAGTGCCGATCCCTTTTTTCGCATTGGAACTTGAAATTGCCATTCGATGCACCGTTAAGTAGGGCGCATCCAGTGACCATTCGCCGTCAACTAATGAATCATATACTTCTTCTCCTTTTGGATCTAAAGCTGTTGTGCCAACGATTTGGTCCCCATCCATTAATACATAACTTTGCTGAAGTGCAATATCATTTAAAATATCCGACGGCGCAGGATATTCTTCTTGCCATTGATATAAGCCTAATTCTTTTAATGCTTTACGACCATCTTCAATAATTTGCATGATCACTTCGATTTGTTCCTCTTTTGCTAATTTAATGTCCATTTTATCACCCATTTTAGTATAGCTTTTTTCAACCTCATTTTGAAATAAAAAAATAATTTTTCAAAAAATTAGGAAAACTCTTGATTATAACAGTTTAATCATTTATATTTGTGTTATATAACAAAAAGAAAGAGGGTATTGACGATGGCAAATAAAGAGTATTTATTAATTCCAGGCCCTACACCAGTGAGTGATGAAGTTTATGATGCATTAGGGCGAGAAACAATGGGACATACGGACCCAAGATTCGCGAAAATTTATAAAAATGCAATTGAAATGACGAAAGAACTTTTCAACACAGATGCTGAGGCATATGTAATCTCAGGATCTGGAACACTCGCAATGGAGATGGCAATCGTTAATACCGTTTCAAAAGGAGAGAGATTATTAGTCATTAGTCATGGCTTTTTCGGAGATCGATTCATCCCGTTAGCGAAGGCATTTGGCATTGAGGTAGACGTCATCCAAGCGGAATGGGGCAAGCAAGTAGATGTGAAGGAAGTTGTCAATCAACTGAAGCAACATTCATATAAGGCAGTTACAGTAACTCATGTCGATACTTCTACTGGCGTAGAGTCGAATATTGCTGAATTGATTCCAGTCGTGAAAAGAGCAGGTGCCTTATTTATTTTAGATGGCGTTTGCGCAACTGCGGCATTAGAAGAAGATTTGTCGAAAGGGTATGGCGCAGATGATGCGAAAATTGATGTCGTATTAACTGGCTCACAAAAAGCGATCGGTATGCCACCAGGTCTTGCGATTATTGCCTTTTCAGATGAAGCCATTGCGGCAAGAGAGCAGTTAGCAGAAGTGCCAGCATATTATGCGGATATTCAAAATTGGCGAAAAGTGATGGATACGCCTACTGCTTATTTTGCGACTCCACCTGTCAATTTAATTTATGCATATGAATGTGCGATGAAAATTGTTTTAAATGAAGGAATGGAAGCGAGAATTAAGCGCCATGAAAATTACGGAACGGCGATTCGTCGTGCTTTAATTGCGTATGGAATGAATCCACTTGCGAAAGAAGATGTTGCATCACCTACATTAAGTTGCATCCTTTATCCAGAAGGAATTGATGATGCATTATTTAGAGAGAAATTAGCTGAACGTGGCATTATTGTTGCGGGTGCATTAGCGCATTTAGCAGGTAAAGCGTTCAGAATAGGGCATATGGGCAGTACAACACCTCAAATGTTGGAACAGGCAATCTGTCATATTGGTGAGGTGTTAGAAGAATTAGGGCATAAAGTGACAATTGGTGCTGCGCTGAAAGCTTTCCGTGAAGTTTTAACTGTCGAAAAAGTATAGAGAACTGTAAGAGAAGTGAACTTTGAAACAATAGAGTTCATTTCTCTTATTTTTGTCGAAAAAAGTGTCTATACATTGTCATTTATTCTATTAATTGTTAGAATATTCTACATAAAGAGTGAATATCTATTCATTTTTAATTGGAATGGGAAGGGTGATTTTATATGGTGATGATAGATGTACTGAAAAATCATGCAACTGAAATCGGGCAGCAAACGATGTTAGTTTATGAAGGTAATGAAACGACATACGCAGAATTTTATGAACAAGCAAAGTCCATTGCGAGTTATTTGCAAAGTAAGTCCTTTCAAAAAGATGAAATAATTGCGATTTTAATGGATAACTCGGATCAGTTTCCAATCGTCTATTTTGCGATTCAAATGGCGGGTTACATTGCAATGCCGATTAATACGAAATTGGCGACACCTGAAATTGCGTATATTATTGACAATTCAAATGCGAAAGCAATCATTTTCGATGAACATTTAGAACAATTAATCGAACCTATTCAACACCCATTTCAATTGAAATTAAAAATGACTGAACTCGCAAAACTTTCAACTACTGGATTGGATTATAGTGAACCAGAAATCCATGCAGATGATGTAGCGGTAGTTATGTATACATCTGGAACTACAGGGAAATCAAAAGGAGTTATGCTGACACATGGCAATATTTATGAAACCGCTCGAAATTGGTCGGTGCCGATGGAATTAACTTCGAAGGATCGACTTTTTATTTGTACGCCGCTTTTCCATTGTGCTGGAGCGCATGTATTTATGGTGCCAACTTTTTTAAATGGGGCAACATTCATAATTGAATCGAGTTTTTCGCCTAAAAATATTATTCAAAAATTAAGTGAAACAGAAGCGACTTTCTTCTTCGGTGTTCCTTCTATGTATACGCTCATTTTGAATAGTGAAGTAGATGATTTTGATGTGTCGAATTTACGATTATTCGGTTACGGTGCTGCACCGATGCCTTATGAGTTAGTAAAGCGATTAAAAGATGCCTACCCGAAGGTCAAAGTACAGAACTTCTATGGGCAAACGGAGAATTCACCTGCTGCGACTTCCTTATTAGATGAAGATGCATTGACGAAAATCGGCTCTGTCGGTAAGGCGCTTATGAATACGGAAGTGCAAATTTCGGACGGAGAAGGTGGCGTTTTACCAAATGGCTATGTTGGTGAGATTATCGTCAAAGGCCCTCAAGTGATGAAAGGGTATTTAAATAATCCAGATGAAACAGCATTTGCATTACGAGATGGTTGGCTATACACAGGTGATTTAGGAAGAATGGATGATGAAGGCTACCTTTACATTGTCGATCGCAAAAAAGACATGATTATTCGTAATGGGGAAAATATTTATCCGATTGAAATAGAAGAAGTGCTATTCCAAATGCCTGAAATATTTGAAGCAGCAGTGATTGGACTTCCTCACGCAGTATATGGCGAAGTGCCGAAAGCATATGTGCGCGTTAAAGAAGGCAAAACTTTGTCTGAACAACAAATACTTGATTATTGCGTGACACAATTGGCGAAATATAAGTTACCATATGATATAGAGTTTATTGACGAACTACCGAGAAATGCATCGGGCAAAGTATTAAAGCATGCTTTGAAGAAACAAGGAGGATTTATATGACAGAAGTATTTTTAATTGATGGGGCGCGAACTGCCTTTACATCATTCGGCGGATCTTTTGCGTCAGTTTCAGCGATTCAACTAGGCGTTGCAACAGCTGCAAAAGCAATCGAAAAAAGTAAAATTGATGCGGATCAAATTGATGCCGTATTTTATGGGAATGTTATTGCGACAGGGAAGGATGCAGCATACACTGCTCGTCATATCGCGCTATTATCATTACTTGAAGAAGAAGTGCCAGCATTAACATTGAATCGATTATGTGGTTCTGGCTTACAATCTGTCATATCAGGCGCACAGGAGATTTTACTCGGAGATGCGAAAATTGTTCTAGCTGGTGGTACAGAAAATATGTCACAATCCCCTTATTCTAATTTTACGGAAAGAAGTTCACACCGTATGTTAGGTGGCATTCAATATGAAGATATGCTACAAGCGACTTTGACGGATCAATACACTGGGGTTGGCATGGGTGTAACAGCAGAAAATTTAGCTGAGAAATACGAAATTACGCGTGAAGAACAGGATGAATATGCATCACTTTCTCATAAACGAGCAGCTGAAGCACAGGTAAAAGGGTTATTTGTAGAAGAAATTGCACCCGTTCATTTCAATTCGAGAAAAGGTGTACAAACGGTCGAAGTCGATGAGCATATTAAAGCAGATACAACAGCTGAAAAAATTGCTGCGTTAAAACCAGCTTTCAAAAGCGATGGTACTGTAACGGCAGCTAACTCATCTGGTATTAATGATGGTGCGGCTTCCGTCATTCTTGCTGGTACTGCAGCGGTTGCTGAAAACAATCTTCAACCGATTGCGAAAATCATTTCTTGGGCATCAGTTGGTGTAGATCCTAGCCTAATGGGCATCGGTCCTGTACCAGCCATTCAAAAAGCATTAGCAAAAGCGAATCTTACTTTAGAAGATATTGATTTATTTGAAATTAATGAAGCGTTCGCTGCGCAATATTTGGCGGTGGAGAAAGAGTTAGGCTTAGATCGCAACAAGACGAATGTTAATGGTGGCGCTATTGCTCTAGGGCATCCAGTCGGCGCAAGTGGCACACGCGTCCTTCTTGCAGCAGCTTACGAATTGAAGCGCAGACAAGGTAAATATGCAGTGGCAAGCCTATGTATCGGTGGCGGTCAAGGAATTGCAGTCATTATCGAAAGCGTCTAGTACAAAAGTCGATATTTTAAGATTAGCATGTTAGGGGAATTGACCCCTTCCATGCTTTTTTATTTTGAGATATGATAGAACATGCTGTTTTAAAAAATAAGAAGAAAGATTGGAGTTTTTAACGTGTTTATTCGAGTATTTTTAGAAGCTTCAACTGAAAATGAAGCAATGAGTCACCTTCAAAATTTATTAAAGATTAGTAATCAAATAAAATTGCCATTAAATAGAGAGAAATGTGCACCTTTTCAAGATTTATATGAAGTAGAATTAGAAGGCTCGCCATCAGAAAAACAAATGATGGATTTATTAGAAAGTATTTCGCCAAAATGGCATCGATTACCGAATAGTTTAATCGCTGCAAATAACGAAAATCACTTACATGTCGATCATATTGACTGTATCGAAGTATTTTTAGATTAGTTTTGGAAGTTCGCTATTTTAGCGAGCTTATTTTTTTTGAAATGAAACTTTTTACAATAATTATCGTATAATTAAATAATTACATAAAACTATCGCGATAGGAGAATGAAAATGGGATTATTAAAAGCTGGAATTGGCGCTATGAAAGGCGTTTTAGAAGATCAATGGCGTGAGTATATTTATTGTGAAGGATTATCGAAGGATATTCTTGTCGTAAAAGGACATAAACGCACGACGAAACGCGGTTCAAACAAAGGGAATGACAATATTATTTCAAACGGTTCAATCATCGCAGTAAACGAAGGTCAATGTATGATGATTGTCGAACAAGGGAAAGTTGTCGATGTTTGTACGGAACAAGGTGAATATGTTTACGATATGTCGACGGAACCAAGTATTTTCTACGATGATGATTTAATGGGCAATTTAAAAGATACTTTCAAAGAAATCGGCAAACGTTTCACTTTTGGTGGCGAACCTGCGAAAGATCAACGTGTCTATTTCTTTAATACGAAGGAAATTGTCGGAAATAAATACGGTACACCGGCTCCAATACCATTCCGAGTAGTTGACCGTAATATCGGTTTAGATGTCGATATTTCAATCCGTTGCCATGGTGAGTATTCTTATCGCATCATTGATCCACTACTATTTTATACAAATGTAGTAGGAAATGTTGAATCGGAATACAATCGTGAAGAAATCGATAGTCAATTGAAAACAGAATTAATGACTGCATTACAACCAGCATTTGCGAAAATTTCAGCACTTGGTGTACGTTACAGTGAAGTTCCTGGACATACGATGGAATTAGCAGACGCATTGAACACAGTATTGTCAGCGAAATGGACGGAATCTCGAGGGCTTGCGATTGGTTCGATTGGCGTAAGTTCAATGAAAGCATCTGAAGAAGATGAGAATATGATCAAAACATTACAGAAAAATGCGGTTATGCGTGATTCTTCAATGGCAGCTGCACAACTTACTGGCGCGCAAGCAGAGGCGATGGTAAAAGCAGCAGAAAATGAAAATGGTTCAATGGGTGCATTTATGGGCATGAATATGGCGCAAAATGCAGGTGGCGCAAACGCAGGTCAACTATACCAAATGGCAAATGAGCAACGCGCAAACCAAGCACAGCAATCTGCGAATGAAAATACATGGACTTGCTCAAATGGTCATGACAGTACAGGGAAGTTCTGTGCAGAATGTGGCGAGAAAAAACCTGAGCGTTCACTTTGGACTTGTTCATGTGGTCAAGAAAATATTGGCAAGTTCTGTGCGGAATGTGGTTCGAAAAAACCAGAGAAATCAACTTGGACTTGTACATGTGGGCAAGAAAATACAGGTAAGTTTTGTGCAGAATGTGGCGCTAGCGCAACACACTAGGAGGGCTTGAATATGACAACTGAAGTTCAACAAGCCAAATTAGATTTTGATGCAGATTGCCCTTCTTGCGGAGCTTCGGTTGAGTTTAATCCGAAAACAGGGACATTAAGTTGCCCATATTGCGGTTATGAAGCCATTATTCCACAAGCCGAGGAAGAAGAAAATCGCGTTGCACAAGAGTTGGATTTTGAAGCGGAAGAAAATCGTCGCAATTTCGATTGGGGTACAGAGAAGAAAATTATCATCTGTGGTGAATGTGCAGCAGAAACGGTGTATGATGCACTTCAAATCGCGGATACTTGTCCGTATTGCGGATCGCATCAAGTGATGGAAGCGGAAACGCAGGAAACACTCGCTCCGAATGGCGTTTGTACATTTGAAGTTACAGATCGACAAGCAGGTGAAAACTTCCAACGATGGATTAAAGGGCGAATTTTTACTCCACGTGCTGCGAAGGAAAGCGCAAAACCAGATTCATTCACAGGGGTATACTTACCTTATTGGACTTTTGATTCGCATACTTTCTCAAGTTACACAGCGAGTTACGGCAAAAACCGTGTCGTGCGTGATTCGGAAGGAAATACGAGAACGGAGACGGATTGGTATACGACATCAGGTTATTACCAAGAATTTTTCGATGATATTTTAGTAAGTGCGACGAAGCGCTATGATTATAGTATTATGCAAAAGATTGAACCGTTTTATTTAACGGATAATAAAGCGTATAAACCAGAGTATGTATCGGGATTCCTTGCAGAGCGCTATAGTATCGGACTTGATGATGGATTCGATCTTGCGAGTAATAATATGCATAACCAAATTGAAAGTGCGATTGAGTCGAAAATTCGTTGGGAATGTGGCGCGGATATTGTATCAAGTGTTCGTTTTTCAACGACGCATGACCATGTCACCTATAAGTATTTGATGCTGCCAATTTGGATTTCATCATTTAAGTATAAGGATAAGGTTTTTCAATTCATGGTGAATGGCCAAACAGGAAAAGTGGGCGGTCAAGCACCTATATCCCCATTACGTGTAACTATTGCAGTTCTACTCAGTTCCGCAATTTTGTATTTCATTTATTTATGGGCGCAATCAGCAAATTTTTAAGAGGAGGCGATTTTTCGCACTCCTCTTTTTTACGATAGTAGAAAAGCGTTCTGTTACAGTGTAAAGTAGAAGATAAAGGTAGGGGAGTAATTTTGACAAACTTTCAAATTGTTGGTTCAGTAAATAATCATCTTGATGAAGTCAATCTTGTTAAGACCGAACCACCACTCATGAAGCTATTATTAAATAATGAGCAAATCATACAGTTAATCAATCAGAGTAATCAATTAGAAATTAGAATAACGGAAAAACTACGCAAAAAAATAGGTCGTTTCTATTCTGCAAGTATGATCAATCGTCAAATCACAGAACAGTCCAAGGTATTCAAACAGCTACAAGATCTGAAAAGTCATCTCGGTCAGTCGCTATCTGCTGAAGATTTCCGTGTGATGTACGACTTACTTTGCCAATATATTGATTTATTATTAAAGGAATTTCCATTAAAAACAGGTCAGTCGATTTTAGAAATGACTGAAAATAAAGAAATTAGTTTTGATACAATAAAATCGGCTATTTCTCAATTATTCAATGAAGTTGCTGCAATTAATTTATCTATTTCACAGGTAGATTTATTAACAGATGTTATTGGTATAAATAATGAAGGTACTTTATTCGCCTTTTACATTTGTCCATCCTATGATGTGTTATATCAATTTCCTACGATGTTCAAAACCGAGGATATGCCTTGTTTTGTATGCAATCTATCTAAATTTCTAGTTCGAGATCTTTCGAAAGGGAAAACGAAAACAGCAATCACGGATTTTGCATATGAACGCATTTTTAAAGGATTAGGGCTGAAGCGTGAAACAGCTACAACTTTTTCATTTCGGATGAATGTATTTGCATCAGTTAATTGCGCGCCGCAAGTATTACCGTTAATCAATGCGCAAAAACGATTTATGGTATATAAAGTCCAATCGATTCAAAAATATGCACAGTATGAAGAAGTGCAGTATATCGACAAGAAATTTGGCAGAATGATCGAACAAACCGCTGTAGAAATTCCGCGAAAAATCGAAGCAGATTTTCTAGTGATTCCTTTTAAAGAAAAAAGTACAAGGAAGACAGATGATCATTATTTACCGATGGTTGCGGTAAAAATGATGTCCTATACGCAAATTGAGCAATTTATTCAAGATGAAATCGATTGGAAAGACTATCATTTCATGCTTTTAAATGAATATATGAAACTAAGAGAGGCTGAATAAACAGATGAATGTAGTTGAGAAAATACATAGAATTGAAGGGCAAATGAATGCGAATTATATTGAGCGAAAAGGAGAAATTCGCGCAATTTTATTAGGTGTTCTTGCGCAGAAAAACGTCCTTTTCATCGGAAATCCTGGCGTAGCAAAATCAAGTGTAATTGATCAATTTATGCGCAGTTTTGAAGGTGATATTCAGACATTTACGCGATTAATTTCACCGACAACACAGCCAGAAGAGCTTTTCGGCTCGGCAAAGTTTGAACGTTTGAAAGATGGTATTATCGAAAGAAATGTCGAAAACCTGCTACCTGTTGCACACTTTGCATTTTTAGATGAAATATTTAAATCCACTTCAGATTTATTGAATGGACTTTTAAAAATCATGAATGAGCATACGTTTGAAAATGGTGGAAAACAAATAAAATCACCATTATTTACATTGATTGGTGCGAGTAATGAATTTCCTGAAGAAGATAATTTATCAGCATTATATGATCGATTTTTAATACGTCGCGAAGTGGAAGCCATTAAAACACCTGAGAAATTAATTGAAATGTTGATAGGAAATACATCAAAAGTAGAGGTCGAAAAACTCTCGCTAAAAGAAATAAGTGAAGCTCAGAAGCTGGTCTTAGATGTTGAGATTCCACTTCATATTATTACGAAAATGGCGGAAATCCATTTTAAACTGAAAGATTCAGGGATCGTTGTATCAGATCGACGAACAAAACATTGCCTTGTGATTTTAAAAGCGAGTGCTTTTCTGAATAGGAGACATGAAGTGATCGCAACTGATTTTCACGCGATTGAAGATTGTCTTTGGAATGAAGCGGATGAGAGATCAACGGTTAGAGACATACTAATAGAATATACGAAAACAGAAGTACAGCAAATTTTAGAAAAAACTTCGAAATTATATAATCGAATTGAAGCGAGAAAATATATGAGAGAACAAAGAAATGACAGTGTAAATTATGTAGAACAAGCGAATTTTGGTTCGGACTTATTATTGGAATTAATGGAACTAAATACTCGATTTGATGAATTAAACAAAACGCAAGATGAACAAAAGGGAATGTCAGAAATAATTGCAAAAATCCATAAATTATTGGCAGAGGAAGTGTTGTAATTGACAATTACAAGCCAGCAGTTTTATGATATAGAAAATAATTTTCATGCCTTTTCTATTTTGTATGATCAACATCCTTTAATTCGACCGATGACGGAAGCCATTTGGTTATTTCTCTATGCGGAGTATGAAGTCGAAAATAGTCATCCCATTTTTAAGAGTGACATCTTTACTCGTTTTAGAAAGCAAACAATCGGTCAAAAGCTTCTTGCGACATTAGCAGCAATTCGCTTTAGTTATGCAATTGCGAACATGAAAAATCCTGATGATTTACAAGAATCGAGTTTAGAAAATATCATTCAAAATATATTGGAAACTGAGGATCATGTTACTTCATTATTGAAAGATGGGGCTAATTCAACACGCTTACTTGAAAAAACACCGCTTCATGATCAGTTGAATATTGCTGATGCATTGGAAGGCAATAATGATTTACAAAGCATTGCTGTATGGGCAAAGAAATTTAAATTAACAGCGAAAAAACGTCGTTATTATAAGAAGACGAAAACTTTTTTAAAAGGTAAAGTCGTGCAAGGTGGTAAAATGGAACGTTTAACAGCTGAAGAATATTTGAAATCCGAATCGTCAGAAGCTGTATTGGATTTCATGTATCGACTTTCTGAAAATCGTGCAAAAATGTATGATTACAAAATGAGAAATCGGGTTGAAAAAGGTGCGATGATTGTTTGCTATGACGAGAGTGGTAGTATGAGTGAGCTTGATGCACAGGGGAAAGGTTTAATTCTGTCATTAATGGCAATTGCCAAACAAGAAAAGCGGGATTTTGTATTTATACCATTTAGTGGTCAGGTTGACGAAAATAGCATACAATTGATTTATAAAGGAAAATACACTGCTGAAAATATTGTGAAACTAGCCGATAGTTATATTGGCGGTGGAACGAATTTCGAAAGTCCATTGCTTCATACACTCGAGTTTATGAGGAAACTACAAAAACGCGGGGATATTATTTTCATTACAGATGGTATAAGCCATATTAGTGATGAATTAGTAGCCTATTTTAACGCGATCAAAGCGAAGCAAAATTTTTACTTTGTCGCTATTTTAGTTGGTAGAAATCAGCATCCTGGTCGACTGAAGGAAATTGCAGATGACATCATTGCTGTGCAAGATTTCCAAGATGACACAATGGATTATATTTTCTCATTATAGTGTTTTAAATTATTCAAAAAAGGTATGGAAAAGTGAAAGGTTGTGTTCAACATGAAGAAATTACTTCTAGTAGCAGTTCCAGTTTTAGCACTTTCATTAGCAGCTTGCGGGAACTCAGACGATGACAAGAAAGAGAAAGATCAAAGTACGGAGCAAAAAGCTCAAAATGAATCAACGAATGAATCAACAGACAGTTCAGTTGAGGAAACGGATGATCAAACAGTCTTAGATGATCCAAACTTGAAGCAAGAAACGCCATTTAGAGATTTCTCATTGGAAGTGAATTATCCAAAAGGTGAATATTCGATCGAATATGAGCTAGAGATGAATGGTGAAGAAGCTGAGATTGAAGATGAAAGAGAGCAGAAGAAAGTAGTGGGGGCAGATGCTTTGAATGAAGTGAAGCCGTTACTTAAAAAGCTAACATTCGACCAAAAAACATCTGATGAAGATGTGAAAAAACAAATTTTATCGATTTTGCCAATTGACGAAGATTATATGAATATTGAATTAGAAGTCGATTTCCATGATCATGTCGAAAAGAAATATATTTTCACTAAATAATATGAATCAATTGAGGAAGAATGGTGTGTTTGAACTGAACCCTATTCTGTTTATTAGGCTACGACTAGATGTGGCTGGGACAAAACAGCTCATTTTCCTTTTTGTGTTCGCAACGAAAAACCGGAACCGCTCAACAGCGCGATTCCGGTTTTTCTTATGCTCATATGAAATCGTGTTTTTACACGTATGTCCCAGCCACATTTTTTCGTGTCCATTGCTTTATTGTATTGTTGTAATGAACCATAAGTGCATGATCTAGACAATTTCCTATTTGCGACATTGATTGTGTAAGTCCCATTCTTTAAAATAAAAAAGATTATTTTAACAAAAATGTGGTATATTTGAAAACTATTTGATATATTACAAATGTGACTTTTTTGTTAATTTTTTTACGTAAGAGTTATAGAATAAATTATAGGATGGAGAACTGTCATTGGTAGTGATAAATCAACACGTACGATTGTTGAAAAATTCACTTACGACAATAATGGTCAACTAACGAAATATGTAGATGGTCAAAAAAATGAAACAACGTTTAAATATAATGCAAATGAATTCATTATTTTTGATAAACAAGCTACAGACGAAGAATTATCTGTGACGAATACGTATCAATTTGATGCAAAAAACAATGAGTATAAAGCTATTGATTCTAGTGATGCCGAAATGATTTATAAACGTGATGAAAAGAACAATACGTATGCCGTTGTAGAAGAAAATGCGCCTGGGGATGATGAACAAAACACAACCTCATTTTACACGTATGATACGCAATACAACCTGTTAGAAGTCATTAATCCAGATGCTTCAACAGAAAAAAATACGTATGATGGACAAGGTAATCTTCTGACATCTATCACAAAAGAAGGCACAGTAACGAATACGTATAATAGTCGCAATCAATTACTCTCGACAAAAGATACTAATGGTGAAGAAACAACCTACACATATGATGGACCTTCACTTATTCGTTCAAAAGTTAAAGACGAAGAAACAACCTATGTTTATGATACCTATGGACGTGTCACAAAAACAACGTATGCCAATGGTACATTTGAACAAATCGATTATGATGATGAGCAGCGTCAAGTGACATCAACTGATAAAAAAGGCAATACGACTTCTGTCACTTATTCTATTTACGGACAAAAAATGAAGGAAACAGATGCCGATGGACACACGAAATCCTATACGTATGATCCGATGTATCTTTCAACGATTCTTTCTGTAACAGATGGAAATGGACATAAAACAGCATATAAATATGACAAAAACAATAATTTAACAACGTTAACGGATGCATTAAATCGTGAAAAAACATATTCGTACAATGATAATGATCAAGTAACAGCTGTTGTGATGCCTAAGATGAAATTTACGTATGAGTATGATAAAAATGGTGAAATGAGTAAGTCTACATTACCATCTGGTATTACAACAACGTACACGTATAATAGTGATGGACAATTGTCACAAGTAGAGAATGGTGATGAAACCATTGCTTATGGGTATGATGAAAATGGCAATACAACGTCTATTTTACGTGATACAAAACCATTTAAAGCATATGGTTACACAGATGAAACTAACTTACTTGCGAACTATACACTAGGCTTATTTAAGCAAAATTATGGTTACGATGAGAAAGAACGAAACAATGCAGTGACAACTGCTTACGGAGAAGATTTTACAGTAAAAGAAGCGACAACATTTAAAGAAAACAGCGATGATGTTGACCATATTCAAATCAGTGCAGATCAAATTTCACATGATTACCAAAGTGAGATCGATGTACCAAATAATAAAACGACACTTACATTGAACGATGATTTATGGAAACAAGTGACGCAAATGAACGATGCGAATTTTCTTGGTTCACTGACGTACACAACAAAAGCGCAACAACCATTTAAAATTGCATATGACTATACGAAAAATGGCATGTTGAAGATGAGCCAAGAGCGCAACGTCCATGTTGCAAGGCTCATCCAACTTGCGTCCAGCAAGCAGCACAAGCCGATGTAAATGGTCAAGTAAGCAGCTTTGTATATGATGCCAATGACCAATTAACAAAAGAAACTTTACCAGATGGTACGATCAATACGTATGATTATGACGCAGTAGGGAATCGTACAGCATCCGAAGTGAATGGTGAGAAAGCGACTTTCACATATAATGATGCGAACCAAATTACGACGAAAAATGAGACAGCTTATACGTATGATGCAGATGGTAACTTATTGCAAGACGAACACTATAAGTATACGTATAGCGATCAACAACGTTTAACAAAGGTAACTACGCTAGACGACCAAACCATCGCATCTTACACATACGATGAAAACGGCTTACGTTTAACGAAAACAATTGGAGATAAAACACATGAATACTTCTATAACGACGAAGTATTAGAGATGGAAGTTGTGAAAGTAAAGGATGTTGTTACGGAATATCGTTCATATGAATGGAGTGGCTATACACCACTTGGTATGATTATCAAGAAGCAAAATGAATCAGGTACATTTGAAACGAATGCGTATCAATTCATTACGAACCACCGTGGTGACGTATTAAGTATTCGAGATAGTGAAGATAAAGAAGTAGCAAATTACACATATGACGCCTACGGAAATGAGTTAACTGCAACAGGCGACTTGGCCAAAGCAAATCCAATTCGTTATGCAGGTTATTATTATGACGAAGAGACGAAAAACTATTATTTACAAGCCCGTTACTATAACCCAGCAAACGGGGCTTTTCTAGCATTAGACCCACACCCAGGTGATGATGATGAACCGCTGTCGCAGAATGGTTATAGCTATGCAAATGGGAATCCAGTGATGAATGTGGATCCAGATGGGGAATGGGCATTTTTATGGTGGATGGCTAAAGGTGCTCTTTTGGGTGGTTTTGTATCTTATATACAATATGAAGTAGAAGTTAGATTAGGAATTCAAAAGAGAAGTAAATCTAATGCTATTGCAAAAGTCAGTTTTGGTGCTTTAAGTGGAGCGGTACTGGGTGGTATAGGAGTGTCAGCAAGAGGAATAAAACACGTTAAAGGTCTTTTGAAAATAGCTAAGAAGAAAAAATACTTATCTAAAAAAGAATTAAAGATAGCTAATTATATAATTTATGGACAATATAATTTATTAAAAAAAGTTGTTAATCATTTTAATACAACCCCCGGTAAAAGAAGCTGGAAAGACGTTATTTATAGCAATTCAAAAAAATATTTTTAGAAAGGAGAATTGAAAAGTAACAATGAGGATTTTAGTAATAGTTTTAAGTTTGGTAATAATATGTACAACATTATTTTCATTTATTCGTGCTTTGAAAAATACACCAGCAAATAAAGATAGAATCATGATGATTTATATGTTTCTAAACCCATTAGATATTTTTTCATTAATATTTTACGTGGGTGTATTTGGTTTAATTGCTGGGCTATTACTTTTATAATTTGAGTTTATTTTATATGTCTTGAATATACACTTTAAGTGCAACACAAAAAGAGACTCAAAGATTCAAACCTAGTAAAATAGTGTTTACAACGACAACTATTGAAAGGATTGAAAACTATGAGCCTCTATAAACATCTTACCA
>NZ_QFVS01000034.1 GCF_003143955.1 Kurthia zopfii | reverse complement strand
CTAAAAGAAAAAGGCGATAAGACCTTTATATCAGTTTTCGAGTTACCAACGGTAACCCTCAAACTGAACGGTATTCATCCCCCACTTATAGAAGATGGGGGAATTCTACCGAACAGATGTTAAAATAATTATTGTTTTTGTACCTATTGTCCAATCGCTAAGGATTTATCATTGTGAAGTCCAATTGATAGTGCGGCTAATAATGTGGGACCACGCTCTCTTCATTTAATTGAATGTGATCATTGCTAATATTAACCTTTGATTTATAGTGAGTGTCTGAACTTAATCTGTCACTCGAAACTACTCTAGCAACTTTAATTTTTCATTCGGTTTTTGTTTCATCAAAATCCTCCTTTAAATTATGGCTAGTACATTAAATAAATTCCCTAATTGCTGGAGAACAAAACCTGAATGTATACCAGTTAGACCATTAATCCAGCGTATTATTTTTAGATTTGTTGCAAATACTCCTCAATCTACGTCATGTAGACAGTGTTGCGTTGCTTATCCAACTTGCGTCTAGCAAGTAGCAATTCATTACGAATCACTATGTAGACGTATTAATTTAGTCCTATCGTGTGATGCCCGCACCTAGGAGATGATGACGAACCATTATCACAGAGTGGTAATAACTATGAGAAGGGCAAGCGCTTACTCTACAGAGGTAAAGTAATGGCAAATCTATAAAAAGAAAAGTATTAATTCGTTGATTGGGAAGAAATTAAGTAAGTTATGTTGCAAGGAAAGAGGTCAAATCATTAATGAATTTTAAAGAAGTATTTTATTTTTTTGTAGGAATGTTACTATTATTATTAGCAGGGGAACTAATTGATAAAACAGATCATATTATTCCGATTTGCATCGTAATAGTATCAGTTTTTTATATACTGAGATTTTCAAGAATCCACTTTCAATAAAGAGCATGCTATTAGATATAATTATTGCATGGCTCATTTATCACTTTGTGAATATTTAAGCAATCTTTTAATAATTCATACTTGAACAATCTCTGATATAGTTATGTATTAAGGAGATGTTTATATGGAAAACTTATTACACAAAGGACTTAACGTATTATTTTTTGACATTGAAACTACAGGGTTCCCTAAAAAGAATGAACCTGTAGATATTATAGAAATAGGTATGCAATATGTCCCAGAACTTGGATTCAGTAAGGAAATTGAAACACTTGACCAACTTTATTCAATTGATGGGATTGTTCCATATGAAATTACTGAAATTACTGGAATTAAAGGAAGTATGCTTGAAGGAAAACCTCATATTAAAGAACATTTGAATCTTATACAAAATACTGTTTCTAAATCAGATGTCATTGTTGCTCACAATGCCCCATTTGACATTCGTTGTCTGGAACTCCTGGGAGTTAACTTTGCAGACAAAGAAATCTTTGATACTGCTACACATTCAAAAAGAATGTTCCCAGAGTTGCCTTCACATAAAATGGGAGCCATGTGCGAGTTTTTAGGTATTAATAATATTGCAGCTCACAGAGCAATACATGATGTTAATGCTATGATTAAAGTATATTCTGAGATTGCAGACTTTAATAAGTATCCTGAAAAATTAGAAGAATTGATTGAAAAGCATAAAAAGTTGTCTTACACTAAAAAGTTAACTGTGAAAGCTTAAAGAAAGATCTCAATGAGATCTTTCTTTTTTTATAGTTTCTCATATCTACTTTTGATATATAGTACTTAAGTTGACTACGAAAGAAACAAGCCATGACAAAAGTCAACTGTGTTTTCTTGTGGGTAGTTCTAGAACATTTATATTAGATATGCATTCTTTCAACTCAGTTCTTTTACTGGGAAACGGAGGTGAACTGAAGAAAACCTTGACTTTTGCAAATAAATTTAAAAAATATTTAAAGTTAATTTTGTAGAATAGTGTTGTAGTAGCAACACTTCTCCTGACTTGTCAAGGAAAATGGCAAAAAAAATCAAAAAAATTTTCATTTTTTGTTGACAAGGTACTATTTGCATGGTGTAATTTTATTAGATAACACTCAAGTTAAAAATGTTGTAAAATAATACAGATAAAATAAATCAACCAAGGAGAGATATACATGATGAAAAAATTAATCGTTTCAACATTAGCTTTAACAATCGCATTATCAGCTACAGCAACTTCAGCTGACGCTGCAACTACTAAGAAAACTACATTTAAGGATGTACCAAAATCCCATACAATGTACAAACACATTACTTCAATGAAAAAGGCAGGAATTATTTCAGGTTATTCAGATGGAACATTCCGCCCTTCTAAAGGAGTTACACGTAAGCAAATGGTAGGTATGGCAAATAAAGCTTCAGATCTTAAACCAATTCGTAAAGGGCGTAAATTCAAAGATGTTCCAACATCAAGCCCAAGTTACAAACGAGTACAAAAAGCTTACCGAGCTGGAGTATTTGATGTAAAACCAAATGGAGAATTCGGATTGCAAGATAAAGTAACACGTGCTGAAATGTCAAAAGCAATGGTTAAAACATTCAAAATGAAATACCAAAAAGGCTATATCTTCAAAGATGTTGCAAAATCTAGCAAACACAAAGATTACGTGTCAACATTGTATGCTAAAGGTGTAATCCCTTACAACAAAGGTAAATTTGATTCTAAAAAATACGTAACACGTGCTGAATATGCCGCTTACACAAACCGCGCAGCAAACCCTTCTCAAGCATTAAAACCTTCTAAAAAACTTAGCAAAACTCCTATTAAAACTCAAGTAAAACCTAAACCACAATCTTCTAAACTTCCAAAAGGTGCAAAATACCTATTCACAAGTGGCGGAGATGAGAGAAGTTACTCTTATCCTGTAAAAATTAGTGGAGGACACAAAGTTCACAGAATTTATGTTAAACCTGATTCAGTAGTCGTTAAATTCTTATACAAAAATGACAAGAATAAAAATGATTACTACTTATTCAAATATGTTCCTAAAAACGACGCATATTACTGGGTAATGCTTCAACCACCACATATGAGTGATGGGGCAATATTTGAGTTAATGGACATAATTAATGAGTTCTTACCTCTTGTGAGAGAATAATTTGAAAAGAGAGATTAATTTCTCTCTTTTTTCATTTTTGCCGAAAACAAAAAGAAGAATGTCTTTCAATATTCTTCTTTTTCATGATTATCTTAGATGAGTTTTAACCATTCATCAACTTCACTATCAATGATGTCTCCTAATTGGTAACAATGAGATTTGTTAATATCCCATTGTTCATTTGTGTATGCATCTACAGTCATTTCAACAAGAACCCGTTCATCATTTTCAAGAATGGTAGAAGTGCTGAAGTGATAAGTTGTTGTTCCATTGAAAAGTTGACGCCCATTTAATAGTAATGCAGATTCAGTAGTTAGTTTCAATGTTTTCATTTTAAGAAATCTTTCATTTCCTACATAATAAATTTATTGAACATTCCAAAAATTAGCAAAGGAGGTATAAGACAGTGGTGAAATTGTGGACAATCTCTTCAAATGCATAAAATTTGAGGAGGAATAATCATGGAAATTAAATTTCAAAGTGAAAAAAGTATTGCAAGTAATCAATTAGAAAGATTGTATGCTGACGTTGGATGGACCGCTTACACACAAGATTTAGCTGCACTCGAAAAGGCAGTTGAACAATCTTTTGATGTATTGACAGCATGGCATGAAGATCTATTAGTAGGGTTGATTCGCATCATAAGTGATGGCGTATCCATAATGTATATTCAAGATATTCTCGTATTGAATGACTATCAAAATCAAGGAATTGCGACACAATTAATGGAGAAGATTTTGATGAAATATGATCATATACGTCAAAAAGTTTTGCTTACAGAAGAGGCAGCTGATGTGCGTCATTTTTATGAAAAGTTTGGATTTGAATCTTGTGATCAAGGTGGTTGTGTTTCTTTCGCAAAATTTAATTAGTTATGAACAAGAGAGGCGGTGGATCACTGTCTCTTTTTTTGCCAATATGTGTCATAATAGTGGCGTGTAATAAAAATGGGTTTCATTGTTTTTTACACTAAAATATGGATAGAATAGTAAACTTTTGGTAAAATTACATGTGATAGCTCTGTACAGGAGGATAAAAAATGACGTATTTTAAAAAAATGGCAATGACGGCTTCTGCATTTGTCTGTGCATTTACACTTGCGACTACAAGTAATGCTAAGGCAGATGAGAAGGAAACGATGCAAAATGACAGTATTTACGATGTGTTAGTTGATCGATTTTTTGATAAAAATCCACAAAATAATGGAGATGCCAACAGTAAAGATCCGAATGATTTTGCTGGGGGAGATTTTGAAGGGATTTCAACAAAAGTTCAGTATTTCAAAGAGATGGACTTCACGTTCCTTTCACTAGGCCCGCTGATGGAAGCAGAGGATTTCAGAGGTAAGAAAGTACTGCAATATAATAAAATCCAGCAAAGATTTGGTACAAAAAAAGAATACGATAAAATGTATGAAGAATTACATAAGCAGGATATTAGTGTTATGGCGGATTTTCCGATTAATGGCGTAAGTAATAAAAACGCATTGATTGATGCACAATCTAGAAATGCTTGGGTATCAGATGCCAAGGAGCAAGGGACGATCAATTGGAAAACAAATAATCCTGAAGTTCAAGAAGCGCTAATTGATGCGGCGATTCAATATGCGACGGAATATAAATTAGATGGGATTCGTTTAACGAATATTCAAGATGCGAATATTGCTTTTATTAATGATATGATTTTTGATTTAAAAAAAGCAATCCCAACAATCAAAGTAATTTCAGATGAACCTTCCAAGGCGAGTTTCGATTTAATTCAAGATCGGACCATGATGGATGCATTACAACAAGGTTTGAAAAAGAATGATGTGAAGTCAGAGCAAATAACAGCTTCAATTTCACCTAAAATGCAATCTACACCGCGTTCAATCATGTTGGATACTTTGAATAGTGCGAGGTTCACATACTATGCTGCTGGGGAGAATATGTTCCCGCCAACAAGAGTGAAAGTAGCTTTAGGGGCAGTTTTCACATTACCTGGTACACCGATTATGACGTATGGAACAGAGATTACGATGAATGGTAAGCAGTCACCGGAAAGTCTACAAGCTATGGATTTTAGAACGAAGGATGACATCATCAAATATATTGGCCAATTACAATCATTACGAAATGGTTCAGAAGCATTGCGCAATGGGGATTTTAAATTAATTGAGAATAAAGATGGTTTCATTGTTTTCGAACGTTTTAACAAAAATGAGCGTTGGTTCGTTGTGATGAACAATACGATGAAGACGAAAAGCATCGACTTACCAGAGAGTATAGTTGGAAAAAATAAAGAAATATTCGGTATGTTTGAAAAAGACATCGTTCGTGAAAATGATGAGTCGAAATATCGCCTCGTTGTCGATCGTGAAATTGTAGAAGTCTATCAAGTGAAGGATAAAAAAGGCGTTAATATTGCATACTTAGCAGCACTTGGCTTAGTTTATGTATTATTTATTGCCTTCATTGTTGCTGTTTTAAGAAGAGGGAAGAAAAAACGACAACAACTTGTACAAAAGAAATAATTCGTAAGGTGAGTGAAATGAGCTAATTCATTTCATTCACCTTTTTTGAATAAACAAAAAGATGAGCTATGCAATTGCATAACTCATCAATACAATATTATTCATTTTCGTAAAGTTTATTTAAGAAGAAGACAGCGATTGTGCCAGGGCCAGCATGACTTGCGATTGTTGAGCCAATGACATGAACTTCTACACCTAGTGGGTGGAATCGTTCAACAATCATTTCTTTCATATCTTTTGCGGCTTCTGAATCATCACCATGACTAATGCCGATGACTTGGTTAGAAAGTGATTCTCCGCGTTCTTCCATCAATTCTAAAATACGTTTGAAAACTTTTTTACGACCACGCATTTTTTCAATCGGAATTAATTTTCCATCTTCAACGTGTAAAAGTGGCTTAATACTTAATAATCCACCGATAAATGCGCTCGTTTTAGAAACACGTCCACCTTTTGCTAAGAAATCTAAATCCTCAACCGTGAATAAATGTTCCATATGATCTGCATTGAATTGAACACGTTTCACAACTTCATCAAATGAATAAGAAGCATCGCGTAGACGTACAGCTTCTTTAATGACTAAACCGAAACCTAATGAAGCACATTTCGAGTCGATAATTGTTAATTTTAACTCTGGATATGTTTCCTTCACTTGTTCACGAATCATCATCGCCGTGCTGTAAGTTCCTGAAAGTTGAGATGAGAAAGCGATGTATAAACCTTCTTCACCTGATTTCCCTAGTTCTTCAAATGCCTCGATGAAAAGTTCAGGTGACACTTGAGATGTTTTGGGGCTTTTTCCACCACGGATTTCCGAGTAGATTTGGTCTGTATTAATACCGATTAAATCGTCAAACTCTTGTCCGTCAAGTTCCACTCGAAGCGGAAATAAATGAACATTATTTTCTCCAAAAAAAGATTTTGGTAAATCACACGCTGTATCTGTATAGATTCTCATGTGAGCACCTCCTAAATTATAATTTTAATCGATCTATTAAAAATTCTGCTATGCCATCTTCATTATTGGATAATGTGACCGCATTTGCAATGTTTTTTAGCTCTGGAATGGAATTTTTCATGGCTACTCCTGTGCCAGCGAATTCAATCATCTCTAAATCATTATCTTCATCTCCGAAAGCGATTATTCTCTCTCGAGGAATTTGCATCGATTTAGCGACAACATCTAGCCCAATCGCTTTATGAATACCGGTACGCACAAGCTCAATGACATGGTATGGGTCACCCCATCTTCTATGATCAATCACTTCAGCCTTTGTTTCTTCTAAATAACCTCGGATGATCGCCACTTCATCTTCTGAAGTGTGTAACAACATACTCGTCGGTGAGTCTTTCAGTTGTTCACGAATTTTACCCGTTGTAATTTTTGGATTGCCCATACCTAAAACTGAAAGTAAATTATGATCATGTTTTTCTAAATACATATCGTCCATTACTTCAGCGATAATATTTTCTAATTTATATGGTTGTAAAGATTCGACAATATCTTTAACTGTATCCAATTCAATCGGGTTATGTTGGGGAAGGAATAATTTATTAGAAGGATTATGAACATACGCACCATTAAAATTGACAATAGGTGTGGTTAATCCAAGTTCATTATAGACATGTTTACTCGCACGAAACGGTCGTCCTGTTGCAATCATCACTTGATGACCTTGCTGGCGTGCTAGAGCGATTGTTTCTTTCGTCTTCGGAGAAATCGTTTTTTGATCTGTAAGTAATGTACCATCCAAATCCAAAACGATTAAATGAGGTTGAACCATAAATGAAAAACTCCTCTCTACTGCTAATTTTACCCTTATTAACAGTTGTTCGTCAAAATATGATGAATTTTTTGAGAAAAGCTACCATTGGAATCGAAAAAAAATTTCTGTTACGATGAAAAGTATTGAAGGAGGAATGAACAGGATGAATATTAGTCAAGAAAAATGGGGGAATATCCCGTTATTACATATTTACGATGAAAAAATGGACGAAAACACACCTACAGTCATTTTCCTGCACGGTTTTGAAAGTGCGAAAGAACATAATCTTCATTATGCTTATAATTATGTACAAAATGGATTACGTGTCATTATGCCAGATGCAATTTTACATGGCGAAAGAGATGAAAATCTCGATCAAGTCCAATTAAGTTTGCGCTTTTGGGAAATTGTTTTAACAAATATCGAAGAGGTAAACTTTTTGAAAGAGCAGTTACATGAAAGAGGGCTTGTAAAAAATGGTAAAATCGGGGTTAGCGGAACATCAATGGGGGGTATAACAACATTAGGTTGTTTAACTGTATATCCTTGGGTTGATGCAGCGGCAGTCATGATGGGAACGCCGAATTATGTCGATTTAGCAAAAGGACAACTTCAACAAGTTGAGGATTTAGGTATGAAATTACCGATGACTGATGAAGAAATTCAAAAGCTATATGACACTTTAGCGTATTTTGAAATTAGTCGTAAACCTGAAAAACTAGCAGGGCGACCAGTCTTTTTCTGGCATGGCAAAAAGGACAAAACGGTTCCATATGCACCAGCACATGAATTTTTTGAATCAGCAAAACATTTATACGAAAATGATCCTGAAAATTGGCAACATATGACGTCGAAAAGTTCAGGTCATCAAGTCAATCGAAAAGGTATGTTAGCGAACGTAGAATGGATGGCTCGTAGTTTGTGATAATGCAAATATTTTGTTATGATGTCATTAACACTATATAGAAAGGGGTAACTTTTCATGGCAATCGATCAAGATATGAAAGACAGTATGTTAGGCGCTCTTGAAAATGTTATCGACCCTGAATTAGGCGTTGATATTGTAAATTTAGGTCTTATTTATGATGTTGATTTGAATGATTCTGGTGTGGCGATGATTACAATGACTCTTACTTCAATGGGATGCCCAATGGGACCAGTAATTGTCGATCAAATTCGTACGGCATTATTTGAACTTCCAGAAGTCCAAGATGTAGATGTAAATATTGTTTGGAGTCCACCGTGGTCTAAAGATAATATGTCACGCTATGCTAAAATGGCATTAGGCGTTAGATAAAAAAATAAGTATTTTCTTTTTAAATTAATATAATTTAGAAGAAAATACTTTTTTAATGAATAAAGTAAAGAGGCGATCAACTTCATGAATGAACAGCTAATTCAGATTAATAGGAAGTTTAGGCCAGAAATTGAAGGTCTAAGAGTGGTTGCAGCTTTGTTAGTAGCAGTTTATCACATCTGGTTTAATCGGGTTTCTGGTGGCGTAGACGTATTTTTTGTAGTTTCAGGTTTTTTAATTACAACTTCAATTATTTCTTCAATTAACCGAACAGGTGAGTTTAAGTTCGGTCCGTATATATTAAAATTAATGAAAAGATTACTCCCCGCAGTATTTTTTACGGTATCAATTGTAGCGATTTTAAGTTACTACTTATTACCAGAATCCATTCTAGTAAAAACAACCAAAGAATTAATAGCTTCCATGTTCTATTTTGAAAACTGGCAATTAGCCTTTTCAAATACGGATTATCTTGACGCACAACAAATGAAAACACCCGTAGAGCATTTCTGGGCAATGTCCATTCAAGGGCAGTTTTACTTAATTTGGTTTGTGTTATTCACAATAATTTTATTTCTAATTAAAAAATTTGAAATTACAAATACGAGAAAATTAATTAACTTGATTTTAGGTTCAGTATTTATTGTGTCTTTAGTTTACTCAGTTTATTTAACTTCAGTAAACCAACCGTTCGCTTACTTCATTACATTTACGCGTGTATGGGAGTTTGCACTAGGTGGTCTATTATGTATTAATCTTTCTTACATCCATGTCTCAAAACTAACGGCGACAATCATTGGATGGCTTGGATTAATCGGATTATTAACTACTGGGATTTTATTCAATGTTTCAGAAATGTTCCCTGGCTATATTGCTTTATGGCCGATGACTTGTGCGGTATTCATTATTTTATCAGGTACACGCAATGTGAAATTCGGTGTCAAAAGAGTTCTAGCTTCACCAATTCTTGTTAAATTAGGTGGTTTATCATTCGGCGTATATTTATGGCATTGGATTTTATTATCATTTTATAAATATAATGTCTCAACTGAAAATCCAAATTTCTTAGTCGGAAGCGCGATTATCATTGTGTCGTTTATTTTAGCGCATTTAATGACGAAATATGTGGAGAAACCAATACGTGAAGCGAAATTCACAAGTACTTCATTCAGTAAGATTGGCATCATCGGTACAGTGAATGTTTTACTAATTTGCGGCTTAATTTTCGTAAACTTTTCAAATGAGAAGCAGCTTGCGAAAAATGCGACTGTCGATCAATATCCAGGAGCAATCGCATCTTTAGGCGAAGTGAAAGTGCCAGATGTCGATCCAATCCCAAGTTTTGCGAATGTCTTCAATGACTTACCACAATCACATATCGATGGCAGTAACCAAACGTTAAAAGAAGTTGATGTAAAAGTTGGCGTTTACGGTAAGGAAGAAGGCTATTCGAAAACAATTGCTTTAGTAGGGAGTTCTCACTCAGAGCAATGGTTAGGGGCAATTCTTGAGGCAGTTAAAGGAACGGATTATCGTGTCTTGAATATTACACGTTCGGGAACTCGTTTTTCAACAGGATATGAAGAAGGTAGTATGAAGGATCAATGGGTTGAAAAAACGATGGATTATTTAAAATCCAATGATATTGATTTAGTTGTGAATCATATTACCGCGTCAAACACTGCGAAAGTAAATATTCAAGATGCTTTAGTTGAACAAATGTGGCTTGTGAATAATGCAGGCATTAAAGTTTTAGGTCTTCGCGACAATCCACGCTATACGTTCAATGTTTTAGAATCGATTGAACAAAATGGCAAGGAAGCGACAATTGAAAAAATGAATAAAGAAGATAATCAATTAGATGATGCAGCTTGGAAGAAGTTAGAAGCTAATCCAGGTCAATTGAATCTACTTGATTTAACCGATTTCTTTAAAATGGATCAGCAATTTGCACCGATTATCGGGAATATCGTAGTCTATCGAGATTATGATCATATTACGAATTCATACGCAAAATCATTCGGTCCCATCTTTAAAAAGCAATTTAATGATTTATTGAAATAGCACTAAAAAGAAGCATCTAAAGTAGAAAATTACTTTAGATGTTTTTTTGTGTTTGAATAAGTAAAAGTTTTAGAAATAACGAAAGCTTTCCGTCGCTTGTTTTTCTGTAGGAGTCCTTGCCTTCGAATAGTTAAATAAAATTGTAGTCGTCTACAAAAGATTGTATAATAATTGTAGACGACGGAGGGATAATATGAATTCGAATGAATATGTATTAATACGCATTAAAAATTTATTACAAGAACAAGGAAAATCTTATCAAGATTTGAGCAAAGAAACAGGAATTAGTAAATCATTGATTGGTCATATGCTATCGGGAGAGCGTGTCATGAAGCCCGAGCGTTTAGTTTCAATTTCAAAAGCATTGAATACGGAAATGGAGGATTTACTTAAAGTAGAGGAAACAAACGAACCACTTGAAATCGTTTTTAGAGGCCAAACAACAACTCGTCAGTCAAAGCGCGCTTTTGAATCTGTCCTTTTTGCGATTGAAGATTATGTGACCATGAAGCAGGTGAAATAAATGAATATACGTGAACAAGCTGAAAAAACTGCAGAAGCATTTGCCGCATTTTTTTTAGATGATGTATACGGTTGTGATTTATTCTTAGGCTCTCAAATTGAACAAATCTTGAGTGAGAAAGTAGAATTAGTCTATAAAAATATTGAAGATGTTTCGTTTTTTGGTGCAGCTGTAACCCATCAATCAGGAGATAAGTTTGTAGTGTTAAATACACAGCATTCTTTAAGAACACGCTATTTTACTGCTTCACATGAACTTTGGCATCATTCAGAAGCAAGTAAAATGCAGAAAGAAGATTTTGATCATGAACGTGCCGCTGATCGTTTTGCCGCATGCGTAATGTTACCAAAACCGCTTGTGAAGTCTTTGTGGAAACGATTTAAATCAAAATGGAATGAAGAACAGGCAATACTTTTGATCGCCGATTTATCTGCGGCACCGTATAAAACGGTTGAGCGTCGGGTTAGTGAAGTTGGAGAATCTATTAGAGTGTCGCATTCCGAAGAAAAGTGGCAACACTTGCGTGAAAAATATGATTTACCAGAATCGCCATTTGATTTAGCAATCCATACTACGAAATTTCATGCATACGAGCAGCAAGTGTTGCTACACATGAAAAAAGGGTTAGACCCTTTAACAGCTAGTAATAAACTTGCCAGCTTTTCGCCGAAAATTAGTGAACAGCTTCGACATGAAAGCGCTCAAGATGAATAAACGCAATGGGAAATTGTTTTTGTTAAAAATCTATCATTATAGTGTTTATTTGATATAATATAAAGGGTGATAACCTAAAAATTAGAATTGGAGAAAAGGATTTGAAAAAATTATTAAGTTTTTTAGCTCTTGAATTGTTATTCGTTATTTGTTTATCGATTTTTGCATATGTTGATTGGTTTTATGCTGTAATTTTGATTCTTATTTTTTCACCAGTGCTACTCGTTATATTACTGCTTGTGACGGATCATAACAAAGGAATAAAAGGTTCAAGAATTACACTAGTTAGTATTATCTTTTATTTTTTTGTTCAAATAAATGTTTTTTCAATGATCGCTGATGATTATATTTGGAGTGGCCCAATTATATTTCCTAAAGCTGTAGAATCAGATGGTGGAGTGCTTTCATTAATTGTAGTTGTTGCGATGGGCTTATTGGCAGCTTTAATTATTAGCTATGAACTAATTGCTATGCATGAACGCAATAGTGAAAAGCGACGTATAGAAAATAATAAAAAGTAGCATTTTATTAGGCTACGCAAAGATGACCCCGATAATTGAACGGAGTCATCTTTTTTTAATTTAATTTACATAGGGAATCGGGGCATTGATCGCACTCACAATAAGTTTTTAAATAGGTGATCTTCAAAATAGTGATGATTCCTGCTTGATCAGAAATGACATGAGCTTCTTTCAACTCTTTCATGAGGCGATTGACGACTTCCCGACTAGACGCACATAGATTTGCAAGATCGCTATGCGTATATCTTTCAGGAATAATAATCGAGCCATCTTCATTTTTGACACCAAAAGTATTCGATAATCGTATTAAAGTAGAGTAGAGCGCACCTTTTTTGCCGTAAAGTAGTAAATCACGTAATTTTGATTGTTCACGCATGTTTTGAATTTGCAGCCATTGGATACAGTCAAGTAGGGCAGAACTATTCCCGTGGAGAAGATTTTCCAATGTGCTTCGACTGATTACTAAAATGGTTGATGCTTCAATGGTCTTTGCTGAGAAGGGATAAGTTTGAATAGATGTGAATAAAATATTTTCTCCAAAGCAATCATCATGTCCGCAAAGTCGAGTTGTTAATTCTTTGCCACCGCTCGTAGTTTTAGAGAGGGAAACGCGTCCTTTCATAAGGAAGTAAACGGAATTCGCTTCGTCACTTTCGGAAAAAATCGTCTTGTTTTTCGTGAATTCTATTTTAGTGCCATGTTCTTTAAATAGTGATTTTAGTAAATTTGGGATTTTTTCATTCAAACTGACCCACCTCCGTTTTAACAATTATAACAAATAATGGAATGTTCAAACAAAGTTTTTCTTTTAGTCAAAAAAGGTCAGAGTTTTCACTTGATATTTTAATCTACAGTGAATATAATAAAATTAACAAAAGGTCAAAGATAGTCAAAGAGGAGGAAAGACATATGCAAATGAATCAACAACAAGAAGATAAAAACCCACTAGAAACATATGGACGTAATTTAGTCGAGGCGGTTAAAGATGGGAAGATGGATCCGGTAATTGGTCGTGACCAGGAAATCCGAGATGTCATCAGAATTCTATCACGTAAAACGAAAAATAACCCGGTACTAATTGGCGAGCCGGGTGTTGGTAAAACGGCAATTGTTGAAGGCTTAGCACAACGAATTGTCAAAGGGGACGTACCTGAAGGATTAAAAGATCGCATCATCTATGAGTTAGATATGAGCGCATTAATCGCAGGGGCGAGTTACCGAGGACAATTTGAAGAACGTTTACAAGGTGTATTAAAACAAGTGCGTGAATCAGAAGGTAAAATCATTTTATTCATTGACGAAATTCATACGATTGTGGGCGCAGGTAAAACTGAAGGTTCAATGGATGCGGGTAATATGTTGAAACCAATGTTAGCTCGTGGTGAACTTCACTGTATCGGTGCAACTACTTTAGATGAGTATCGCACGAATATTGAGAAAGATCCTGCACTTGAAAGACGATTTCAACAAGTGTTAGTACGTGAACCATCAGTAGAAGATACAGTGTCGATTCTTCGTGGATTGAAAGAACGTTTTGAACTTCATCACGGTGTTAGAATTCACGACCGTGCAATCGTAGCAGCTGCTCAACTATCAAATCGTTATATTACGGAAAGATTTTTACCGGATAAAGCGATTGATTTAGTCGATGAAGCTTGTGCCATGATTCGTACAGAAATTGATTCGATGCCATCAGAATTAGATGAAGTAACACGCCGTCAAATGCAATTAGAAATTGAAGAACAAGCATTGATGAAAGAAGAAGATGATGCGAGTAAAAAACGTTTAGCAGCACTTCGTGAAGAATTAGAAGAACTAAAATCTTCTTCACAAGCGATGCGTGAACAATGGCAACAAGAAAAAGATTCATTGAAAATCGTACAAGAAAAACGTGAGAAATTAGATCAATATCGTCATCAATTAGAAGAAGCTGAAAGTAATTATGATTTAAACAACGCAGCGATTTTACGTCATGGTAAAATTCCAGAGTTAGAAAAAGAATTAGCTACTTTGGAAGAACAAGTTGAAGAATCTGGTGAAAAATTATTACGTGAAGATGTAACAGCTGAGGAAATTGCGAGCATCGTATCTCGTTGGACAGGTATTCCAGTGACGAAAATGCTAGAAGGCGAGCGCGAAAAATTACTTGCTTTAAAAGATACGCTTCATGAACGTGTCGTTGGACAAAATGATGCCGTTCGTTTAGTGTCAGAAGCTGTTTGGAGAGCAAGAGCAGGAATTCAAGATCCGAATAAACCGATTGGCTCATTCCTATTCTTAGGTCCAACTGGTGTCGGTAAAACTGAGTTAGCGAAAGCTTTAGCAGCTCAATTATTCGATTCTGAAGATCACTTTGTAAGAATTGATATGTCTGAGTATATGGAAAAACATAGTGTTTCTCGTCTAGTTGGTGCACCTCCAGGTTACATCGGTTATGAAGAAGGCGGTCAATTAACAGAAGCAGTTCGTCGAAATCCGTACTCAGTAATACTTCTTGATGAGATTGAAAAAGCACATCCAGATGTGGCAAATATTCTACTACAAATTTTAGATGATGGTCGCATTACAGATAGCCAAGGTCGTATGGTCAACTTTACGAATACCGTGGTCATCATGACTTCAAATATCGGCTCGCATTATTTATTAGAGATGCATGATACGGAAGGACATGCGGTTGAAGATTTAGTAATGGCTGAATTGAAACAATATTTCAAACCAGAATTACTGAACCGCTTAGATGATATCGTCATGTTCCACTCATTATCAGATGAACATTTCTTCGCGATTACGAAAAAATATGTCGCACATTTAATTCAACGTGTGGCAGAACAAGAGATTAAATTAGTAGTCGGTGATGATGTCATTCAATGGATTGCTACTGAAGGCGCAGATCCAGCATTCGGTGCGCGTCCGCTACGTCGATTCATTCAACGTCATTTAGAAACACCAGTCGCACAAGAGTTATTAAGAGGCGAAAAAGTGGCAGATGATACGATGACTGCATATCTTGAAGAAGGAACAATCAAAATTAAATAAGCATGCAAAAGAGAGGTAGGATTTGATTCCCACCTCTCTATTTTTATTTATCTAAACTATATAATCCAATCGCTTCTTTCGCAGTAACATCTTGTTCAAATATCAAATGCCGACTATAAACTTCTTTAAAATTTAAAGATTCCTCGATATCATCAACTAACTCAAATACATCAAGAATCTCTACAAGTTGAATTGTAGTAAATCCTCCCTCACTATTTGAATAAGTATCTGGAGGAAATTTGCTATACACTAAATTACTAATGTCATCGCTGTTTTCTGCTTGTACTAAAATAATTCTTTCTTCAAATATCTTTTCCGGACTTAAATTCAAAGAAACTACAGACTCAAACAATAACTTAACAGAATAAAAATTCTTCATAAGATCACCACACATTACCTTTCTTATACGTTACTTATTAAATCTTTTGTCAGTTAAAAGTTTTTGGCTTTATTATTACCATTTTTGGCATATTTTTCAATCACATTCAATGTCTTATCTAAATATTCACTAGAAAATTCTTTTCGAATAGCCCCTCGGTGTCCACGACTTAAGTTTGCTTCATTAAAATCGCCTCGGTAAATCGCGCGATAAATCGTATTAAAACTAATCCTATAGGCTGATTTCTCGAACTTAATTCGAGAAGCAATCTGTTCTGGTGACCACTGCTTGTTTAAAAATAGTTTTTTAACAAGCGCTTTTAATTCAGGATTCTTTAAAAGAAGCTTTCTTCCACAATTGGATTTTCTTTTTGTATATTTTGATTGTGCAACTGAAGGTGAATAGTTTTGATTTATTTGATTTCTTTTTAGTTCTCGACTGATCGTAGAAGGGTTTCTTTCTAACAATTTCGCAATATCGCGAATCGAATCACCTTGATGGAAAAGAAGAAATATCCGTTCTCTTTCGTCTATGGTAAGATGTTTATAGAGGCTCATAGTTTTCAATCCTTTCAATAGTTGTCGTTGTAAACACTATTTTACTAGGTTTGAATCTTTGAGTCTCTTTTTGTGTTGCACTTAAAGTGTAAATTCAAGGCATAAAAAAAGCCGTGCAATTAGCATGGCTTCCTTCAATTATTCTGATTTAGCACCAAATTCTTTTGGTGATTCGTTTGGAATAATAGCACTCACGATTAAAACGAATACAGCGAATACAACTGAATAAATTAATCCTTTTTGGAAAACTTCACCGTCAAATTTAACGTTGTTGACTGCTGATACTACATAGTTTAATACTGAGAATAAAATTGCAGACCAAACTAATAATGCGATATATTTCATTTAATTTCACCTCTGAGTTTACATTTATACTCTATTAATAATAGCATAATTGTTATACAAAACAAAAGAAAGTTTTTACTTGTGAATGACTTTTTGTCGAAGTTTTGACAATACAGTTGAAATGAAATATTGCATCGTCTATAATTAGTACCAGGTATTAATAATTGGTATTCGAAAAGGGGCGCTAAATATGGCAGCTGGTTTAGTCGGTATTGGAAGATATGTACCGGAGAAAATCGTTACAAATGCGGATTTAGAAAAAATCATGGATACATCTGATGAATGGATTCGCACGAGAACAGGAATCGAAGAACGTAGAATCGCCGGTGATGATGAAAATACATCGGATTTAGCATATAAAGCAGCAGAAGCAGCATTGAAAGATGCAGGTATTACGGCAGATCAAGTCGGTCTGATTTTAGTAAATACAGTAACACCTGATCAACCATTCCCGTCGGTAGCTTGCATGGTACAAGAGAAAATCGGTGCGAAAAATGCAGCGGCAATGGATCAAGCAGCAGCTTGTGCAGGATATATTTATGGATTAGTAACTGCAAAACATTTTGTCGAAGCAGGTACATATGATTATGTATTAGTTGTCGGTGTTGAGAAATTATCGAAAATTACAGATTGGTCTGATCGTAACACTGCCGTTCTTTTCGGAGATGGTGCTTGTGCAGCTGTAGTCGGTAATGTTTCAGAAGGTAAAGGCATTTTATCATTCGAATTAGGCGCAGATGGTACTGGCGGCAAGCATTTATATCAAGATGAGGAAGATCATATTGTGATGAATGGTCGTGAAGTATTCAAATTTGCAGTCCGTCAAATGGGCGAATCAGCAATTAATGTCATTGAAAAAGCTGGTTATACAAAAGAAGACGTTGATTTCCTAATTCCACACCAAGCGAATATTCGCATTATTGAATCGGCTCGTAAACGACTAGAATTGCCTGAAGAAAAAGTGGCGACAGTCATTAGCAAATATGGTAATACGTCAGCAGCTTCAATTGGTAATGCGATGGTTGAATGTGTTGAAAATGGTCAGATTAAAGATGGTGACCTTTTAGTATTAGTCGGCTTCGGTGGCGGCCTAACTTGGGGCGCATTAACTTTAAGATACGGAAAATAATTTGAGGTAAAGAGAGAAGGGGTTTTTAAAAATGACGAAACATAGAGTAGTAATTACAGGTATTGGTGCAGTGACACCTTTAGCAAACGATGCACATGCAACTTGGGAAGCAGTTAAAAAAGGGGAGTCAGGTGTAGGTTTACTAACTCGTATTGACGCTGAAAAATTCCCGGTAAGTGTTGCAGCAGAAGTAACAGACTTCGATATCGAACAATATGTTGTAAAAAAAGAAGCACGTAAAATGGACCGCTTCACGCATTATGCAATTGCAGCTTCAACTATGGCTGTAAAAGATGCAGATTTAACAATTGATGAATCAAATGCTGATCGAATCGGCGTATGGTTAGGTTCTGGTATCGGTGGTATGGAAACTTTTGAACAACAATACAATAACCTAATTACGAAAGGTCCTCGTCGTGTAAGTCCTTTCTTCGTACCAATGATGATTCCAGATATGGCAGCAGGACAAGTTTCGATTCATTTAGGCGCTAAAGGTATTAACACTTGTACAGTAACTGCTTGTGCAACAGGAACAAACTCAATCGGTGATGCTTTCAAAGTTATTCAACGTGGCGATGCAGATGCAATGATTACAGGGGGAACTGAAGCACCAATTACTGAATTATCAGTAGCTGGTTTCTGTTCAAACACTGCTTTATCATTAAACCAAGATCCGAAAACAGCTTCACGTCCTTTCGATAAAGACCGCGATGGTTTCGTAATGGGTGAAGGTGCTGGCGTTGTCGTTCTTGAAAGCCTTGAATTTGCATTAGCTCGTGGCGCAAAAATCTACGGTGAAGTAGTTGGATACGGCGCTTCAGGTGATGCTTATCATATTACTGCTCCAGCTCCTGGTGGGGAAGGTGCAGCACGTGCGATGAACCAAGCGATTCAAGATGCTGGCATTGATCCATCACAAATTGATTATATTAATGCGCATGGTACGTCTACTTATTACAATGATATGCTTGAAACAGAAGCAATCAAAAAAGTATTAGGCGATCACGCACAAAAAGTAGCAATCAGTTCAACGAAATCAATGACTGGTCATATGCTTGGCGCAGCTGGTGGTGTTGAGGCAATCTTCTCGGTGTTAGCGCTGAAAGAAGGAATTGTACCACCAACAATGAATCTTCAAAACCAAGCTGAAGAGTGTGATCTAAACTACACACCAAATGCAGCGGTAGAGAAAACGATGGATTACGCATTAAGTAACTCATTCGGATTCGGTGGACATAACGCAACATTAGTATTCAAAAAATACGAAGTTTAAATAAAATAAAAAATGAGGAATCATGCTGAATTAGCATGATTCCTCATTTTTTTGTATTATTTTTTCTTTTTCACTTTGCGTCCAAGACCCATTGCTGCTTCCATACGATCAACCGTTGCAGAAGCGATAGCATTCGCTTTGTCGCGACCTTCGTCAAGAATGCGATCTAGTTCAGGAGAGTCGATTAATTCCTTGTAACGAGCTTGTATAGGCGCTAAATGGTTGATGACAGCTTCAGCCACGCCAGCTTTGAAGTCACCGTAACCTTTACCTTCATACTTCGCCACAACTTCATTCACTGTTTTGCCTGTTAATGAAGATTCGATGATGATCAAGTTTGAAACGCCTGGTTTATTTTCTACATCGAAACGAACGATTCCTTCAGAGTCCGTAACCGCAGATTTGATTTTTTTCTCGATTTGTTTTGGCTCATCTAAAATACGAATTGTCGCTTTTGTATTCGTATCCGATTTACTCATTTTCTTCGTTGGTTCTTGAAGCGATTTAATGCGCGCGCCATTTTTTGGTAACTGAATATCAGGAATAACGAATGTTTTGCCGAAACGCTTGTTGAAACGCTCTGCTAAATCACGTGTTAATTCGATATGTTGTTTTTGATCATCGCCAACAGGCACTAAATGCGTGTTATATAGAAGAATATCGCCTGCCATTAATGGTGGATATGTTAGTAATCCAGCAGAAACGGACACATTTTCTTTTGAAGATTTATCTTTGAATTGCGTCATACGCTCTAATTCACCGATTGAAGCGATACATTGCAGCATCCATCCAGCTTGTGCGTGTGCTGGTACTTCTGATTGAATGAATAAAGTTGATTTCGTTGGATCAATCCCTGCTGCTAAATAAGTCGCAGCTAATTTACGGATATTTTCATGTAAATCTTTGCTATCTTGTGGCATCGTAATCGCATGTTGATCTACGATACAAAAAATACTATCGTACTCATCTTGTACTTGAACGAATTGACGGAACGCACCGATATAGTTGCCTAATGTAATAACACCTGTTGGCTGAACGCCAGAAAAGATTCTTTTTTTCATATAAATTCCTCCTTGAAATAAAAAAACATCATGCATCCCCAAAAAGGGACGAATGATGTTTATAATCCGCGGTACCACCCAAGCTTGCCTAATAAAAGGCCACTCTACCTCGTAACGTGAGGCGATGCGAGCTGAGCTACTATCAATTTCACAAAGCTGACTCCGAAGTCCATTCAATAATTCGCATAATCTGTTTGCACCGACCACAGACTCTCTATATATACAAAAATTATTTACTACTCTTCATCTTCGTCCATTTTTAAATTAGTTGAATTATAGTCTATTTTTATTTGGAATGCAAATATGTAGAAAATGCGCTGTAAAAGCATTTTCAATTGATAAAATCTAAATGAGAAAATATTTTTTCGAGAAATAGGTTTATAGATGCTAAAAATAGGGAATAATTCATTTATCGGCATTTTACTTGATTCGTAACTACAGTTGGTAGTACAATATATCGCTTTAAAAAATTATCGAAAATCTATATTCAAAATTAAGAAACTGTTGTATAATGAAGTTAGACTTCTTTATTATATTTATTCTAATTTAGAAAATAAAAATGATTCAAACATTTGAAAGGATGTGCTAGATATGATAGTAACATTATTTACATCTCCGAGCTGTACTTCTTGTCGTAAAGCGAAAGCTTGGTTAGAGGAACACGATATTGCTTATAAAGAAAGAAATATATTTGCTGAACCACTAACGATTTCTGAAATCAAAGAAATTTTAAGAATGACGGAAGATGGCACTGATGAGATCATCTCGACACGTTCTAAAACTTTCCAAAAACTTCATGTGGATGTAGAAACACTTCCACTTCAGAAATTATATGAATTGATTCAAGAAAATCCAGGGCTTTTACGCCGTCCGATTATCCTTGATGAAAAAAGATTACAGGTCGGTTATAACGAAGATGAAATTCGTCGTTTCCTACCACGTAAAGTTCGAGCTTACCAACTTCAAGAAGCTCAGCGCTTAGTTAATTAATATTAACTAACTCAAAACATATCCTATAAGTCGGTTACTTTGAAAAAAGACCTACTTGTAGGGTATTTTTTTGAATTCGCTATAAAACCTCCCCTGATTTTTAAAAAACAGCTATTATTAGTTTAAAATGTTGCATTTCTAGTCATACTTCTCTAAAATTCATATAACGATAGTAAATAGGACTTTTTCTTTTCTTTTTTAGCGAGGAAGAATTACAATAGAGGTAGCAGCACTACGTTATCCAAGGGGATATACTCGCACATGAGTTAGCCGAAGGGAGTTGTTTAATATGGATATAGAACGTATTAATGAAAATACAATTAAATTAGTGATTTCATATAAAGATATTGAGGAACGCGGCTTTACGAAAGACGAAATATGGTATAACCGAGATAAAGGCGAAGAACTTTTCTGGGTGATGATGGATGAAGTGAATGATGATCAATTTGAAATTAACGGTCCTTTATGGATTCAAGTCGTGGCAAAAGATGTCGGCCTTGAATTAACTGTAACAATCGTGACGAACCCAACTGAAATGTTAGGGGCTGGAATGGAAGACTTACAGGCCAAAGGTAATCAATTTTCAAATTTATTTGATGTAGATCCGTTTAACCCGAATATTCCTGATTTTATCGAGGAAGAAGACGTTTTAGTAGACGATATTGTTTTTGAATTCAAGAATTTTGACGACTTGATTCCATTAGCGAAGTCGGCACCTGAAGACTTCGATTTAATAAATGAGCTTTTCGAATACGAAGGCAAATATTATTTATATGTTGATCTACATGAAATTCAAGATGTTGAAGATCAACAGGACATTATTAGCCCGATTCTTGAATACGCGGATGAATCTTCTAAGACAATCCATGTGATTCGTGAATATGGTAAGCCTATTATGGAAGGCGATTGCTTCCGTATTACAAGAGAATACTTCTAAAATGAGTCCGAATTACAAATAAATCGCACCGCGAAAGTTAGAGTGAAAACTAGCTTTCGGGGTGTTTTTTTATGTTTCAGACCCTTTTGAATAGTGTTCGACCTTGTAGACAGCAGCTTCTGAAAATGACGAAAAAATTGCGTATTTATTAAAAGGAGTAGATAAGGGAGTTGAAATGAGATTTTAAGATTGAAATTCGTTTAGAAATACGGAAATGAGTCGTTTTCTTCATTCGAAAAAAATCGCATATAGACATAGAATAAATAGACATGGGGGTGGTCGAATGCTGTCAGCTAATTCAGAAACTGGAGAACAAATGCGTCTAACATTAGAAGTGACAAAAGAGCGCTTAAAAGAGATTCGAAAAGAACGTGAATTTTACTGTCCTGCCTGCGGTCAAAAAGTTATGTTGAAAATTGGTGAGATCATAATCCCTCATTTCGCTCATATCCGAAAAAATGATTGTGATGTGTTCTCGGAAGGTGAAACAGCCATTCATCTAAAAGGGAAGCATTTGCTCTATAGTTGGCTGCAATCTCAAAAAATCCCTACATTATTAGAACCATATTTAAAAAGAATTCGCCAAAGACCGGATCTTTTAGTGAAAAACAATGAAAAATACTATGCGATTGAATTCCAATGTAGTCCTATAACGAAGCAGCTTTTGGATAAGAGAAATCAAGGGTATCAAGCAGTCGATGTGACACCGATCTGGTTTCCTAAAACAGTTGGCCAAGTTTTTTCGGGTACTCGTAAAGTTCGACTTACCCCTTTTACGCAGCAATTTATAAAAAGTGCATCCTGTATTTCCTTTGATGTAGAAAATAGATGTTTTTGGCATTTCAATCATTTAGTTCATATTTCGGGCAATCAATTCATCGCAACTGTAAAAAATATCTCTCTAAAAGAACAGCAATTTCAATCACTTAGTCTAAAGGAAGAAATCAATCATGAATTGTATGATGAAATTTGGCAAATTGAAAAAATAAGATATTTACAAAATAGAGTCCGTTTTAATAAAAGGGGATTGAAGGATCCGTTTTTAAAAGAAAGCTACGATGAGAAAATCATGCTGGGATTAATTCCAAACTGGATTGGCATTCCGATGAGTGAAGTTCAATCAAAGCATAGTGTTGAATGGCAACTACTAGCAGTCCTTCTAATGAAATCAATTGGAAGAACGGATGTGTATCATTACTTCCATTCCAAATATCCTCAATACCGAATAACGAAAAAAGAATTTCAATACTACGTCGATTTTCTATGCGAACATAACCCGAAGTTAGAGTGGGAAGACCTTGAAGGCTCAATTTTCTCTTCATTGGTGTATAATTATTTCGAATTGTGAAAGATTCACATCCATTTTGTTGCATAATAGTTTGATAATTGAGAAAATGGAATAGAAATAAAAAAACATCATTAGAGGAGGCCAATAATAATGGCAGAAGTAAAAACAATTCCATTAAGAAATGAAGTACCAGAAGAATTAACATGGCGATTATCAGATATTTTTGAGTCAGTAGAGGTGTGGAATAAATCATACGATGAGTTAGATACACTTCTTGAAAAAGCTCCTACATATCAAGGAACTTTAAAAAATGGCGCAAATGCTATGTTGGAAGTTCTTCGTTATCGCGATGACGTTTACACAAAAATCGGTGTACTTTATACTTTCGCACATATGCGTTCAGATCAAGACACGACAAATAGTGAGTTCCAAGCAATTGAAAGCAGAAGTAGTTCTCAAATTGCAAAAGTTTCTACAGCATTATCATTTTTAGTGCCAGAAATTTTAGCATTACCTGAATCTCAAATTACGCAATACTTAGAAGAGAATGAGGAATTACGTTTATATAAACAAGAATTAAAAGAAATTAATGAACAACGCGCGCACGTTCTTTCAACAGAGCAAGAATCATTGTTAGCTCAAATGAGTGAAGTGAACAGTGCTTCTGCAAACACATTCGGCATGTTAAATAATGCGGATCTTGAATTCCCAATCGTAAAAGATGAAAATGGCAATGACGTACAATTAACGCACGGCAATTATGTACATTTCTTAGAAAGTGCGGATCGTTCAGTACGTGAAGCAGGTTTTAAAGCGATGTATGCTACTTTTGGTAAATTCAAAAATACATTTGCTTCAACTCTAGCAGGAAATGTAAAAGGTCATACGGTATCAGCCCGAATCCGTAAATACGATTCTGCTCGTCATGCTGCAATGGCAGCTAATAGTATTCCTGAAAAAGTATATGATCAATTGATCGATACAGTGCACAAAAACATCGGTTTAATGCATCGTTACTTAGAATTACGTAAAAAAGTATTAGGTGTAGATGAGCTGCATATGTGGGATGTTTATACACCATTAGTATCAGAAGCGAAAATGGATATGCCTTATGAAAAAGCGACAGAGCATATGCTAAACAGCTTTGAAGCAATGGGTGACGAGTATGTTGGAATCGTCAAACAAGCGCTTCAAGATCGCTGGGTAGACGTTGTAGAGAATAAAGGGAAGCGTAGTGGTGCCTATTCTTCAGGAGCATATGGTACGAACCCATATATCCTAATGAACTGGCAAGATAATTTGGATAATCTGTACACTTTAGTTCATGAATTTGGGCATTCAGTACACAGTTATTATTCTCGTAATAACCAACCTGCAGTATATGGAGATTACTCAATCTTCGTAGCAGAAGTAGCATCTACTTGTAATGAAGAATTACTGACAGACTATCTTCTAAAAACTGTAGAAGATGAGAAATTAAGAATTTACATTTTAAATCATTGGTTAGATTCTTTCCGAGGCACAATCATTCGTCAAACAATGTTTGCTGAATTCGAACATATCATTCATGAAATGGATCGTAATGGTGAACCATTAACTGCAGATGCACTATCTGCTAAATATCATGAGTTGAATAAATTCTACTTCGGTGATCACATGGTAAGTGATGATGAAATTGCACTAGAATGGGCTAGAATTCCTCACTTCTATTACAATTACTATGTATATCAATATGCGACTGGTAAATCAGCTGCAATTGCATTAAGTAGCCAAATCTTATCTGAAGGTGCTCCAGCTGTAGAACGTTATACAAATAACTTCTTAAAAGCAGGTTGCTCGGATTCTCCAATCAATGTACTTCGTGCAGCAGGTGTTGATATGGAATCAGCAGAACCAATCCAATTAGCATTTGATTTATTTGAGAAAAACCTTGTCGAATTAGAGAAATTATTAAGTAAATAATGATAATATGCAAGGCTCACAATAATGAATTTCATTATTGTGAGCCTTTTCTTTTCAAAAAAATAGCCTATTTTATAGTACAGTTTAATAAATTAGTGATTGGGCAGGGGGGAAACTTCAAATTGAAGTGCTAAAAATTGGGATGATCAGATTTTACAAAAAAGAATAAATTTGAGGTAATTATTTACAAGTGAAATAAAAACTTCGAAAATAAAATGTCGGATTCAACACATATTTTTGTCGGATTTTATAGGTTTTAATAAATGTGAAATTGTATCCGTTTTCATTGTGTCTAATATGTGAACATAATATAAAACCGTTGCTATATAAGGGATTAAGTGATAAAGTAATGACTGTGAAATAAATCACAAACAAACATACACCCCTTTGTTTGAACGTGAACATTTCTCCCATCCCCTTTGTGAAAATGAGCGCTCTCGTAGAGTCGCTCATTTTATTTTTTTGTAAATTTTAAAGATAGAAAAAAATGGGAGATTATTTAGAAATCATCAATACATATCAGAAATAGATTGTTAAAGTTAATATTGATAACAAAAGTAGATCACAGTAAAATCTGTACTAACACAAAAACAAAGCTATATTAATACAGTTTTAGAAAGCGTTTTCTCATGACTGTTTTAAATCATCTATAAACTTAAAAATGAATAGTATATGCGCAGCTTATCGAAAACATTTTTGATGGTGCTGCGTTTTTTGTATTTAACTCAGCGATAGAGCGTACTTTTCGTTGTTCAACGCTAAATGTATTTTAGCTCTCGATTGATCAAATCATTTATAACTGAATGCATTGTTCTTTTGAAGGGCTAATTTTTGCATTAAATCATCATTGAAAGAAATAAAGATGACTCCTATCGGCGGTAAGTTTTCGGTATTTACACATAAAAAAACGACCATCTCTGAATAGATGGTCGTATAGCGTAAGTTATAAAGGTCGACAGTTAAATAGATTTTTTTAAACGATAAAGTGTATGTTGCTTACAAGAAATCTTCTCGATTTTTTGTTGAAGCATTTGTTTTTTTAATTCTCTCTCTGCAGTCTTTTCAGAAATATTATAAATCGTCGCGACTTCAAGAATTGAAAGTGTATTATATTTTAGGAATAAATCATCTAATGATGGCGGCTGAGATTGAATTAGTTCTTCATCCAATAATTCAGCAAGAATGTGCTCGTATACTTCATAGTTGTAGCTGCCAGAAACTTTGAGGCCTTCATCTTCAATATTTTCATTGAAAAAGACAAAACTAGGTACTTCTTGGACGTCCATTTCATGCGTGATGCAAAGATCGCCTTGGAATGAACGTGATGCTTCTAAAGAGCGGAAGTCAGCTTCGAATTCTTCAACATCTAAATCAACTTCTCGTGCAACAGTCGTTAAAGTGTTGCATGAACGGATATTTTTCTCTTCCGTCATATGATATTCAAGAAGTTTCATCAGGTAACGGTGACCAGCTTTTTTACCTTGTAATTCAGCTGCTTTTACTGCGATTGATGGCAGTACAGGGTGCGTTAAATCAACAAGTTCATCATGACTTGTGCAATTATTTATTCTGTGACAAGCGACATTAAGTGAAGAAAGTTCTGTGCTAAGTATGAATCGCATTGAAAAATATTGCCCATAATTGACTTGTAGCTTACGTATTGTTGAGTGTAATGCCCAACTTTTTGGTTGTAACAAGTCGATGAATACGTATAATTCTACCGGTTTACTGTATGAAACAGGCATAGGTGCAGGTTCCGTTACTAATTGTAAATGATTCACTACTCGAATACCTCCTCGTCATTATCGGGTGCGTTGATCATATGGTGCGCGGTAAGGACGAGTCTTTTGTAGTAGACTTCTCTGATTTTTCCTTCTAATCCCACTTCATCCATCGCTTCAGACATGCACTCAAGCCAAGCCTGCGCTCTCTCTGGTGTGATTTTGAATGGCATATGTCTAGCTTTTAACATAGGATGACCATGTTCTTCAGAATAAACATTAGGGCCGCCTAAATATTGAATTTGAAATTGAGTTTGTTTTCGCGTTGTTTCCGTTAAGTCATCTGGAAAAATAGGTTTAAGTATTGGATTGGTAGCAACTTTAGAATAGAAGATTTTCATCATCTGTCCTAACGTCTCCTCACCGATTTCCTCAAAAGGAATAATAGGTCTTTGAGTCATGTTTAATACTCCTTTGCTTTAACTGTGACTCTATCATATCAAGTGCATTAGAATTTCTCAAACAAATGGTTTTTTGCTAAACATTTATGGGTATGAGCGCTTCCTTAACTAATGCGAAAAAGAAGGATATATCAGCATTTATCAGCAAAATAGTGAAAGAAAAAATAAAGAAGTGATTCATCAGTTTGAACTGAAAATCACTTCTTTTTCCCTTATGCTTGATAATTTGCCATCACTTTTTTTACATAGTTTTGTGTTTCATTGAATGGAGGAATTCCACCATATTTTGAAACATTACCAGGGCCAGCGTTATAAGCCGCTAACATCGTTTTATAATCGCCAAATTGATTGAGCATCTGTTTTAAATATTTTGTTCCAGCCATAATATTTTGAGCAGGATTATAAATATCCGTTACACCAAGTGAACGAGCTGTAGCAGGCATTAATTGCATTAAGCCGCTTGCGCCAACGTGACTTGATACTTTTGGATTGAAACCAGATTCTTGTTGAATGACTGCTTTAATCATTTTTTCCGGAATTCCATAAGTATCGGATGCTTTTTTAATGACAGCATCATAATCCGTTTTCTTACCGGTATCACTAGCAACTGGTGTAATCGTATTTGTTTTTTCTGCATTTTGCGTGTACGTATTACGATAATTCGAATACAGGTTTGTCGCGATATTTTGATTCGAATTAACATTCAAGCCACCTAGTGTGTTAAGCGCTAATGGACTAACATTTTGATTTTGAAAACCCGCCATCGAGCCAAGTGTCGAATTGGAATTATTTAAAGTATTTATTACTTGAGAAAGGATCGCTGAAAAATCCGTAGTTGAATTGGTATTCGAGTTATTCGTTGCAGTTGGGCCATTCATTTGAGCTAAAGTTTGTAATTGAATGAGTTGCTGTAGTGCTGAAATGTCCATTAATTCTTACTCCTCTAAACGTTTCAACGCCTTCATGAAACGCGCTAATTTTTTTTGAGCAGGACGAACTGGAATGGCAAGTTCATTTAATAAAGCGAAGAAAATCTTTTTCCCTTCCTCTTCATCAACCACTTCATATTCGAGTTCATAATCCTCTTGGTCTGCGTAAAGTGAATGATCAAAAACGAGCAGACCGCCATTATAGTTTATTTCGGCGCGAGTCGTTGAAAGTGTACCAATTCTTTGTAATTCATTGAGAGAAACTTCAAGGGCATGCAGGCGACCTTCGACTTCTAAAGCTGGAATTGGCGTGCCTTCAATTAATATTGACTGGACTTGTTCATCGCTTAGTCGATCCGTCGTTTCGGTCAATGCGATTCCTTTCGCAGGTTCTTTCAAAGTTAGTTCATTATAGTTTTCAAGTTGGCGAATTCTTAGGCCGGATTTCAGTTGGCGCAATTGTTGATCTACTGTATCGAAATAGTGATTATGCTGGATATGAAACTGTGATTCTTCTATTTGAAAGTGTTCTATTAATGTTTCGAATTCTTCTTTCGTAAGCATATTTTTGAATTCGATTTCAATCTCTTGAGACATGAGCTCACACCTTTCTTTTTTTCGAATGAAAATGACAATGTTACTGTAATAATACTACTGTATTATGATAAAATATATGGGAGATACTTGGAAGGGAAGATGAGCGTTGAGAAAATCATATATTATTCAAGAAGGTAATACATCGACAGAAATAACTCAATTTACTTTATCAACTTCACCAAAAGGAGCATGGACGCCTGCGAATCGTGTAATTACCGATTCCGACGAAATGGCATTCCTATATGTCATCGACGAAAATGATGCATTTAGCTACTTGGTGTTTAAACAACCTGTTTGGACTTATTTAGCTCAAACCATTCAAGCAATGAAAGATCCTGAAGTAGTTATTGATGGTGAAAGTCATGTACTAACAGGACTTTATGAAGAACTGGAATCATTATTATTTAATATAGAGGGTAATTCAAATTATGGGGAAGATTTCGTCAAAGCAGTTGAGGAAACGTTTTCAAAAATTTTAGAAGAAGCCTAGTAGATGTTAGGGGGTCTTGTGATGGGACAGTGGGATCGTTTTTTACAACCCTATAAACAAGCCGTAGATGAACTAAAAATTAAATTAAAGGGGATTCGTACACAATTCCAAAAAACGAACCAAACATCTCCAATCGAATTTGTGACGGGGCGCGTGAAGCCGTTAGCAAGTATTTACGATAAGAGTTTGGAAAAGGGAATGGTGTTCGAGCCTTCAACAAAACTAGCGCATGAACTTCAAGACATTGCAGGTGTTCGTATTATGTGTCAATTTGTTGATGATATTCACACAGTCATTGAGTTGCTTAGACAGCGTCATGATTTAAAAATCATCGAAGAAAAGGACTATATTACGAATGTCAAAGCAAGTGGATATCGTTCATACCATGTCATTGTTGAATACCCAGTTGCTACGATTGAAGGGGAAATCAAGATTTTGGCTGAAATTCAAATTCGTACATTAGCGATGAATTTTTGGGCGTCAATCGAGCATTCTTTAAATTATAAATATAAGGGCGAATTTCCTGAGGAGATTATGAAAAGACTTCAGTTCGCTGCCGAAGCTGCTTTCCGTTTAGATGAGGAAATGTCGCTTATTCGTAATGAAATTCACGATGCACAAAAATATTTCACCGAAAACAAAGAGCTGACATCACCAATTGTTCAGTCAGATTTAGGGAAAGGGGAGCATACTGACTCATGAAATTCGCTATCCAGTCGAGAAATGATGCGACATCCAATGAATTAGCTGATCGCGCTATTTCATACTTAACAGATTTTGGCTTAGAATTAGATGAAGAAAAACCCGATATTGTTTTATCAATTGGGGGAGATGGTACTTTACTTCATGCATTTCATCGCTATACGCATATGTTATCTGAAGTTGCTTTCGTCGGAATTCATACGGGGCATTTAGGGTTCTATGCAGATTGGCAACCTGAAGAGATGGAGAAATTAGTCATTGCAATCGCAAAAGAGGATTTTAGAGCAATCGAATATCCTCTTTTAGAAGTGACGATTAATTATCAAAACTCAGATGAGAATTTTACGTATTTAGCGTTGAATGAATCAACAATTAAATCTTCTGAAGTAACGCTTGTGATGGATGTCGAATTAAATGGCAGACGTTTTGAGCGATTCCGTGGAGATGGTCTTTGTGTATCAACACCTTCAGGAAGTACAGCTTATAATAAAGCTTTAGGCGGAGCGATTTTACATCCGTCCTTAGAAGCGCTTCAACTGACGGAGATGGCTTCAATTAATAACCGTGTATTTAGAACGGTTGGCTCGTCACTCATTTTACCTGGTCATCACACTTGTGTTTTAAAACCAGTAAAAGCCGAAGATTTCATGGTGACTGTCGATCATGTTCAATTACTACACAAAAATGTGAAATCAATACAATATCGTGTCGCTAAAGAAAAAATCCGTTTTGCTCGATTCAAAGCATTCCCATTCTGGCAACGTGTGCATGATTCATTTATCGACAGTGATTTAAAGGACTAATATGATAGATAATAGATATTCAATTCAATTTACAGCAACTAAGGAAGGGCTTCTTCGTGAGGCTCTTTCTAATTTTGGTATATCAAAAAAGGGCTTAACTGCGATCAAACATCGTGGAGGTCAAATTCTCGTCAATGATATAGAAAAAACAGTGCGAAATCCTTTAGTCGTAGGGGATGTTGTGACGGTTTATTTCCCTTTGGAAGAAACGAGTGAGCAGATTACACCATGTGCAACACCGCTTGAAATCATCTATGAAGATGATGAACTGCTCGTTGTGGATAAGCCTGATTTTTTAGCGACGATTCCTTCTTACTTGCATCAACAAGATAGTGTAGCGAGCCGCATTGTGCATTATTTTTCAACGAAGAATATCCAATCGACGGTACATATCGTCAATCGTTTAGATCGCGATACATCAGGTTTAATGTGTGTGGCAAAACATAGTTATATTCATTATTTAATGTCTGAAATGCAGAAAAAACATCTCATTCATCGTGAATATGAAGCGTTTGTTCATGGTAATATCGAGCAGGAAGCGGACGAAATCATTGCGCCAATTGCTCGTAAAGGTGACAGTATCATCGAAAGAATGGTAGCGCCTGAAGGTCAATATGCGCATACGGAATTCCGTGTTTTGGACCGTTTTATGTTAGATGGTAAGCCTGTAACGCATATCCGATTGAAATTACATACGGGCAGAACGCATCAAATTCGAGTGCATATGGCTTCGATTGGCCATCCGCTCGTGGGAGATGAATTATATGGTGGCGATCCAACTTTTATTAATCGCCAAGCATTGCACTGTGTTTTTCTATCGACGAAACATCCGATTTCAGGTCAGCAAATGACATGGGAAATCCCTTTACCTGATACTTTTTATAAGTTGAAAGGAGAGAGTTAACTTGAATTTGAAAGGTGTATTATTCATCGCCTTAATCGTAATTTGCTTTATATTGATGGTTATTTTCATGTGGAATATTTTCAGCGGAAATTCGATGGACTTATTCGAACCAAAAGCCGAAAGTGATTTTATTTCGACGATTATTAAATAGAGAAAGGACTATGTCACACTTTTCAATGAGTGGCATAGTCCTTTTTTGATGACGGGAAACCATTGTATTTTAAATAATTTATTGTAAATTTGTAAAGAAAAATCGTTATTTTTTACTTTCATTTGAAGAAACTGTATGAATGATGATAAGATAAATAGATGTTTGAAGAGAAAAAAGGTTCACTTTTTCTACTTTAGGCACTATTATTAGAAAGTGCTGAAAAAAGCACGAGTATAAATGTGGGTATAACTATTCGGAATTCCTCGAAATCTGAATACACAATTATACGAAAATAGATCGAGCCCGAGAGGAGGGGACAGGCATGATGGACGAAAAAATGGAGAAAGATGAAGTTCAATACGATGAGGAGCATTTACGCACCCTATTGTTGAATGAAGATACCGACGCATTCCGCGACGAATTCTTTGAGCTTCACGCATATGATCAGGCACAGTTTTATGAAAAGGTGGGCCCTGATATACGACAGATCATCTACCAATACCTGTCCCCGAAAGAAATGTCTAATGTTTTCGAGGCACTTGAGTTAGATGATGAACACTATGAGGCTTTCATCGATGAGATGGACCCAACGTACGCGGCAGAAATGATTTCAAAAATGTATGCCGATGACGCGGTAGATTTATTAAATGAGTTAGATCAAGATAAAATCAGTCATTTCCTTAAAATGATGGATAAAAAAGCAGCAGAAGATATTCGTGGATTACTATTCTACGAAGAATATACAGCCGGTTCGATTATGACAACCGAGTATGTTGCGATTCCTGAAAATTCAACAGTTCGTTCTGCGATGACGATTATGCGAAATGCAGCGCCAGAAGCAGAAACAATTTACTATATTTTCGTCGTAAATGACGATAACCATCTCGTTGGCGTTATTTCGCTACGTGACTTGATTATTGCGACAGAGGATACATTCATTCATGACATCATGAATGAGCGTGTTGTGAGCGTCCGTGTGACGGATGATCAGGAAGATGTCGCGCAAGTAATGAAAGACTATAATTTCCTAGCAGTTCCAGTTGTTAATTCAAAAGATGAAATGTTAGGGATTATTACGGTCGATGATATTATTGATGTTATCGATGAAGAGGCGAGCGAGGATTACTCTAAACTTGCCGGGGTTGCGGATATGGATACATTCGACTCGAATCCATTTACAGCGGCTAAAAAGCGTTTGCCATGGCTGGTAGTTTTATTACTATTAGGTATGCTAACTGCCAATTTAGTCGATATTTTCACAGGTACTTTAGAAAAAGTAGCGTTATTAGCAGCATTCATTCCACTAATTGGTGGTACTTCAGGGAATAGTGGTACGCAAGCTCTTGCCGTAGCGGTTCGAGGGATTGCGACTGGTGATTCTGAAAATGAAAGTCGTATTAAATTACTAATTCGCGAAGCTTTAACGGGCGTTATTATGGGCTTAGTTTGTGGTATTGTCGCATTTTCAATCGTGTATTTCTGGAAAGGCCAAATTTTATTAGGCGTACTTGTAGGCGTAGCAATTGCTTGTTCAATTTGTGTCGCGACAATCGCTGGTTCATTCATTCCATTATTAATGCACAAAATGAAAATTGACCCTGCTGTAGCATCAGGTCCATTCATTACAACTTTGAATGATATTACATCAATTCTTATTTACTTAGGTATTGCGACATTATTCATTGATAAATTAATGTAATAATTTCAAACACAGTATTCGCTTCATTTGAAGTGGATACTGTGTTTTTTTGTAGTTTCCGAAAATCAAATTGAGGGTATTTTCTTAAGAAAGGAGGTAGACTCAAATGGGTTATATTTTGCCAATTACGAACTATCAATTGATGCAATATGCCAATGTGGAACGAGCTGGGCCGCGACATTATGCGTATGTAGCGGGTGTGGAAAAGGCGAGAAGTCAGTCGCGATTTGAGAAGGAATTAGAGCGATATTATGATCGTACAGAATTGAAAAAAGAAAATAAATTACCTTTACCTAAAGCTTTTGTAACAGCGCCATTATTAGGGAAAGAAATGCAAAAAGGGAGACATCTGAACACGTATGTATAGCCGAAAAAAATAAAGCATCTATTGGATTGGAAAATCACAAATAGATGCTTTTTATTATGTTGTAAATCTTTTTGGTTCTACAATAAATAACGTTGGTGAAGAAAAAAGCACCGATCTCTCATCAGATCGGTGCGGAAACTTCATTAACGTTATTTTTATTCAAAAAAAATAGAAAACAAGTGAGTTTCCCTATAGAATAAAAGTCTACCAAACAATAAACTAAGGGGGAAAATCACTTGTCTATTAATCATGATATTCGAAATTTACTCGAT
>NZ_QFVS01000033.1 GCF_003143955.1 Kurthia zopfii | reverse complement strand
TTATTCTATAGGGAAACTCACTTGTTTTCTATTTTTTTGAATAAAAATAACGTTCATGAAGTTTCCGCACCGATCTGATTAGAGATCGGTGCTTTTTTCTTCACCAACGTTATTTATTGTAGAACCAGCTCTATTTGGTTTAAAAACAAAAAAACAGCATAAAAAAACCGGTAGATATTTGAAATATCTACCGATTTAGTATGGGTCGGGACGGAATCGAACCGCCGACACTTAGAGCTTCAATCTAATGCTCTACCAACTGAGCTACCGACCCGGAAAAGATGGAGGAGGTAGAGGGATTCGAACCCCCGCGCGATTTGACTCGCCTGTTGGTTTTCAAGACCAATCCCTTCAGCCGGACTTGGGTATACCTCCGTATGGAGCGGAAGACGAGGTTCGAACTCGCGACCCCCACCTTGGCAAGGTGATGTTCTACCACTGAACTACTTCCGCAATATCAAGTAAGAAAAAATGGAGGAGATAGAGGGATTCGAACCCCCGCGCGATTTGACTCGCCTGTTGGTTTTCAAGACCAATCCCTTCAGCCGGACTTGGGTATATCTCCATATGGAGCGGAAGACGAGGTTCGAACTCGCGACCCCCACCTTGGCAAGGTGATGTTCTACCACTGAACTACTTCCGCATGTCTTACTGACAAGAAATATAATATCATGTTCTAAAAAATCGGTCAATAGTTTTTCCAAAAAAACTTTTTAAAAAGATAAACTCCCCACCTTTTAGTATTAAACAACTAAAAAGATGGAGAGTGTTTTTGTAGAATAGTTTATTCTGCTGGCGCTACGAATTTACGAGAAGCTAATTCAGAATCTAACATGAAGATCGCATTCGCGTCATTTTGGATACGAGAAATTTTAGAAATTAAAGTATCGAAAGTTGACTCTTCTTCAATTTGTTCGTCGATGAACCATTTTAGGAATGCCATAGTTGCGTGTTCACGCTCATCTAAAGCGATATCCGATAAGTTATAAATACGACGTGTCACTTCTTTTTCGTGTTTCAGTGCCGTTTCGAATACTTCTAAAATGTTTGTGAAATCATTTTTCACGCTTGGGAATTCCGCGATTGTTACACGTTGACCCATATCGCTTAGGAAATTATAAAATTTCATTGCGTGGAAACGCTCTTCTTCCGCTTGTACTAAGAAGAAATTTGCAAAACCATCATAATCTTGGTCTGTGCAGTACGCTGCCATTGCTAAATATGCGTGAGCTGAATAAAATTCAAAATTTAATTGATCGTTTAATGCTACATGTAGTTTTTCTGAAATCATACTAACCACTCCTATTCATTAATACGTACATATTACCACATTTTACTTATATTTTCGTTCAAAAAGTCTTGAAATAACTGTATGTTATGATAGAAACAGAAATTTTTACTGGAGTGAATAGCTTGAACTTTATTTCAATGGTTATAAAAACAGCCAATCAATGGCCGGATAGTATTTGCGGAATTGAATTAATCAAAATAGAAGAAAATAAAGAAACGGACTCTTTCTCAACATTTATTCATACGTCACAATCATTCGATCCATTTTACACATCTGTGCATGGCATTGAAGCGAATGACGTTGCGAATTCACCCACTTTTGAGCAAATGATCCCCGTTTTAGAACAATGGCTACAAAATGAAACGGTACTCTCTTTTCATCATGAATTTGAAGCACAATGTTTGAATGAATGTTTTGAACAACTTGGCAAACTAAAACCTATTTTCACGCATTATAGTGTTTTACCCTATTTTAAAAATAAAATTGATGAATCGTATTTTTCCTACACTTTACATGATTTGACGAATCATTTTATTCAAGAAGACGTCTATAATGATGCTGAAAAAATCGCGAAATTAGTTGTCCACTTTTTACAAAACGAGGCACACTGGACTGCAAAATTAGTTGAAAATACAGTAATCACGCAAAAAGAAATTCAATCGATTTTTCAAAAAACGGTTGTTTTCACAGGTGGTTTAAGTGGTATGCGTAGAGCAGAGGCTGCAAAATTAGTCATGCAAGCCGGTGGAGCATTTAGTAATACGATGTCCAAAAAAGTAGATTTACTTGTCGTCAGCAATTCGAGTTTCGAGAAGTTTAACAATAACGGTGCGCAAAGCTCAAAATGGGTGAAAGCTGCATCTTTGCAAAACGCAGGACATGAAATTACCATTTTAACCGAAGATGAGTTTCTGCCACTTATCAAATAGTCGTTAGGAGGAATTATTTTGTATTTAGTTGAATTACTTCAAGGTGATCGTCGCCATACAGTCGGATTATTCGCGGAAAAAGAGGAAGCGATTGAATGGGTCGAGTCGGTTCCCTATGTGCATAAACAGGTCGATGTTTTTGATGAACATGAATTCGTCAACTACTCAATGAATTTTGATGAGTTGCCATTATATGAAGAAATCGTTTGGAAAAAGAGCCGCTTCCCGCTGACAAAATATATGTTTACACCAGATGATGGTGAAATAACTGTGTTAATTTGGGATCGATTAGTGCCAATGGATGAAGTGGATGGATTAACGGATGATGCTACGCAAGTGGATGCATACGTCATTCCAAATGCGGAAGCAGCGCGCTATATCCAATCTCGTGAAGAAATACGTGAAGCTTTATTCAATCACTATGGAAAACGTGCTGAAACAGGTGGAGTCGGTTCAGAAGATGGTGAATATATTACGGTTGAAAATGGGCCATTTATTCATTTAGATGCACTGACCGTTCAACAATGGGATGAAAAAACTTCGATTGAGCAATTTATCGAACTTATTTCTCAATAAAAAGAAGAAAGCGACAAACACTGTAAAATCAGTATTTGTCGCTTTTTTTAACGAGCGCTAAATTATTTACGGTCGTCTTCCCGCCATTTTTCAATGATTTCTTATAACCAACTTTAAAATCAGCTTTATTCATACTTCTTTCGCCACTTAAGACACATTGATACATGCCATTTTTCTGCTTATTTCGCTCGAAAACTTGATACATCAAAGAACGCCATTCACTATGATTTGATTTTTTCAACTTCGCTAAAGATACATCGGACTCGTATGGTTCTTTTGGAGAGAAAATCGTATCGATCATGAGCAATTCGCTTTGAACACATTTTTTATAATAGATTTCTTCATAATTGAAAAACACTTGTAAAAACGGCTGCTCATCCCAATTTTGCTGAATGAACTCTTTTTGTTGGCGGTATGTATAATCTTTTTGAACGATTGTTCTCGCTAACTCCGTAATATTCACTTGCTTTCGCTCTTTAAATAATAGTAAAGCCGGTAACTCCTTCGTTACTAAGAAATACTTCAAAATAGCCATTAAATCAATGATTTCGTACATCGGTTGAAGTTCATCTTCTATGAAAAATTGCAGTTCCAACTGTTCTGCAAACTGGCGAATTTGACCATTTGTGAGCTTGCTTGAAAGCCCATTCTGTATGCAAAAACGAGGCAATTGTTCGAGCATTAGAGCATATGCATCGACATCATTCTCATAAACTAGTACATCTTCTGAAATCGTCTTTTCATCATGTAAATAATGCATCGCATACACACCCATCGGCACGCTTTCAGCAAAGTAATTCCGCTTCATATCTGCAAAATCAAGGTGATTATTCATCCGTAATGCTAATTGTTCCATTACTTGTGCGGAAATAATCTCCGTCACTTTTCGATCAGAAATGCCTTCGAAAGTCTCGTCACCATTTTCACCTGCAAGAAGTGATTGTGGATTTGACCAAGCGATTTTCTCAACCCAATCATCGATAAAACTCACGATATTCGCCACTTTTGTGCCACCAGCAACTTCACCGCGCAACGCTCTCCCTACCATTTGTGTCATAAAGATCGATGAAATCGTCGGTCGCGTTAAAAATACCGATTGAACATCTGGAAAATCCGCACCTTCCGTCAAAATATTAACATTTATGAGTATAGGAAATTCATTATTTCGAAATGCTTGGATTGTATCCGCATTATGATCTACATCATTTTGAGAAATGACAACTCGCGCATCCACTTGATGTTGTTGGAATAATAACGCTAGCATCGTCGCATGAAGTTGATTAATAGCAAATAAAATCGTTTTGCCAAATTGATTAGCGGACGCAATATATTGTTGTACAATTAGTAAATTTCTCGGATGATGTTCGACAAGTTTATCCATAATTTTCTCTGGTAGTTGATCTGTAAACCTTAAAGTTTCCAATTGTTCGGCCGTTAATTTCTGTGCAATTTGGACATCGGTTTGCATCGAAAAGAAATGCGGTTCGGATAAAATTCCACTTGCTACAAGGTTTTTTAAGTCTTTCTTATACAAAATGCCATCCTTAAACAACTTACGCAGCGCACCACTTTCAGATTCTGCCGTTCGGAATGGTGTCGCAGTCAGGCCGAGCAAATACAGCCGATCCAAGCTTTTTTCGAGTGAGCGAATAAGTTGGATATAGGTTCTCGAAGTCGCATGATGCGCCTCGTCGATCACTAAAAACAATTCGTCATCCTCCGCTAACCAATTCGCTAATCGCTCGCCATGATGCGTCAAACTATCTTTACTCGCAATAATTAGTTGCTCATCTTGAATCATCGTTGCGTGGTCGTGGATACCTGATACAACACGGTATTTCACCGGTTTTTCAACTTGATTGCGCATCGTTTCTAACGCTTGATTCAACAATTCATGGCGATGGGCTATCCACAGTACTTTCTTCCTTTTTGACAATGCCGCTTCCCAAATCCATCTCACAGCAGTCGTTGTCTTCCCGCCCCCCGTCGGCAGTACGAGCATTCCTTTAAATGAATCATTGCCAATCATTTTACGGTGAATTCTGTTCACAGCTTCCGCTTGGAAAGCATAGAGCGCAGGGGCTTTGCTCGTCGTTGGTGCAAGTACGCGACTTTTCGCATTATATTGGAAGTGAATGGCATCATCTAAGTCGATTTCAAGCCAACTTTCCACCTGATCGGGCAGTAACATCGTCAAATTTGTTCGTTGGATTGCTTGGTCAATTTCATGAATCATCTTTTTTGAACGTGAACGGTAACCTAGCTTTTTTATAAAACTACGACATTTTAATGATGTTCGACTATTTTTATTTAATTTTGCTTTCGATTCAATTTCACTTAAAACTTCAATCATTGCACAAGAATCCCCTTTTACGAATATTTGTTCCTATTATAACATTGTTTTGTTTTCTTTTAAAATGGGAAAATCATTACATAAAGGAGTCGATCCATCTATGAAAAAACAAAAACATAAAATTGATCCTTCAGAAGAAACAACAATCTCTTACGATACGGTGCTAGACGAAGTAATTGACCCTAAAAATGAGGATGAAAATGCTGAAGCAGAATATGAAGGAGTCGATCCTGAAACTATTGATGACCAGCCTCCTTATTAAATAACTGATGAGGAAGGGATCTGAATGAAAATCGCTGTAATTGGTGCAACAAGTCACGGAATGACACTTGCTGCCTACTTAAAAACTATTTATGATGATGTCACATTAGTTGACTTAGAAATCGCACCTTTAGAAGCCATCCAACTTCATGGCATTAATGTCGTTGGGGCTACTACTTTTCAAGTGAATAATATTGCAGTGAAAACAGCAGAACAATTAGAAAGTGATTATGATTTAATCTTCATTTTCTCACCTTCTCGTTCAAATTCTTTACTATTCCCTATGATTGAATCGAAAATTAAAGCGACTTGCATGATTGTTTCGTTCCAAGAAAACTTGTCAGATTGGCGGACAATTCGTACATTTACAAAACAGCCTGTATTTTCAGCCGTTTGCCATTTTCAAGCTACGCTAAAAAATACGCACACTGTTTCAATTACAACGGATCTCGAATATTTTTCTCGACATGCATTCGACCTTTGCGACTACAAGCAAATGCATCCATTCAATGCCGCCGAAATCAAAAATATTTTAGATGCTGTCGGACATACGATGCTGACTTCGTTGCCGACAAATATTAAATGGAGCAAAACGCTATTTTCGAGTGCAATCGACCGACTTTCAAGCGCGCTAAACTGCTCATACGGCGATATTTTGCATCATTCTACGGCATTATTAACAGCCATCCACATTGCAGATGAAATCGTACGTACTGCAAAAAAGAGGAATATTATTTTATCAACGACTGGTGGGGCAAACTTTAATGATTTAATCATTAATTCGGACACGAAGCTGGAGGAACTCGTCCCTGTTTTTCAAATGTTAATTCTGCCTCATCAATATACACGCACAAATATACTGAAAAGCGAATTATTCGAATATGATATTATCGATGATTTAGTGACGGAAGCATTAAAAGTGGATCAGCCTACGCCATACTTGGATTTGCTGTCGTATTGCCTACACTTTTTGCGTGATCGACCATTTCATGAAAATATCCAATTGTTTGAACCGCTCATTTTAGGAAATACTTTAAAATAATAAAAATAGAGAATGCCCGCTGCTTAAAAACAGTTTGCATTCTCATATTTTTTTACAAATAATCACTTTTATTTATCATTTTACAATGAAATTCGATATAATCATATTAATTATATTCTTGCGAGGTGTAGTATGGAAACTCAAATTATTAATAAAAATGGCATTCGGAAGGCTTTTCTTCAATTACAAGCCGAACCACATGCACAACCAATTAAAGTAACGACCATTTGCCACTTTTTGAACATTTCGAGAGCTGCATTCGTCGCCCATTATCCTTCCATTGAAGAATTGGTGGATGATATTTTATGCAATACTGCAAATGAAGTAGTTGAATCATTAGATACTACTTATTTCTATGCAAATCAGCAAAATGAAATGCAGTTACCGTATCATTTTAAGAAATTCGCAGAAATTTATCAGATAATGCTAAAAGGAAAAAAACCGCTTCTATTACATAATGTATTTTTTGAACATCTTAGAATGAAGATTGTGCAAAAGCTGATTACCGAACAAAAAGTGCGTGAATCCTATGCTCAACTGATCGCGAGTTACCATACTTACGCTGTCATACGAATGATTACGCTAAATATTCAACAGGAAGTTACTTCAGCGTACCATTCGATAAATCCATTGGTAGATTAACGACACCGACAAGCTCGTCTTTTTTGGCATCCCACACTTGGCATTCGATGACGATTGAATCTGCATCAGCACCTTTTAATAGATGATAATGAATTAAAGGTAGGCCGATTGTTTGGAATAGCGCTTCTTGATTACTTTTCGCGTATGCTTTGCCATCTACATTTACTCGAATACTTTCATAATCACTTTGTTGATCGATGCTTTCTACTGCTTCAAACTTGCTCGAACCACTCACTTGCTTCAACATAGCTGCAAGATTTTTCTTTGAATCTGCGACTAATTCTTTGTACTGCTCATCAGACATTTGGAAAATTGTTTCGGAATCCTTCACTTCTGATTTTTCATAAATTGACGGGTCCCATTCTTCCACTAAACCATTTTCTGCTACATATTCGTTTGGCACTTTAATTGTTTTACTAATGACTACTTTTTCTTCTTCTTTTACATTGCCTTCTGCTTGTTGGTCTTTCGTACCACAAGCACCAAGCATTAATGCGCATACCGTTAGTACCGCTAAGGATTTTCTCATAAAAACCCCTCCTTTCCCTTATTCTAACAAATTTCAACAAACAAAAAAAGAAGCTGTTTTACCAGCTCCTCTGTTTTCTAATTTACTCGTATTCTTTTTCGAATGTTTTCGTAGAACGAACTGTATCAAAATGACGTACGACACTTTCGATATATTCACGTTTTGGTTCTAAAAATGGCGGTAATGATAATTTTTCACCTAATGTTTCGTATGGCTCATCGCCCATGAATCCTGGACCATCAGTTGCGAATTCGAATAGAATCCCTTGTGCAACGCGAACATACAATGATTCAAAGAAATGGCGGTTTACATAACCAGAAGTATTGTAGCCGATTTCTTCCATTCGTTTAATCCAGAATTCTAATACTTCGCGATCCTCTACGCGTAAAGCTGCGTGATGAACAGTCCCAAATCCTTGTACCGCATGTGGTGAATTTTCATCATGTTTCACGATTACTCTCGCACCATTGCCGCCAGTTCCTACTTCGAATAAATGCACATCGCCTGCTTGATCGATTTCTCTGAAGTTTAATGCATTTTCTAACATCATTTTGAAATAGCTGAAATCTGCGATTGTTACTTCCACTGGACCTAATCCTGTTATTGCGAACTCTAGAGGGATTGGACCATTTTTCCAAGGTTTACCGCTTTGGATACCTGTATTATTTTCATCTGAAATTAATTGATAGCGTTGATCATCGAAGTCACTAAATGGTAATACTTTTACGCCCAAATTGTGTTTGAATACCGTCGTTTTGTACTTCTAAACGATTGAAGCGTTTTTGCCAATACTCAAGTGCCGCATCAGTTGGTACGCGGAAACTTGTTCTTGAAATTTCATTCGTACCGTGACGTCCTTTTGGAATGCCTGGAAAATCGAAGAATGTCATATCTGTACCAGCAGAACCTTGATCATCCGCGAAAAACGTATGGTAAGTTTGGATATCATCTTGGTTGACTGTTTTTTTCACTAATCGCATACCTAGTACATTTGTAAAGAATTCATAGTTTTTTTCTGCACTACTTGTAATAGCTGTTACGTGGTGAATACCTTTTAATTCGTTTTTCATGATTAATTCCTCCAATTATATATGTTTGGCGTTTTTGCCAACTTTTTTTAATACTTCAATAACTGCTTTTTTCTCATCTTCAGAAGCGACTGCGAAAATTTTATTGACCAAAGCTTCGTGAACCGGGAAAATTTCTTCAATAAATGCTCGACCTGAATCCGTCAAAGCTGTGAAAGTCACGCGGCGATCGGTCGGACACGATACTCGTTGTACATACCCTTTTTGCTGTAATTTATCAACAACATACGTAATACTTCCGCTCGTTATTAATATTTTCTCGCCAATCCGTTGAATGGGTTGTTCACCTTTATGATACAGAAGCTCTAAGACCGCAAACTCTGTTAAATTAATATGAAATTGCTGCATATCTTTGCGAAGCACTTCGTCAATCGTTTGAGATGCTCGCAGTAAGACGGTCAAAGCTTTCAGAGAAATTTTTTCCTCCATTTGAACATCTCCTTTTATCTCGAATTAATATATCTTGAATTAAAGATAACATGAAGATATCTCAATGTCAAACAAAAAAACACAGGAATAATCGTGCATTCCTGTGTTTCATATTAACCTAGATTTTTAATTTTCACTTGATTTCTACCTGAATTTTTCGCTAAATACAGTTGTTCATCCGCAATTTTCAATACTTCAAGCGCATCATCGTAATAGCTATTGTGCAAGGAAATCCCGCCAATACTAATCGTTACGACACCACGATCACGTCCTAAATGCGGCAGTTGTAACTGCTCCGTCACTTCACGAAGTTGCTCTGCTAATTGTTCTAACTCCTCAAAACCCATACGATCTAATAATATCGCGAATTCCTCACCGCCATATCGCGTAAACTGCGCTGAAATAGGGAGGTTTTTAATAAGAACATCCACTAATTTTCGTAAAAGTTTATCTCCTTCAATATGGCCGTAATAATCATTGTATTTTTTAAATTCATCGACATCGATAATTAATACAGAAAACGGTTCGCCTACTTCTAAATGTTTTTGAAATAAATTTTCATAGTTTTTATTGAAGTAATGACGATTGAACGCGCCTGTCAAACCATCTAACAATGCGAGTGAGCGAAGTTTCATATTACTTTCTTCTAATTTTGCTGTTCGGATTTTGATTTTTTCATCAAGTGTTTCATTCCATTTCACAAGTTCTGTATTTAAACATTCAATTTCAGACCATTGAAGTGCAAATTCTCGACTCAAAATGAAACATTGGATGGCGATGAAAACAGCTAAAGCGAGGAATGTGTAATGAATGCTATTGCCTGAAATCATTATTTGATAAATATCATGCAGCGAAGCGAGGAATACTAAGGAAATGCCAATCAGAGTGAGGATTTCTAAGCGGTTTTTCCAATTTACTTTTCTTAAAATACTAATGAAGAAATAAATGTAAAACGGTGTTAATAGGATATTTGCAAAAACAAACGTATTTTGGAATACGACAGTTTCAGTTGTGATCGTGATGACGATTGTAATCCACATGACAACGTAGTAAAACACCATTGCCCATTTATTTACTGCATCTTCAAACGTAATGGTTAAATAATATAAATAGAGCAGGATCACGAGTTCTGGTAATAAATACGCAAACCGCACAGCTGTTGCCCACTCAATACCATCATAAAATACTGTCACTAAATATGCATCGGTGAAAAATCCCCATGTACTTGTTAGGAAACAAAACAGACTAAATGCGATAAATGACCTTTCTTCCCGTTTGAAAATATAAAGAACTAAGGAAATCATACCGATTAATGTAATTCCTCCTATTAAAAAGATATGAAGGAAATCTTGTTGATCCGTATATTTCTTAATCGCTTTCTCATTACCGATCATCATACTCTTCCGTATGCCAGCATTTTCAACTGGAAAATCGACCATCTGATAGGTGACGCGTAACTTTCGATCATGCACTAAGAAAATCGGGCTTGGCGTTTGAATACTTCGATCGCTCGCTGTATTCATCAATATATTTTGTTTATTCTCCGTTAATAATTGATCATCGATAAATACTTTGTAATTGCTCAATTGAATTGGGATGTAGAGTTGCAGCCACTTGCCGACAAAATCATCAGGTAAACTGATGACCGTTGAATACGTCCCTAAACCTTTCATTTCTCTATATTTTGGCTTAATGAAATACGGTGCTTTCACATCAATGCCTTTATTATTTTTTAATTCCTTTTTCACTTTTTCAGGCGTTAAATATTGATCTGGGAAAAAAGTCCAGCCACCATTTAAATCTTCTCGGAAATCATCATAATTTCCCTCTGAAAAATCAATTTGAGCTTTTTGAGCCGAGGCAATAAATGGAGCGATATTTAATGTGAAGATCAAACTTATGAATACAATACTAATCATTTTCCAAACATTCAATACGCCAACCCCTTCCCAAAATTCCACGTTTAATATATTCCCTATTTCATATGTAAATATGTTTGTTTTTCATCGAAAATAGTTCTAATTGTCAAAATAAAAAACCGTACGCAATTGAACGCTACGGCTAAAGATCACACTATGACACGACGAACTAGTTCCATATGTTCATTATATCACGAAAATAGTATTATTTCTTGATTCATAATAAAAAAAGATGACCGCCCTATTTAGAACGATCACCTACTACTATTAGTTGCCTATTACATCTAATTGCTTGCTGCCAAACAATTAGATGTAATATTCGCAAAAATAATCAAAAAACCCTCGTTTCCTTTTGCTATGCTATTGCTAGAGGGAGTGAATATTCATTGCAACATGAAATTATTATCAATAAAACAATCGCCTACATTGAAGAACGTTTACACGAACCACTAATAATTGCGGATATTGCAGATCAAGCTGGCTTTTCTAAATTTCATTTCCACCGAATTTTTAGTGCTGCTATTGGTTTGTCTATAACGGATTATATTCGAATGCGACGCTTGGCAAATGCTTCGACGGCTTTACTCTACAGTGACGAACGAATTATAGACATAGCATTACTTTACCATTTTGAATCTCAAGAAGCATTCACTAGAGCTTTCAAAAGATATTATAATTTGCCACCTGGGCAATATCGAAAACTAATGACAAGTGTACTAAAAAATAAGGAGGAATATAAAATGAAAAATGAAGTAAAAGGCTGGTTTTTAAGTGGCACTGACCAATTTAATTATGAAATGGGCATTGATCACGAAATTGTACATCAAGGAAAAGCGTCAGGTTATTTAAAATCAAAAACGGTACTTGATGAGTCAAGTTTCTCTACAATGATGCAGCAATTTAAGGCAGATAAATTTAGAGGTCAGAGAATCAAACTATCGTGTTTTTTAAAGACTAAGGATGTTCAGTCATTTAGTAGCATGTGGATGAGAGTAGATAATACTGATGGTGATGTCGTTCAGTTCGATAATATGAGCAATCGTTCTATTTCAGGCAGTACAAATTGGAACCGCTACTCCATCGTTTTGGATATCCCCGAAAATAGTTCAATTATCGCATTTGGCGTAATTCTATCTGGACAAGGTCATGTGTGGATGGATCAATTTACATTTGAAGAAGTAGATGAAAGTGTGGAAACAACCAATTTAGAAAATCATAGCGAGTTATTGGATGAACCATTAAACCTGTCATTTGAAGAAGATCTTTAATTTACATTTTCGAGCGCCCTCTCTTGCTGACGGCGCTTTTTCGGGCATATAAAAAGAGCCACGTTTCATAGACGAAACGTGAGCTCATACGATTACTTCGCTTGAATTGCTTCAGGCCAATCTTTTAGTTCATTGCCCATTTCCCAGAAAAGGTACTCAAAACGAGTTGTTTGTAGGAAGATTTCTTTTAAGTGATCTAATTCTTCCCCAGCTAAATTACTCGCTAATTGATCCATTAAATCAATCATATCTTGCGCACTCTTCGTAAATTCTTCACTGCTGTACATTTTCACCCAATCGCCGTATAAAGGATGATCTAATGCGCCAGGAATCTGTGCTAATTCCTTGCCAATTTCAAGATAGCTCCATGCACATGGTAATACTGCCGCAACTACGTGTGCAAGCGTACCGTTCTGTGCTTCTGAAAGCATATAACGTGTGTAAGCAATTGTTGTTGGCGCTTCTTTTGCATATGTGAATTCATCTTCCGTTAGACCAAAACGCTCCGCATATTTACGGTGAAGACTCATTTCAACACTAAGTAATCCGTGTACCGATTCAGAAAGTGTCGTCATGATGTCTAAATCATTCGCTTTTTGAATACCAACTGCGAATACTTTTGTGTATTGTTTTAAATATAAGTAATCTTGTACTAAATAATGGCGGAATTTTTCTTCAGCTAATGTACCATGTCCGATTCCTTGTACGAATGGATGGCTATGGTTTGCGCGCCAAATTGGTAAGATTTCCTCCACTAATTGATCTGTAAATTTTGTCTGTTTTTCTACTTTTGTTGTCATTTCTATTCTCCTGTCCCACAAACACGAAGGAAACAAAAAGAGATGTCCTAAACTTATATCTTCAAAAGAAAGAGATAAGTATAGGGACATCCCTGAAATTTTACGCATGAGGCATAAATATACTTGTCACTTCTTCCTTACGACAGTGCGAACTGCATCAAGTTAGAGGGTTAAGCGCATGCTCTCTCAGCCAAATTACTTCGGCACCCCTAGTAGTGAATGTTTGTGTATGTATTTTTTCTTACATACACATCATGGAGTATATCGCCATTAAAGTCAAGCTCCCTAATTATGAAGGAACTGGAATATTTAAGAATTGATCGACGACAATCGTATTGATGGCGTTAATATATGCTAGCGCACTCGCTTTAATGACATCGGTATCAGATGCTTTCGCAATATATTTTTCACCATTATATTCTACTTGCAACTTCACTTTACCAATTGCTTCTTTACCACGAGTGACACTTGAAATTTTATACTCTAATAGTTTCACTTCGAATTCCGTCACTTCTTGCAATGCCGAGTAAAGCGCATCAATTGAACCCGAGCCAACTGTTGCAGCTTTGAACACTTCCTCACCTTTACGGACTTTAACACTTGCAGATGGGAAAATCTGATTCGAAATTACTTGAATATCTTCTAAATGGTAGAATTGGTCACTATGCAGTTCCACATCCGCCGCTTCCTTCGATTTCTTGAAGTAATTTTCAACTAAAATGAATAAATCATGGTTATATACTTCTTTTTTCGTATCAGCTAGTTTTAAGAAATCTTCAAACACTTCTTCAAATTGCTCAGCAGAAAGATTGTTTAGTGATAGGCTTTCAAGCGCATTTTTCACCGCATGACGACCAGAACGAGCTGTTAATACTAATTCCATATCATCAAGGCCCACTTCAGTCGGACTCACAATTTCATACGCGTCACGAGATTTTAGAAGTCCATCTTGGTGAATACCTGATGAGTGAGCAAATGCATTATCACCCGTGATTGCTTTATTCACTTGCACATCAATCCCCATTAGACTTGAAACGATGCGCGATGTATTCATGATTTCCTTTTTATTGACTCGAGTATGTGCATCAAAATAGTTTGAGCGAGTTGATAATGCCATCACGACTTCTTCAAGTGCCGCATTCCCTGCGCGCTCGCCAATTCCGTTAATTGTACATTCAACTTTATCCGCACCATTTTTAATTGCGGCAAGCGTGTTGGCAGTCGCCATTCCTAAATCATTATGGCAATGCACACTTAGTAACACTGAATCGTCCAAGTTTTTCATGCGATCATTTAGCTTCGCAATCATCTCACCGAATTCTTCAGGCACAGCATAACCTACTGTATCTGGTACATTAATCATTGTCGCGCCAGCTTTCATAACCGCTTCGATTGTTTTCCATAAGTATTCAAAATCCGAACGTGAAGCATCTTCCGTAGAATATTGAACTTGTGGCATTAATGTTTTCGCATATTTCACCGCATCTATGCCGATTTGTAAAATTTGGTCTTTTGATTTCGAGAATTTCTTCTCAACATGAATATCAGAAGTTCCAAGTACCATATGAATCATCGGATTTTCCGCATATTTTACCGATTCGTAAACTGCGTCAATATCGGATTTCACAGCTCTCGCAAGTGCCGTAATCATAAGATCATCCGTATTTCCGACTTTTTGAGCGATTTGTTTTACAGCGTTAAAATCACCTTCAGATGAGGCAGGGAATCCCGCTTCAATAATATCTACTTGCAGTTTTTTTAATTGATGCGCAACTTCTAATTTCTCATATAAATTTAATTTCGCTCCCGGCACTTGCTCTCCATCACGTAATGTTGTATCAAATAACCAAATTTTCTTAGACATAATCATTCTCCCTCTTTCCATTTAATATAAAAAGCCCCATCTCTAAATAATCCGCAGATTACTTAGAGACGAGGCTTTACTCGCGGTACCACTCTAATTGGATGCCAAAAACATCCCACTTTTCAAGGCTTGAACACCTTCTACCTGTTAACGGAGGCTTCCGTATAACCCTACTTAATTTCGGGCTAAATGCTCATGAGCTAGTTCAAGAAGTTCCAACGCTAATTTCCACCAACCATTAGCTCTCTATAGATGAATACATTCCCTACTACTCTCAATCTCAGCTTTTATAATTATCTGATTGTTTAGAATAATACCGCACTAATTTTAGAAAGTCAATGAATTATCTGAAAATACTTACTATTCTTTTATTTTGAAGCATAATTTTTTTTATAGTTGATGGTGGAGATGATGGAAAGAATAACTGCTGCAATGATGACAACTGTAATACCTTGCACTTTATTTTCAGTAACATACCAGAACGTAATGCTCGCGGTGAATAAAAGAACTAATGTCGTATTGATAAAATAAAATCTTTTCATAGTGATCACTCCTTAAGTTCTATTATACCCATTTTTTTACTTTTATCACTTTTTAAGTAAATAAAAACTACCGCATTAAATTGCAGTAGTTTTACTCAAAGCGATGATTGATAAATGCCGTTCTTGTTTTTGCGAAGTTATTTTAATTTTTCGTAATGACTTTTCAAAATCTTCATTTTCCGAAATCGAATCAAAATGATCAATAAAAACAGTCATTTGTTGATCACTCACTTTAGCAAGATGTTGTTCGAGTGCATTTTCAAAACTACGCCAGTCATTGATCGTACCTTTTGGCTGTTTTAAAGCTTTTCTAAATGTTTCAAAAAGTTGCTCGGAAGTACGACATTGCTCACCATTGATTCGAATATCTTTTTTCTCGATGTACTGCAAATAATAATCAAATTCCATTTGTGTACGGACTTTTTTGATTGCGGATTGCGCACTTCGTTGATAGGCAATTCGAGCATATGAGCGATTATATTTAAAAATTTGTCGATATAATTTCGTACCTACATAGTTTTTAAAAGCCGGCTGTTCTCGACGTTCGTATTCATTCCAATAACTTGTCATTTGAGCGTAGCCTTTTTCAAATTCAACTGGATTTTCAGCACAAAATTGTGCAAATTTCTCCGAATCTGTTGCGGAAAGCTCATCATATATGACTTGGACGATTTCTACAACATACTCCCTACTTAACGAAAAAATATACGACATGCACCAATCCTCATAAATCAACGATAATAATTTTCTAACATATTTCTCACGAATAAAACCGTCTTGATGCCGCGTGTACAGACAGATTGCGATTAACTGTTGCTGCTTCGTTAATGTGCGAAAATTCACTTCTGCCATTTCATCAAAATAAATTCGTGTTGGAATCGAGATTATTTCAGCCCCTACTTTATATTCAGTAGTAGTCGGGGAAATATCTAATTTCTTCCTAAGAAATCGCTGCTTTTTGATTAGCTTTTCAACAATTGTCACATCTGATGCCAATGAAGTTGGGAAAAAGTCTTTTAACAAATGCTATTCCCCCTCACGAAATGGCGGTGCATATTGGACTGTGCCCTCAATTCCTTGTAGAGAACCTTTATATAAAGGCAGTACCATGAAGTTTTCATCTGGCACATCAAAAGGCGCAGAAATATTGTATTGACTCGCTTTTTCGAAACCAAATCGAGGATAAAACTGTGCATGACCTAATAGTACAATTGCAGAAAAACCACTCCATTTCGCTCTTTCCAGTGAAGCTTCGATCAACTGCGTGCCAATACCCTTACCTTGGTGTTCGGGTGATACCGACACCGGTGCCAACGCTAAAACGGGGTGGTCACCGATGAACGCTTCTGAGTAAAAAATATGGCCAATTACTTCATTATTTTCCAAATAAACTAATGCTAGTTCAGGTATATATGCTGGATCTTGTCTTAATTTTTCCACTAGTAGATGTTCTTTATGGTCACTCATTTCTTCATTTGCAAATGCTTTTTCAATAACAGAAGCAATTTGTTCAAATTGACTGGCTTTCTCTTGTCTAATCATTATTTTTTTCCTCCATTTTTATTAATGGGCAGTAACTACATTCTGTTAATCCAGGAATATCCTTAGATTGGCAACAGCTTTTTCGAATTGGCTGATTAACAAGTGCTGCCGGCGCTCTACCTTCTGAATAATCGTAGAAAAGTGATGTTTTTGCAAAACGACTCCAAATTGCCGGATCTTCCAATAATTCTAAATCATCCATTGCTCTATCCGCTAATTGGGGATTCTCCATCAATTTCGCATAGACATTTACGATATGTACGAAAATATTTTCCCACATCATCTTCGGAGAAATCGCCGTTGTATTTCTTAAACATTGGATGATTTCAAAACATTGCTTGAATAAAATCGTCGAAATAACATAACTTCTTTCATCTTCTTCAACATAGCGCCAATCATTCGGGTTTGCGAATAGACAAACTGTGAAATGACCATACTCCTCTGTCGCATCAAATTGTAAATTTCGCTCATGACCATCCCAAATTTCGTCAAACGCAGTTAACATATAAAACTGCATCGCTATAAATTGACCATATCTTTTCGAGAAATGTGAGATCGCGGCTGTTTTCGATGGCGCATCTGTAATACCTTGCATAAGATCGCCTAGTTCATCTTGGAAAAATTCTTTGCGAATTCGTTCAAGCGTAAATAGTGATCTTTTGGGTTCCACTGTATAAATACTATATGAATCTAATGTTAATACTTGCTCTGGTGTTAAAGCTGGCATTTTCTCACCTTCAAATCATTTGATTACTTCCTATGTTACTATACAAATTACGCCGAAAACAGAAAAAAAGCATGAAATCATTCATTCCTGAACAATTCATGCTTTTCTCCTAATTAACCGATTAATGAATGTTTAACAACTTCATATGCTTGGCAAATATTGCGTGTATCATTTTTATGTCGAGCGATTAAATTATTCGCGATCATTTCTAAGTTTGATTCGTTACCTTCTGCTAAATCGAACATTAATTGTCCTTGAATCTTCTCTACGAAGTTAATGATTTCTTTTGTCATCTGTTATACTCCTCTTTTTAACTGTATTATAATAGTTGTTCGTACCTTTTCTTTATCTATATCTATCATAAGCCATCTACTTCCAATAATCTACCTATTTTGCTTATTTACGTACGTATATGTGTCTAATATTTGAAGTAAAGACGATTATTCTTCATGAGAACGTTTTCAAAGTCTGTTATACAAACAAAGAATAAATAATAGTACAGTTAGAAATATTCTGACAATACAAAAAAAGAGTGCAGCAAATGCTACACTCTCCTTTTCAACGATTAATCTTCGTCTTGCTCGTCATCTTCAGAACCTTGATCATCATCTAAATCAACTTCTTTTTCGAATTCAAACTCATCGCCATTCGCATATTCTAATTCAACTTCAATTTCAAATGCGCCAGTTAACGCGAATCTTGTTTGAACCATTTCTAAAATTTGATCTTCTGTTAGACGATCACTTACCGCTTTTTCAAGATCTACTACTAATTTTGAAATCGCTTCTTTATCTAAATTGAACCCTTTTTGTTTCACTTTGATTTTCTCTTTACCGTCTTTTACTTCGTACTCGAATTCGAATTCATTTTTACCTGATTCGATAGAAATTTCTAATTCTGATACTTTTTCAGAGAATTTCACGCCATTCTCATCTTTCAAATTACCATCTGCAATACGACTGTTTTTACTGTATTTCTTGTATGGTTTTAGCCCCATGCCAACTTCAGCGATATTTGTTAATCCATCTTTATCCGAATCTTCTAGGCCATCAGGTTTACCATTTTTATTCGTATCCTTTTTCTTCGGATTTAAGTTTAATTTGTATTCAACGAAGTTTGAAAGTCCATCTTTATCTGCATCAAGTTTCGCTAATTTCTTCCCTTTTAACTTATATTTCTTTTCCCATTTGTCAGAAATCCCATTTTTATTTTTGTCTACAAATTTCTGTTTTGCATCAACTTCTGAAGTTCCAAATGCAAATAGTAATGATAATGCTAAACCGCCTGCTACTAATTTTTTCATGCGAAGCACTCCTTATGTTTTTATATTTATATACCACTGTTAGTATATTCACCTATTATATCGTCTTAAAACCACTCGCATAAACTATACCAGTGGGTCTATTAATAACATATTCATGCGAAAAATCTCATTTACAACTTAATTTACATCAAATAAATTAAGTCGTTTATTTAAAATTTCCCACTCTATAATTTTGAATGTTTCTACGTTAAATAAGCATTTGTATGCTTTTTCAGCTACTGTTCGCCCCGATTTCCTATTTTTCATTTTGATCAAACTGACATTTTTCTCGCTCGAATTTTCCCAGTTCATTTCTTTAATAAAGCCACAAAAAAATAGTACGAAAGGTAATTATTCTTCAAGGTGAAAAGACTTATAAAACTAACACTCAATTTATTGGAATGTTAATTTCTTGTGATTTAATATCAATGAGATATTTATGACATTTTCATTAAAAATGTCATACTCTTTCGCTATAAGCCTATTTTCTTGCTAGTTTTCATGTATAACTGTTGCACATGATATATTTTTGTTATTTTTTAACCTTTTTGAAAGATAAGTAACAAAATCGATTTCTCCCTTTAACGAGATTGTCATACTGAAATAGTATGCTTTATAAGGCTTCAAAAAACACAAAAACAATTAAGGGGAATCATATACATGTCTAAAAAATCACTAATTGCATCAATTACAATCGGGTCATCACTATTATTATCATCATTTGTGGGTCAAGCAGATCAAGCAAGTGCGATGGCGAATAGCGGTCAAAAAGTAAACACTTCTTATCAACAAGAACAACAGCACAAAGCATTACAATATAATAGTACAAAAACAACGACAACTGTTTCAGCTCCAGTTCAAAAAACAGCGTCAATTTCAAAAGATACATATAAAGTTGTATCAGGCGACACATTAAGCTCAATTGCATCAAAACACGGCGTTTCATATAAATCGATCATGGATAAAAATGATTTAAACTCAACGATGATTTATCCAGGTCAAACTTTAACAATTAGCGGTGCAGCTGCTCCTAAAAAAGCAGTTTCAAACGAATCAGCACAACCTACTACTACAGTTTCAAATGGTAATTACACGGTTGCACAAGGTGACACACTAGGTAAAATCGCAACTGCTAACAACACTTCAGTTTCAAATTTAATGGCAGTTAACAATTTAACTAGTACAATCATTTATGTTGGCCAATCATTAAAAGTAAATGGTACTGCTACTGCAACACAAGAAGCACCTACATCGAATGTTGTACAAACAAGCAACCCAGTTCAAGAAAAACCACAACCGCAGCAAGCGACTGAAGCACCTGTTCAAGGCTCTGGAGGTCTAGTTGCCGCAACGAAAGCTGCTCTAGGTCAAATCGGTGTACCGTATGTATTCGGCGGTAGTTCAACAAGCGGTTTCGATTGCTCTGGTTTAATCGACTATGCTCTAAAACAAGGTGGTTACAACTACGGTCGCATGAGCGCAGCTGGTTACTATTCATTAGGAACTTCAGTATCAACACCTCAATATGGTGATTTAGTATTCTTCAAAGACACGTATAAAGCTGGCATTTCACATGTTGGTTTCTATATCGGTGGCGGTCAAATGATCAGCGCTTCTGGCGATCAAGTTCAAATTGATGATATCGGCAACAGTTATTGGAAAGCTCACTTTGCAGGATATAAAAGATTTTAATAAAAACGCTCCATTTTACGACTTCGGATAATTTCCGAAGTCTTTTTTTCTTATTTATTGACATTTTTTTACACAAAAGATATGATATCCAAAATAAGGAATGGAGGAATAAAATGAAGAAGAAAGTTTTATTATTACCTTTAATTGCTTTACTGTTGTTCATTTTCACGCAACCAGCAGAGTCTTTTGCCGCTACACCTAAGAAGGTTAATTTCCTAGCGACTACTGTTAAAAATGTGGAGCTGAAAGAAAAACCTTCTCAAAAATCTAAAACAGTTTCAAAAGTTAAAAAAGCTACTGTCATTAAAATTGTCGCATTTGAAGTAAGCCATAAATATGTGCTTGTTCAATCACAAGGTAAAAAAGGATTTGTGCCGCGCAAAAGTTTAAAAATTACGAAACCAAAGGACAAATGGCTTGGACGTTTTGAATACGGTGCTTCAGGCAAGATCGTCAACCAAATCACAGTTCATTCAATCGTTCCGAAAAAAGAAATCGCATTTTCAGTAACGGATGCAGATACTAGCTACAATTTGCCTGACACACTTGAATTTTACAAAGCAAAATATGTCAAAGGCAGCTATATTTTCGAAAAAAACAAAGAAAAATTCAAATTAAAATTAAAAGATAATCGCATTTACACTTACGACTTAACAAAACGCATTGAAGATCACAAAACACATATGTACTTCACGGAAAATGATGCAAAATTAGCCTACAAACGCATTTTACCGTAAACGAAACCCCACTCAGAAATGAGTGGGGTTTATTGTGTTTAATTATATTGATGTTTTTATTGTTTTTATTCTTCGCATGCCAGATTCTGAATACATTACAATATTTCGCTTCTTCAAATTAAATTGCTTATATAATTTATTGAATTGAACTCTTGAAATTGATTTCGAGCTTTTATTACTTTTCTTCCAATAATCATAATATTCATTTCCAGTCGGGTCACTTGCTCTTGAAATTTGTGCAGTATTAACAAATTTTCCGCCTTTATATTCCTTTAGTGTAATATAAAGTCCTTTGTATCGATCAAAACTCACAAGATAGTTCTTTCCTTTGAACTTTACAGTAGAACGCTCAATATCTTCAACAATTCCATAATAAGTATGTTTCTGATAATGAACTCGTTTTGCTTTTTTATTTTTAATCGTCCAAACTTCCTCGATTAATTGTGGTGTTTCAGTCGAGTCCATTACTTTCTTATTCTTACCATAAATAATATGTAGCTCAGTTGATCGATCTTGATTAAAGTCAATTAGTTTTACATACATCAATCCACGACCACTCATAGATTCATTCTTGCTACCTTTGTAGATACCATATTTCTTTTTTACACTTTTTATTACTTTTGAGTATTCTTTTTTCTCTAATGCAATCGATTTTGCGTTTGCGCTATACTTCGGAACTGCAATCAATACCAATAGCACCAAAATAGCTGCTAGAAAGGAAGCTACATTCTTAATATTCATATTTTATCCACCTTTTCATTTTATTTTTCCTTCCTCACACTGACAATCATCATAATGCTACCAATCAATAAAAAATACACTGGCATCGCAGTAATAGAACCGTTATGAACATAGCTCATACCATAGATGATCAGGCTGACAAGAAGGTAATACATTAAACTGAAAATTGCGCCTGCAGTGCCAATTTCTTGTTGGAAATCAACAAGCGCAAGACTTAAGCAGTTAGGCAATGCTAACCCTACTCCGAATAATATGATGAATATACTTATTATCAAACCAAGCAATTGTAGTTTATCCGGACTATAACTCACTAATAGCGCACATAGTGAACCAAGCAAGAAAATGGCGATTCCGATTGAAATAATCGTTTCCGATTGAAACTTTTCTAGCAGTTTCTTTGAAGTCAAAGCGCCTATGACCGTTGCAATCGCAACAACAATTCCTAAAGTGCCAAAAGTTGCGGTCGATAGCTCAAAATGCTTTGTGAAAATGAAAGCTGCTTCAGAATAATAACTGAAGATGATACCATTTAAACCACCTATTAATAGACAATATGCCCATAATCTTTTATCGTGAATCATTCTTTTCAAAGTTGGACGAAGCGGTTTTTTAGTGATTGGTAAAGTGATTGTTTCGGGCAACTTTGCATAAGTCGTTGCCAAAAGAATCACACTAAATCCGACTAATAATAAAAATACAGCTTGTAGGCCGAAGTAATAGTTTGTGAAACCACCCATTAATGGACCAATTGCTGGTGTAAATGCGAGTGCCGCAGAAATTTGAGCGAATGCTTTATGACGGTCAACTCCATTAAAACTTTCGCGCAAAATCGTTTGCGTAATAATGGAACCAACGCTTGCACCGAATGCTTGTAAAAATCGGGCAATTAGTAATAGTGTAAAATCATTTGCTAAAACACAGAGTAAATTACCTAAGATATACAACGTGATACCAATCAGCATCGCTTTACGACGTCCGATCCGATCAGAAAGTGTGCCAAAATAGTAGACTCCAATAGCAAATGCCACGAAATATATACTCATTGTCCACTGGGCTTCATCCATTGGAACGCCGAACGCACGACTAATGGACGGAATGGATGGGCTAAAAATGGTTTCGCTTATTTGCGGAAACCCTACTAGTACTATTAATAATAAAATGCTTGGTTTATTGTTTTCGATGTTTTTCTTCATTTTTTGCTCCCTCTAATAATTAGTTAGCTGAACGAAAAACATCGACGCTTGGGAAAAGGTGGTTTCACAAGTTTGATTCTTTCTAAATCACTCATGAAATCACCTCCTTTCATTATGTATTATTTCTTTTTCTTCTTGCACTCGTACCTAATTTTAATGATTATGTAAATGCGAAACGAAATATATTATTTTTCAAACCGAAATCATTAAAAGGACAGCCTAATCTGCCCTATTCACTCGTTATTCAATTTCTTTTTGCAAATTCATTTTAAGTATCTGTTTAAATCTTTCAGCGTCATCCACTCGAATCGCAACTTGCTCATAATTCTTCTTCATTCCCATCAGTAAAGTTGCTTCTTTTGGTTGTTTTAGTTTAATAATTACGTCAGGGTAAGTCTTTTCAAAATCACGAGCGATAAATTCGATTGTGTTTTTAGTGCGCTTTTTTTCTAATATAGCACGGTCTTCTATGACGACATCAATTTCTGTCCACTTGATTTCTATACGTTTCATTAATCCTTGTGAAATGTAGATACGATCATGTTCAACTTGCAAAGGATTGAAGCGAATTGCTTGAAGATCCCCTAAAAAGAAAACGACTGAATAAATGTTCAGCACTAATAATAGCAATGACAAGATCATGGTTTGATCATGTAACCACCAATGAATTCCGATTGTTTCGAATACAATTGCATGAATCATCATTACTTGAAAAGCGATTAGACTCGATTTTTGATGAATTGTAAAAGTATTTTCTTGATACACAGGCTTTTTCTTCCACAAGAAAAATGCGTAATAGAAAATGAGTATTTCTGAACAAATCACGTGGATGATTGGTTGCTTTCTAACCTTTTTGTCTACCGCATTTGAGAAAGAAAAAACGAGTGGTAAAGAACTCTTTTTCACATTTCGAATAATTTCAGGCAAATATTTAAATAGCGTTAATAATAATACTAATTCTAGGAAAATAAATGCCGCTTCCACGACGAATCCCATTAATGTAAGTGCCTTAAATGGCGATAAAAATTGCATAGGAATCATAAAACGAGCGATTATTAACCCACCTGCTAATAAAGTGAGGAGCAGCTTCCAACTCTTCTTCCGTTGCCATACTAAAAATAAAATTGGCGCCACAATCGTTAGGTCAATTAATGAACCTAAAACTACTGGATTAGTATTTGTCGGCAATAAACTTGTCCCCACGGCTGTGTGATACAAAGAAAAATTCGACAAAAGGACAAGTAATAACAAAAATGGCCAGATGAAACGTACGGTATGTTTACTAAAAACCAAGTTATTCACCTCCATTATTTTCTGTTTAAATAAGTTTATTCAAATGATTTGTTAATATATTAATTTGATCTCGCATCATGCAGAAGTGTTCATGTTCGTACGCATTTGGATCGTTTTTGGCTATGTATTTATGATATTTTTTGTATTCATTTACGAAAGCTTCAACAAAATCATCAAAGCGACATTTCTGCATTTCGATCGTTTCGCCATTAAATCCTTCATATCGTGTTACTGTAATTAGTTTTTGGAAATATGTAAATGTAAATTCTAAAGTGCTTTCGTACATTTCTACTGTAAATGCTTGTCGCGTTCCTTCGAATATTTCAATGAAACCTTGCGCAAAGTCATATAAAATGGACGCATTGAAAGTCGACGTACAAAAGTCGAGGGCATAGCCTTTTTCAATCGTATAAATATTAATTCGTTGATTAAAATAATCGTCCACACGAAATGGCTCTCCTATAAAATCTTCATATAACTCAATTTCGAATTTCAACTTCATCATTCTTCCTCCTTTCCCTTCTATAAAAAAAGAGCAATCCAATAAAGGATTGCTCTTTTCTATTGTAACATTTATTTCGTGAAATCAATAACCATACGACCAGTAATTGTACCAGCTTCCATTTCTTCGAAAATCTCGTTAATTTCTTCCAGTTTACGAAGTTGTACTTTTGGAACAACTTTGCCTTCACCAGCGAATTGTAGAGCTTCTTTAAGATCTTGACGAGTACCTACTAATGAACCTACTACTTGGATCCCATCTAATACTAGACGAGGGATATCTAAATCCATCTTGTCTACTGGTAAGCCTACCGCTACAACTGTTGCGCCAGCTTTAACAACGTCGATTGCTTGGTTGAATGGTGTTTTCGCTACTGCAGTAATTACAGTCGCATCAAGACCAGCACCATCTGTTAATTCTTTCGCGCGAGCTACAGGATCTTCTTTTAATGAGTTAACTACTTCGTCAGCACCCATTTCTTTTGCGAATGCTAATTTGTCATCACTAATGTCGAATGCTACAACTTTAGCGCCAAATACGTGTTTCGCATATTGTACAGCTAGGTTACCTAGACCACCAATACCGAATACACCGATCCATTGTCCTGGTTTAATATTTGATACTTTAACAGCTTTATAAGTTGTCACACCTGCACAAGTTACAGATGAAGCTGCTGCTGGATCCACATTATCAGGAATTTTCACTGCGTAGTCTGCGCTAACGATTACTTGTTCAGCCATCGCGCCATCTACTGTGTAACCTGCGTTTTTAACTGTACGGCAAAGTGTTTCTCTACCAGTATTACAGTATTCACATGTGCCACAACTTTCGAACATCCATGCGATCGACACGCGGTCACCTATTTTAAGAGAAGTAACACCTTCTCCAAGTTCAATTACTTTACCAATACCTTCATGTCCTAATACAGTTCCTGTTACATCACCGAAGTCTGCATTTTTAACATGTAAATCTGTGTGACATACGCCACAATATTCAGTTTGCACTAGAGCTTCCCCATGCTTTAACGCTCTTAGTTGCTTGTCCTCTACACTTACTTTATGATCTTTCGTTACGATTGCTGCTTTCATTTAAAAAACTCCCTTCGTTTCAAAAAATTTTGTTTCGAACACATTCATCATACCCTCTCCTCCAAATAATGAAAAGGAAAAACTATTAACTATTTTATTAATATTTCAAAATATTTAAACTTATAGCAAAAAACCGTTACTAGAAGTTCCTTATACCTAAATTTGAGTAATATAGATGAATTACTATTTTGTCTGAAACAGTGAAGTACAGTCTTCTGCATTTATCTAATAAACCAAATGTAAAATCTTCGAAAAGACTGATTCATTACGATTCTAAAATAATAAAACATTTACTCTATTCAGCAAAAATGACAATTTATTTTTCATCGATCCAACGTGTTTTTACAGCCCGCTCCCAGTAAATAAAATGTCACAGAAAAGTCGGTTGACGGAATTTTCACAAAATAAAAAGCCGAATCATATTCTATTCGGCTCGATTCTTCGATTAAATTAGATGACATAATAACTTCAAGCGTTATTGCCGAATAGTATAATTAACAATATGGCGGTTGCAGACAGTGAGATAATTACGACACTTACAATAATAATCATCACTTTGAAACCTTTAGGCAGTAGCGACTTTTTCTTTAAAGTAGCATAAATTAAAAATACGCACATTATAATGATGACGAGTGGCAAAGTTAAAAAAGCAGCGCGATCCCTAATCAATTCTAGTAATTCCATGTCATTCCTCCATCTTGAATTTTGAAAACGTCTATTAAAATACGACTTCGTTCATTAATACGTCCAAAACATATCCTTCCGCAGGTAAATATTGTTCAACGACGCATTGAAGTTCAAATGCATCATAGCACACTTTTTTGAAACGGCGACAATTCACACGATTTACAATGACAATGGCATATGGTTCAGGGCCATCAAATCCGATTAATATAGGCTTCATTTCCATTCGTTAAACCTCCTGTAATAGATCAAATGCAACGATTCGCTTGTCGCGCGTCTGCTCGAACTTGATCACCGCAATATTTTTAAGACAACGTGATATAAGTTTTTTGTCATACATTAACTCCATTTGATTACGTGACAAATTTGAGGTGATGATCGTCGACTTCGACTGTCTCGCTTCCAATATTGCCGTTAATACTTCCAAAGTGAAATTCGTTGCCGTTTTATTCGTCGTAATCGCCCCTGTTTCAGCACCTAAATCATCTAAACATAGAAAGTCGACTCTTGCTAACAACTCGACAAAATAAAGCTGGGTATACTTCGATTCTTTGTGATCAAAGGAATCTCGAATTCTCGACATCATCTCTCGGACACTTATAAAAATGCATTCGCTGTCCATTTTTTCATTTAGATTACGAAGAATTGACATCGCTAAATGGGATTTTCCAACACCCGTGTCCCCTTGTAATAACGTCGTAAAAGTCTTCCCTGCTTTATAATGATTAAAGGCTTTTATGGCTAGTTCCTTGTTTTTCGCTTCTTCTTCGGATTCCGCTATAAACTTGCCAAAGCTCGCTTCTCGAATCGTTTCATCCGCAAAAGCTGAATGCCTGTACAAAGTGTTTCTCTTCTTTTTGGCAGCTCGATTTAATACTTCTTGTTGAAGACTCTGTTCAAAATTTTGATTTTCTTTTGCAATCTGACAAGCTGGGCAAATTTCTTCACCTTCAATCATCATTAAACGTATTGGTTTCGCATGGTTTGAACATTCATTAGAAGTTAATGTCATCTGAATATTCTTTGGTAATACTTGCGCGGTTGCTTTCAAATCCTCTCACCCTCTCATTTAGATAGCTTTCAAATTTTGTGCCAAACAATGTTGACGGTCTCAAATATTTACTAAAATGCGGATCTTGTAGCCAGCTAAAAACTTTTTGATCAATCACTAATTTAAAATCTTCGACTGTAAAAGATTCATTAAGTCTAGCTTTAATAAGAGATTGAGTTGATTTTGTTGTACTTCTGAATGATGTACCTGCTTTCGCATTCAGATATTCGATAATTTGCTTATAAGGTAATTCTTTTTCTTCTTTTTTCTGTTCTTTTTCTTGATCTAGTTCTGTTGCGTGACTGTCCTGTGACATCACGTGACCTAGCTGCATTTGTTTTTGCTTTTCACGTTGTTTTTGTTTACGAAGGCGGTTTTGCAATTTGATTTTGTCCATGCCATCGATATTTTGATGATTCTCCCAGTTTTTAACGCGGATGGATTCCCCTTCTTTTTCAATCATGCCGTATCGCATAAAGGTTTGAAGAGCAAGTCTCACCGTATTCAAAGGTCGGTTGAAAATCGTCGCCATCTCCTCGACATTCATCGGAATATTTTCTGATAATAGTATGAATCCATTTGAATTTGCTTTCCCTGCTGCTGTCAAAAGTTTCACCCAAATAATCAAAATTGTGTCGCAGTCTGGTAATGCTTCAATCAATTTTATTTTGTCATGTTCAAATAGATCCGTTTTCAATTTAATCCATGTTATTTCCGCCATAATCTATCCTCCCGCTGCTTTCTTTTTTTCTCTCGTGAAAGCTCACATATTTCAACAATCTGTTCGTGCAATCGCTCTGCCGCAATCTCCGCAGCACCAAAATGCCCCTGATTCAAAAAATATAGAATTTCCGCAATCGTATTTTCCACTAAATTTTTCTCTCGCATCCATTTCACTCCTCTATAACTATGATAGAGATTTAGAAGAAATTTCAGACAAGTTCAATCAAATATCTACAAATATCCTTTAAATTCGAAAAATGAGGTGAATGGCTACTACTGCCGCTGCAACTAATCCTACTGCTGCGACTACTGCAATAATTGGTAGCAATACCGCGCTAAATGCCGCTCCGACTCCACCAATTAATGCACCGATCGTCATCACTATTGGTGCTAGAGTAGCAAATACTCCAACAACTAAACCCACACCAACGACTACTGCGGCAATTACTCCAGCCAGTGCGCTATTTTCAGAAACCCATTTCGCAATGCTACTCACTATTTCTGCGATAGAAACGAGTAAAGGCGCAACTGCTGTTTGAATATCCATAATTGCTTTTCTCATTTGAACAGCTGGATCAGCATTCATTTTTTCAGTAGAACTATTCAATTCATCTTGATTTTCTTTTGTTTTATCTTGAGCATCACTAAGACCCTCTAAGTTCGAAACCATATTAGGTCCTTGATCTTCCCATTTTGTTCCGAAAATTTGTGTTGCTAGTGCATTTTGTAAACTCTTATCTTTTACCTTGCCCAACCAATTTGCCATCTCTGACATCGCTTTTGAACCTTTATCTCCACCATTTGCAACATCTTTTCCCCATTGTTGAAATTTTTTCGAAGAAATATCTGTCTTTGAAAGCAAATCACCTAATGCTTTAGGTACTTCTTGACCAAAGGAGGACATTTGTAACCTTGCTTCTTTAACACCATCATTTAAATTATCAATATTCCAACTTTTCGTATCTATACCTTGTTCAAAAATTGCTTGAATCTCAGCAGTTGAATATCCTGCTTGCTTCATTTGCAATCCGTATTCAGAAATAGTATCTAATTGTTCAGGAGGAAAACCCGTTTTCAACAATACGTTTGTTAACGCAAGTGCATCTTCATTTGATATTTTCAACCCTGCAGCCAACTCATTAGTTTCTTGAACTAATTCTGTAAAATCTACTCCTGCAAAACTAGAAGCTATCACTCCAGCTCCTTCGATAATTGCGCTATTCGCTTCATCAGATGCATTCTTATTCAGCGCAAATTGTCGTTGAACACCTTGAAGCGCTGCTTCTGCATCTACTCCGTATGTTTCCACACCTTTAATAGCTTCTCGTACACTTGCCTTAGATTCTTCTGGTACATCTAATGTTATATCTATTTTTGTATTTAATGATGAAACATCAAGTGCTTGTGATACGACTGCAGCAATCCCACCACCTGTTGCTAAACCAGTAATGACATCTTTTATGGTATCGCCAAAGCTATTAACTTCAATTTCTGCGCTATTGGCTTCTTTCGCAACTTTACTTAAATCTTTTTGAACTTCTTTTAAAGATGCGCCGTCATCAACGGTTGCCAATGCTCGCTTCATTTTTTCAACATCTATTTCGCTACCAAGTGCCGCCTTACCGATTTGATTTAATGCGGAATCTAATTGTTTTGAAGATGCCGATCCAGACTTAATTGCCTGAAGTAAATCCACTCCAATTGTATTAGCGTACTGATCAATCGTTGTATCAGTTGCCTTAAATAGCGTTTCTAACTGTTGCGTTTTGCTTTTCAGTTCTTGTTGCGAAGTATTTACTGTTTCCAGCTGTACTTTATAATTTTTGAGTGCCATTTCAGTATTAATGACTTCTCGTTGGAAAGCATTGTACTTTTCTTCGCTTAATGTACCTGCAGCGAATTGTGCTTCAACTTGTTGTTGTGCTTGTTTTAGTACATCCAACTTTTGTGCAGTTGCTTCAATTTGCTTTGATAAATTCTGTTGTTTTTGAGCAACTAAATCTGCGTTACCAGGATTGAATTTTAATAGTTTATCGACTTCTTTTAATTCGCTTTGTAATCCAATAGACTGTCTTTTAACACCGTCTATTGCACTCGTGAGCTTTGTACTATCACCATTTAATTCAATCGTAATCCCTTTAATATTACCTGCCATCTACTCACCTCTTTAGACACATAAAAAAAAGAGAATGCAAAGGCACTCTCTAAAAGGCATCAAAATCATGTTGTTGCGCATTTCTTGATTCTTTCTTTTTCTGACTCGGATGATGTACTTCATTATATGTTTCGATATACTCCAAACACATTCCAATTGTCATCATTGCCATATCTTCATGAGTTAATTTATTCGTTCTACATAAAACTAAATACAGATCGGTTGTTAAATCTTCCGTTTCTTCTTTTTTGGACCCGATGTTACTGGTTTGTTTTTTTTAGTAGCAAGTGAATCTGCTAATAAACCTGTGATTTGCGGTAAAACTTCGTAAATATTAAACTCATCAAACGATAGTAACCATTCGTCACGATCTCCAATGCTACGATCTGCAAACCAAGCAAGTACATATGCCATATCAAATAAAATATCGATATTGAATTGGTCCATTGTTTCAGCAGTGATATTCGATAATTTTTCGATTTCTTTCATGTCCTTAAAAATATCGCGACCAGTTAGAGATTTATATTTAACAGGAAAAAGAGCGTTCGCTTCAAAACGAACACCTTTATTACCAATTTGAATTTTCATTTATATTTCCCCCTTATACAATCGGTGTTTCAACAGCTTCTGGAACTGCTGTGTACCATTTGTTATAGATTTCATCTGTTGTTTTAGCAGATGTTTTGATTTTCACGCGGCCGTCTGTAGTACGCGGTGATGCCATGAAGCTTAGTTCATTTGTCGTTACCTCTGTTGCATCTTCTTTTGTTTTTGAAGTAAGACCTGGACGATTAAAAGTCACATTGTATAAAGCATGACGAGTTGCTTTTACATCTCCATCAAATTCAAACAATAGTGCGACTGGCTTAGGTTTAATATTGGCATCTTCTACTAATAGGCCACCGACTAATTTTTCCCCAAGCACTGAGATTCGGAAATCTTCTGGTGCTTCTGCTGCATTATACGTACCTTCGTAACCCTGGTTAGATGCTGCAGCATAATAAACTGTGTCATCCGCATAAAATTCGCTCAATTCACCTTTAGGCTCTAGAGATAGTTCGACTGCTCCAGGATAACGCTTTGGCACTTCATATGTTTCAATTCCATCTTCCCCAACTGTAATCGGTGCATAATGTACATTTTTTAAACCAAATGCAACTTTGTTTTCTGACATATTCATTCTCCTTATAAAATAATATTGTATGTTCTTTGCCAAACATTTTCTGACTCAATAAAAACATCAACTTGTCTTTTTGAATGTCTTTATAATTTCTTTTTAATCGACGTTCTTCTTTTGTAATTCTTTCAGCTTTCACCAACTTTTTTTTAACTGCCACTAAATTCACCTACTTTTCTTGATAAGAAAAAGCAATGAACCAAGTGTTAATACTTGGTTCATTGCCTTTTTAAATTAGTTTCTTTAAATAATTGTTTAAAGTATTTATTTGATCTCTCATCATGCAATAATCCTCATTTTCAAACGCATGTGGGTCTTGCTTTAAAATAAAGCGATGATACTTTTCATATTCTTTCACAAACGCTTCTACAAAGTCTTCAAAACGGCATTTTAGTACTTCGATGGTTTCTCCGTTGTATCCTTCATAACGCGTAATAGTTAGTAATTTTTGGAAATACGTAAATGTATATTCATATGTACTTTCATACATTTCAACTGTAAATTTTTTTTCTTTCTGTTCATAAAGTTCAATCAATCCCTCAGCCATGTCCAGTACAATAGAGCCATTGAAAGTAGACGTACAAAATTCCTTCCTCTTATTGTTCTCAAGCACGAACATATTTATCCTATCTAACAAATAACTTTCAGTCGTGAATGGTTCGTCTAACATGTCTTCATACGGTTCAATTTCAAATACTAATTTCATTTAAAAGCACCTACTTTTTTTTCTTAACTGATTTTCCATCCATAGGATATGCAGTTACAATTATATTATTTTTGTCTACTATTACTTTCATATTTTTAATACCATACTTATTTATCTTATATTGATAGCTTTTATTGCCATTCTTACTTTTCCCTTTATATTTCCCTTTTTTTAAAGACGTCATAATTATATTTTTAATTTCACTTTCTTTCAAGTGTTTAGGATAGAATGTATCTCCTTTTTTTGCGCCTATACCTTTAATATGACCATTTTTGATATGTTTCCATCCTTTTTTACCACTACCTTCAAAAAGTACGCCTCTAGAATTGTGTTTAAGTATCTTACCTAAACCAGCGTATGCTGAAACAACTTCTTTTTTCCCTGATGCTTTTAACAAATCTACCACTTTTCCAGTTTTCAGCACCTTACCTGCTGGGAAAAGCATTACAGCGGCTAATGCTTTATCTGTCTTGGAGGCATTAGGATTAAATATTGTATTAATATCATCTAATACTAAAAAATCAACACCTGCTTTTAAAGCATCTTTTGCAAACTTACTTGCATCTTTCACCCATTGGAGTACACCTGATGTTTTTAATTTACCATTATTCTTATCTTCTTGTAATACTTTATTAAAGTAATCATCTATTACTTTATTAGAGCTATTTAATACTTTAGCATCTTTAGTTGCCACATTAACATTTTGAGTTGGTATGTTTTAAACAATAGCTGTACTTAAAAATAGAAATGACGCCAAAAATAAGCTATGAAGAAAGAATTAGTGATGAATTTGACACTGAATCTGAAATAGTCGGAAATTCCCCGTGTCCTTGCTGTGGATTTATTACAATTCCGAATGATGGTGATGCCCTCGCTTACGGATGTCCAGTATGTTATTGGGAGATAGATTGTTTTATTCAACGCAATAATGAAGAAAGCGATCAAAACCACGGCTTAACACTGAATGAGGCAAGAAAAAATTATCAACAATTCGGAAGTGTATTACCTAGGTTAAAAGATTATTGTAGGCAACCCAGAGAATATGAATATCCAACAAAATAAAGAATAAGCAACTAATTGGCCCTTTATATTTAAAAGTTTTAGGGCTACCTTTATTACTTATTACCTATTTTCTTTCTTATGAGTATTAATTTTCCAGTGCATGTATATCTCTAAATAGACCCTCCAATGTTTTAATGATTTCACCTCGCAATTTACGTAATTCTTGTTGCAACTCACAAAGTTCCCTTGGGTTCTGGTGCATATTTTAAAAGCTATATTGCGCAAACAGTTCGTTCCTTTCCATTTGATGATACTCCCTACAATGTACCTTTGTAATCATCGTGCGTTGACGTCCACATTCAGGATACAGATACCTTACATCTGCAACACCATTTCCAGATCGAAAGTGAGTAGTTTCCGATGTATTCACAATAGTTAAACCACCTAGCATAAATCAAATTTGATTTCTTTATTGTCGAATGAATCACGAATTTTTGACATCATCTCTCGCACACTGATGAACAAACACTCGACATCCCTTTTTTCATTAAGATTTCGTAAAATTGACATTGCTAAATGCGATTTTCCTACACCTACATCGCCCTGCCGCAATCTCCGCAGCACCGAAATGCCTCTGATTAAAAAATATGAAATTTCCTCTAGCATCTCCTTCGCCCCTTCTATAACTATGTTAGTGATTTCAGACAAATTCAATCAAAAAAAGCAATAGATCAAGTTTTCACTTTGATCTTTTGCTTCGTTAAATTAACTCTTTCAAATGATTGTTTAATAAGTTGATTTGATCGCGCATCATGTAGTAATATTCATTTTCAAATGCGTGAGAATCATTTTTTAAAGTATACTTGTGATATTTCTCATATTCTTTAACAAACGCTTGTGTTTTGCAAGAAGAAAGTGCATAAGTTTGCAATGAAAAATACACAAGCTTGCCAGCCTTCAATTTAGTTTTTATCTTTGTCGCGATAAAGCGTTTGTAACTCTAAAACTATCTCCAGTAAAATT
>NZ_QFVS01000032.1 GCF_003143955.1 Kurthia zopfii | reverse complement strand
CCGTTCCCATGTCGAACACGGAAGTTAAGCTCTTTAGCGCCGATGGTAGTTGGAGGTTTCCTCCTGTGAGAGTAGGACATTGCTACGCAAACGAAGAACCACTTGTAGAGTGGTTCTTTTTTTATGCCTTCATATAACAACCTCACCTTATCTTATAGCAGCTAAGATAGCTACTTACGCTGTACAGAAGATCTTTAATAATCAATAAACCTATATGCTTGGCTTGAGCGAGATTACATTTCATTAATGAAATGTAATCTCGCTCTTTTATAGGATCTGCTTGCCAAAGTGTTACTCTTTCTACTATTTATCTTGTCTTTAGAAAGGCATTACGCAGTTCATTTAGGGTTTTACAATTTGCTATAGAATCTTTAATGAATCAAACATGTAACGCATAAGGAACGCATTTAGAAAGTATTAAGAACCAATGGGGAAGGGAAATCTCAAAAAGCATTCAAAAACTAAAATTCACTGTTTCATAATCAGTAAGTTGAAAGTGAATGAAGGCATTTAGATTTCGATATATGGTCAATAATAATAACTCTAACTAGTTCAAAATACTCATTACTTTTAAATGTGAAAAGAATCACAAAAATATGTTAAAAGAATCACAAAGTGAATAAAAAGTATCAAAAATGGCTTGCTCAAATAATCACAATAGATTAGTGCAAATGATACGACTTGGTAAAAATAGATTTTTTCGTTAAATATTACGAAAATGTGAATATTAAGACTAATTAGTTGCAACCTAGGAATCCTTGACCTATGATATGAAACTATGGAACGGAAATGAAGTGCTATCGAGCATATATTGTCATTTTCGAGCGAAGGGAGTAGTTGAGATGAGTCATGAGAATTTGAAAGTAGAGGCTTTAGACCTACACGAGAGATTAAAGGGGAAATTAACAGTACAATCGAAGGTGGCTGTTACTTCTTCAAAAGAGTTGAGCTTAGTTTATTCGCCGGGAGTGGCAGAACCGTGTTTGGAAATTCAGAAAGATCCTTCTAAAGTATATGACTATACGATGAAAGGGAATTTAGTAGGTGTTGTGTCGGATGGCTCGGCAGTATTAGGGTTAGGTGATATTGGACCGAAAGCTGCGATGCCTGTTATGGAAGGTAAGGCATTATTGCTGAAACAACTTGCGGGTGTTGATGCCATGCCGATCGTCTTAGATACGAAAGATGTTGAAGAAATTATTACAGTTGTGAAAAATATCGCGCCAACATTCGGAGCGATTAATCTTGAGGACATTTCTGCACCGCGTTGTTTTGAAATTGAGGATCGCCTTCGTAAGGAATGTGATATTCCAATTTTCCACGATGATCAACATGGCACAGCGATCGTTACAGCGGCTGGTTTACAAAACGCATTGAAAGCTGTGAATAAGCAAAAGGAAAATGTGAAGATCGTTATTAACGGAGCGGGTGCTGCTGGTGTGGCAGTGTTAAAACTTTTATTGATCATCGGTTATAAAAATATTATCGCCTGTGATTCAAAAGGGATTATTTACAAAGGTCGCTCATATGGCATGAATGAAGAAAAAGAGTATATGGCGAAATTGACGAACTTAGATTGTATAGAAGGTTCCTTAGAAGATGCTATTGCGGGTAGTGATATTTTCATCGGTGTTTCTGCGCCGAATCTGTTAACTGAAAAAATGATTCATTCAATGAATAGTGATCCGATCGTTTTTGCTTTAGCAAATCCAAATCCGGAAATCACGTATGAGAATGCAATCAAATGGGGCGTGCGTGTGATTGCGACAGGTCGTTCAGATTATCCGAACCAAGTGAATAATATGTTAGCATTCCCAGGAATCTTTAAAGGTGCCTTAGAAGTACGTGCGACGGATATTAATGATGAGATGAAGATGGCAGCTGTACAAGCCATTGCGACGCTTGTAACGGATGAACAAGTTGCAAAAGGTACAATCATTCCAAATGTTTTTGAAATCGATGTGACGGATCATGTTGCCGAAGCAGTAATGAGAGCGGCAATTCATAGTCAGGTTGCACAAAAGGCAATTTCTCTTATATAATTGAAGATACTTAATCGTTATATAAGGAAGTGTAATTTTGGGTAAGAAAACAGTTTGGTATGAAGTGAAGGAAAATGAATCAATCGACGAATGTTTAGAGCGAATGAAAAAGGATGGTTATATGCCAGCAGGTCGAAGAGAAGAACCTCTTTTTGAAATGCAAAATGGTCAACCTGTTCCGATTCGCCAGTTAATTCAGTTCAAAGGTCTAAAAATAGAAGAATAATAAATACGAACGATACAAATAAGCTTCTTATAAATGTTCGTATTTCTATTGACTTGTATGTCATACGTTGTTACAATGTGTATGAAAACAACGAATCCCGCATATATGCTAGAGAATTGGCTCTAGTGTCTCTACCCAGCACCGGAATGTTGGACTATGAGGGAAGCATCAAGTCTATAGGGTGTCTAGAAATAGTTTGTAAATACGAACGATTCCATTTGCATCCCTAAGTAGCTGCTTCCACGCATAGTATCAGACTGTGGTGGAGGGCGTTACTTAGGGATTTTTATATATTCAAAGGGGCGTAATAACATGAATCCGAAAATTGGTGTGATTATGGGTAGTTCAAGCGATTGGGAAACGATGAAACATACCTGTGATGTATTAGATGAATTACAAGTACCATACGAAAAAAAGGTTGTATCAGCACATAGAACACCGGATCTAATGTTCGACTATGCAGAACAAGCTCGTAACCGTGGCATCCACGTCATTATTGCTGGAGCAGGTGGGGCAGCTCATTTACCAGGTATGGTCGCAGCTAAAACGACAATTCCAGTCATCGGTGTTCCCGTTCAATCTCGTGCATTAAACGGACTTGATTCACTTTTATCAATCGTACAAATGCCGGGTGGAGTTCCTGTAGCAACTGTCGCAATCGGCAAAGCAGGCGCAACGAATGCAGGTTTACTAGCAGCACAAATTTTATCTGTAACAGATGCAGACATCGAGAAGAAGATTGAAGCGAGAAGACAGGCGATGAAATTAAAAGCGTTAGAAAGCACAGGTGACTTAGGTGAGTAAAATCATATATCCCGGACAAACAATCGGCATAATTGGTGGCGGTCAGTTAGGAAGAATGATGGCTTTAGCTGCACGCGAAGCAGGCTTTAAAATCGCAGTACTTGAGCCCTCAATGGATTCACCATGTGGTCAAGTTGCAGATATTCGTATCGTAGCACCGTATGATGATGATGCGGCACTTGAAGAACTTGCTGAAGTAAGTGATGTCATTACGTATGAATTTGAAAATATTGATTTTGAAGGTCTGAAAAAATTGACGGAAATCGCTTATGTACCTCAAGGCGCGGAACTTGTGAAGATTACACAGGATCGCATACTTGAAAAAGCGGCGATTACATCTTCAGGCACACCAGTAGCGAAGTATATTGCGGCTCAAACTTTTGAAGAACTTGAAGCGAAAATTGATGAAGTTGGCTATCCATGTGTTGTAAAAACCGCAAGAGGTGGTTATGACGGTAAGGGGCAACAAACTTTACAATCGGCAGCTGATTTAGAAAAAGCAGTTGGACTTTTCGCACATTCTGCATGTGTGGCGGAGGCGTTTGTTCCATTTAAAATGGAAATTTCGGTCATCGTTCAGCGTGATGTTCAAGGCGAAACGTATTGCTTACCAATCGGTGAGAATATTCATGTGAATCACATACTTCATGAAACAATCGTACCAGCGCGTATTGAACAATCTACTGCGGATCTAGCGACGAAAGCAGCTGAAAATATTGCGGATGCATTAAACCTTGTAGGAACTTTAGCAGTCGAAATGTTCGTTTTAGACAATGGTGAAATCATTATTAATGAGGTAGCACCTAGACCGCATAATTCGGGTCACTATTCAATCGAAGCTTGTAATATATCGCAATTCCACCAACATATTCGTGCTGTTTGTGGCTGGCCACTTAGACAGCCAAAATTATGGAAACCTTCTATTATGATAAATATTTTAGGGCAGCATGTTGTACCCGTTACGAATTCTATTGCTAAATATCCGGATTGGTCAATTCATCTTTACGGAAAATATGAAGCGAAACACAACAGAAAGATGGGACATGTTACAATAATGACTGAAGATCTTGAAGCTACGCTACAAGAAATCAACAGTTCTGCGATTTGGGCAGATTAAAGGAGATCGAAAAATATGATAGCACGTTACACTCGTCCCGAAATGGGCGCAATTTGGACAGAAGAAAACAGATACCAAGCATGGTTAGAAGTAGAGATTTTAGCATGTGAGGCTTGGGCAGAGTTAAATGTTATTCCAAAGGAAGATGTAGAAAAACTACGTGCCAATGCAACATTTAATATTGATCGTATTTTGGAGATTGAAAAAGAAACGCGTCATGACGTTGTAGCATTTACACGAGCTGTTTCTGAAACTTTAGGGGAAGAGCGCAAATGGGTTCATTACGGCCTGACTTCTACAGATGTTGTAGATACTGCACTCTCGTACCAAATCAAGCAAGCCAATGATATTATCCGCAAAGATATTCAAAATCTAATTAATATCATTACAGAAAAAGCGAAGGAACATAAAATGACAGTTTGTATGGGACGTACGCACGGTGTTCATGCGGAACCAACTACATTCGGTCTTAAGTTAGCGCTTTGGTTAGAAGAAATGCGTCGAAATCAAGTTCGTTTCGAAGCAGCAGCAGAAACAATTGAAGCAGGTAAAATTTCAGGAGCGGTTGGCACATATGCAAATATCGACCCATTCGTTGAGAAATTCGTTTGTGATAATTTAGGTCTTACAGCAGCACCTATTTCGACTCAAACATTACAACGTGATCGTCATGCCGAGTACTTCTCGGTGCTAGCATTGATCGCAACTTCAATTGAAAAATTCGCAACTGAAATTCGCGGATTACAAAAATCTGAAACACGTGAAGTGGAAGAAGGTTTTGCAAAAGGCCAAAAAGGTTCTTCAGCAATGCCGCATAAACGTAACCCAATTGGTTCAGAAAATATGGTTGGTATGGCTCGTCTAGTACGTGGTCACATGGTAACTGCATTTGAAAATGTTCCACTTTGGCATGAACGTGATATTTCACATTCATCAGCAGAGCGTGTCATCATTCCAGATACGACGATTGCTTTGAATTACATGTTAAATCGTTTCGGAAATATCGTTAAAAACTTAACTGTATTCCCTGAAAACATGAAACGTAATATGACACGTACTTTCGGATTAATTTATTCACAACGTGTGTTACTTGCTCTAATCGAAAAAGGTCTTTCTCGTGAAGAAGCATATGACACGGTTCAACCATTAACAGCTCGTTCTTGGGATGAACAAATTCAGTTCCGTCCTTTAGTAGAAGAAAATGAGAAAATCTCATCTCTATTAAATGCGGAAGAAATTGAAGATTGTTTCGATTATAACTATCACCTTAAAAATGTAGACATGATTTTTGAAAGATTAGGATTAAACTAGTCTAAAGTTTTTTTAGGGGTTATTAATAGGAACAAAAAAATCTTCCTGATTCGATCAAGTGTTGAAAATGATTTTAGCACTTGATCGGATAGGAAGTTACTATTCACTATTCCAATGCCCACTGAAAATAAAAAATATTTCGAATAAACGCAATACTCAAAACTATCTAGCGGGGGAATTCACGTGGAAAAAGGTCAACTTTTGTATGAAGGCAAGGCAAAGAGATTGTATGCAACTGAACAGGAAGATGTATTGTTCGTCGCTTACAAAGATAGTGCAACAGCTTTTAATGGAGAGAAAAAAGAAGAGATTGCTGGTAAAGGTGTTTTAAACAACCGCATCACATCACTAATTTTCGAAAAATTGAAAGAAGCGGGAATTGCCTCACATTTCATCGAGCAAATCTCTGATACAGAGCAGCTTGTGAAAAAAGTAGAGATTATTCCAATCGAGCTTGTTGTACGAAATATTGCAGCTGGAAGTTTAGCAACGAAATTGGGCATAGAAGAAGGAACACCTCTAAAGCGTCCAATCGTTGAATACTATTACAAAGACGATTCACTCGGAGATCCGTTTATTACGACAGAACATATTGATATTTTAGGCATTGCCACAGAGGAAGAAGTTGCACAGCTATATCGCAAAGGTTTGGAAGTGAATGAAGTATTACGAACATTTTTCCACGAAATTGGTGTGACGCTTGTCGATTTCAAACTAGAGTTTGGTAGAGATGCAGATGGTTCCTTATTATTAGCGGACGAAATCTCTCCAGATACTTGCCGTCTGTGGGACGAAGAAACAAAGCAGCACTTAGATAAAGACGTATTCCGTCGCAATCTTGGTAGTTTAACAGAAGTATATGAAATCATATTATCTCGTCTAGGAGGACATTCTAAATGAAAAAGGTAAAAATCTATGTAACACTTCGCGAAAGCATTCTTGATCCACAAGGTTCAGCAGTACAAGGCTCACTACATAATATGGGCTATGATGAAGTTTCAGAGGTACGTATCGGTAAATTTTTAGAATTACAAATTGATCCATCAGAACGCGATGTTGATACTTTAGTAAAAGAGATGTGCGAAAAATTATTAACAAATACAGTAATCGAAGACTACCGTTATGAAGTCGAGGAGGCTAACTAACATGAAATTCGCAGTACTTGTATTCCCAGGATCAAACTGTGACCTTGATATGTATCATGCCATCAAAGATGAACTAGGTGAAGAAGTTGAATACGTTTGGCATGATGAGCAAGATCTAAGTGCATACGATGGCATCTTAGTTCCAGGTGGTTTCTCTTATGGCGATTATCTACGTTGTGGTGCAATGGCCAACCAATCGAATGTAATGTCAGAAGTGAAAAAAGCAGCAGAAGCAGGCAAACCAGTATTAGGTGTTTGTAACGGATTCCAAATCTTAACGGAAGCGGGCTTATTACCAGGCGCACTACTACGTAACAAAAAGTTAAAATTCATGTGTAAAAATGTTGATTTAAAAGTGGCTAATAACAACACGATGTTCACAAATCAATATGCACAAGATGAAGTCATCTCAATTCCAATCGCACATGGTGAAGGTAACTACTACTGTGACGGGGAAACTTTAAAACAATTACAAGACAATAATCAAATCGTCTTTACATACTCTGGTGAGAATCCAAACGGTAGTTTGGCTGACATCGCTGGTATTGTAAATGAACGCGGTAACGTATTAGGCATGATGCCACACCCAGAGCGCGCTATTAGCGAAGTAATCGGTGGAGCAGAAGGTCTAGCATTATTCAAATCAATTGTGAAACAGTGGAGGGAATCAAATGTCAACCAAGCTTGAGCCAACAGCGGAACAAATTAAGGAGCAGAAATTATACGCTTCTATGGGGTTAACGGATGAAGAATTTGCATTAGTCGAGTCAATTTTAGGTCGTACACCTAACTGGACGGAGACAGGTTTATTCTCAGTTATGTGGTCGGAACATTGTTCATATAAAAATTCAAAACCAGTATTACGCAAGTTCCCAACTGAAGGAAAACACGTATTACAAGGTCCTGGTGAAGGTGCAGGGATTGTCGATATCGGTGACGAACAAGCAGTTGTATTTAAAATGGAATCTCACAACCATCCATCAGCAATCGAACCTTATCAAGGTGCAGCAACTGGTGTTGGTGGTATTATCCGCGACGTATTCTCAATGGGCGCGCGTCCAATTGCAATGCTTAACTCTTTACGCTTCGGAGAACTAGACGCTTCAAAACGAGTGAAATTCTTATTTGAAGAAGTAGTAGCCGGAATTGCAGGTTACGGTAACTGTATCGGTATTCCAACTGTAGGTGGAGAAATTCAATTCGATCCATGCTATGAAGGAAATCCGTTAGTAAATGCGATGTGTGTTGGATTAATCGACCACAAAGATATTCAAAAAGGGATCGCTTCAGGTGTAGGCAATACAGTAATGTATGTAGGTGCTAAAACTGGACGTGACGGAATTCATGGTGCAACATTCGCATCTGAAGAATTAGATGAAAATGCTGAAGAAAAACGCCCAGCAGTACAAGTTGGAGATCCATTCATGGAAAAACTTCTTCTTGAAGCTTGTTTAGAATTAGTGAAATTCGATTCATTAGTTGGTATTCAAGATATGGGTGCAGCAGGTTTAACTTCATCAGCAGCAGAAATGGCTTCAAAAGCTGGCTCTGGTCTTGAAATGAACTTAGACAATGTACCTCAACGTGAATCAGGTATGACAGCATACGAAATGATGCTTTCAGAATCACAAGAGCGTATGTTAATCGTTGTGAAAAAAGGTGAAGAACAGCCAATCGTAGATCTATTCTCTAAATACGATCTAGATGCAGTAACAGTTGGTGTCGTAACAGACGACAAAATGTTCCGCATTAAACATAATGGCGAAATCGTAGCAGAAGTACCAGCAGATGCACTTGCTGAAGATGCTCCTGTATACCATAAGCCATCAGCAGTACCAGCTTACTATACTGAATTCCAACAAATGGACAATGTAGAACCAGCTGTTACAGATTACAAAGAAACATTATTAGCTCTTTTACAACAAGCGACAATCGCTTCTAAAGAATGGGTTTACGAGCAGTATGATCACCAAGTTCGTACAAGCACTGTCGTAAAACCAGGTTCGGATGCAGCAGTAGTACGTGTTCGTGGTACGAATAAAGGTTTAGCAATGACTACAGATTGTAACTCTCGTTATATTTACCTTGATCCAGAAATGGGCGGTAAAATCGCAGTTGCTGAAGCAGCTCGTAACATCGTTTGTTCAGGTGGACGTCCACTTGCTATTACGGATTGCTTAAACTTCGGTAACCCTGAAAAACCAGAAATCTTCTGGCAAATTGAGAAATCAGCAGATGGTATCGCAGCAGCTTGTTTAGCTCTTGAATCACCAGTAATCGGTGGTAACGTATCACTTTACAACGAACGTAGTAACGAAGCAATCTACCCAACACCAACAATCGGTATGGTGGGACTTGTAGATGACCTATCTTATACAACTACGCAAGAAGTGAAAAATGCTGGTGATTTCGTATATGTAATCGGTGAAACAGAAGTAGAATTCGGTGGATCTGAGTTACAGAAACTTCAAAACGGCCGCATTTTCGGTAAAGCACCAGTAATCGACTTAGAAGTTGAAGCAGCTCGTCAACAAGCTTTACTACAAGCAATCCGCGCGGGTCTTGTACAATCTGCACATGATGTTGCAGAAGGTGGTCTTTCAGTAGCAATTGCAGAAACGACTTTCGGTACGAAACTTGGAGTAGAAGTAACACTTGAAGGTTCAGCTACATCTGTATTATTCAGTGAATCACAATCTCGCTTCGTCATTACGGTAGCACCAGAAAAAGCAGTACAATTTGAAGAAGTTGTTGCAGATGCTAAAAAAGTTGGTGTCGTAACAGAAGAAGCTACAATAAAAATCAATGCTGCAAACAATGACTTATTAATCGAAGGCACTGTTGCAGAATTCCAAGATGCTTGGAAAGGGGCAATACCATGCTTGCTGAAATCAGAGGCTTAAATGAAGAGTGTGGTGTGTTTGGTATTTGGGGCAACCCAAATCCAGCACACCTTAGCTATTATGGATTACATGCTTTACAACATAGAGGACAAGAAGGCGCAGGCATTGTCGTTTCTGACGGCAAACACTTACGAGCAGTAAAAGGTGAAGGACTAGTCAACGATGTTTTCAATGAGGAAAAACTAAAATCAATGACTGGTAAAGCAGCGATTGCACATGCAAGATATACAACAGCTGGCGGAGCGGGAATCGAGAATGTTCAACCATTACTTTTCCACTCATCAACAGGAAGTCTATCAATCGCTCATAACGGAAACTTAGTAAATGCGAACCGCTTAAAGAAATACCTTGAAAGACAGGGAAGCATTTTCCATTCAAGTTCTGATACAGAAGTTTTGGCTCATTTAATTAAGAAAAGCACACATTCTCCATTCAGTGAAAAAGTAAAAAATGCTTTAACACTTTTAGAAGGTGCGTACTCATTCTTAGTTATGACAAAAGAAGAAATGATTGTAGCGCGCGATCGTCACGGCTTACGACCATTATCTTTAGGTAAATTAGGTGACGCATATGTCGTTGCTTCTGAAACATGTGCATTCGATTTAATCGGTGCAGAAACAATTCGTTCAGTTGAACCGGGTGAGATGTTAGTCATCAATGACGAAGGCGTTAAATCAGTTCGTTTCACAGAAGTGCATAATCGTGCAATGTGTGCGATGGAATATGTCTACTTAGCACGCCCGGATTCAAATATCGATGGCATTAATGTTCATATGGCACGTAAACGCATGGGAAAAACGCTTGCGAAAGAATGTGCGCATATTGAAGCGGATGTCGTAACAGGTGTCCCAGATTCAAGTATTTCGGCAGCAATTGGATTCGCAGAAGAAAGTGGCATTCCATACGAACTTGGTTTAATCAAAAACCGTTATGTAGGACGTACTTTCATTCAACCAACGCAGGAATTACGTGAACGCGGCGTGAAGATGAAATTATCACCAGTCGTACAAGTTGTAAAAGGTAAGCGTGTCATTATGGTAGATGATTCAATCGTTCGAGGGACTACTTCGAAACGTATTGTCAAAATGTTAAAAGAAGCTGGCGCTGCAGAAGTTCATGTTGTCATCAGTTCACCACCAATGACAGACCCTTGCTACTACGGAATCGACACTTCAACACATGAAGAATTAATCGCTTCAAATCATTCAGTTGATGAAATGTGTGAAGCAATTGGTGCAGACTCACTTACATTCCTTTCAGTAGAAGGAATGGTGGACTCAATCGACCGTCAATATGACGATGAAAATAAAGGGCTTTGCTTAGCTTGTTTCACAAGTAAGTACCCAACAGAAATTTTCCCAGATACAATTTTACCGCATGAAAAAGAACTATTAGTCTAGGAGGACATGATCTTGTCAAAAGCATATGAACAAGCTGGCGTAAATATCGAGGCTGGCTATGAAGCAGTACAACGTATGAAATCTCACGTAGAACGCACAGCACGAAAAGGTATTATGGGTACATTTGGTGGATTCGGAGGAATGTTTGACCTTTCTGAATTAAACTTAAAAGAACCTGTACTAATTTCAGGTACTGATGGTGTTGGTACGAAATTAAAATTAGCTTTCATGGTTGATAAGCACGATACGATCGGCATTGACTGCGTAGCGATGTGTGTAAATGACATCGTAGCACAAGGTGCAGAACCACTTTATTTCTTAGATTATGTAGCTGTAGGTAAAGCATTCCCAGAAAAAATCGAGCAAATCGTTAAAGGTGTAGCGGATGGTTGTGTACAATCTGGTGCCGCATTAATCGGTGGCGAAACGGCAGAAATGCCAGGTCTTTACGAAGAAGATGAGTATGACCTAGCTGGATTTGCTGTAGGTGCTACAGAAAAAGCAAATATCGTAACTGGTGAGAAAATCCAAGCGGGCGATGTGCTTGTAGGTTTAACTTCAAGTGGTGTTCACTCGAATGGTTACTCTTTAGTACGTAAAATTGTCTTTGCTGATGCTGGTTTAACGCCGCAATCAGTCGTAGATGGTTTTGAAGATTTAGGTCCGATTGGTGAAGCTTTACTAACACCTACGAAATTATACGCGAAGCCAGTTCTTGATATGTTAAAAGAAACGGATATTCACGGTATGGCGCATGTCACTGGTGGCGGTTTCTATGAAAACCTACCTCGTATGATGCCTGAAGGTCTTGCAACTGAAGTAGAATTAGGTTCATGGCCAGTATTACCAATCTTTGATTTCCTTGCAAAACAAGGTGATTTACAACAGAAGGATTTATACAATGTATTCAACATGGGGATCGGTTTCGTAATCGCTGTTTCAGCTGATGAAGCAAGTAAGATTATTGAAATTGCAGAACGTCATGGTGAGAAAGCGTATGAAATCGGACGTGTTGTAGAAGGTGAAGGCGTAATCTTTAATGGCGAGCATGACGGGAGTCTAGTGTAATGTCTAGAGCGATTCCGATTGCTGTCTTTGCTTCTGGTAGTGGCTCGAATTTTCAAGCGATTGCCGAAGCGATTGAACAACAACAACTACATGCAAAAATCGAGTTGGTCGTAACAGACAAGCCTGATGCATATGTGATCAAAAGAGCAGAATCAAAGGGGATTCCAGTTCTTGCAGTACACCCAAAAGATTTCTCTTCTAAGGAAGAATATGAAGAAGCAATCTTACAAGCATTACGGGAGAAAAAAGTAGAGTGGCTAATACTAGCGGGTTATATGCGTCTAGTAGGTCACACATTATTACAGGGGTTTGCTTCACGTATCGTCAATATTCATCCGTCATTACTACCGTCTTTCACGGGTAAAGACGCGATTGGTCAAGCAATGGATCATGGAGTGAAAATAACGGGGGTTACAGTTCACTACGTAGATGAAGGTATGGATACAGGACCAATAATTATGCAAAAAGCTGTCAATGTTATCGACAATAATCGAGAAGAAACAGAAGCAGTGATTCACGCAGTAGAGCATGATTTATATGTGGCAGCATTGAAAGACATTTTAAAATAGTTTTACATATAAGTGGAGCAATCCACTTTTTCATTCTAAGGAGGAAAATTATTGTGACAAAACGCGCGTTGATTAGTGTATCTGATAAATCAGGTGTTCTAGAATTTGCTAAAGAATTAGTGGCATTAGGTTATGAAGTATTATCTACAGGTGGTACGAAACAACATTTACAAGACAATGGAGTAGCGGTAACTTCAGTTGATGAAGTAACGAAATTCCCTGAAATTTTAGGTGGTCGTGTAAAAACATTAAACCCAATGATTCACGGTGGTCTTTTAGCGAAATATGACGATCCTGAGCATCAAGCACAAATGCAAGAACACGGCATCGAACCTATTGAGATTGTTTGTGTAAACTTATATCCATTCGTAGAAACAATCTCTAAGCCGAATGTTGAGTTTGTAGATGCAATCGAAAATATCGATATTGGTGGACCTACAATGCTACGTTCAGCTGCGAAAAACCAACAATACGTTTCTGTAATCGTTGATGCAAATGATTACGCAGCAGTATTAGCGGAATTAAAAGCAGATGGCGAAACAACATTGGCAACACGTCGTCGTTTAGCAGCAAAAGTTTTCCGTCATACAGCTGCTTATGATTCTTACATTTCTAACTACTTATCAACAGAGTTAGGTGAAGAATTCCCAGAGCAAATGACATTAACATATGAGTTAAAACAAACATTACGCTATGGTGAAAACCCTCACCAAAAAGCTGCGTTTTATCAAAAACGTCTTGGTTCAGACTTCTCAATCGCATTCGCGGAGCAATTACATGGTAAGGAATTATCATATAACAATATTCAAGATGCGAATGCAGCACTTCAAATTATTAAAGAATTTAAACAACCAGCTGCTGTTGCAGTGAAACATATGAATCCATGTGGCGTTGGTACTGGTAGTACAATCGCACAAGCTTTCAATATGGCTTACGAAGCAGATTCAACTTCAATCTTCGGTGGAATCGTCGCATTAAACCGTGAAGTAGATGCAGAAACTGCGAAACAACTTTCTTCAATCTTCTTAGAAATCATCATCGCTCCATCATTCACGAAAGAAGCGATTGAATTGTTAACTGTGAAGAAAAATATTCGTCTACTAACAATTTCATTCGATCAATATGCGCAAGATGCTTTCAACACAGTATCAGTAGAAGGTGGGTTATTAGTTCAAGAGCCAGACCGTTTCGGGTTCAATGAAGCGGATATTCAAGTAGTTTCAGAACGCCAACCAACGGAGCAAGAGTGGGAAGCGATGAAACTAGGTTGGTCAGTTGTGAAGCATGTGAAATCAAATGCAATCGTTATTACAGATCACCAAATGACATTAGGTGTTGGTGCTGGTCAAATGAATCGTGTAGGTTCAGCGAAAATCGCTTTAGAGCAAGCGGGTGAAAAAGCAAAAGGTGCTGCAATGGCATCAGATGCATTCTTCCCAATGCCTGATACAGTTGAAAATGCAATTGCTGCAGGTATTACAGCGATTATTCATCCAGGTGGTTCGAAGCGTGACCAAGAATCAATCGATGCTGCAAATGCTGCAGGGATCACGATGGTTCTTACAGGCGTAAGACATTTCAAACATTAATTCATAGAAAAGAATGAAGGCTACCGGTGTGAAATTGGTAGCCTTCTTTTTAACAGGGGGAGTAAGGATGAAAGTTCTAGTAATCGGAAGTGGTGGTCGTGAACATGCGATCGTTAAACAATTTAAAAAAGCACCATCAGTGGAGCAAGTATATGTAGCACCAGGTAATGAAGGTATGAAGAATGATGCGACAATCGTGCCAATCGCTCAATCGTCATTTGATGAATTAATTAACTTTGCGATTTCTGAAGGGATTGCATTAACTTTTGTAGGACCTGAACAACCACTTACTGAGGGGATTGTTGATGCATTTGAAGAAGCGGGTCTACGTGCGTTTGGACCTCGTAAAGATGCTGCACAAATCGAAGGTTCAAAAGCGTTTGCGAAAGATTTAATGAAGAAATACAATATTCCAACTGCCGCATATGCTACTTTTTCACAAGTAGATCCAGCAGTTGCTTATATTAAAGAAAATGGGGCGCCAATCGTTATTAAAGCGGATGGACTTGCTGCAGGTAAAGGTGTAGTTGTAGCGATGACGGAAGCGGAAGCAATTGAAGCAGTAGAAGATATGATTGGCAATCAACGTTTTGGCGATTCATCTTCAAGTGTTGTCATTGAAGAATTTTTAGATGGCGAAGAATTTTCATTCATGTCATTTGTTCATGCAGGTCAGATCTATCCGATGGTCATCGCACAAGATCATAAACGTGCATTTGATGGTGATCAAGGCCCGAATACTGGTGGTATGGGTGCTTATTCTCCTGTTCCTCAAATTCCTCAATCGGTCATTGATGAAGCATTCGAAACAGTTGTCAAACCTACTGTAGCGGCGATGGATTCAGAAGGAACACCATTCACAGGGATTTTATATGCCGGATTAATCTTAACGAAGAATGGCCCGAAAGTAATCGAGTTTAACGCTCGTTTTGGTGATCCGGAAGCACAAGTTGTCCTTCAACGAATGGAATCAGATTTTGGTTTATTCATGAACGCTTTATTAGCGAGCGCTCCATTTGAATTAAAGTGGTCAGATCAAGCAGTGCTAGGTGTAGTCATCGCTTCTGAAGGATATCCAGTAGCAGTTGAAAATGGTCATAAATTACCTGACTTATCAGCAATTGAAGAGAAGTATGAAATCTTCCATGCAGGTACGAAAGCGGATGGCGATGGTTTTGTAGGGAATGGTGGACGTGTGCTATTAATTACAGCGACAGGCGACCAACTACAAGAAGCGCAAGAAAAAGTATATGACAGTATTAATAAGGAACAATGGGACCACTTCTTCTATCGTAAAGATATTGGTTGGAGAACTTTTAACAACGTGAAATAAAAGAAGTATAAAGCTGAACTAATGCGTAAAATTAGTTCAGTTTTTTCCTCTAAAAATTTATAAGGAGTGATTGTGATGAGAATTTTTGATGCACATTTTCATATTATAGATTTTAATTATCCGATTATCGAAAATCAGGGGTATACGCCGCCAAGTTACGGAACAGAAGATTATCGAAAAGATACGCTCGGACTACATATTAAAGGCGGAGCAATCGTATCAGGGTCTTTCCAAGGCTTCGATCAACAGTATTTGATTAATGCATTGAGTGAACTTGGTCCGGCTTACTGTGGCGTAACACAGCTACCATTTGATACGTCTAATGAAGAAATTTTGAAATTGAATGAAGTTGGCGTGAAGGCACTACGATTTAATATAAAAAGAGGCGGCTCTGAAGATTTATCCAAATTGGATTATTTTGCGAGAAGAGTTCATGAACTTGCAGGGTGGCATAGTGAGTTGTACATCGATTCGAAGGAATTACCCGACATCGCATCCATTATTGAGAAGCTTCCGGCTGTGTCAGTCGATCATCTCGGCCTTTCAGAAGAAGGGCTGCCACATCTATTGAAATTGGTAGATCGTGGTGTTCACGTGAAGGCGACTGGTTTTGGCCGTGTTGATTTGAATGTTGAAAATGCATTGAAGTCGATCTATGAAGTGAATCCTCAAGCACTTATGTTTGGAACTGATTTGCCTTCGACGCGTGCTAAACGACCGTTCCATAGATGTGATATTGAAATAATCCGCCAAATCTTTGATGGAAAAGCAGTTGAAAGAATTTTATATGAAAATGCAATGAGATGGTATTTCAAAACACTTTAAGTCATCAAGATATTTGTTCAACATAAATGAGTTGGAGGGAATATCTGTCATCTTTTGAAAATGAGGAATATTCGCACAGAATAATATTTCTTTCCTCATTTCGGGGGTTTATGATAGCGTTTTCAAAAAATTACCTTTAAAATAGGTAATGCGTAAAGTAGAAAATAATTTAATTTTCAACAATTTTTTGTACAATGCTTGTTTGGACTGTCTACTATCCGACTATTATGATAGGATATTAACATTCATGCGTTGTATTCATTAATCATCATTTTTTAATGCAACAGAGATATAGGAGGAGATGTTAGTAATGAAGCATCCGAATTGGAAAATTCATGAAATACGCAAACAAATTGATGTCATTGATGGAAAGAAATCTCCTTCAATGGTGATTACGAATGCTCGCTATTTGCACAGCATTTATAAAAAATGGATTGAGGGTAATATTTGGATTTTAGAGGATCGCATTGTTTATGCTGGCCCTAAAATGCCACCTAAAATGGAAGGAACAGAGGTTTTTGATGCATCGGGGAAAACGATTGTCCCTGGTTATGTAGAGCCGCATGTCCATCCATACCAACTTTACAACCCTTTGACGCTTGCTGACTACGCAGGGCAAACGGGTACGACTTCATTTATTTCAGATAATCTGATGTTATTTTTAGCATTGCAAAATACAGATTCATTCAATATTATGGATCAATTAAAAGAGCGACCATTCCACTTTTACTGGTGGATGAGATTCGATTCACAATCCGAATTAATTCACGAACATAATTTATTTACTTCTGCTTCTTTAATGGAGTGGGGGGCTCGCCAAGATGTTTTAATGGGCGGGGAACTAACAGGTTGGCCAAGACTTCTTGCTGGCGATGATCAAATGCTTTATTGGCTGCAAGCATCACGCGCGCATCATAAAAAAATCGAAACGCATCTGCCTGGCGCATCTTCACGCACTTTAGCGAAATTGAAATTATTCGGTGCTGATGGTGATCATGAGGCGATGACAGTAGATGAAGTAGAGAATCGTATTTTACATGGCTATGCGGTTACATTACGTCATTCATCAATTCGTCCAGACTTACCGATTTTATTGAAGGAAATTGTCGAGCGTGAATTAGATATTTTCGACCATCTAATGATGACGACGGATGGCGCTACACCAACATTTTATGAAGATGGCATGATGGATAAATGTATTCAAGTCGCACTTGATGCAGGTGTACCACCGATTCAAGCCTACCAAATGGCTTCATACAATGTAGCGAATTACTATGATCTTACACATATTCATGGTGTCATCGCGACAGGTCGCTTTGCATCATTAAACTTTTTGCAAGATGAGTTCCATCCAACACCTGTAGATGTATTATCAAAAGGTGTTTGGCTGAAGAAGGACAATCAAAAAGTTCATGACATGGAGCCAATCGATTGGGGACCATTCGCAGAGTTAGAAGTGGATGTGGACTTAACAGATGAAGATTTCCAATTCTCTACGCCGTTTGGTATTCAGATGGAGAATGACGTCATCACGAAACTTTACAGTACGAATCTTCATACGAGTGAGGGCTTCTTAACGAATGACCATGATGAATGTTACTTAATGTTAGTTGACCGTCACGGTAAATGGCGTGTGAACACATTGATCAAAGGTTTTGCGACTTCAGTTGAAGGTTTAGCCACTTCGTATTCTTGCACAGGCGATATTATTTTAATCGGTAAAAACGTCAAAGCGATGCATCAAGCATTCAATGAGATGAAGAAAACGCGTGGAGCAGTCGTACTTGTTGAGAATGATGAGGTTGTAGCTTCCATTCCACTTCAAATCGGTGCCAATGTATCGAGCGAACCTGTGGAAGTCGTAATTGAGCAAGAGAAAAAATTAAAAGCAGCGTTGAAAGAGCGAGGATTTAAGCATGGTGATGCGATCTATACATTACTGTTTTTACAATCAACGCATCTGCCATATATTCGCGTAACACAACGAGGGATTTATGATGTTATGAAAAATCGCGTTCTTTTCCCTTCAGTAATGCGCTAAACACTTTAACGATTTACAGAATAAAAGTATTAATACTTTTTTCTTCTTCATACTGGTGCTAAAATAAGAGTATATGAACACAATCTCAATTTTTATAGAACCTTTGGAAGGAGGATTCATAATCCATGCAGATCGAAAAAATTAAAGGCCATCAAACAGATCAATTATTTAAGGCCGTTTTAGAACTAAAAGACTTAGATGAATGTTATAAATTCTTTGATGACTTATGTACGATGAGTGAAATTCAATCATTAGCACAACGTTTTGAAGTAGCTCATTTACTACGTTTGAAAAAAACATACGAAACAATTAAAAATGAAACGGGTGCTTCAACAGCTACTATTTCACGTGTACGCCGTTGCTTTGATTATGGTAACGACACATATGATGAAATGTTAGGTAGACTTTATCCAGAAGAACAACCATTTGACGCAGGTCGCAAATAAATTTTTTTAAATAATAGTGTCTTTGAGTGATTATTACTCGGGGGCACTTTTTCTGTTGTATAGTTAGTAGTTGAGTAGAATTTTTTATATACTATGAGAAGAAGATAATTTAGAGATAGGTGGAGCGGTATGGAATTTGAAAATTGGCAACATATGTTTAAATTAGATCCTGCGAAGTTAATTTCAGAGGAACATTTAGAAATGATTTGTGAATCGGGTACGGATGGTATTCTAGTGGGAGGATCTGATGATGTAACGTCAGACGGCGTATTAGATTTACTTGCTCGTGTACGTAGATATTCTGTTCCTGTTATACTAGAGGTTTCTACGATTGAATCAGTCACACCCGGGTTTGATTATTTTTTCATTCCAACCGTTTTAAATAGTACGGATACGAGATGGGTCAAGGATTTACATCATGAGGCCATTACTGCATATGGAGATTTCATGCATTGGGATGAACTTGTAGCAGAAGGGTATATTATATTGAACCCAGATTGTAAAGCGGCGAAATTGACAGCTGCACAAGCGGACTTAACGCATGAAGAAGTGATTGCATACGCACGTATGGTGGAGCATTATTTTAAACTGCCAATTTTATATGTAGAGTATAGTGGCATGTATGGTTCGCCGGAATTGGTGAAGGATATTGCGCAAGAGTTAAATCACACGCAATTGTTTTATGGTGGAGGTATTACGACACTAGAACAAGCGGAGGAAATGGCGCAATACGCGGATACAATTGTAGTAGGGAATATTATTTATGATGATCTAAAAAATGCCTTAAAAACTGTTAAAGCAGTGAAGGTTACGATATAATTTAAGAACAAATGTTTGTAAGGGACGGTGCGATATGAATCAATTAACGAATAACTTATTAAGAGGTATGAATCCACAGCAAGCAGAAGCTGTGCAAGCAACAGAAGGACCATTGCTAATTATGGCAGGAGCAGGTTCAGGGAAAACACGCGTATTAACACATAGAATTGCTTACTTAGTCATCCAAAAAGCGATTAAACCATCAAATATTTTAGCGATTACATTTACGAATAAAGCCGCGCGTGAGATGAGAAATCGTATCGATGCAATTTTAGGAAATGGTACGGGCGACCGAATGTGGGTTTCGACATTCCACTCAATGTGCGTGCGAATTTTAAGAAGAGATATCGATCGAATTGGTTACAATAAGAACTTTTCAATTTTAGATACGACAGATCAGCTGTCAGTTATTAAGAATGCCTTAAAAGAATTGAATATTGATCCGAAACAAAATGATCCGCGCATGTTATTGAATGCGATTAGTTCAGCTAAGAACGAAGGCGTTTCGGTAGATGATTATAGCAAGCAAGTGAGCAGTAATAATCCACATGAACAAACGATTTTAAAAGTTTATGAGAACTATCAACATAGACTACGTAAAAACCAATCATTGGACTTTGATGATTTGATTATGATTACGATTCGTCTCTTCAAAGAAGTGCCAGAAGTACTTGAATATTATCAAGATCGCTTTCAATATATTCATGTGGATGAATATCAAGATACGAACCATACACAATACACTTTAGTGAAACTTCTTGCGAAAAATCACGAAAATATTTGTGTTGTTGGTGATTCGGATCAATCGATTTATCGTTGGCGTGGAGCGGATATTCAAAACATCCTTTCTTTCTCAAAAGACTATCCAACTGCCAAAACGATTATGTTAGAACAAAACTATCGCTCGACGAAGACGATTTTACAAGCTGCTAATGCGGTCATCAAAAATAACTCAAGTCGTTTCCCGAAAGAGTTACGTACAGATAATCAAGATGGAGAGAAAATCTCGGTTTATCGTGCATACAATGAGAAGGCGGAAGCGCAATTTGTTGTGAAGACGATTCAAGAACAAATGCTATACAAAAACCGTAAAGCAGAAGATTTCGCTATTCTTTACCGCACGAATGCTCAATCGCGTGTGATGGAGGAAATGCTCGTTAAATCAAATATGGATTATACGATTGTCGGCGGCACGAAATTCTATGATCGTAAAGAAATCAAAGACTTACTTGCTTACTTACGCCTTATCGCAAACAATGATGATGATCTATCATTGGCACGTATTATTAATGAGCCGAAACGTGGAATCGGTGCAACGTCATTTGACCGAATTGCGGTGAATGCACTTGAAGCAGATCGCTCAATTTTTGATGCACTTGCAGAAGTTGATTTCATGGGCTTACCTGGTAAAGCGACGAATGCGACAATCCATTTCCATGCGATGATCAAAAATCTTACGCAAATGCAAGAATATATGTCGGTAACTGAATTAGTAGAAGAAATTCTTGAAAAATCAGGCTACCGTGAAATGCTGAAACTAGAAAAAACAATTGAAGCTCAAAGTCGTTTAGAAAATATCGATGAGTTTTTATCTGTAACGAAAGCGTTCGAAGCGCAAAGTGAAGATAAGACATTAGTCGCTTTCTTAACGGACTTAGCATTGATTGCGGATATCGATACTTTAGGTAAGGATGAGGAAGAAAAAGACAAGGGAGCGGGTATTGTATTAATGACAATGCACTCGGCGAAAGGTCTAGAGTTCCCAGTTGTCTTCATCATCGGTATGGAGGAAAATATTTTCCCTCACTCACGTTCAGTCAATGATAATGATGAAATGGAAGAAGAACGCCGCCTTGCGTATGTAGGGATTACGCGTGCTGAAGAACAGTTATTCATCTCGTGTGCGCAAACTCGTACATTATTTGGTCGTAGTAGTTTCAACAGTCCATCTCGCTTCATTCAAGAAATCGATTCAGAAATCTTAGAAGAAATCGCATCTCAATCGTCATCATTTGGTGGCAGTTCATCATCTTCAACAGCTCCAAGACGTGCAGCTTCAGGCTTCCGTAAAACGACAACAGGTCCAAACTTGAAAACGACTTCGAATTACAAAGAGTCTGGTGGCGACAAAATGACTTGGGCAGCTGGCGATAAAGCATCTCATAAAAAATGGGGCGTTGGAACAGTTGTTAGTGTGCGTGGTGAGGGAGAAGCGATGGAACTTGATATTGCATTCCCAACCCCTACAGGTATTAAACGATTATTAGCGAAATTCGCACCAATCGATAAAGTATAAAGAGAGTATGGTGAAATAATGGATCAACTTCAATTAGAAGAAAAAGTAGCAGAATACAACAAATTATTAAAAGAATATGGTCATGCCTATTACGTTTTGGATCAACCAGTCGTATCGGATGCAATTTATGACCAAATGCTTCATGAGTTAATCGCAATTGAAGAACAACATCCAGATTTGATTTATCCAGATTCACCAACGCAAAGAGTGGGCGGAGAGATTTTAAAAGGATTCCAAAAAATCGAACACCGCTACCCGATGCTTAGTCTTGGAAATGCTTTTAATGAAGCGGATTTACAAGCTTTTGATGATCGAATCCGTAATATGATTGGCGACAAATTTAGCTATGTATGTGAATTGAAAATTGATGGATTAGCGATTTCGTTAATTTATGAAAATGGTTTATTCAAAACGGGCGCAACGCGTGGTGACGGAACGACTGGTGAGGATATTACGGAGAACTTAAAAACCGTACATTCTATCCCGCTTCGTTTAGCAGAACCTATTTCGATTGAAGCGCGCGGGGAATGTTATATGCCGAAGAAATCATTTACTGATTTGAATAAAGCGCGAGCAGAGCGTGGGGAAGAGTTATTTGCGAATCCGCGTAATGCGGCTGCGGGTTCACTGCGCCAACTCGATCCGAAAATTGCGGCGAGTAGAAATTTAGCTACTTTCATCTATGCGGTAGGTGGTAGCGGCGAATCTTATGGACTATCAAGTCATAGTGAAGCATTAGCTTATATGGACAAGCTCGGATTCCAAACGAATCATGAACGTCAAAACTGTAAAACGATTAAAGAAGTATGGGCTTATATCGAAAGATGGACAGAAGAAAGACCGAATCTGTCATATGAAATTGATGGTATCGTCATTAAAGTCGATCGCTATGATCAACAGCAGGAATTAGGCAGTACAGTGAAAGCACCACGTTGGTCAATCGCGTATAAATTCCCAGCTGAAGAAGTAGTGACGAAAGTTTTAGATGTGGATTTAACTGTAGGACGAACTGGTGTCGTAACACCAACTGCGATTTTAGAACCGGTGCAAGTTGCTGGAACGACCGTACAACGTGCTACTTTGCATAATGAAGACATAATCCGAGAGAAAGATATTCGAATTGGTGATGCGGTCATTATTCGAAAAGCAGGCGATATTATTCCAGAAGTGAAGCAAGTGTTGTTTGATCAAAGACCTGAAGGATTAGAGCCGTTTGAAATGCCTACGCACTGCCCAGCTTGTGATAGCGAATTAATACGACTTGAAGGTGAAGTCGCTTTAAGATGTCGCAATCCGAAATGCTTCGCTCAAATCGCGGAAGGTATGTCACATTTCGTATCTCGTAATGCGATGAATATCGATGGATTAGGTGAGCGAGTTGTTGAGCAGTTACTTCGTGAAAAATTAGTGGAGGATATTTCTGACTTATACACTTTAGAATTTGAAAAGCTGATTCAGTTGGAGCGTATGGGCGAGAAGTCTGCACAAAATTTATTAGATGCGATTGAAGCTTCAAAAACGAATTCATTGGAAAGACTACTGTTTGGACTAGGCATTCGTCATGTAGGCGCGAAAGCAGCGAAAATACTTGCAGAAGAGTTCGAATCGATGGACGCTTTAATGGAAGCATCAAAAGAGCAACTTGTGACAATCTTTGAAATTGGTGACAAGATGGCCGAGTCGGTGATTACTTATTTTGAAAACGAAGAAGTTCGAGAATTAATCGAACGTTTACGTCACTTGAACGTCAATTTATATTATACTGGTAAGAAAGTAAATACAGAGAGCATTGAAAGTGTCTTCAACGGCAAAGTAATCGTGCTAACCGGTAAGCTTTCACAACTTACACGCACTGAAGCGCAAGAGAAAATTGAAGCGCTAGGTGGTAAAGTTACAGGAAGTGTTAGTAAGAAGACGGATTTAGTTGTAGCAGGTGAGGATGCAGGTTCGAAGCTTACAAAAGCAGAACAGCTCGGTATTGAAGTATGGAATGAAATACGCCTTGTAGAAGAATTAGCAAAGTAAAGGAGTCCTTTAATGATGAAAATGCGTCGCTGGATTCCAGCAGTGCTTGCAGCAACACTGTTGGCAGGATGTACAAATCCACTATCAAAAGATAATAAAGAAGTCGTAACGCAAAAAGGCGGAGAAGAATCGTCTACCATTATTCCGAATACAAAAACGGATGGTCAATATTACCGTACTTTATTGCCATACAAAAAAAGCGCGAGCCGTGGTTTAATCGTGTCGAATATTCATTCGAGTTATGATATTAAAGAAGCGGAACTTGGTTTGAATCGAATCTCTCAAAAGTCATTCGATCCTGATAAGTACTTTTTCCAAGAAGGGCAGTACTTAGATAAAGATACAGTATCTTCGTGGTTAGCGCGTAAAAATCAAGATCCAAAAGGTTTGAATCCTAGCGACAAAGGACTTTCGCCTACTAAAAGAGCCAAAGAAGCACCTGTTTATTTAGCTCACATCGTAGAACAAAACTACTTAACGCAATCTGGCAAAAATTCAGTGAAATTATCAGGCGTATCAATTGGTTTAGCATTAAACTCTGTTTATTACTACCAAAAAGAAGATTTCGGGGCTACATATGAAGAACCGATTAATGATGCGAAGTTAATGGAAGAAGGTAAGAAGATTGCCGAAAAAGTTGTGAAACGAATGAGAAGTATGGAAGGGTTAGCGAATGTTCCAATTACAGTTGGTTTGTTTAAACAATCACCTCGTGGAGCAATCGTACCTGGTACGTATGAAACATTTACACAAGTTGGTGAAGGGAAATCCTCTATCGCTGATTGGAAAAATATTAACGAAGAGTACTTATTATTCCCGATGAACAATCCATCAGATCAATATCGTGAAGTAAATGATAATTTCAAAGTGTTCAAAGATAATATTAATAATTACTTTACGAATTCAGCTAATATAATCGGTACCGGCTATTACACGCAAGATAAGGTACAATCATTGAAAATTCAAATTCCGATTAAATTCTATGGTTCTTCTGAAATTACAGGATTCACACAATACACTGCAACAGAAGTAGTCAAACAATTCCCGAAAGACTTAGCTGTAGAAGTGAGCATTACTTCTGTCGATGGACCGGAAGCTTTAATTGTTAAAGAGAGCGGTGCAGCAGAAACATTTATTCACTTGTATAATGATTAAGCGAAGTTATGGAGAGGTCACGCATTTGTGGCCTCTTTTTTTATTTTTAAATGGTGCGAAAATGACTGAATAATTGTGAAGAAACTAAAAACTTTAAAAAAACCCTTTATTTTCAAGAGGTTGAAAGCACTTCACTAAGTAAAAGTACCTTGCCTTGACCAACGGAAAAATGATATTATCATAGGTATGGTTATCGAATTTGGAGGTGTAGAAAATGGCAAAACTTTCAGTAGAAGAAGTAAAACACGTTGCGAAATTAGCTCGTCTTGCAATTACGGAAGAAGAAGCAGAGAAATTCGCAGGTCAACTTGGTGCGATTACTGATTTTGCGGCACAACTGAACGAATTAGACACAACGAATGTAGAACCGACAACACACGTTCTACCATTAGTGAATGTACTTCGTGAAGATGTAGCAGCAGAAGGTTTATCACGTGATTTAATGATGAAAAACGTTAAAGATCAGCAAGATGGACTTGTTAAAGTACCACCTATCATGGCTGAATAAATTAAATTCAAGGAGGAACTATTCGGATGTCATTGTTTAAACATACATCTGCGGAGATGCAAGAACTTCTTAAAAACAAAGAAGTAACAATTGCAGACTTAACAGCAGAAGCTTTTGATCGTATCGAAGCACTTGATGGCGAAGTTGGTGCATTTTTAGCACTTAACAAAGAAGCAGCAACAGCTCAAGCAGCTGAGATGGATCAAGTACCTTTCGAAGAACGTGGACCATTATTTGGTTTACCTATCGGAGTGAAGGATAATATCGTAACTGAAGGACTAGAAACGACTTGTGCTTCAAAAATTTTAGAAGGATTTAACCCAATCTACGATGCAACAGTAGTTCAAAAACTACGTGCTGCAGGTATGGTTACAGTTGGGAAAGTAAATATGGATGAGTTTGCAATGGGTTCTGCGAATGAAAATTCAAGCATTAAACCTGTTCACAATCCATGGAACTTCAACCATGTACCAGGTGGATCTTCAGGTGGTTCAGCTGCAGCAGTAGCAGCAGGCGAAGTACCATTCACATTAGGTTCAGATACTGGTGGTTCAATCCGCCAACCAGCAGCTTACTGTGGCGTTGTAGGGATGAAACCTACATACGGTCGTGTATCTCGTTTTGGATTAGTAGCATTCGCTTCTTCTCTAGATCAAGTTGGACCAATCACACGTAATGTTCGCGACAATGCTTTATTACTTGAAGCAATTTCAGGTGTAGATGCAAATGACTCAACTTCAGCAAATGTTGAAGTACCTAATTTCGCAGAGCAATTAACTGGCGATATTAAAGGTCTTAAAGTAGCTGTTCCAAAAGAATATTTAGCAGAAGGTGTTTCTGAAGGTGTTCGCGCACAAGTTCAAGCTGCAATTGACAAGCTGAAAGAACTTGGAGCAACAGTAGATGAAGTATCATTACCTCACTCTAAATACGCTTTAGCAGCATACTATATCCTTTCTTCATCAGAAGCTTCTTCAAATTTATCACGTTTCGATGGGATCCGTTACGGTTTCCGTGCTGAAGCAGATAACTTAGAAGACCTTTACTTACAAACTCGTGCGCAAGGTTTCGGGGATGAAGTAAAACGTCGTATTATGCTTGGTACGTATTCATTATCAGCTGGTACTTACGATGCTTACTACAAAAAAGCACAACAAGTTCGTACACTAATCAAACAAGATTTCGATGAAGTATTCAAAAACTATGATGTAATCGTTGGCCCAACAACACCAACTACTGCATTCAAACTTGGCGAAAACTTAGAAGATCCAATGACAGTTTACGCGAACGATATTTTAACTGTTCCAATTAACTTAGCAGGTGTTCCAGCAATCTCAATCCCATGTGGTTTTGATGCAGATCTTCCTGTAGGTTTACAAATCATCGGTAACTACTTCGCTGAAGGTACAATTTACCGCGTGGCAGATGCGTTTGAAAAAGCGACAGACTTCCACACAAAAACACCTCAAACTTGGGAGGTAAAATAATATGACAAACTTTGAAACTGTCGTTGGTTTAGAAGTACACGTTGAATTAAAAACTAACTCTAAAATCTTCTCACCTTCTCCAAATAAATTCGGTTCTGAACCGAATACGAATACTTCTGTAATTGACCTTGGTTACCCAGGTGTTTTACCAGTAGTAAACAAAGAAGTGGTTAACTATGCTATGCGCGCTGCACTTGCACTAAACATGGATATTAACCAACATACTAAATTCGACCGTAAAAACTACTTCTACCCAGATAATCCGAAAGCTTACCAAATTTCACAATTTGATCAGCCAATCGGCGAAAACGGCTGGATTGAAATCGAAGTTGGCGGCGAGAAAAAACGTATCGGTATTACACGTATCCACATGGAAGAAGATGCTGGTAAATTAACGCACGGTGCTAACGCATCATTAGTCGATTACAACCGTCAAGGTACGCCATTAGTTGAGATCGTATCTGAGCCAGATATTCGTAGTGCTGAAGAAGCTTACGCATACCTTGAAAAACTAAAAGCAATCATCCAATACACAGGCGTTTCTGACGTACGTATGGAAGAAGGTTCATTACGTTGTGATGCGAATATCTCAATCCGTCCTTACGGTAGAGATGAATTCGGTACGCGTACAGAGCTTAAAAACTTAAACTCATTCAACTTTGTTCGTAAAGGTATTGAGTATGAAGAAAAACGTCAAGCAGCAGTATTAAATGCTGGTGGCGAAATTAAGCAAGAAACTCGTCGTTTTGATGAGAAAACAGGTAAAACATTATTAATGCGTGTGAAAGAAGGAACGGATGATTACCGTTACTTCCCAGAACCTGACTTAGTAGACATCGTAATTGATGACGCTTGGTTAGAACGTGAAAAAGCGATGATTCCTGAATTACCGGATGCTCGTAAAGCACGTTATGTAGCAGAAATGGGCTTACCGGCTTATGATGCACATGTATTAACATTATCAAAAGAATCAGCTGATTTCTTTGAAGCAACAGTTGCTGAAGGAGCAGATGCAAAACTTGCTTCTAACTGGTTAATGGGTGAAGTGAATGCTTACCTAAACGCTGAACAAAAAGAATTAGAAGATACAGCTCTTACACCTGAAGGTTTAGCTGGTATGATCAAATTGATTTCTTCTGATACAATTTCTTCTAAAATCGCTAAGAAAGTTTTCAAAGAGTTAGTTGAAAATGGTGGTAAAGCGGAAGAAATTGTAAAAGCTAAAGGTTTAGTACAAATTTCTGACGAAGGCGCATTACTTGCGATGGTTACAGAAGTATTAGACAATAACGCACAATCAATCGAAGACTTCAAAAACGGGAAAGACCGCGCAATCGGTTTCCTAGTTGGTCAAATTATGAAAGCTTCTCGTGGGCAAGCAAATCCTCAAATGGTTAATAAACTATTAATTGATGAAATGAACAAAAGATAGTTTGAATGCTAAAAAACCGTCCATAGTTTAGTCGCTATGGATGGTTTTTTACTTTTTAGTAAAACTATTGAACTAGAATAGGTATAAAGTATTGGTTTCGGTTTGTGACTTTTAACCAATTGGAATTGATCGTTTTGTAATATAAACTTTATATTGGTGTAACAAATGTTATAATTGCAAAAGAAAATGAAACTTTATGGCGTGTGAATCGTTAGAATAATGATAGAAAGGGGCGAAAGAATGGAAAAGCTAAAGGAAAATAATAGCTTACGCTCAATTGGAAGAACGATGTTTTACTTCAGCATTTTGGTTTTACTCGTTCTAATTTATGGTTTTCATGATATGAGCGCAGGACCGTTTATATACACAGAGTTTTAAAGAAAGGAAGTGCATACTATGAAAGTGCTGCAGCAAATTGCACAAATGGCAGCAGCGAGTCCAGAGAAAATCGCATATAGATCTGATGGGAAATCAATTTCTTATGGCGAACTTTGGCAGCAATCAAACGAGGTAGCAGCGGCTATTAAAGCAATGAAACTACCCAGAAAAAGCCCAATCGCGATTTACGGACATATGTCGCCACTGCAAATTGTATCGTTTTTAGGAGCAGTAAAGGCAGGTCATCCATATATTCCTCTTGATATTTCAATTCCAGATGAGCGAATTGCACATATTATCGAGGCATCAAAATCCTCATTTATTATCACTACAGAACAGTTTGAGATTCAAACAGCTATCCCATCGAAAACAGCTAGTATGCTGATTTCAGAAGGAAATGGCGCAGAGGAAGAACCAGCTACATGGGTTCGTGGAGATCAAGTATTTTATATTATCTACACATCAGGTAGTACAGGAAAACCAAAAGGCGTACAAATTTCTGAATCAAATTTAGGTCATTTCGTAGATTGGTTAGATGAAGAATGCTCACTTCCAGATGGTGTTTATTTAAATCAAGCACCGTATTCCTTCGATCTATCTGTAATGGATTTATACCCAGCTTTAACTGGCGGTAGAGAATTACAGGCAATTACAAAAAAACAAATTGAGAATGCTTCATTATTATTTGAGGAATTGGGTCAATCACCGATTGCAGTCTGGACGTCAACTCCGTCATTTGCAAAAATTTGTTTGATGAATCCTGAATGGAATGAAAAACAACTTCCGCAGTTGAATACATTTTTATTCTGTGGAGAAGTACTACCGCATCAAGTGGCAACAGAATTGAAAGTCCGTTTCCCTAAAGCGAAAGTAATTAATTTATACGGCCCTACTGAAACAACAGTTGCAGTAACAGCTGTAGATGTAACATCTGAAATGTTAGCGAAGTATGAGCAATTGCCAATCGCAAAAGCAGATTCAACTGCGCTAAGAATTTTAAGTGACGAATTGAATCCTGTCGCTGAAGGTGAAAAAGGGGAATTAGTAATCTTTGGACCAACAGTAAGTACAGAAGGTTATATGTACGCTGAAGAACAGAGTGCGAAAGTTTTCAAACTTCACAATGGCGAACGCATTTATAAAGCGGGCGATCTTGGTTATGTAAAAGACGGCTATATTTTTTATGCAGGTCGTTCAGATTTCCAAATCAAACTTCACGGTTACCGTATGGAGATTGAAGAAATCGAAAAACAAATTGAGATATTACCTGAAGTTCGTTCATGTATCGTTCACCCAGTCAAAGATGGTGAAGAAGTCGTATCATTGACTGCTTGCATCGTATTGAAGGACGAATTAACGGAAAAACCGTTTAAAATGACGAAACACCTTAAGACGCAATTATTACAACTTATTCCAAATTATATGGTTCCTAAAAAGTTCATGTATTTAGATGAATTACCGCTTAATATGAATGGTAAAGTTGATCGCAAAAGATTGGCGGTTGAATTAGTACAATGATTCCATATAGTGATTTTTTATTCTTTTTAATCATCGGTATTTTATTTATACCGACAATCATATTGGGACTACTAGGTAAATCAGCGCGTAAATACAATATGCTTATTTCAATTATTGTATTAGCATTGATCTTTGGTCTTGATATGAAAGACTTCACCGTCAATTGGAAGTCTGCTATTTCCATATTATTATTCACGCTATTCCAAGTGTTATTAATTAAAGGCTATCATACTTATCGAATGACTAAAAATAATACGCAGGTTTTCATAATCGCAGTATTATTAGCAATCCTTCCACTTGTATTAGTGAAAGTTCTGCCGTTCTTTAATCTTCACATTTTTGGATTCTTAGGTATTTCATATATCACTTTCAAAGCAGTGCAGCTAATTATGGAAACACGCGACGGCATGATGAAGAAGAAGCAAGTTCCGATTTCGGAGTTAATTTACTTCTTACTATTCTTCCCGACAGTTTCTTCAGGGCCAATTGACCGTTGGAAACGATTCGATAAAGATTTCCAAACAGTGCCAACAAAAGATGAATACCGTGAGCTTTTATTAAAAGGGATCAACAGTATTTTCTTAGGTTTCTTCTATAAGTTCATTTTGGCATTTTTACTTTATAATAAAATTTTAGTGTTTTTACCGAACCGCACATATGATGTTTTAAATGGTTTAGAAGGCCATATTGCATATATGTATATTTACAGCTTATACCTATTCTTCGATTTCGCTGGATACAGTTGTTTCGCATTAGGTGTGAGTTACATCATGGGCATTCGTACACCTAAAAACTTTAACTTACCATTCATCAGTCGTAATATTAAAGATTTCTGGGATCGTTGGCACATGAGTTTATCATTCTGGTTCCGCGACTACGTATATATGCGTTTCGTATTCTGGATGATGAAGAAAAAATGGATTAAAAACCGTTACGTAATTTCTTACATCGGTTACTTCTTATTATTCCTATTGATGGGTGTTTGGCACGGACTTGCGCTGCACTTCGTTGTGTATGGCTTGTATCACGCGTTCCTCATTATATGCTTCGACAAGTTCGAACGTTGGAATAAGAAAACGAAATTCTGGAAAGACAATAAATTCACACATGCGATTAGTATTTTCATTACATTTAACTTCGTATGTTTCGGCTTCTATATTTTCTCAGGAGCACTATTTTAAACAATAAGGGAGATTTTATATTATGAATAAAGAAAAAGTATTTCAAATTTTAGCGGACATCTGTGAGGATGACGTAGTATTAGAAGAACATGATTTAGATTTATTTGAAGAAGGATTATTAGATTCATTCGGAACAATCAACTTACTAGTTGCTTTCGAAGATCAATTAGATATTAACGTACCGATTACAGTATTCAACCGTGAAGAGTGGAACACACCTAATAACATTGCAGAGAAGCTTGCTGAACTTGCATGAAGAAAATAACGTTTATACCGCTGTTAGTCGCGGTAGTACTCTTTCTAGTATTCTTATTCTTCCCGAATAAAATATTAGAAAAATGGATTTCGGATGAACAAGTGGAAACGGCTAAAACCGAAATGAATCCACTTGTTTATCAAGGAAGTTATATGCAATCTCGTATGTTACACGAGAAAAATATAATGCCTATTTTCGGATCGTCAGAATTAGTACGCTTTGACCCATTCCACCCTTACAACTATACGAAAGCTGCGGATACACCTTACAGCACGTATTTAGTAGGACGTGGGGGCACTCAAAGTATTACCCACTATTTAAACATTGTGGAACAAGAGAAGAATTTAAAAGGTAAGAAAGTTGTCTTTATCATCTCGCCACAATGGTTTGTAAAAGAAGGTATGGATGAATTCCACTTCTCTCCAAACTACTCGATGCTACAAGCATATGATTTAGCCTTTAACAAAGGGATCGACAGAGATCTTCAGAAAAAAGGTATGGAGAGATTACTTCAATTTGACACGGTAAAAAGAGATCCAATTTTACGATCAATGTATGAGTACGAATTATCAGATCACAAAGAATACAAAATCATCGGTAGAGCAGCAAAAGTTGTTGGTAAACTAACGAGAGATTTACAATACAAAAAAGATTTATACTACTCACTATTTATTGGACGCGAACCACGTAATTTGAAAGCTGACGATTCATTAGTCCGCGGTAAAACGATGGACGAGCAAATCGCAGCAGCAGAACAATACGGAGAAGCACGCGTAAATAATGAGTTCGGTATTACTGAAAAGTACTACCACAAGAAAATCGAACCAAAGCTAGACGAATTAAAAGGCTATAAAAAAGACGAAGAATATACGGATTCACCAGAGTATGGCGATCTTAAATTAGTGATGGACGCATTCAAATCAGTTGGCGCAAAACCACTATTCGTCTCGATCCCACTAAACGCCAAGTGGTATGACTACGCAGAATTTGACCAAGAACGCCGCGACGCATACTACGATAAAATGAACACCGTATTAGAACAAGAAGGCGTACCATTCGTCGACTTCACGCAACACGAAAACGACCCATACTTCCTAACTGACACACTACACATCGGCTGGAAAGGCTGGGTATACCTAGACCACGCAATGGACGACTATTGGGAACACAAATAGAAAAGCGCAAAACGCTCGATCATATGCGGAAGATCTGGAGAATTCGAAGGAAAAGTAAAAGCCCCACCACTTTTCCCCGAGAATTTGAAGAGCTGAAAGCATATAGCGTTTGGAGCTAGACAGAGAAAGAAAAGCAAATCACGCTCGCCCATATGCGAGGGTACTGGAAGGTTTGAAGAGAAAGTAAAAGCTCCACCACTTTCTCCCGAAAACCTGAAGTATCCCCTAGCATATAGCGTGAATTTGCTAGACACCGATAGAAAAGCGCAGGTGGCTCGTTTATCTCGAGAGCACTGCAGAAAACGAAACGAAAGTAAAAACGAAAAGTGAAAAACGCTCGTTCATATACGAGGGTACTGCAAGGTTTGAAACGAAAGTAAACGCTCCATCACTTTCGTCCGAAAACCTGAAGTATCCCAAAGTATATGAACGAGCGTTTGGAACTAGACACCAAAACCCGAGAAGAAAGCTAGACCACGCTAATCCCGAGAAGAAAGCCTATCATTCAAAACTTGAGACCACTCTAATCTCGAGAAGAAAGCCTTTCACAAATCTCGAAACAACGCTAACCCTAGCCTTCTCCACAACACTAAAGAAATTAAAAACAGGTCTACTCAACGAATGACCCTCACTACAATGTAATGAAGGAAAACGATTGAGTAGACCTTTTCTATTCTCAAACGCACTACTAGGTCTAAACCCTAACCAAGTCGCTTCTGTCGTGAAAGAAGCACTAGCCCATATAAAAAGGCAATTCCTGAAATAGAAGCAAGCATATAATAGAAGAAATGCCCGCCAAATGTGTTGTACACATAACCACCTACTGCGGCAGAGATGATTCCAGAGATTCCGAAGAATAATAATGCTAATAATGTTTGACCAGTAGCACGCCATTCTCTTGGAACAATCTGATATAAATATTGAATGGCAGCCGTGTAGAAAATAGGGAATGTCACCATTTGCAAGATTTGAACTGCGATTAAAGCATATGGATGCTCAACGAATCCAGAAAGTAAGAAACGAATCGCATAGAAGAAAATCGCAATTGTTATTAATTGAAGCTCGCGACCTTTTTTCAACCACCAGAAACTAAGTGCAAAAATAACAATTTCACTTGAAGCGGAAATGAAAAAAGCTATGCCGACTAACTTTGTATCCCCGTGTAAAGTGCCGATATGAATACCTAAGAAAGTATCATTCATTCGAGCAGGGATAGAAGCGATGAATATTAATAGTAGAAACAACTGCATTTCACGATTTGCTAACACCTTTTTCAACCCGTTAATCGTTACAGGAACAGGGCTTGTCGGTACATCCTTCATGAAAAAGACGATGAAGAAGCAAATGACACCAAGTAACCCGAATAAATAAGATATACTTGTCATTCCAAACCAGTTCATCACGTAACCAACGACCAATGATAAGACAGCATAGCCAAGCGCACCGTAAGTTCTCACCGAACCATATGTGATTTTTAAAGTTTCAGAAGTTGTGAAACTTAATGATTCCGTTAAAGGATCTAAAGGCATTAAAAATGCGTAGACGATTAATGTGAGTAGAATAATCGTGGTGAATGTCGACATTTGGTAAAGGAAGAAGCCACTAATTGTTGTGAAGAACACAAGAATTAAGATGACCTTACGAACGGTTTTGAAGCGGTCACTAATCATTCCCCAAAGAGGTTGGGCGATGATTGTTACTAATCCACCAGCACTTATGATTAGCCCTACTTGAGTTTCTGAAATACCTTGAGCCTTCATAAAGACAGGTAAGAAGGGTATGAAAAGGGCAAGTAAGCCGAAGAAAAGAAAATTATAACTTTTTAATAGCGTTTTTTGGATAAAATCATACCCCTTCTAATTTTGATAACTGATTTAGTGTACATGAATTCAACTATAATAGGAAGTAGCGAAATAGTAAATGGTATGGTAATTTGATACAATGGAGCAATAATATGCGAGGAGGAATCCACATGAAAAAAGAGCAACAATATTTTGAAACGGGGACACCCATTGCACAGTATATGGATGAAATGTCGACGTTACAAGATAACTCATACCGAGTTTACAACGGTTTTGAATTGCCGAATGACGAAGAATTTTTCAATAAATTAAAAGCAGCAAATCCACATGTCTTAGTGATTACAGAAGATTGGTGTGGAGATGCGATGATCAACAATGCAGTACTGAGAAAAATCGCTGAAAAAGCAGAGATTGAAGTACGATGTGTCCTTCGTGACGAAAACATCGAGTTAATGGATCAATATTTAACGAATGGTGGTAGAGCCATTCCAATCTACATTTTCCTATCTGAAGAAGGAGAAGTAATTGGACAGTGGGGACCAAGAGCGCCTGAACTTCAATCGTATGTGATGAAACAACGCGAATCACTTCCACCAAAAGAAGACGAGAACTTCGATGCAGCGCAAACAGAGATGTATTTAAATATTGGGGAAGAAAATGCTTCGAATGATCAATTTTGGAACTGGGTTTATAACAGTCAAAAAGAAGCACTGTTAAAATCGATTTAACATCTGTTCGGTAGAATTCCCCCATCTTCTATAAGTGGGGGATGAATACCGTTCAGTTTGAGGGTTACCGTTGGTAACTCGAAAACTGATATAAAGGGTTTATTGCCTTTTTATTTTAGGTT
>NZ_QFVS01000031.1 GCF_003143955.1 Kurthia zopfii | reverse complement strand
AGCTCGGTCAAATAAGAGAAACCGCTGCAAGTAAAGAAATACACTTGCAAGTACGCTCTATTCCCAAGAAGCTCCCACTTCAAGCGTGAAGAACCGCAAGGTTTAGCTAAGTGGCGAGTAGTTCACGATTAATTTACAATCAATTACCGCAAGAATTTAAAGCACAAATTAAACGTGAAGAGAAAGTTATTACCTTTATCGAAGAAATGGAGCAATTAGTATCAGCTGAAGTGTTAGCTTTAGAAACTGATATTTCAAAATTAGTTAATAAAGAACTAACTTTAGATGACGAAAAACTTCTTAACTCAATAAAAGAAAGAAAAAATGATTTAGATTTAACAAATCAAAAGCGAATAAAAAATCTAACTGAAATCGAATCAATTGAAAAGAAAATGAATGTTCTATTAGATAAACATCAAGTTGAGCTTGTGATCGACGCAATCAGTAAATTACCAGCTAAAGGCGAGGTTACACTTGAAAATATCGAAGTAGTAAATAAAGTTTTGAAATCATATAACGATCTTGCGTATAACTTGAAAAATAAAGTAACAAATAAATCAAATTTAGATCGAGCTAAAGCAGAAGCGGAATGGTTTGAAGTAGTAGTAAAAATGAATAAAGACATTTCTTTAATTCCTCCAATTGAAAAAATCACTTTTGATTCAGAAAAGCTGATTAGAGATAATATGAATCTTTATAATAAATTGGATGAAAAACAAAAAGAAATGCTATTAAATGCTTCACATCTCACAAAAGCATTTAATAGACTTACAGAAATAAAGAAAGTATCAGAAGTTGAGATGCTACTTCTTCGTTTGCCAGTTGCAGACAAAGTCACATTAGCAATGCAGGAACGAATTGCAGCTGCAAGGTCTGAATTTGAAAAACTTCCAAAAGATTTTAAACCACTTGTACGTTATTTATCAAATTTAGAAAATGCTGAGAAAAAGATTAAAGAATTGAAATTAGATCTAAGTATTACTGAAGTTACAGAGAGAATCGATAAGCTAGTAGCGGATGTTCCAATTAAAATTAGTCACTTAGATGAAATTTATGAAATTAGAAAAATTACTGATGAAATGACAGCTGAAGAACGTGCGAAAATTAAAAACTTCGACAAATTAGCAATTATTACTGAAGAGGTTAATAAACTTAAAGCAAAAGTTACGGCATTTAATAAACTTACTAGATTAATTCCTGCGTTAGAAAAAATTACAATTCAAGATGAGGCAAGAATCGACACCGCTTTAAAAGCTTACGAGGAATTAACTGAAGAACAGAAGACTTTGATATATGAAGCAGATTTTATTAAGTTACAAAGTGCTAAAAAGAAAGTGATTGAATTAAAATCATTTGCTCAAATTGAAGAAGTGGTTGATTTAATTAAAAACTTACCTGAACCATTGAAACTTACTTTAAAAGACCAGGTAATCGTGAATAATACATTTGAACAATATAAGGCATTAACTGAGAAACAAAAGAAAGATGTAACAAATAGAGAAAAGTTACTTCAATTAGTAGCGTTAATTGAAAATCTTGGAATGCACGAAGCAAATGCTCAAATCACTCGTGTGAACGAGTTAATTGAGGTTCTTCCAGATTTTATAAATGTTGATATTAGTTCAGAAAAACAAGTTGAATTAATTACAGAGAAATACAACGCATTATCAAAAGAACAGCAAGTGCATATTAAAGGATATGAGAAAGTAGCACAATACGATCAAAAAATTCAAATGCTCAAAGCGAAATCGGTGGAAGTATTTGAACAAATTGCTAAATTACCAGAGGCGAGTTCTGTGAAAGTAACTGATCGTGATGCTATCGAAAAAGTTAGAACGGCATTTTCAAATCTTACTGCAGGGCAGAAAAATCTTGTTACGAATCATCAAAAATTAGATGCGGTTGAAAAAGCACTTGCTCAATTGGAATCAAAAACAATTTTAGATTTAGTAATTGGCATATTGGCATTGCCTGAAGCTTCAGTAGCGACAGAGGCTGTTCAAGGTGAAGTATTCACATTACGTGCTAAGTACAATCAATTGAATAAGACGCAGCAAAGTATGATTACTAATTATGAGAAGTTAGTAAAAGTAGAAGAGAAATTAAAGAACCTTGCTGAAATTAATACTGTCGAGGCAGAAAAGGTTATTACATTAATAGCTAAATTACCAACGACAATTACATTAGATCAACAAAGTCAAATTGAAGATGCTCGTTCTGCATATGAAAATCTAACAATTCCTCAACAATCAGTTGTTACGAATTATGAAATGCTAGCGGATGCAGAAGAAGCGTTGTTACCATTAGTTGCAAAAGAGCAAAAAGCTGCATATAAAGTTACTTCAATGATTGACGCATTACCTTCTAAAGTAACAACGGATCACGAAGCGGCTGTAAATAGTGTCCGTAAAGCATTTAACGGTTTAACGACATCACAGAAAAAGCTTGTAAAAAATGAAGCCGTTTTAGTAGAAGCGGAAAAAGCGATTAAGAAGTTACAAAACATAGTAGCAATTACATCAAAAAATGCAAAAATGGCTATACCAACGATTACAAATTTATCGACAACAGTTTCTGGCACAGCTTCAAAATCAACAAAGGTGTATGTTTATAACGGTAGTAAAAGATTAGCTTATGCGACAGTTAGTAAGAATGGCAAATATTCAATGAAAATAGCGAAGCAGAAAAAAGGCGCAAAATTGAAATTCGTACAAAGAAATAGTGACAAAAAAGTTGTGAAAACGACTTATGTGACAGTCAAAGGTGCGAAAGTGAAAACACCGTATTCTGTAAAGGCAAGTGCAACAAAAGTTACTGGGAAAGCTTCGAAAGCAAAAACAGTAGCAATTTATAAAGGTTCGAAAAAAATAAGTTCAGTTGCTGTGAAGAGCAAGGGGACATTCACGGCGAAAATAACTAAGCAGAAAAAAGGTGTTAAATTATCTGTTTATGCTTATGATTCAGTGAAAAACAAAAGTGAGAAGAAAGTCGTGAGTGTAAAGTAATGTAGAGGATTTGGAGCTAGCTATTATAGCAGCTCCCATTTCCTTTTTAAAAATGCGATTGAATAATCCATCGTATTTTTAAAAAGGAACAAGGGGGAGTTCGATGAAAAAGTGGTGGAAACCGAAATATTTTTATTTTCTAGCCGCATTTATTTTAATTCTAAGTATTATGACTGTAGGATTTGCTAATTCAAAACAAGCAATTCCAAATAATCCATTGGACAATACACTCGAATTAGCGAGTTCTAAATTAATGGTTACGAGTTTCGATGGCGAAAAAGAGGCGAGTTCATCGAAAGGCCAAAGTTCAAAAGAAGAAGAGAGTAAAAGTGAAGAAAATAATTCAGAAACAGCTAAAAATAAAAATGAGAAAAAGCCAGATGAATTTGATGAGCAAGCGAAGGAAGATCGTCTACCAAGCGGTACTTTAAAAAATCCTTCAAATAAAGAAAATAAGGTCAATCAAAATAAAGAAGAACAAAGTAATCAAAAACCGAATGATAAAAATGAAAACAGTCTAAATAAACCGAATAGTGGTAACACTACTAATCAAAATTCGACACAATCTGAAAATTCTTCAGAGGATGATCATGATGATGTCGAAATTGTAGACGGGGATCGAGATGACAATTCTTATTTCATTACATCCATTAATAATGGTGAAACAGTTTCAGAAGAAGAATACGCCTTTTCTATTACACATAAAAATGAAAAAGCAAAAGTACTTTCAACGATTGTTACTGTGAACAGTGTTGAGGTAGAAGACTTCACGGGTACGATTCAGTTAGTCGAAGGGGAGAATAAAGTCACGGTAACAGTTCTTTATGATGAACCGAAGAAAACCGTGACGAGAAAATATACGATTTATCTTGCTAAAAACGACATTATTATTAATACAACGTTGAAAAAAATTAATCATACGACTGAACCTCAATTTAATTTCCAAGCAGATGCCCATTATAATGATGAATCTGTAGCAATTGAAGCATATATGAATGGTACTAGTTTAACGAAGAAATCGGATGGCAGTTACACGGTTGCCTTACAAGAAGGTGAGCAAACGGTTGAGCTAGTGGCGCGTTACAATGGCCAAGAGAAAAAGGCTCAATATTTGATTAATTACGAGAAAAAACAATCGCAAATTCAATTTTTAACGGATTTACAAAATGGCTCAACGACAAGTGCTGAAATTACATTTTATGCAGAAGCGACAGTTGACGAAGAAAATATTCCGATGACCGCTACATTAAATGGTGAGAAATTAAAAGAATACAATCATTTGTATAGTGATTTACTAAAAGAAGGCAAAAACCTAATTACAATTTCAGCGCAAAATGGTAATGACCAAAACAGTCTTACGTACACAATTTATTATAAAAAACCCGCGGATGAGAATAACGGCAGTGTCATTCCTGACGATAAAAATGGACCGATCATCACAACGGACCTAAAAAACAATTTGCAAGTCCATGGTACGAAGAAGAACTTCAATGTATGGGCGACGACATCGGATGGCATTCGAATTCAAGCAAGCGGTGTAACGGTGCATAATAATGGTAAAGCGGTTCCTGTAATTTGGGATGATGCAGAGAAGACGAGTTATCGATTAGAGCTACAACAAGGGAAAAATACTGTAGTTATTAAAGCTTGGGATAAAGAAGGACGACTCGCGACAAAGACGTACACTGTATTTGCGAAAAATCTTGAGGGTGGCGACCCAATCGGAAATATTACGATGAGTATTCAAGCGCCAGTCGTGGGCTTACCGACAATTATCGCACCCCAATCTGTACCAATCTATGAAGGTGTGAATGGAGCATATGTGCTAGATCAATTCTTGAAGAAAAATGGATTCGGTTATACGAAAACCGGCACATTGGATGCGTCATTCTATTTAGCTTCCATTAGTAAAGTTGGCATGGCAAGCAAATTGAAAGTGCCTGCTGACCTCGTTCAAAAGGTTGAAAATAGTACACTTACGTATGATTGGACGAATTTTGATCCAAATAGTCTTGGTGAATTCGACTTAACAAGTGGATCTGGGTGGGTGTATAGCGTCAATGGCGATTTCCCGAACTACGGATTTGCGGATGCAAGATTCCAAAGCGGGGATGTTGTGAAAATTCAATTTACATTAATGTATGGCAAGGATACAGGGTTTGCTAATGGTGGAGGGGCAGTAGAAAAATGATAAAACTGAAAAATATTTTTGCAAGTGCAGTTCTGATTAGCACGCTCGCTATTCACCAACAAGTAGAGGCAAAAGCAAAAATTGAACCAATCGAATTCGTCAATGATATTGTCGAATGGAAAAAAGAAAAGATGCATCTGAAAACGAGCGATCAACTACTAAATTATGAGTTTTTGAAAAATGCAGGGAGTACAGCAGTCGATTGGTATGTTGTTGGCCTAGGTAGAGTAGGCTACCCCGATCTATACGAGAATTATCGTGCAGTACTCGAAAATGTTATTTCTCAAAAATACACTTTTCCAGAAAAATTAAGTGAATCAAAATCGACGGAATGGCATCGTATGACACTCGCATATCTAGCTGCGGGTGGCGATGCAACATCGGTTGGCAATCAGAAAATCAATTTGATTGAGGACGGTACATATAATCGAGGTAAAACGATGGCGATTGATGCACAAGGTATAAATGGCTTGATTTGGGGGCTAATAACATTGGATGCCTTAAAATATGAAGTGCCTAATGATGCATTTGAGGATCGCAATGAATTAATTGATCGCCTATTGTCTAAACAACTGAAAGATGGAGGCTTTTCATTCGAGATGGATGAGTCAGATGTCGATATGACCGCGATGGCGCTTCAAGCTCTAGCTCCATATAAAAATGACGAGAAAAAATATAATGGGAAAACTGTACATGAAGCGATTACTTCAGCACTTGAATTTTTGAAAAAAGAGCAAACGAATTCTGGTGCTTTCAAGATGGCAGGGGAAGAAAACTTGGAGTCAACCGCTCAAGTAGTTGTTGCGCTGACATCACTTGGCTTAGATCCGCAGAAGGAATTTGTTAAAAAGGGGAATTCTTTAATTGATGGAATGCTTCAATTTCAAATGAAGGATGGAGGATTCGTCCATTCAAAGAAATATAATCAGGATAACCCAACCGCTTTGCCAGATGAATCAAATACAATGGCCAGTGAGCAAGCATTATATGCGTTTGTGTCAATTGAAAGAGAAAACCGAGAAATGCGTTCACTCTATGATTATCGACAAGAGCAGGACATAAAAACGCAGCAGCAAATTGAAAAAGTCGAACAAGAAATTGAAAATATAAATTCTGAAAAATCAGCGCTTCAAACATATGAATTGTATAAAAAAATACCTGTTTTAGAACATCAGTATGTGGAACATTATCAGCAATTAAAAACATCATTGCAAAAATATCAAATTAAATTAGATGCAATAGATGTGGTTGATGCCAATTATGCCAATGGTCAAAAAAAGATGAAGCCTGTGAAAATACTGAATCAACAATCCAATAAGTCGACAACTTTATCTAAACAAGAGTTGAAACGCATTCATCAACTGCCAAAAGAAATTACAACTGAGCAGTATGTTGAGGTGACGACTTTATTAAATCGACTAACTGCTGATCAAAAAGAAGAAAAGCAATTGCTAGAACAAAGAAAAAGGGAAATCGAATTACTACAACATGAGATTCAGCAACTTAATGAAGAGATTTTAAATGATTTATATCCTTTTAGTAAATTATCTTTGGAAGACGAAGAAAAGGTTAATCGTATTTATTCTAAGTACGAAAAACTGCCGAAAGTCGATCAGAAACAAATTTTGAGTGCAGAAGATCTGAAAAAATCAAAAACACAAATGACTACATTAAAACGACAAAACTTATTGAAATACGGTGTCGGAATTGGAATTATTGCCTTAATTTTCGCATTTATTATGATTCGAAAACGTAAAAAGGAGAAGGAGTTGGACGAATGAGAAAGGATTTATTAATCATTGCGTCCATCATTTTACTGATCACCATTTTCTTTACAGGTACTAAATTTCAAAGTGTAGAAGAATTTGAATTAACGCATATTGATGATATAAAGGCGGATTCAGAAATAGTGACCTTAGCGATCGACAGTAAGTCACTTGTAGGAAATGAGCATTTATTAAAGCCAGAATTACGAGAATTTGTCCCAAAAGACGGCATTATTTTAAAACGAAAAGAATATGTATTGCGAAATGGTGATACGGTTTTTGATGTACTACAAAGGGCGACGAGATTTCATAAAATTCAATTAGAGTTTCAAGGTGCGAATGACAATGTTTTTAAAAGTGCCTACATACAAGGAATCAATTATTTATATGAATTTTCAGCTGGAGCGAACAGTGGTTGGATGTATGAGGTGAATGGTGAATTTCCTGACGTTGGTGTAAGTAGATATACACTGAAGAATGGTGATCACATCGAATTCCATTTCACTAAAAATCTAGGTAAAGACATTGGAGGGGAGTTTTAAATGCTAACATTTCACCAATTTCATCCTTTGACACTGACTTTATACTATCTATTTCTACTCGTAATACTCTGGTTATTTAAAGCGCCGATTGTCATATTCCTACTATTTATTTCATTGTTTTTATTTTGGTCAATATCTCAAAATAGGAAAAGCATACTGAATGAATTAGTATTTGTAGCGAGTTTAAGCGGATTAATCATGCTCTTTACAATCTATTTCTACCATAATGGCGCTACCCCAATCTTCTATTTGAACGATCAAGCTGTCACGACCGAAGTGATTTTCTATAGTATCGTGATGGCGGTTGCTGTGGCTGCTACCTGGATTACTTGGCAAGCTTTAATCATTTCGTTTCCGATGAAGAAAATAATCTATTTAACATCGAATCGCTCGATTACATTAGCAATTGCTCTTTCAAACTTTGTAAGGTGGATTCCAAATGGGAAAATTCAATTTCAAAAAGTGATGGAAGCGCAGCAATCGATTGGCTATTTCTCATCACAAAGTAAATTTGAACGGATGTATAAAACAGTGAAAATCTGGATGAACAGTTATTACAACGCATTTGAAAATACATTCCAAAAAAGTGCTGTCATGCATGAACGAGGGTTTAAAAGTGGAAAAAGAACGCATTTCCAACATTACCGTTTTAGAAAAACTGATTGCATCATAGTTGTTAGTATATTAATCACATTTTTTATTATGGTCATAAACTATGCTCAACTGCGTTATTATTTCTTCCCGCTTCGAAAGGAAATGACGGTGGAGCCGATTTACTGGCTCGTGTTTGTTTTCATTAGTTTACCAATTATTATTCAAATAAAAGGATGGGTGCAATGGCATTACTACAAATCGAAAATCTAACTTTTAGCCATTATGATTCTAAACCGATTATTCAAAATCTGAATTTGACGATTTCAGAAGGTGACTTTCATGTAATTTTCGGCCCTTCTGGTTCAGGGAAATCAACATTATTAAATAATTTAATACGTGCAGAAAAGGCGGTTGGACACCTTCAAGGGGAAGTAAGATTAAGAAATAAACCGATTGCTCAATATTCAATTCGCCAACAAGTAAGTGAAATTGGTTTTGTTCGTCAAAATCCTCATAAGCAAATTATTTTTGAAGATGTTTTACAAGAGTTGGCATTTGGCCTAGAGAATATAGGCGTTTCACAAGATGAAATGAAAATTCGCATTGGTGAAATCGTTCAGTTTTTTGGAATGCAAAACTGGTTACATGAAAAAACGGATCATCTATCTGGAGGGCAAAAACAACTGCTTAATTTAGCTTCAACATTAGTGATGAATCCGACAATTATTGTATTAGATGAACCTACAGCGCAATTAGATCCGATTGCCGCAAAGGAATTTATACAATTACTACAAAGAATTAATGAGGAATTAGGCAAAACGATTATCATTGTCGAACATCGATTAGAATCCTTATTTCCGATTGCTACGCATATGACACTCATTGAAGTGGGCATGCAAGTTTGCAGCGGAACGGTGGAAGAAATAATTCATTTTCTTCAAAAAAACGACCATCATTTCCGAAAATGCTTGCCGCCATCATTGCAGTTAGCTACAGATTTAGGGTGGGATGAGTTTCCGCTAACGATCAAAGATGGCATAAAAGTTTTACGATCAAAAAACATAGGAAAATTAGCATATGAAAGCAAAACGATGAACCGCACGAGTCCAGTACGATTAGAAGTGAAAAACATTCATTTTCGCTATTCGAAAAACGCAATCGATTTATTAGAGGATGTCAGTTTTGAACTACATAAAGGTGAAATAATATCAATATTTGGCAATAATGGCTCTGGTAAATCAACTTTACTAAAAGCGATTTCAGGACAGCGGAACTTTTATAAAGGCTCCATTTTAATCGATGGAGTAAAACAAAAGAAATTATCTGCACGCCACTTAAATCGTGAAGGAATTGCATCGCTTCCGCAAGATCCTTCAACATTATTTATTGAAGATACGATCGAAAAGGATTTTTTAAAGTATTGTGATGCATGCGCTATTTCAAAAGACAATGTCGAGCGAGTCATCTCATTGCTACAAATTGAAGCAATCCGAAAACAACATCCCGATGATCTAAGTGGTGGAGAATTACAGAAGGCTGCTTTAGCAAAATTATTATTGAATAATCCGCAGATTTTATTATTAGATGAGCCGACGAAAGGGCTTGATTTATTTGCAAAAGAGCAGTACCGACAACTGCTGATTCAATTGAAAAATAACGGCATGAGTATACTAATTGTCACGCATGATTTGGAGTTTGCCGCACGCACTTCCGATGGTTGCACACTATTTTTTGATCATAAATTAGTAGCGATTAAATCACCGCAGCAATTTTTTAAGCAAAATAATTTTTATACGCCAACAGTAAATCAACTAGCAAAACCATTTTTTGATGATGTCGTAATCTATGAAGATTTATTATCGCGTATACAAGATGAGATGGGAGTTCAATTAAATGACAACAGTAAATAACATTATTTCAGAAGTGGAAACCGTGATCAAAGGTAAAAGAAAAGTAATTGAAAAGGTTTTTACCGCGATTTTAGCAGAAGGGCATATTTTACTTGAGGATGTACCTGGAATTGGTAAAACAACTTTAGCCTTGGCATTTAGTAAAGTTTTAGGACTCAATTTTTCAAGAATTCAATTTACGCCGGATGTCACTGCTTCAGATGTCGTTGGTTTTACATACTATGACAAGGAACAAGACCGTTTCCAATATCGACAAGGTGCAGTTATGAGTAATTTTGTGTTAGGGGATGAAATTAACCGAACGTCGAGTCGTACACAGTCGGCCCTATTAGAAGTGATGGAGGAAGGCGCCGTAACGGTTGATGGCGTGCGCTATGAAGTGCCAAAGCCTTTCACAGTAATGGCGACGCAAAATCCGATCGACCATATTGGAACGCAGAAGCTACCACAGGCTCAATTAGATCGATTTATGATGAAACTGACGATTGGATATCCAGATTACCAAAGTCAGATGGAATTATTACGGGATCGTCAAACTGCACAACCATTAGATCACATTCGCCCTATTGTCAATGCGAGTCAATTGATCGAAATGCAGCAAGTTGTGAAAAATACAATCATCTCTGAAGAAATTCTAGATTATGTGACGAAACTTTCGATGGAAACACGTACAATCCAAGAAGTAGCACAAGGGATTAGTCCACGTGGCGCACTGTCGATTTGTCGAGCTGCGAAAGCACATGCATATATTCAAAATCGAAATTATGTCATTCCAGAAGATGTGATGGCTGTGTTTTTAGATACGACACATCATCGAATTGTATTAAGTCCAACTGCCCTGACTTCTGCCGAAACGATCCTTCGCGATGTATTAAAAAACACACCATCGCCTGATGTTTTGGTGCAGTAAATGAGTAAGATTATAGGCATTTTACTACTGGTAGTATTGGCGATGATGTCTACACAACCCGTCTTTTTATTCGTATTATTATTACTCGTAATCGTAACTGTTTTTTCGTATATGAAACGTTTGATCTTTCGAGGGAAAGTAGAACTATTTTCCCCAACATTCATTGAAGGTACGCGTGGAGAAAATGTGGAAATTCAATTTTCACTAAAAAATAAAAGTTGGTTACCAATATCGAACTGTGTCATTCATTATAAAATTAAAAACACGCATTTTAATAAGGTTGAAAAGGGTACAATCGATACTTTTGTAGGTGCGCGACAAGAAAAATTAGCGAGCCAAAATTTACAATTTCAAGAACCAGGATTATTAGAAATTGAAGTCGATTTTATTAAAATCAATGGAATAATCCCTTTTAAATATAAAATACAGGCAAATCAGGCGATTACAATTTGGCCAAAAGTTTATCCAATTGAATCAATGTTGGATTTTGGAATTAGTAGTCGTATAGATGCCGAATCTGATCAAATGCGCCAAGTTCAATCACTTTCAGATGAATCATTTGGGATTAGAGCGTATAAAATGGGCGATTCATTAAGGCAGATTCATTGGAAACTGTCTGCTAAGTTAGATGACTTAGTTGTGTTAGAGCAGCATGAACAAGTCAATGAAAGGATTTTTTTATCTTTAGAAAACTGTGAAAATCAAGAAGATCTGAATCTACTAAATGAAATATATTTATCTATTGCAAATTATTTTCAACAACAGCAGAAAAATGTTTTTGTATGTATGGATGGGAATGAAGGATCACTACAAGATATTGACTTGAAAACCTTAAAATTAGCTACATTAAAAGGAAGTAGTTTAAAAGCGATGGATGATGATTCGTTCGCTTTAGTAGTGACGAAGGATGAATCAGCAACTTCTCATACAGTAATAAGTATTCGTTTGGTCGATGAACAACCACAAGCTTGGGCTATTCGCAGAAATAAAATGGAAGAAGATTTATTGAAGTTGGGAGGTCAAACGTTTGTTTAATATTGAAAAAAGTATAGAAGATCGAAATAACTTATTTGTTTTTGGTTACGCGATATGGTCAACAGCTTGCCTCCTAATGATGACGAATTCACTTGTAGTATTATTTGTAAATAGCTTAATTATTATTTCATTCTATTTCGTTATTCGATTCAATAAGATAAAGTTCATGACAATCACGCTATTAGCTTTATTTATTATTGCTGTCCCATGGGTTGTGAAAACGATTTTCGCTAGTTGGAATCAACTTCAACAAAGGTTAGCTTCTCTATATGGATTAAAATTAAATTCATTTGAATTTGCAAGTATGAATATTTTTGTACTTCTATTATCGCTAGCAGCAATTCATTTATTCATATTGAGCAAACAATCAAAAACAAGTGTTAAATGGATGACGCTATTCATGACAGTTGCTTTTTTCGTATTACAGTCAGATCAATGGCTATTGCTACTCATCGTCTATTTTGCAACTTTGTTGTTATGTGTATCATCAAAGCAGTTTATCCGAAGATACGGTGTGCAAACAATCGGACTTTTCGTAATTACGACTATTGGATTAACTGTCATTTTGACAAATCAAGAAGCATTACAAAAAATTCCCCAGTATTTCCAACATGAAGTGGAAAAGAAATATGCGCATGATCAAGAAAATACGTGGATGCGAAATGGCGATATGTCGAAAGTTGGTGAGCGTACAACAACGAAGGAAACGGCGCTGGAAGTTGTCATGGAGAAACCACAAGCGATGTATTTCAAAGGGTTTATTGGTAAGGAATTTAAGGACGATCAATGGCTTACACAAAGTTACGAAGAAGCAGCCGCTCAAAATGAGTTGTTTTATTGGCTGGAAAAGGAAAATTTCTATAGTAATACAATGTTAGCGAATCTGCAATTTAAAGTTGGCCAATCGGATCAATCAACTATAGTTGTGTCGAATAATGAAGCAGATCAGCGCTATCGCTATATTCCTTATGGGGTTGTTTCTGATAAGGATTCAAAATATATCCAACTGGATGGCTTTGAAAAATATCCAACAGAAAATGAAAGTAAATTTTCAATCGAAAATAATATATTAGCAAACTATGCAGAAAATGCTTCGAAAATGGATACTGAAAAGATGAAAAAGTATTTCATGCTTGAAGCAAATTACCGACAATATGTTGCAAAAGAGTATGTAGCAGTCGAACAAGCAGATCAATTAATTTTACAACAGGATTTTAAAAAACAAGCTAAAATTGATTATGAAAAATCAATTCAATTTGTTCAAGATTTGGTAGCGAAAAATATTCGGTATGATGAAAAAACAATAGGGAAAAAACAAGTAACTTCTACAGTTTGGCAAACAGAGAGAAAAGGCTATGCCCCTCACTATGCGACGATTGGAACTCTTGCATTTCGTATGATGGGTATTCCAGCTCGTTATGTGGAAGGTTACTATATTACAAATGATCAAATTGAAGGAAAGAAAGCTTTTTCAAAAATTGAAGTGCCATTGAGTTCGGCGCATGCGTGGACTGAAATTTACATTGATCAAGTAGGTTGGGTGCCGATTGAATTAGTGCCGGAAATTAGAAAAGAAATGCCGGAAGTAAAGGCGTCATACATACCGAAAGGCAATCATGTTTCTAAAAACCCGACAGCGAATGGAGCGACTTCTAACGACGGTTCTAAAGAGTCAGCGAAAAAGGAAATTCAAGATCATGAAAATCAAACCCCACCTCAACCAAAACGTGAAAAGCTTGAGAAGCATTGGTATATAATTGTGGGAATTTTACTTTTAGTCATCCTCATTTTAAGTTTTATTGTGATGATTACGATTCGTAGAAGGAAAATTAGGAAATTGTATAAACAAATACAAAGTCACGCGATTGTTGAACATTTACAAGCGACGATTCATTTAAGTGAAATATGGCTTGCTGTCGTTCTACTTGACTATGAAGAAAATGCATCACTTTCAAAAAAACTACTCGTTATACGCCATGCTTTATCGGATGAAGCACTTCAACAATTCGAAAATACGTATAAAGACTACCAAGCTGCGAAATATGGTGGAATAGAAGTACCGAGATCTGCATTAGTAAAAATCATGGAAAAAGAGTTAATCAAACCATTGAAATGGTGGCAGAAATTGAAATTAAAGTATATTTTAATGAAATACTAAAGCGTATCGAGAAATTGATTTTCAGTTTCTCGGTATTTTTTATTTGAAAAACTTTTTCATGTTATAATAGGAACATATGATTGTATCGGAGGTTAGGAAATGGTGAAAGCGAAAATAATATTTCATATTGATATGAACTGTTTTTATGCATCGGTTGAGCAGGCGCTGGATCCAACTTTGAAGGGAAAAGCGGTTGCAATCGCAGGTAATCCGAAAGAGCGGCGGGGAATATTAGTGACTTGTTCGTATGAAGCTCGCGCAAAGGGTGTTTATACGACAATGCCGGTGTGGGAAGCGAAGCGAAAATGCCCAGAACTACTTTTATTACCACCGAATTTTGAAAAATACCGAGCAGCTTCTAAAGCAATGTTTACAATACTAAAAAGTTATACTAATTTAGTGGAACCAGTATCCATTGATGAAGGTTATTTAGATGTAACGAGCATTGTAAATGGAGCAGATGCGATCCAATTAGCAGAAAATATTCAAAAAAGGTTGCTTGAGGAATTAGATTTGCCTTGTTCAATTGGTATTGCACCAAATAAATTTTTAGCAAAAACCGCTTCTGATATGAAAAAACCTATGGGGATTACTGTATTAAGAAAGCGACAAGTGCCAGAGATGCTATGGCATTTACCGACACAGGAAATGCATGGAATTGGCGAAAGTACCGCTAAAAAGCTTGCAGAGCATAATATGAAGACAATCGGTGATATTGCTAAGCGAAATGAGAAAGAACTGGAGCAATTAATGGGCAAAGTAGGAATCCGAATTTGGCAAAAATCATACGGCATCGACGAACGAGAGGTAGATCCAGAATCCGTATATGATACGAAATCAGTCGGAAGTTCTATGACATCTCCAAAGGATCTAGTTGAACTACGTGAACTATTTGATATGATACAAGTACTAAGTGGCAAAGTATCCTCTAGATTACGCTCCAAAAACTTAGCGGGTACGACTTTGCAAATCCAATTTCGAACAGCTGATTGGAAAAATATCACGCGGTCAATTTCATTTAAAAACGGCCTTTCTGCAAAAGAAGATATTGAGCGAGAAGCGATGAAATTAGTTCGGAAACATTGGAATGAAGAACCAATACGACTATTGGGCGTTGCCGTAAGTCATGTTTTTAATGTAAAAGAAGAAGCAGAGCAGCTGTCGATTTTTAATTATGAAAAACATGCGAAGGAAGAACCCGTATTAAAACTTGTTGAACAAATTAAGCGGAAATATGGTGAAACAAGTATCCAAAAGGGTATGAAAGTGAAAAGAAAATCAAACTTTGAATCGACAACAAGTTTTAGTAAAGACTTTTTGGATGATCATTAAGGAGTGATTGTATGCAAATACAATTTTTAGGAACTGGCGCAGGTATGCCCTCAAAAGCGAGAAATACGTCTGCGATCGCTTTGAAATTATTAGATGAAATTGGTGCGGTATGGCTGTTTGATTGCGGAGAAGCGACACAGCACCAAATATTACATACGAATTTAAAACCGAGGAAAATCGAGAAAATCTTCATTACGCATCTTCACGGAGATCATATTTTTGGTTTACCAGGATTTTTAAGTTCGCGCTCATTTTTAGGTGGAGATGAACCACTCACTATTTTTGGGCCAAAAGGTTTAGAGGATTTCGTTCGACAAGCATTAACGATCAGCGGTACGCATCTCACATATGAACTAGAATTTAGAGAAATACAAGAGGGCATTATTTTTGAAGATCAGAATTTTACCGTAAAATGTCAAAAATTAAAGCATGTCGTGCCTTGCTATGGGTATCGAATCGAACAAAAGGATTTACCTGGAAAATTGGATATTGATGAAGCTCGAAAGCAAGGAGTTCCATTTGGTCCACTACTAGGTAAATTAAAAGCTGGTGAAGATGTTGTTTTAGATAATGGCCAAGTTGTAAAAAGTGCTTCACTATTGTCTGAATCTCAAAAAGGCTGGATCGTAACCATTTTAGGTGATACAAAATATTGTCAACAGTCTATTGATTTAAGTGAAAATGCGGATGTGTTAATCCATGAAGCAACCTTTGATCGAGGAACTGAAAAACTAGCTGCGCAATATGGTCATTCGACAAATGTAGAAGCAGCAACTGTTGCGAAACAAGCAAATGTGAAATATCTTCTAATGAATCATATTAGCGCACGTTTTATGAAGAAAGATGTCGAATTACTTGAATCCGATGCAAGATTAGTTTTTGAAAATAGTAAAATCGTATCTGATTTCTCTTTATTCCAATGGAGAAATAATCAAATTATTTTAGAGGAGGATCTCAATGTCGATTAAATTCATATTGATCTTCATTGTCATACTCTCGATTTATGGTGCGGCCAATTATTATATTGCTCGAAATTTATTAGCACTATTGAATAAACCAAAAAGAGTCACGAAACTTATTTTTTGGGTAATGTATATTCTTTTAGCACTTAGCCCAGTATTAACTCGATTAATCGAACTCGATTTTTTGAAAATAGTCAGTGATTATTGGTTCTATATTTTCATGTATGGACTTATGCTGACGATTATTAGCCAAATTGTGTATGTAATCCTTCGTAAAAAATATAAGCAATGGATTGGTATTTCAGCGATTGCTGCGCTAATTCTTCTCGGATTTGTTGGCCATCATTATGCCTACACACCAGTAGTGAAATCATTTGAAATGAATCGACCAGAAGTAAGTAAGCTCGATCATTTAAAAATAGTTGTCGCAAGCGATACACATCTTGGACTACTCTCAAATAAAAAGCATTTAGAAAAGTTCGTCGCACTAGCAAATAAAGAGAAGCCAGATCTCGTTATTTTGGCAGGTGATGTTGTGGATGATTCGCCAAAATGGTTTAATGAGCAAAAAATGAACGAAACAATGAAAAAATTAAAAACGACATATGGTGTATATGCCGTTTTAGGGAATCACGAATATATTGGTAAGGAAATCGAAGAAACGAAAGAAGCAATGAAAAAATCGAATATTACTTTACTACAGGATGAAACAATTAAAATTAAAGAAGATTTCTTTTTAACCGGTCGAGATGATGCTACGAATCAAAGTCGTAAATCATTGGCACAATTACGTGAAAATATTGCGAAATCAGATGCTTGGATTGTCATCGATCATCAACCGAATAAAGAAATGGCGGATGAAGGTGTATCGCTTATGATGTCCGGGCATACACATAAAGGTCAATTATGGCCAGGGAATTTAATGACGCGTAATATTTATCCACTAGATTATGGCCATACAAAGAAAAATAATACGGATTATGTGGTCACTTCGGGTTACGGATTTTGGGGACCACCTATGAGAATCGGGACACAATCCGAACTATGGTCAATCGATGTAAACTTTAATCGTTAATATATTTTCGATGACCAAATTGTAGACAAAAAACAGCGACGATGATAATCGCTGTCGCAAAAATCAATGCCGCATTATACGTTTCATAGTGCGTAATGAGCATACCCGCAATAATTGGCCCAATAATTTGGCCAACTGCATAAAATGTCGTCAGTAGGGAAACCACGCTGACGCTTTTTTGTGGGAATAATTGGCGACCATAACCTGTTGTCATTGACACTAAGCCAACAAATGTCGAGCCGAATAATAATGCAGATAATAATACTGTCCAAACATTAGAAGAAATGACAGGTAGTAAAATGCCACCCGCTTGTAATAAATAAGCAATTCGAATGACGCGAATCGGTTTATAAGTAGACATTAACCAAGTCCATAAAGGTGCGGATGGAATTGCGCCAATCCCAACGATGACCCAACTAAATGCGGCATATTGTTGTAAAGAAGGAATTTCATGAATCAAATCCACTAAAAAAGTTCCAGTAATAATATAGCCTAATCCTTCGAAACCATAGGCTATTGCCAACCAAAACATAAATCCTTTCATGACATTTTCTTTTTTATGCACGACTGTATGTTTTTCGGCTGTTAAATTGCGCCATAAGTACATTGTCACAAAAATGCAGATGGCAGCAATGATAGCAAGTCCTATATAAGCGCTGCGCCAAGTTGAAAATGAGATAAAAAGCGGTACGACCAATCCGGAAATCGCGATGCCCAAACCGATCCCACTAAAAATATATCCAGACCATTTCGATAATTGATGTTTCGCTAAATAGTCCATGATCATACTAGAAGTCAGCACAAAAATGAAACCACCAGTCACACCGCCCAATATTCTTAAAGAAAACCAACTGACAAATGAATGAGAGAAAGCCATGAAAATGACTGATGCAAAACAGAACCAAGCACTTATTATTAAGATTGATTTTTGCTTTTTAACGATAAATCCAGCAGCTAATGCGCCGATTAAGTATCCAATATAGTTACCAGCAGCGATCCAACTGCCAATACCTACGGAAAAACCCTCTGCTTCTTTCATATAAGGAAGAATCGGTGTAAAAGAAAATCGACCAATACCCATCGCAACTGTTAAAAATAAAATTGCGCCGAGAATTTTATAAAAATGTTCCTTTTTCATAAAAAACACCACCTATTATAGTAAAAAATGTATGTAAAGAGAATATAATACAACTATAGCGAAAAAAATGAAGAAATACTATTGGAAATAAAAATAATTGTTCATATGGTGTTATAATAGGAAAAAAGGAAGTGATACGAATGAGATACCATCAAAATCAAATGCAAAAACTAGTAAATAATGACCCACAACTTAAGAAAGAGCTGAACGAAATTAAAAGCTCGATGTCATTAGAAAATGAATATGCGCTTAAAGCACTTTACCACGCAGCTGTAAAAGACGGCGGTAAATTCCAACATGCATATCAAGAACTAGATGCAGAATTTAAAAAACAATAATTTCTATGAGGAGTCGAGCATACGCTTGGCTCTTTTCCATATAAACAAAAGGTGAGCAAATCGGAACGAATCCGTTTTGTTCACCTTTTTAATGTTTATTTTACGATTTTACTAATTTGTTTGAAGCGGTCGCCACTTGCCACTTCCACTAGTTCAAATAGCGCCGTCTCTACACTTGTAAGTGCGATCCTATCTTGCATTAAGCGCTGGATTGCTAATTGTTTATTCGCTTCATTTCGTGAATCAATGGCATCCGTCACGACTTCCACATTGAAACCGGCATTATTCAAGTCTTTTGCAGTTTGGTAAACACAAATATGTGCTTCAATGCCGCAAATTAAAATGTTTTTACGATTTAAAGCAATTAATGCATTTTTGAATTCATCTGTTTTCCAAGCACTGAAAGTTACTTTTTCGATTGGCTTTTGCTCGCCAAGTTCCGCAGCAATCGAAGGAACAGTTGGCCCAAGACCTTTAGGATACTGTTCTAACCAGAGAACGGGGAGATCAAGTACTTTCGCGCCTTTCACCAATTTTTCAATATTGTTCACTGTATGTTCTGAATCATTCATAATTGTCGCTAATTTACCTTGCACATCGATTAATACAACTGCTGTTTGCTCAATATTCATGTGAAAACCTCCATTTCAATATGTAATAATCGTAACGTATATGAGTACTTCATGCAAAAAGAAACTATTTTCAGAAAAATATGGAAAATACGGTTGACATCTGCAAAGATGAATACTAAAATAATGACAACGAAAAGAATTCCAATAAGTTTACTATGGATTAAAAGTGAGGTGATTCCATGACATCAACAATTGAAGCACAGCATCTACAAGTAATTGAAAAAGCCATTAAAGAAATTCAATTTGGTGAAGTTCAAATTACGATTCAAGATGGAAAAATCGTTCAGATTAATCGACTTGAAAAACATCGATTTACGAAAAAACAACCGACAAAATAATACATACTAGCTGACTAGAAAACTAGAGGCTCTTATTTAATGGATTTACTCATTAAGTAGGAGCTTTTTTATATGGAGGGATTTTATGGAGAAAGTGATTATTGCAGGAGCAGGACCTGGTGATTTGGAATTAATTACGGTGAAGGCATTAAAAGCAATTCAAAATGCGGATGTGATTTTATATGATCGTTTAATTAATGAGGAGTTATTAAGAGAAGCAAGCGAAAATGCGATTTTAATCTATTGCGGTAAAAAACCGAAGCAACATGCATTAATCCAACAGGAAATTAATGAGCAACTCGTAAAATACGCATTAAAAGGGTTAAAGGTACTACGTTTAAAAGGAGGCGATCCATTTGTCTTCGGTCGTGGGGCGGAAGAAGCAGAAGTTCTTGCGGACGCAGGCATTCCATTTGAAATAGTGCCAGGAATTACATCAGGTATTGCGGCAGCTGCATATGCGGGCATTCCAGTGACACATCGGGAATTAAGTTCAAGTTTTGCGATTGTTACAGGTCATATGAAAAATGAGGAAGAAGATGCAATCAAATGGAAGAATCTTGCGCAAGGTGTCGACACTTTAGCAATTTATATGGGCGTGCAAAATTTGCCGTATATCGTATCCCAATTACTTTTATATGGCAAAAATGAAGAAACACCCGTGGCACTTGTCAATTGGGGAACATATGGTAAACAGCGAACAGTGACCGGTACTTTGTCGACAATTATTCAAGTCGTACAAGCAGAAAAAATTGAAAACCCGAGCATGATTATTGTTGGTAAAGTTGTAAAAATGCATGAAAAAATTAGTTGGTTTAAAGAATTAGCACTCGTTTAAAAGGAGGGAATGCAATGGAAGCAATTCTCTATGTTGCACATGGCACAAGAGTGGAAATTGGAGAAGAAAAGTCACGTCAATTCATTCGAAATATACAAAAAATCATGCCTAATGTAATGCAAGAAATAGCCTTTATAGAAATTTGCGCACCAACAATTCCACAAGGGTTGGAAAAATGTATTGAAGCAGGAGCTACTCGGATTACGGTTATTCCAATTTTACTTTTTTCGGCGCAGCATAATAAAAAAGATATACCCTTACTGGTGTCGACTATTGAGGAAAAATACCCGCATATTGACATCATGATTAAACAGGCAATCGGCATCCAAAAGCTATTAATTGAGACGGTTTGCCAGCAAATTGAGCGCATGAGTGATTTCAAAGCAACGCAATATATTTTAGTTAGCAGAGGCAGTTCTGATCCATCTATTGAGTTACAGTTTGCCGAAATTGCCAATCGTGTAAAGTTTCGAACATCAATCCGAAATATTGATGTCGCTTTTCTATATGGGAGCGGACCTTCCCTCTCTCATGTTTTACAAAAGTATGAAAATGAAAAAATCGTACTCATCCCTTACTTACTCTTTCCTGGGTTACTTTCTAAAAATCTTGAAAAGTTAGTAAGCAGCAGCGGACACTTGTCGATTTCACCGCTACTTGGGGAGTTCGACACGGCGTTAATCGCGTTTAAAGAAAATATTTTAAGAAATTATTTAATTACGATGAATGAAAAAGCAGTATAAAAATAAAATGAGGTGTAATAATGTCATTAAATGTTAAGAATAGTCCTTTTTCACAAGATCAAGTTCGTCTAATTAACGAGCTACTACCAAAGCTATCAGCAGAGCAAAAAATTTGGTTAAATGGCTTTTTAAGTGGGACATCATTCGTGGCGGAAGTTGAACAAGTAACGAACGAGATTAAAACGATTCAAGCTACAGTGCTGTACGGATCTCAAACAGGGAATGCAAAGAAATTAGCAGAAAAATATTTCATGGAACTTCAGCAAAATAATATTCAAGTGGAAATCGCTTCATTAGGAGATTTCCCAACAAAGAAACTGAAGAAAACAGAGAATCTCCTCATTATTACGAGTACCCAAGGTGAAGGAGAAGCGCCAGATCAAGCGAAATCATTTTATGACTATCTCCATTCCGCACGCGCTCCTAAATTAGAAAATACGAATTATGCAGTGCTAGGTTTGGGCGATACTTCGTATGATTTATTTTGCCAAACAGCAATCGATTTTGATCAGCGATTATTCGAATTAGGTGCTAAAAAAATTGTCGAGAGACAAAACTGTGATTTAGATTACGAAGAAGATGCGGATCAATGGTTTCAAAGTGTTCAAAGTGCTTTATTGAAAAATAGCGGTATTTCATTTGAATCGCCAAAAGAAGCGGCGCAGTTTACTTCAGAAAATGACTATTCGAAAACAAAGCCATATTATGCGAAAGTACTAGAGAAAATTAATTTGAATATGACTGGTTCAAATAAGGAAACCTATCATGTCGAATTATCGATTGAAGATTCGGGCATTCAGTTTGAAGTAGGAGATTGCGTTGGCATTCTACCACAAAATAATGCGAAATTAGTATCAGAACTGATGCAATGGCTACAAGCTAAAGAAGTTGATTCCGTTCAATTTAAAAATGAAGAAATTGCATTAATCGATGTATTGACGAATCAACTCGATTTAACAACTTTATCAAATGCGATTTTAGAAAAACTTGAGGTTTCTGAAGAAAAATATGATAAAGAATGGCGTCGAGGGAGAAATATTGTTGATTTATTACGTGCTGAAAATCTGAAAATTGATGCGCAGAAACTTGTCGATACATTGCGCAAATTACCAGCTAGACTTTATTCAATTGCGAGTAGTTATGAAGCGAATCCAGAGGAGTTACATATTACAGTGGGACTTGTTCAATACGAATTAGGTGATGAAGATCGTTTCGGAGTCACTTCAGGTATGATTGCTCACTCGATTGAAATTGGGGATGAATTACCGATTTTCATTCAAAAAAACGACGATTTCCGATTACCAGCAGATGATGAAAAAATCATTATGATTGGCGCTGGAACGGGTGTTGCACCATATAGAGCATTTATAGAACAACGTGAAGAAACGGCTGCAAATGGAGAAAGTTGGCTATTTTTCGGTGAACAACATTTTGTTACAGATTTCCTTTATCAAGTTGAGTGGCAGCGTCATTTAAGAGAAGGGAATTTAAGTAAACTTTCACTCGCTTTTTCAAGGGATCAAGAGGAGAAAATCTATGTGCAACATCGCATTGAGGAAAGTAGTGAAGAGTTCTTCAATTGGTTAGAAAATGGCGCATTCGTTTATATTTGTGGTGATGAGAAGCATATGGCGAAGGATGTGGAACAAGCAATTAAAATGGTCATCGCAAACGAAGGGAATTTAGATGAATTCGCAGCGGCAGCGTATTTAAATGACTTGAAAAACAATAAGAGATTTTTAAGAGATGTTTACTAGGAGGGCTATTGATGACAGAGAAAATTAAATTACCAAAACAACAAGGAACACCCGCAGTCAATGAGGGCATTAAAGCAGAAAGTAATTATTTACGTGGTACGCTTGAACAATCGATGAAAAATCCAGTTACCGGATCAATCGGTTCAGCAGACCAAAACCTCATTAAATTCCACGGCAGCTATATGCAAGATAATCGCGATGAACGAGATGAGCGTCAAAAGAAAAAACTCGAACCATCTTATCAATTTATGATTCGCGTTCGTACACCAGGTGGAGCTGCAACGAGTGAGCAATGGCTCATGATGGATCGAATGGCACATCAATACGGTAATGGCACACTTAAGCTTACAACGCGACAAGCATTCCAATTACATGGCATTTTGAAATGGAATGTGAAATCGTATATGCAAGAAATGAATCGTGTGTTATTAGATTCTTTAGCGGCTTGTGGAGACGTGAATCGAAATGTCATGTGTAATGTTATTCCAGCGCATTCGAAAGTACATCAAGAAGTGTATGATTGGTCAGTGAAAGTTAGTGAACATTTATTGCCGAAAACGCAAGCCTATCACGAAATTTGGCTGGATGGTGAAAAAGTACATACGACACCTCAAGTTGATGAAACAGAACCAATCTATGGAGAATTATATTTACCGCGAAAATTCAAAATCGGCATCGCAATTCCACCAAGTAATGATACCGATATTTATTCTCAAGATATTGGCTTAATCGCTATTATTGAAAATGAGCAACTTCTTGGATTCAATCTAACGGTTGGCGGTGGTATGGGTATGACACATGGTGATGATGAAACCTATCCTCAACTTGGGCGATTAATTGGATTTGTGACACCAGATCAACTACTTTTAACAGTTGAAAAAATCGTGACAATTCAACGTGATTACGGCAATCGAATTGAACGTAAAAATGCACGATTCAAATATACGATCGATCATAATGGACTCGATTGGTTTGAAAAAGAACTTGAACAAAGAATTGGCTTCAAATTAGAAGAAGCGAAGAAATTCCACTTTGAACATAACGGCGATCGATACGGCTGGTTAGAAGATGAAAAAGGAAATTGGCATTTCACATTATTTATTCAAAACGGTCGTGTAAAGGATTTTGATAACTATCCATTGATGACTGGATTAAGAGAAATCGCAAAAGTGCATAGTGGGAATTTCCTCATGACACCGAATCAAAACTTAGTCATTGCGAACATTGAAGCAAGTAATAAAGTAGTGATCGAACAACTAATTGAAAAGTATCATTTAACAGATGGAAAAATGTATTCGGCATTACGAAGAAATTCAATTGCCTGTGTATCGATGCCGACATGTGGCTTAGCGATGGCGGAAGCCGAAAGATATTTACCTTCACTTATTACGAAAATCGAGGAAATACTGGATCGAGTTGGCTTAAGAGATGAAGCGATAAATATTCGGATGTCGGGATGCCCCAATGGTTGTTCACGTGCGGCAATTGGAGAAATTGGTTTTATCGGAAAAGGGCCGGGGAAATATAATATGTATCTAGGTGCGGCTTTTAATGGCGAGCGCTTAAATAAAATTTTTAAAGAAAACATTAATGAAGAACAAATTTTGGAGCAGTTAAATATCATTATTCCGCATTATGCGAAAGAAAGACTGGAAGAAGAGCATTTTGGAGATTTCACAATTCGAGCTGGATATGTAAAAGCTACAACTGATGGCGTTAATTTTCACGAAAAAATGACAAATTTAAGTCTATAAATTGGATAAATTATGAATGTACGTGTATACATTGGACATTTTCCAATTTTCGGAGCATTATAGAGATATACAAATAGTGTAAATCTTTAGTTGAAATGAGGTATTTTTATGTTTGCCAAAAAAATTGTCGTAGCGTATAATGATACAGATTTATCAAATGATTTATTAGACTATGTTCACGGAATTCTCGAGCTAAGTGGCGAGATTCAATTAGATTTAATTTACTCTTATGAAGAGAGAATTGAAAATGCGACACCTTATAAAACAGGTGTAGATGATGGTGCTGAAGCGATGGAAAGTCACGCCGAAACTATTATTACTAAAGGGAAGTTGAAATTTAATGATCTTCCGAATAAAGTAGAAGGATTCGTCTACAATTGTAGCCCTGCGAATGCTATATTGGATCATGCGAGAGATTCAGAAGCTGATTTAATCGTCATTGGTAATCGCGGATTCAGTGGTTTAAGAGAGTTCGTATCGAGCGTAAGTCGTACGGTTCAATCAAAATCACATATTCCAGTATTAACATTTCCTAAATATGCACCTGAAGAATTAGAACAACATAAATAATATACCTGCCTTCCTAATTACTGAAAATTGATTAGGGAGGCTTTTAAGAAGGAGAATTATTATGAAGGAAAGTGTATGGACAGGTAGAGTGGATGAGCCGATCACGCAGGATAATTTGAGATATCATCAAATTATTAAGTTCCAACAAACGATGGCAGAAAGCTTAAATGATGAGCAAACGGTAGCGCTAATTGGGTTCGAGTGTGATGAAGGTGTTCGCTTGAATAATGGCAAAGTTGGTTCTAGTACTGCACCGGATCTAATCCGCCAATCATTGGGTAATATTCCGTGGAGAGCTAATAATCCAGAAGCAAAGCTATTGGATTTCGGAAATATTACGCGAAAAAATGAATCCCTTTTAGAAATACAAGAATTGCTAGGCGAAAAAGTTTCAAAATTAAGTAATACCTATAAGAATGTCGTGATTTTAGGCGGCGGACATGAAGCGCTATTCGGACATTATTTAGGCGTACGAAATGCCATTGGATCTGATAAAATAATCGGACTCATTAATATTGATACGCATTTTGATTTGCATGAGTATTCACATCAAGCAAATTCAGGCACTATGTTCAAACAAATTCTTGACGAAGATGAGCAAGCTTTGTATTTAGCATGTGGTGTAGGGCGATATAGTAATACTTCCGAGTTATTTAAAAGAGCCGATGCATATGGCGTGCAGTATATTTGTGAAGATGGATTGTCGAGAGCAGAACTGCAAATGACCATTGATGATTTTGCACAAAAATGCGATACATTAATCGTCACGCTATGTATGGATGTACTGAATGTCGCATATGCACCTGGTGTAAATACGGCATCTCCATATGGCTTAGAACCTAAGCAAGTGAGAGAAATTTTGCAATTGACGATGAGACAACCAGCTGCAAAAACCTTTAGCATTTGTGAAGTGAATCCGAAACTCGATTCAAATCATCGAACGGAGAAACTGGCTGCCCAATTAACGAATGAAGTAATCATGACATTATTAAATGGTTGAATGAAAAGAAAATAATAAACCTTCAACAATTTCAGGAGTCGTGAAATTGTTGAAGGCTTTATGATCATCTCATATAAGTAATTTCTGTCGTTAGATCGAATACGAAAATTGACAAAAAAGAAATAAATGTTAAATTTGTTGCGTTGAAAGGGAATTGTTTTTTTGAGTTTTTGCAGGATCAAGTACGTTATTGATAGTTACTTGGACAACAATTTCATTTTTGAAAAAATAAAAAATACTAGAATGGGTTTGCGATCGGTGGGGAAAGAAAAGTAGTTTACAAACTTACGACCATGTTATTAATTTTGAGGAAGTAAAGGTGGATTATAAGTTTCAATTTCACTAGAAAAAGCTCATATAATTGATTTAAAAGAGTATTATTTTGTAATGAATTTCGAATTAGTGGAAAATTTAAAGGAGTGTTTAAAAATTAGTAAGAAATATAAAGTTATTTTGCTTTTTGTCATACTATTGATTTTAGTCATTGCATCTACATTTGCTTATAATAAATATAAAATGAAAACTCTTGAAGAAGATGTATTTGAATATGTAATGAAAGAGAAAAAAGTAAGTGAAAATGATCTAACAGGTGGCGCCTATTATTCAAAGTTACAAGGAGATAAAAAGTATTTAGTTGATGTAAAAATAAAAGGGGATTCTAACATTTATGCGTATTATCGAACTAAAAATAATCAAATAAAGTTAGAATCATATACTGATGAAGATCGTGTGGAACATGTAGAAGATTAGAGCTATATTATGAAGTAGTGCAGTAAGTTTTAGGACTGAACCAACAATCACAAAAAGCATGATCTATGGGCTGGTATGCTCATGATCATGCTTTATTGTTATGTCTAATCTGAATAAGGTAGTTCATTCATTCTGACGTTTCCTTTTTACGATGAATAAAGTTGATAATGCGACTAAAATTAAGCCCACTGTTGAGAAAATATAATAAGTACTTGAAGTCTGTGGTAAAGTGGTCATCGAATTCTTTGTGGACATTGGCACAATAATTTCTTCGGACTCAATTTCCATATTCTCTTTCTTAGATATAGGTGTTAACTCTTTGCGTTCATACTTCGTTTTTAAGGTAGGTAACCCTGTGCCGAGTGAAGTGGAACGTGATTGTTCTTCAGCGTAGACATGTGTCGTGAGCGAAAAAAACACTACAAACAATACCATTAAGTAGCGCATACAAAACCCCCATTCATAATACTAATACCTTTTCTCTATAGAAAAAAACTAGTAATAAAAGTAAAATGACCTAATGAAACTGAATTAAGGAACATATTTTACATAGGTTGTTATGTTCGCTCCGACTTTGTAAAATGCAAGTAGAGTGAATAAAAAGTGAGGTATTACGATGGGAAAAGAAGTTCGTTCTTACATATTGCTATCAATAGGGGTATTGATTTTAAGTATTTCATTTAATGCGTTTTTACTACCAGCAAAATTAGCGTCTGGTGGGGTCGTAGGGATGAGTACCATTTTATATGAACTATATCATTGGAATCCGACAATTGTTCAATTGACGATCAATATTCCATTATTCTTTTTAGGCTATTTCTTATTAGGTAAAAGTTTCAGTATTAAAACGCTTGTAGGAACAATCATGCTGCCATTAGCGATTGCTGCGACAGCTCATTTACCATTCGCAGTAAAGGATCCGATGTTAGCTTCCATCTATGGTGGTATTCTAACGGGTCTTGGACTAGGTCTTGTGTTTAGAGGGAATGGTTCGACAGGTGGTACAACAATTATCGGGCAGTTAATCAAAAAGTATTTCAGGTTCTCAAGTGGATTTGCGCAATTATTAATTGATGCGGTAGTCGTGATCGCTGCGATGTTTGTTTTCAATTTAGAATTAGCATTATACGCGATGATCGCAATCTTCATTACGAGTAAAGTGATTGACCTTGTACAACTACGTACATCATCATCTAAACTTGTGCTAATCGTCACGGATCATGAAGAAGAAGTGAAGAAATTAATCCATGAGGAAATCAATCGTGGTTTTACGAAGATCTGGTCTGAAGGTGGTTATTCTAAAAAACAGAAAGCTTTGCTATTTAGCGTTTTGGAACAATCAGAAGCAGTTTATTTAAAGGAATTGCTTCAAACAACCGAGACAGATTCATTCGTCATCTTCCTAAATGCGTCAGATATTATGGGCAGAGGATTCTCCTTACCAAAAGATTACAAAAGATAAATGATGCAAGCATTTTCCTTTCATAATTGGAGGGGAGATGCTTTTTTTAACTGTTGACAGATTCATGGTAAACTAAGAATGAACTTAAAACGGATTGAATCAAAGGAGAACTATATATGAATCGACTGGCGAAAGAATCGTCACCCTACTTACAACAACATGCAGAAAACCCAATCGATTGGTATCCGTGGGGAGAAGAAGCGTTCGCGGCTGCTAAAGAGCAGAACAAGCCGATCTTTTTAAGTATCGGCTATTCGACTTGCCACTGGTGTCATCGTATGGCAGAAGATTGTTTTGAGGATGAGGAAGTAGCAGCATTATTAAATCAAGATTTCATCTCAATCAAAGTGGATCGTGAGGAAAGACCGGATATTGATCAAATTTACATGAATGTTTGCCAAATGCTTACCGGAGCGGGTGGATGGCCACTTTCAATTTTTATGACAGCCGATCAACTGCCTTTTCATGCGGGCATGTATTTTCCGAAATATAGCCAAGGAAAGCAACCAGGTATGCTCGATACTTTAAACTATATGACAAAAGTATTTAAAGAACAGCCGGATCGTATACTTCAAATTGGTGAAGGCATTCGCAATGGCCTAGTTGCGCAAAATACCTTACCTCAAGTAGAGAGAAATGAAAGTATTGTTCATGCTGCCCAACACACATTAGCACAGCATTTTGATGGTATTTACGGCGGTTTTGGACAGGCACCTAAATTCCCTAATATCCCACAATTGAGCTTTTTATTGCGGTACTATGCAGCGCATGACGATGAGCAATCATTATATTTAGTTGAGAAAACGGTAACGCAAATATACCGTGGTGGAATTTATGATCATATTGGCGGGGGTATTTGCCGCTATTCAACTGACCAGCAATGGAAAGTTCCTCATTTTGAAAAAATGCTTTATGATCAGGCGCAGTTTTTAATGATTCTTGCTGAACTTTACCAAATTACGAAAAAGCCATTATATAAAAATATTATGCTTCAAATAATTCGGTTTTTAGATGAGGAAATGCTTGGACAACCGGGTATGTATTATAGTGCAATCGATGCAGATTCTGATGGCGTTGAAGGCGATTATTATTTATGGCCACTCGATGCTGTTGAAGAAAGCTGTAGACAGGATTTCGGATTAACTGAAGGGCCTCATTTAGAAGGTAAATATGTAATTCATTTGATTGAAAATGAGCAATTCGAACAGTTTATGAATCAATATGAAAAAGAAATTCAGGCATTAAAAACTATTCGAGATTCAAGACCAGCACTTCATAAAGATGAAAAATGCATCACTTCTTGGAATGCGCTATGTATAACTGCGTTTTGCAAAGTAGGAGCGGCACTTGAAGATGAGAGCCTGATTGCAAAAGCAGAAGAATTAATGAAACAAATGCTACAGCAATCAATTGCGAATGGCAAAATTATGATGACTGATGCACAAAAAGAAGAAGCATTTTTAGATGATTATAGTTTCGTCATTCAAGCGTTAAATGAACTTTATCTAGCAACACAGAAAGAATACTATCTACAACAATCCATTGACTGGTCGAACTATGTGATCGAACATTTCACTTCCGAAAGTGGCGGATTTTCATTTGTATCCGATCAGCATGAAAAATTAATTATAAATCCGAAGCCTGTTTTAGATGGAGTAATGCCGACTGGTAATAGTGTACTTGCAGTTGAGTTTTTTAAATTAGCAAGATTATCTGAAAATTTTTATTTTGAAAAAATCGCGAATCAACAGTTAGCTGTTTTTTCGAAAGATAGTATGACATACCCTTCTTCTACCCTTACATTACTTCAATTAGATCTTATGTTGAAAGCTGATTATAATGATTTCAAAATGGCAGGACAATCAGATGAAGTCATTCGCAAATTAGGAAGTCAGTTTAGACCGTTTGATACGTGGAAAACAACAGTTGCTCCGACATTTTCTTTCCAACAATGTAAAAAGGATCACTGCTCGACCTTGCGTTTCTCTACGGATGAAGTATTAGACATGCTATAATGAAATAGGTATATGTTTTTTAAAAATTAGAGGAGTGGAAAAATGCCTAAGCAAGAACTAGAGTTACGAGAAATTAAAATAGAGGAAATGGACCAATTTATTAAACTTTTAAATTATGTCTTTCAAGTAAATGTGTCGATTCATAAAGACCGTTTATTCGTGAATGCCAAGTCTAAACAATTCCAGGAAGGCACAGCAATGGGATGGTTTGATCGTGATCAACTTGTATCACAGATTTTAAATTTACCATTCCAAGTGAATATTCATGGTCATATTTATGACATGGGTGGCTTAACTGCGGTTGGTACTTATCCAGAATATGCGAGTCACGGACTAATGCATCGACTTATTTTGAAAAGTTTAAGTAATATGAGAAGTGAAGGTCAATCAATTTCCTACTTATTCCCGTACTCAATTCCTTATTATCGTAATAAGGGTTTTGAAATCATAAGTGATATTGTGGAATATCAAATGAAAGACACGCAAATGCCACGTTACCAAAATATCGAAGGTCAAGTACGACGTGTGCAAGTCGGTCATGAAGATGTCAAAAATATTTATACACTTTATTCAAAACAAACACATGGTGCGATGGTGCGTAATGCAATCGCATGGAACGAGAAATTTCAAGAAAGTTATTGGGAAGAAAAGTTTGAAGGTAGCGATGCGCAACTTCAAGCAGCGGTTTACTATGATTCAGAAAATGATGAGCCAGTTGGCTACTTATTCTATCGTATTATGGAAGAAAACTTCTATGTCGATGAATTAGTCTATTTAACGAATGAAGCGAGAAAAGGTTTATGGAACTTCATTCATGCCCATAAATCGATGGTTTACCATGTTTTCGGTAAAACAGGTGGTACAGAAGCAATCGCATTCTTAATGCAAGATAGTGAGATTAAGCAGAGTTTATCACCATACTTCATGGCTCGAATTGTTGATGTGGAAATGTTCATGAAGCAATTCCCATTCAATAAATCTGACTTTTCCGTTCGACTTTCAATTGATGATCCTTTAGCTGCATGGAATCATGGTACATTTGAAATCTCAAGTGTAAATGGCGAAGTAAATATTTCAAAACTAAGTGATGAACTTGATGAAACTATTCCAAGTGTTACAATTCAAACGCTTACTACGATGATGTTAGGGTATTTAAGACCACAGTATTTATATAGTATTGAACGACTTGTTGTTGAAAATGAGGATGAAATCGACTTGTTTGAGGAGTTAATTCCGAACAATGTACCTTGTTTCATCGATTATTTCTGACAATCAAATAAAATTTTTACTAAGAGATGGATTGCGCTTATGTGCAGTTCATCTTTTTTTGCTCAATTTTTGGAAATACAGTAAGGTCGAATTCAAAACTTGCCCATTTATTTTTGAAATAAGTTTAATGAATATGGACGAAATGACAAAATCAACGAAGTTTTTTAAGTGAAGAACAGGCAATTACGTAGTTCTAATTTCTGTCATTCCTTTAGTAAATACGCTATTGTTAGTATATGTTTTCGTATAATTAAGAAAGGATTGTGAATGAATGAAAGCAATAAAACATTTGATGCAATATATAAAACCATACATATGGATTACAATTTTAGCGCCATTATTAATGGTGATCGAAGTTTTTATGGATCTCTTACAACCAACAATCATGCAATTTATAATTGATGAAGGTATCGCAAAAAATGATATGAGTATAGTTATTAGTTATGCGATTATAATGATAGTTTTAGCAATTATTGGCTTAGGTGGAGGACTTGGATGCATTTATTTCAGCTCCAAAGTGGGTGTCCATGTTGCGACAGATTTAAGAAAAGATTTATATGAAGTGATGAGTTATTTCTCAACTAAAAAGCGAGATGAAGTAGGCACAGGGAAACTCATTACGATTATGACGAGCGATGTTGAAATGATTCAAAGAGCGCTAATGATGCTTTTACGAATATTCGTTCGTGGGCCATTAATGTTCATTGGAGCAGTTATTATTGTTTGGTTCACAGCGCGTGAACTTTTCAATATTTTACTCGTAATCGTTCCAATCTTGATGATTTTAATTATCACATTTACGATTTATTCGGGTAAGATTTTTCGAAAAGTACAGCAATCGGTCGACCGAGTGAATGAGATGTTATCAGAGAACTTGGCTGGTATTCGAGTAATAAAAGCATTCCATCGAATGAAGGAGCAGATGGATAAATTTTTACAAATCAATAAAAAATTAACAAAATTAAATCAAAACGCCAATATGGTTATGGGGTTTTTAAATCCATTAACAATGTGGATTGTCAATTTAGGAATCGTTGCGGCATTGTGGATCGGGGTAATTCAAGTTGAAATTGGTGCAATTCAAATCGGTGTGATTTTAGCTTTCGTCAATTATTTGAACCTAATTATAGGCGGCTTGATGATGAGCGTCATGGTTTTAATGCAAGTAGCGAGAGCAGTTCCATCGCTTGATCGTGTCTATGAAATGTTCAATATTGAAGGAGAAGAACGTCATCAAAAGCAAGATTTACATGATATTAAAGGTGATGTAACATTTGAAAATGTGAGTTTTTCATATAATGAAAATGGAGAAAACATCGTCGATCAATTGAATTTCCATGTAAACGCAGGGGAGACAGTAGGCATTATCGGTATGACCGGTACTGGTAAATCGACGCTTCTTAAACTTATACCAAGATTGTATGACGTTTCAAAAGGGAAAATCAAAATTGACGGAAAAGATATTCAATCTTTTACGTTAGAAAGTTTGCGAAAACAAATTGCGTTTGCACCGCAAAAAGCTTTGTTATTCGCAGGTTCAATTGCATCCAATTTAAAATTTGGTTCTCCAAATGCGGTGAAGGAAGATATGCATCATGCACTTGATCAAGCAAATGCGATGGAGTTTGTTGAGAAATATGATGATCAAGTCGAACATGAACTTTCCTTTGGCGCAAAAAATCTATCTGGTGGACAGAAACAGCGTTTAGCGATGGCAAGAGCATTTATTAAAGATGCAAAAATACTCATTTTAGATGATACTACATCTGCGGTCGACACGATTTCAGAGAAGATAATCAAAAACCATCTAATAAATGATTTCAAAGAACAAACACTTTTCATCGTTTCTTCAAAAATCGCAACAATTCAACATGCAGATCAAATTATATTGATGGATGATGGTCGTATTCATGGAATCGGAACACATGATGAATTATTGGCCACAAACGAAGAATATCGCGAAATATACTTATTACAGCAACAATCAGGGGGTGTATTAGATGCCGAATAGACCAGGTGGAGGTCATGGTAGACCAACAGGGCCAGCCCCAAAAGCGAAGGATCGAAAACGAACGCTATTTCGCATTTGGCAATATGTTCGAAACTATAATATCCAACTTACAATTGTAGTTGTAGCGGTAATTTTATCATCCGTACTAACCGTATTTGCACCATATTATTTAGGTGTAATCGTCGATCAATACATTATGCCGAAAGATATTGATGGTACGATCAAAAATGCCGTTATTTTAGGAATCATCTATTTATCGATTAGTTTGCTAATGTGGCTACAAACATTTTACATGATCAAAATTTCAATGCGCGTCATTCAAGAAGTGAGGCAGCAATTATTTGATCAGCTTCAACTATTACCACTGGAATTTTTTGATAAACATCAAACGGGTGATTTAATGAGTCGTGTGACAAATGATGTTGATAATCTAAATACAGCATTAAGCCAAAGTGTTGTTCAAATCATATCTTCTGTCTTAACGATTGTTGGAACAGGTATTGCGATGATTTATTTATCTTGGCAGCTAGCAATTGCGAGTGTCATTATTATTCCAGTTATGTTTTATACATCAAAAGCGATCATCAAAAAATCAGGAAAAAACTATGCGATGAAACAGAAGGATTTAGGAAACTTAAATGGCCAAATCGAAGAAAATATTTCTGGTGCAGAGATTATTACTCTTTTCAATGCTGAAAAAAGTAAAATTAGCGATTTTAATAAAATGAATGAAAAATATAGACAATCTGCGATGAAAGCGGAAATAACTTCAGGTTTTCTTGGACCGACGAATAACTTTTTAAATAATATTGGTCTTACAATTGTCATAGGCACAGGTGCAATTATGGTTGTAACAGGCCCAGCGACAATTGGACTTCTTGCTTCATTCACGACTTATTCGCGTCAATTTTTCCGACCAATCAACCAAATTTCAAACTTGCTCAACACATTACAGTCAGCCATTGCAGGTGCTGAAAGAGTTTTTGAAATGATTGATGAAAAAAGCGAATTTATTCAAGATCATGAGAAAAAAACACTCAAAAGCATAAAAGGTGATATTCGATTCGAGAATGTATCATTTGCATATAACGACTCAAAAATGATTTTACAGAATATTAACTTGGATGTTAAAAAGGGTGAAATGATTGCTGTTGTTGGTCCAACAGGGTCGGGTAAAACGACATTAATCAACTTACTGAGCCGTTTCTATTCTCCTACTGAAGGAGAAATATTTGTCGATGGACAGCCATTAAGTCAATACAAGATTGGTGATGTGCGAAAATTAATTTCAGTCGTATTGCAAGATACTTACTTATTCTCTGGTACTATATTGGATAATATCCGTTTCGGAAATCCAGAAGCGACAGAAGAACAGGTGATCGAAGCTTCTACGATTGCTCGTGCGCATCAGTTTATTAAATATTTGCCAAATCAATACCAAGAGTTTGTGCAGCCTGGTGGCGTGAATTTAAGTCAGGGGCAGCGACAACTCATTGCGATTGCACGTGCAATACTTGAAGATGCGGATTTATTAATATTAGATGAGGCAACTTCTTCAGTCGATACACGCACAGAGTCATTGATTCAAGAAGGTTTAAATGCCTTAATGGAAAATAAAACGACATTTGTTATTGCGCATCGTTTAAAAACGATCGAAGCTTCAGATCAAATCATCGTTTTGAAAAATGGCGATATTATAGAAAAAGGAAACCACCAAAGTTTGATGGAAAATGAAGGTTACTATTTCGAAATGCAAAATCAACTATAGAGAAATGTGGATGCTGAGTAGAAAATTCAGCATCCATTTTTTTATAGTTCTATATTATTAATACGACATTAATTAATGAAGTAAATATTGCTTATAGGTCATAAAGATCATATGTATTTCAAAGACGTAAGTAATGATTTTTTGTTGGAAAATAGTAATTAATTATACCGTTTTGCTGTAAATGATTGTATACTAAAGAAGTAGAAAAGAGGTTTGTGTCATTTATGAATAATGAAAAAAATAATGAAGGAACGCTATATTTAAGTAAAATTCAACCCGACAATCAAGGTGAGCAAACCTTATCTGATGAAATAATTGCAATGTTGGAATCAATTCAACATCATTTAAATCAAAACTTTAGTACTAGACATACTGCAAAAAAATTAAGAGAAATTATTTCCGATTTGAACCCTGTACTAAAAGTCCTGTTAATAGGAGATACTGAATCAAGGAAATCTCAGTTTATTAATACGATTTTGAATCGCCATTTAATGCCAACAGAATTTAATGGTGTATCTCGCGTGAACTCAATCATTCATTTTGGTGAAGTGGATCAAGTAACAGCGCATTTCTTAGATGGACAAGTCGCAATTTTTGATGCACAGCAAATTGAATTATTCGCAGTATCTGATACTTTTAGCTCACAAATGATGCGAGACGGATTAGATTATTTAGATATTCAAATTAACCATGACTTATTAAAGTCATTTGCTTTTTTAGATACGGCATCTTATGAGAAAAACCTATTTATTAAAGAAAGTTTTTTAAATCGATGTCCTTCAGTTTTGTGGATTTTGAATAGTGATTTCAAAAACTCGCCCACTGAAAAGTTGATGCAAGCTAAATTAGAACATTACGCTAAATCCTTACATTTTATTAAAACTAACGACAATATTATATGTGACGGTAAGCGACAAATGACCGTTTCTTTACCACTTATGACAGAGGCGATTGTGGAGAATGATTCATCCAAATTCGCGCAATCGAATTTCGATTCATTACTACAAATGTTCAATGACAGTAAACAGTCAATTGAGATGTACCGAACAAATCTTATGGATCGACTATTCAAGTGGATTAATCGTTTTTCAATTGAGTCTACGAGTTTAGTAAACCGAGATCCATATAAGGAAGCTTACTCGCTTTTAAAAGAGTTTTCCGAAAGTGGCGTGTCGTTAATGTCGATGAGCGCTGAGTTTCAACAGCAAATTAAAATCTTTGATGTTCAATACGAATCAATTCGAGGTAGTTTTCAACAACTAGAAACCGCTCATCAATTAATCGTTTTCTTAAAGGAAAATGAATTGCAGAAAAAAGTGGAAGTTCAACAGTTTATTAACTTATACGAGTCATATAGTAGTGAAGTGATTGAATATCGAAAAGTCTTCAAAAATGAGGAATCAGAGGCACAAAAACAAGTTGCTGAAAAAATTCAACAATCATCACAGCAAGTATTACTGAAATTTGATGAAGTAAAAAATATTATTTTCAAATTGGTGCAAAATAAACTACTAATAATTGAAAATCAAATTCTAGAAGTGAAGACGCAAATAGAGTATCGATTATCTAGACTGTTCAATGCTACAAAAAGACTGCAAGCATTTGATGTGATTGTTGAAGCTAAAAAAGAGATTGAATTATTGATCGAACAATTTGAACCAACACAGTCGAACAAAATGTATTTAGAAATGGTCAAAGAAATTCCAATGGATCATCAGCAATATGTTCAATCTTTCCTACAACAAAGAGCAGAGTTGATGAAATATAAAGTAGATAAAAAGTCACAAGCGATTTATAAAGAAGTATTAGAAAAAATTAACATCATCATGCCATTATAAAAACAATTGATTCAAAAGGAGGGGTAACCTTCTTTTTTTTTAGTCCTTTATAACTTCAAAAAGAGTGTATATTCATACAAAATGTGATAGGAAAAACTCATGCGATAGAATTCTATTTTGACTATAATATGTCATAGACACTTTATTTTTTATTGAAGGAGATTTTGACAGCATGTCACATATGTGTGAAATACATAATAAAGAGCAAAATCAAGTTCTTCAAGAACAGAAAATCGTCTTATATTGCCCTGAATGCGCACAAGAAAATATACTTGAGATTATTCAACTGGAAGACCAAATAAAACTCAATAAATTAGAATTATCAACACAGAAAATTGAAAACTCACGAGAAAAATTCCTTAGACAAATTATTTTAGGGATGATTATTGCTTTATATATTCAAGTTTTACCGTGGATTTTTTCACCTTTTTATAATGAAATTGATTCAGTCGGATCTTATTTCCTTGCAGTTGGAGCTTCCTATCAATGGATGTGGACGCATGGATGGGTGATGATGCTTTCCATTATTTTTGTCTGTTTAGGTCTATATAATGTAAAAGATGCATTTTCTAAATTGAAAAGCTTGCCAAAAACGATTGGCACTGAAGAACCAACAAAAAAAGATCGATCACTTGCAGTAAAGAGATTTCAAGCTTCATTCCGTTTAAATCAAGCGAACGAATTTATACAAAAGATTCATAAGAAATACGCAGAGCAAAAAACGACAGTAACGCCTGTGGAAGTTATGACAGAGTATGAAATGACATTGTATTATGCCAAACTAATTCAACATTTAGGGTATCGTGATGTTGAGTTAACGCGTCCTCTCGAAAGTTTTGGTGTTTCAATGATTGCAAAAAAAGATGGCATTAAAGCTTCTATGATGGTTATTAAAGATGACAGCAGATTGAATCATGAAGTCATTAGTCGTTTTGGAACGGGTAGGGCTTATTTTGATTGCGAAGAAGCAATCATATTAGCCCCGAAATCAATCAACCATGATGCCGAGCAATTCGCAAATGAGTTGCGCATAAAATGCTGTAATATGAAAGAGCTTGAAGAGAATTTAACTTCAAGTAAAGTGGATGCATGGACACAGTATTTAGATGAGTTCACAATCAAGACAGATACGGATTTGAAAAGATATTCTATGTATGAAAAAGAAAGACTTATTCACTTTAGTGAATAAGTCTTTTTGGCTCTTTGTCAAATAACGTTGGTGAGAGTTTTCAATTGAATAAAAATCGATTGGTTTGAGCGAGATCACTTTTCATTTATGAAGCGTGGCTCGCTCTTTTTAGTGCGAAGTGTAAATAGATTCGGTTGCGATAGTTTTCAAAGTTCCTGTAACCATAGGCAACTCGATTTAAGACTTTGATTTTATTGTTAATTCCTTCAATTCTTCCGTTGTTATAAGGGAAAAGAAAG
>NZ_QFVS01000030.1 GCF_003143955.1 Kurthia zopfii | reverse complement strand
GCTCGGTCAAATAAGAGAAACCGCTGCAAGTAAAGAAATACACTTGCAAGTACGCTCTATTCCCAAGAAGCTCCCACTTCAAGCGTGAAGAACCGCAAGGTTTAGCTAAGTGGCGAGTAGTTCACTAAATCCTTATATAATTGGTCGCTTGGGATTGTTTCTTGAATCATTTTTTGCTCAAGTAACCATTTTGTTTGCTCATCCCATGCTTCTTTCGTATCTGAAAGGAATGGCTCATCCTTCGTCTCCATATGTTTCAATAAAATATCTAAACTTTGTTCTTCAATCGCTTTCGTTAATGGGAAACTTTCTTTTTCTTGGTTTTCTAGCAATAGATCAAGTGATTCTTCAGGGTGTTTCTTCGTAAAGTCAAAACCTTTTTCAGCTGCTTTTAGGAATGCCGTAACCGTTTCTTGATCTTTGGCAAGCGTCTTATCACCTGCTACAAATACCATCTCACGGCTTTTCGGAACGCCGAATTTTGAAGAATCCATCGTAGCGATTTTGTAACCTTTATGTTCCATAACCGGTAATTCATGATTAATCATACCGCCTGAAATAACATCTACTTTTTTCGTAATTAATGCAGAGACTAACTCAAAGCCAACATCGACTAATTTAACTTTTGATGGATCTCCACCATCATGTTCAACCATAAACTTAATCGTTGCTTCACTTAATGGCGTACCGCTATATCCAACCGTTTTTCCTTCTAAATCTTTCGGACGTTTAATATTTGATTCTTCTAAACTCATTAATTGATTTAATGGTGTACGAACGACTGGACCAACTGATGTAATCGGCACTTGTTCATTCGCTTTTGCTACAATGACATCTTGTTGATAGTAAATACCTAAAGTTGTCTTACCTGCTGCAGTAAGTGTAAGTGGATCAGTTGGGTTTGATGGGAATTGTAATTTTACATCTAAGCCAGCATCTTTAAAGTACCCTTTTTCAATCGCTACGTATAGGAAACTATGAATCGCATTCGGATACCAATCGAGCATTACATTTACTTCTTTTAATTCTTTACCATTTTCGTCTTTTTTCGCTGTTGATGAACATCCACTAAGGATTAACACCGCAATCATCAAAGTCGAAAGCCACTTCATTAATTTCATTAATCTTTCCTCCAAGTAATTAGTTTTTTCTCTGCAATTCGTAAAATAATGACCGAAATAATCGCCATTGCTGAAAGGATGACGATTGGTGCGAACACGCCAGCACCATCAAGCTGTGTCATCATTCGCTTACTGAAGTAACCAAGTCCTGCTTGTGCGCCTAGCCATTCACCAATTGCCGCACCGATAATACTGAGTGGTACTGCTACTTTTAAGGATGTAAATAGTTGCGGTAAAGCAGATGGCATTTGTAACTTCTTGAACACTTGCCATTTTGAAGCGCCGTATGTAAGCATTAATTCTTCAAATTCTCGTTTTGAACTTTTTAAGCCGTCAAATGTATTAATAGCAATTGGGAAAAATGTAATTAATACAGTTACTAGCACTTTACTCCAAATTGTATAGCCGAACCAAAGGACGAAAATCGGTGCTAAAGCTGTAATCGGAACGGTTTGTGAAGCAATTAATAACGGGTAAAAGGCACGTTCCACCCATGAGCTGCTGTTCATAGCAATCGCTAAACCAATCCCAAGTAGTAAAGAAAGTGCCAATCCAATGGCTAATACTTCGGCAGTTGCTGGTAGATGTACCGTAAATAACGCTTCTCTAAACTCCCACATTTTTAATACAATCGCTGTTGGAGAAGGCAAAATATACATTTCATTAATCATTCTTGCAACAATTTCCCACAGTACAAGTAGGATGCCACCTACAATAATGGCAGGAGCGTTTTTCTTCATTATGACCGCCCCTTCTGTAATAGGTGTAATAAGTCGATTTTTAGTTTTTGGATTTCTTCGGAACCGAGGTTTTCTCGAATTCGCGGGTGTTCAAGCGGTACGACCGTCTCATGCATTTGTTGAATCGGCGTTTCCGTCACCGTATAGATTCGATCAGATAAATAAAGTGCCTCATCGACATCATGCGTAATGAAAAGAATCGTTTTATTCAAAGATTTGGCTTGATTGTACAACCAATCTTGCAATTCTATTTTTGTTAACGCATCGAGCGCACTAAACGGTTCATCGAGTAATAAAATATCTTCGGATGCATTCAAAGCTCGAATAAATGACACACGTTGTTTCATACCACCTGATAAATCTCTCGGATAATTATTCGCATAATGATCCAATCCAAATTGTTTCAATAACGCCATGCTTTTCGCTGTTGCATCGGCTTTCGAAACTTTTTTGCATTCCAATGGCAAAGTCGTGTTTTTTAAAATTGTTCGCCAAGGCATTAGCGCATCTCGCTGCGGCATATAGCCAACAAATTCATACTCTTTTCGAATCATTCCTTGTTGTAATTTTTCTAAGCCAGTAATCAAACGAAATAAAGTACTTTTACCACATCCGCTCGGTCCAATTATTGACACAAACTCCCCCTTCTTCACGTATAAATCCAAGCCATCCAAAATGAGCTTGTCATCATAGCGAAAAGACAATTGTTCCAAGCTTAAACTTTCCATAAAAATCCTCCTAAACAATAAAAAACCATTCCTCCGATAAGAGAAATGGCGCTATAAGAAAATAGGGCCACTTCCTTACGCTAGTGTGAACTAGATCAAGTTATAAGGGTCGAGGCTAAACCTCTCTCAGCAAAAATATGCCCCCCTAGTGGTGTTTCGTATTGTATGTATTTTTAACAAAAACAAAAAGCCTCCGCATCTAGACGTCTAGAAACGGAGACTATTATAAGTTGAGTCTGGTTGCTTCCCTACGCTAGTATAAACTAGATCAGGTGATAAGAATGTAAAGCTCACGGCTTCGTCTCAGCTGGCAACACCAGCACTCCTAGCACTTGTATGTTTTTGTTAATGCGAGTATATCATTCCAATTACTATTTCGCAATGACATTTTCATATTATTTTACCAAAGGGGTAAATCTTCCTTTTCAAATTTCATCTTAAAGACAGTTATAATGAAAAATGTTAGGAGGATGAAAATGGCTGAGATGATTGTATAGGTTAAGCTAATATTCAGGAAGTTTCCTAAGAATAAATTCCCCGAGATACTAATATAAATAATAAATGAACTTAAATCGAATGGTCTTTTTGAAATATGAATTTCATTTTGACAATGTGGGCAAATTCGAGCTTTCTTGCTGAACATCATTTGAAATCTACGTTTTGTAGAAATCTGTTGGGCACAGTGTGGGCATGGATTTGATTCGATTTTACGTTTCATAATAAAAACAAATAAAGACATCCCTATGCAAACTGCTGCGACATAATATAAATCGACTTCTTTGTAGTAATTACCAATCATTCCAAACGCGAAGCCGATAATCGCTAAATATTCATAAAGGTCTTTTAACCATTTTTCCGCAGGATGATCTTCAAAGTAAAGCCATTTATCATATAGTTGATAAAGCCAATGGGCAATCGCGATTAAAAAGATAAAGACGAAGAAGTTCGGTAAATTCATAAAGAAAAAAGCAACTGCAAAGATGCTTACCGCAATACATCCGTAATAATAAAGTTTATTTTTATAATCATACTCTTCTTTCTTTTTAATAGTTAAAAGCGAATTTGGGACGACTAGTAAAGTGATGCAAACGATGATTAAAATGATAAATAAGTATAAATTCATTTTTATACCGAAAAATTGTTCCGTTTTTGAAATAGTCATCGGTATTTTCTTCATCATTTCCGTACCGAATTGGTGAATATAGTATTGATCATTGTCTATAAAGAGTGCGAATTTCTTCACTTGATTAGAAGTTTCTTTCAGTTCAAGGTAGTAATATTCCTCCATATTTTCTTCATTAAATTTTTCTTCCTTCGCTTGAGTTAACATCTTTTTAAATTCCGTAATTTTTTGTTCATTTACGCGCTTTACAGAAGAATAATAGGAATCTTCAAGTTCAGTGCCATCCATTCGATCTTCCGTATCAATGTAAGCTGTCGCATGGTGCATCTCTTTATTGCCGGTTCTCACCATATCATTTTTAAAACTATTCATTAGTATGGCTGAAATGAGGAAGAAAAGCGCAACTGCTACAAAAAGAGGAAGCGGATTTTGTTTTCTTTTTCGATGAGATTTATTCAGTTTATCTTTCAATCTTTGCTTTTGTTCAGCAGTCATCTGTTTTTGTTGTAAATCTGATTGTAATTGCTCTTTAAAATTCTTCATCGAAATAGACCTCCTTTAATTGATCTTGAAGTTGCTTTTTCGCACGAGAATGGCGACTTTTCACTGTATTTATATTGAGTGATAAAACATCGCTAATTTCGACTAAAGTCATTTCTTCATAATAGTGTAAAACAATGATTTCTCGGTATTTTTCGTCTAAATCTAATACTGCTTGCAACACTTCACCGTTCTTTTCAGCTTGTAAATGTAAGTAAGAAGGGTCGAAGTGTTTTTCCTCGTCGATTTTCGCTTTGAAAAAGAGGAATTTACGCTTGCGTTTTCTTAAATAATCATAGCTTTTATGTACGGTGATTTTCGTTAAATATGTTTTTAAAGTAGATTCCCCATTAAATCGTTGCTGCGCACTGTAGTAGGACATCAGCACATCTTGAACGATTTCTTCAGCGGCTTCATGTTCTTTACAATAAACATATGCCACGCGGTAACAGTAATCCGCATACTGTTCAACTAGTTCATCAATCGACAATTTCTTCACTCCTTTACCCTATAGTCGTAAGTCATTTCAAAATGGTTTCAAAAAACATAAAAAAGTTGGCAAAATAATTTTGCCAACTTTAAGTTTATACGAATTGTTTGGATTTTTCTTCAAATTTCGCAATTTCTTCTTCATATTGGAAAGTAAGCGAAATCTCGTCCCAACCATTGATCAACATCTTTTTATAATAGGGATCAATTTCGAATGAATACGTTTTGCCCCCTGCTTTCACCGTTTGAGCTTCTAAATGAATGGAAATCGCTAAAGTTTCCTGCTCGCCTTTTTCAAGTAGCTCTTCCACTTGTTTGACCGGAAGAACGATTGGTAAAATGCCATTTTTGAAACAGTTATTATGGAAAATATCCGCAAAACTTGGTGCGATGATGACATGGAAACCATAGTCTAAAATCGCCCACGGTGCGTGTTCCCTAGAAGAACCACAGCCGAAATTATCATGTGCAACAAGTACTGTCGAGCCATCATACTTCGGTTGATTTAAGACAAACTCTTCAATTTTTTCGTGATTTTCATCAAAACGCCAGTGATAAAATACATATTGACCGAATCCAGTACGTTCAATTCGTTTTAAAAATTCTTTTGAAATTATTTGATCTGTATCGACATTTTTACGGTTTAATGGTGTCACAATGCTATCAACAATATTAATCGGTTCCATATAAATCCCTCCTAAACAGGTACATTCATTACTTTACGAACATCAACGAAATGACCAGCAATCGCTGCTGCTGCGGCCATTGGTGGACTTACTAAATGCGTACGTGAACCCGCTCCTTGACGTCCTTCGAAATTACGGTTGGATGTGGAAGCACAGCGCTCACCAGCTGGAACGACATCTTCATTCATCGCTAAACACATCGAACATCCCGACTCACGCCATTCAAAACCAGCGTCGATAAATAGTTGATGCAATCCTTCTGCTTCTGCTTGTTGCTTCACAGAGTAAGAACCTGGAACGACGATCGCTCGTACACCTGGCGCTACTTTTCCACCTTGAATAACTGCTGCTGCTGCACGCAGATCATGCATACGAGAATTCGTACATGAGCCAATGAAGACATGTTGAATTTCAATATCTTCAATCGGTGTTCCTTCTTGTAAATCCATATATTTCAACGCTTTTGATAGCGCTTGACGATCTGATTCATCCGAATAAGCCGATGATGTTGGTACGGTTTTTGAAATACCCGTTCCCATTGAAGGATTCGTTCCCCATGTAACAAATGGTTCAATTTCAGAGCTATCAATTGTTACAGTGCGATCATACGTAGCATCCGCATCTGAAGCAAGTGATTTCCAATACAGAGTTGCTTCTTCAAAAGCTTCTCCTTGTGGTGCGAATTTTCGTCCACGTAAATATTCAACGGTCGTATCATCTGGGCTAATTAATCCTGCTTTTGCTCCTGCTTCAATCGACATATTACAAATTGTCATACGTTCTTCCATCGTCAGTTTTTGAATCGCTTTACCAGTAAATTCTGCGATATGCCCTGTACCAACGTCGATCCCGAATTTTGCGATAATCGCTAAAATGACATCTTTTGCGGTTACGCCAAAGCCAAGTTCACCTGTTACTTCAATTTGAAGTGTTTTTGGTTTTGCTTGCCAAAGTGTTTGAGTAGACATAACATGCTCCACTTCTGAAGTACCAATTCCGAATGCAATTGCACCGAATGCGCCATGTGTTGAAGTATGTGAATCTCCACAAACAATGGTTTTCCCAGGTTGAGTTAAGCCAAGTTGTGGCCCGATGACATGAACAATCCCTTGATCTGGATGGCCCATATCCGCTAGTTCTACGCCGAACTCTTTACAGTTTTCTGCTAATGTATCAATTTGTTTTTTAGCAATTGGGTCATTAATTGTCGGTAGATTTTGAGTTGGCACATTATGATCCATCGTCGCAAAAGTTAAATCTGGACGTCTCAATTTACGATTATTCAAACGTAATCCTTCAAATGCTTGTGGCGATGTTACTTCATGTACTAGATGTAAATCAATATATAATAAATCTGGTTTACCAGCTTCCTCATGTACGATATGTTGTTGCCATACTTTTTCAATTATATTTTTCCCCATCATTTCCACCTCTTTTTAAATAAATGTCATCGATTCGTCTTTTTCATAAGCTGGATCGATTTCAGCTAATACGCGTTCCGTCCACTCATTAGTAGATAACGCTTGAACACCTTTATGCGCCATATCACCTGTGAAATATCCTTTTTCGAATACATTGCTCACTGCCTTTTCAATCGCTTTTGCTTCTTCACTCATGCCAAATGAATATTGTAGTAGCATAGCCGCTGATAGAATTGTCGCTGCTGGATTTGCAATGCCTTTTCCAGCAATTTCAGGTGCAGATCCATGAACTGGTTCATAAAGTCCAAAATTGTCTGAACGCATACTTGCAGATGGTAGTACACCTAATGAACCTGTAATAACAGATGCTTCGTCAGATAAAATATCGCCAAACATATTTTCAGTTACAATGACATCATAGTCTGCAGGAGCGGTAATTAATTTCATCGCAGTTGAATCGACTAAGCTATGCTCAACTGACACGTCTGGATACTGTGCTTTTTTCTCTTCGACAATTTCACGCCATAAACGTGACGTATCAAGAACATTTGCTTTATCAACGGAAGTTAATTTCTTTCTACGTAAACGAGCTAATGTAAAGGCATTATCGACGATTCTTTCAATTTCTGGTCGTGTATATGTTAATGAATCAAACGCTTCATCATCCGTACGGTTACGATCGCCAAAATAAAGGCCACCTGTTAATTCTCGAACGATTAGAAGATCGACATCTTGGACGATTTCTTCTTTTAGTGGCGATGATTTTAACATCGACGGAATCGCTTGAACAGGGCGTAAATTAGAAAATAAATCAAAGTGTTTACGGATACGGAGGAGTCCTTTTTCGGGGCGCAAATCAGATGGATTATTGTCCCATTTTGGACCTCCGACTGCTCCTAATAAAATAGCATCACTTTCTTCACATAATTCAATTGTTTCTGTAGGTAGCGGATCATTATGTTGATCGATTGCTGCACCACCGATTGTTGCATATGCAAAATGAAAGCTATGTTCATATTTTTTTGCTACAGCTTGTAATACTTCAACTGCAGCTGTTACGACTTCTGGACCAATCCCGTCTCCTGGTAATACTGTAATTTTCTTTTCCATCATTATTCCTCCTCAACTAATCGTGCGAAAATAACATACTGTGTATGTAATAAATTGTGAGGAGAATAATCCCCTCACAATCAAGTAAAACTTATTTTGTTACGGCTTCTTTATTCACTTTTTGACCTACGAAAGGCATCATTTCACGAAGTTTTGCACCTACTTCTTCGATTTGGTGATCGCGAACGGCTTGTTTTTTCACAGAGTATTGTGGACGATCATTTTCATTTTCAGCGATCCACTCTTTTGCGAATTTACCGTTTTGAATATCTGTAAGAACGTCTTTCATTGCTGCTTTAGACGCTGCAGTTACAACACGAGGACCTGATACATATTCGCCCCACTCAGCTGTGTCTGAAATTGAGTAGTTCATATTGTCGATTCCACCTTCATACATTAGATCGACAATTAATTTTAATTCATGGAAACATTCGAAATAAGCGATTTCAGGTTGGTAACCTGCTTCAACTAAAGTTTCAAAACCTGCTTTTACAAGTTCAACAGCACCACCGCATAGTACGGCTTGCTCGCCGAATAGATCCGTTTCTGTTTCTTCTTTGAAAGTTGTTTCAAGAACGCCTGCGCGCGCAGCTCCAACACCTTTTGCCCAAGCTAGTGCTAGATCCTTCGCTTGACCTGTCGCATCTTGATAGATTGCGATTAATGCTGGTACACCTGCGCCATTTTGGTACGTACGACGAACTAAATGTCCAGGTCCTTTAGGAGCGATTAAGAAAACATCTACGTCTGCAGGAGGAACGATTTGTTGATAATGGATGTTGAAGCCATGCGCGAATACTAATGCATTACCTGCAACTAGTCCATCTTTAATTTCTGCTTCATACACTTCTTTTTGTTTTTCGTCTGGTAGAAGAACCATGATTACATCTGCTTCTTTTGCTGCTTCCGCAACTGTTTTTACAACTAACCCGTCATTTTTCGCACGGTCTGCTGATCCACCTGGACGAATTCCGATACGAACATCAAACCCTGATTCTTTTAAGTTTAAAGCGTGAGCGTGACCTTGTGAGCCATAGCCGATTACTGCGATTTTCTTACCTTCTAAGATTGATTCATTAATGTCTTGGTTATAATACATAGTTACCATTGTTTTTTCCCCCTAATAGTGTTTGTTTTATTATAAAATCGAAAGATGCGGTGCAGGTTTTACTTGAGCTTCTCGAACAAATGCCGTAACACCGGTTCTCGTTAACTCTTTAATACCATATGGCTTCATAAGTTCGATAAATGCATCGATTTTTTCGGGATCACCGACAATTTGATACGTGACAACATTTTTGCCCATATCAATAATTGATCCTCTGAACGGTTCGACAATTGCATTAATCTCTGCGCGCAAATTCGGTGGAGCTACAACTTTAACGACTGCTAATTCACGCATAACAATTGATTTGTCCGTAATATCATTCACTTTCAGGACATCAATTTGTTTTGAAACTTGTTTGACAAGCTGTTCAATTTTCTGCTCATCATCTACATTCACGATGAATGTCATTTTCGAAATACCTTCTTGCTCCGTGTGGCCAACCGTAATGCTTTCGATATTGAATTGGCGCTTCATTAGCAAGCCAGTGACGCGGTTTAGCACGCCACTTTGATTGATTACCGTTACTGTAATTACTCTTTTCATTCCTTCGTCACTCCAATCATATCCGCGATGCCTCTTCCTGGTGCAACCATTGGCGTTACTAGCTCCAATTGTTTCACTCGAATGTCGATTAACATCGCTTCATCCGAAAGAATTGCTTCACTTAATTGAGATTCTAATTTGTTCACATCATCAATTAAACATCCTTTAATACCGTATGCTTCCGCCAATTTCACGAAATCCGGTTGTACGGGAATTAATGAAGATGAATAGCGCTCCTCGTAAAAAGTTTCCTGCCATTGTCGAACCATCCCTAAGCATGAGTTGTTTAAGATGACAATTTTTACTGGAAGATTGAACTCTTTTAAAAGTGCTAGTTCTTGTAAAGTCATTTGGAAACCAGCATCTCCTACAACTGAAACTACTTTCTTTTCAGGGAAAGCAAATTGCGCTCCGATGGCAGCTGGGAAACCGAATCCCATCGTACCAAGTCCACCGGATGTTACCCATTGTTGATCTTGTTTGAACTTATAATATTGTGCCGTCCACATTTGATGTTGACCAACGTCAGTCGTAACAATCGCTTTTCCTTCCGTTACACGGTTAATTACTTCCAGTGCTTGTTGTGGCAGAATCTCACCATTTGCGGCTTCCGTGTCATACCAAAGCGGATATTTCACGATACATTCGCTTAAATAATCATTCCATTTTGAAGTATCTTGCATCGTAAATTCCTTTGATAGTAATGCTTTCAGCGCTAATTTTGCATCGGCAACAATCGGCACATCCGTCGGTACATTTTTGCCAATTTCAGCTGGATCAATGTCGATATGAACGATTTTAGCGTTTTGTGCAAATTTATCTAATTCACCGGTTAAGCGGTCATCAAATCTTGCGCCAATATTGATTAGTAGGTCACTTTCTGAAATCGCTGTATTCGCTGCAAAAGTACCGTGCATTCCTGCCATGCCAAGGAATTGAGGATGTTCTCCATCAATTGAACCAAGGCCGAGCAATGTATTTACAACTGGAAGATTGTATTTTTCTATAAATTCAGTTAATTCATTAGATGCATCAGCAGCAAGAATTCCAGCTCCAGCTAAAATAAGTGGTTGCTTCGATTGTTCCAATAACGCAATCGCTTTTTTGATTTGTAAAAAGTTCGGTTGATAAGTTGGTTGGTAGCCTGGAAGATTAATCGGTGCATCGTCATCAAATTGATCCGCATCGAATAATGCATTGGCAATATTTTTTGGTACATCGACTAGTACTGGCCCTTTACGACCCGTATTGGCAATATGAAATGCTTCTTTAATGATGCGTGGTAAATCTTGTACATCCTTCACTTGGTAATTATGTTTTGTAATTGGCTGTGTGATGCCTACGATATCTGCTTCTTGGAAAGCGTCCGTCCCTACAACCGTTGTAGCTACTTGGCCCGTGAAGACAACTAGTGGTAATGAATCCATCATCGCATCGGTAATACCTGTCACGAGATTTGTAGCACCTGGTCCAGAGGTTGCAATGACTACGCCCGGCTTACCAGTTACGCGAGCATATCCTTCAGCTGAATGGATCGCCCCTTGTTCATGTCGCGCTAAAATATGTCTAAGTGGATTTCTATAAAGTGCGTCATACAGTGGTAGTACAGCCCCGCCTGGGTAACCAAAAATAATCTCAACACCTTGTTTATGCAGTGCATCAATTAATACATCTGCACCTGACATTTTGGCTTTGGGTGTTTCTTCTGTTGAAGCGTCGTACTTGTTCATTTGTTTTGATTCAGTTGATGCTTGAGCGTTCATCTATTTGTCCTCCTTCAATTTTCAAGTTGTTTATATAAAAAAAGCTTTTTCACCCACGCAAAAGAAAACCTTCACGTAGGGATGAAAAAAGCTTTTCATGGTACCACCCTTATTTGCAGAAAAATCTGCCTCTTGAGATTGAAAAGATCAATCTCTTTACTTAACGAGCACATAAGAATGCGCCCGGGGTTATCTAATGGCATAAGCGTTTAATAACCCACTCCGAGGGGATGTCGACTTTGACTATATTACCGGCTCGCAGCAACCCGGCTCTCTGTAAATATAGGTGTTCAAAATCTTTAACCTCATCAACGATTTGAATATATAATTGTATTATTCGGAATTTTTAGAATTTCATAACGCCACCTGTGGACGCGGATGTTACTAAATGTGAATAGCGAGCAAGCCATCCTTTTTTGATCTTCGGTTCAAATTCTGGTAAATCAACTCTTCTTTGTGCCATTTCTTCTTCTGATAACTCAACATTCATTGTACGATTTGGTAAATCAATTGTGATGATATCGCCGTTATTTACTAAAGCGAGTGGCCCACCTTCAGCTGCTTCTGGAGAAATATGTCCAATGGAAATACCTCTTGATGCGCCTGAAAATCTACCATCTGTAATAAGCGCTACATCTTTTCCTAATCCTCGGCCTTGAATGGCTGAAGTTGGTGCTAACATCTCTGGCATACCAGGTCCGCCTTTAGGTCCTTCATATCGAATGACGACTACATGGCCTTTTTGAACCGTGCCATCATCAATGCGATCCTGTGCTTCTTCCTGTGAGTTGAAGACGATTGCTTCACCTCTGAAAGTTTGAATCGAAGGGTCAACTGCTCCGACTTTGATGACTGCTCCTTGAGGGGCAATATTACCAAAGAGTACGGATAATCCACCGACTTTACTATACGGATCATCTTTCGTACGAATGACTTTCGTGTTTGTTATGCTAGCATCTTTTACATCTTCACGCAATGTTTTACCTGTAACGGTAATGCGGTCGGCTGTAATCGCACCTGGAATCGATGCAAGTTCATTAATAATTGCTGAAATACCACCCGCTAAATGAACATCATGCATGGATACATCTGAAGCTGGCATGATTTTAGCTAAGTATGGAATACGTTTTGCAACTTCATTGATGTCCTCGATATTATAATCGATTTCAGCTTCATGAGCGATTGCAAGTGTATGTAGAACCGTGTTTGTCGAACCACCCATTGCCATATCAAGTGCGAATGCATCATCAATCGCCTCTTTTGTCACAATGTCACGTGGTTTAATGTCTTTTTTGACCATTTCGATTAAATGAACAGCCGCTTGTTTGATCAATTTATAACGTTCTTCAGATGTTGCAACAATCGTCGCGTTACCTGGAACTGTTAAGCCTAAAATCTCCATAAGTGAGTTCATTGAGTTCGCTGTGAACATACCTGAACATGATCCACATGTAGGACATGCATTTTCTTCGATATCGAGTAATTTTTCAGCCGTCATATTCCCTGCTTTAAAAGCACCTACACCTTCAAATACGGATGTTAATGATAATGCTTCACCCTCAGATGAAACGCCTGCTTCCATTGGTCCACCTGTTACGACAATCGATGGAACATTCGTCCGTACAGCCGCCATAAGCATCCCCGGTGTGATTTTGTCACAGTTTGGAATGTAGAATACACCGTCAAACCAATGCGCATTAATAACAGTTTCAGCTGAATCGGCAATTAATTCGCGACTCGGTAATGAATAGCGCATACCGATATGTCCCATTGCAATGCCGTCATCTACGCCGATTGTATTGAATTCAAATGGAATACCACCTGCTTCAATAATCGCTTTTTTGACTAATGCTCCGAATTCTTGTAAATGTTTATGCCCTGGAATGATATCGATGTATGAGTTACATACACCGATAAAAGGCTTGTCTAAATCCTTTGTCTTAATTCCAGTTGCATACAGTAAACTTCGGTGTGGCGCTCTGTCCACACCCACTTTGATCATATCACTTCGCATAATGACACCGCCTATTTCTAGTTGATTATTCGTAAACCTTTGTACCATCTGTTTCCACGATTTCTCGGAAACCAGCTAAAATTTTATTCGTAATTGTCCCTGGAATTCCAGTTCCGATTTGTCTGCCGTCTACTTCAATGACCGCAATTACTTCAGCAGCAGTTCCTGTTAAAAATACCTCATCCGCTACATAAACATCATGTCGCGTGAAGACACCCTCTTTTGCGTCATAGCCCTTTTTACACGCTACTTCGAGAACCGCATTACGTGTAATCCCCTCTAAAGCACCAATATAGCCTGGAGGAGTAATTAACTCGTTGCCTTTGACGATGAAAATATTGTCCGCAGAACCTTCAGCTACATAGCCGTCCGTATTCATCATGAGAGCTTCTGGAACTCCCGCAAGATTGGCTTCGATTTTGACAAGTACATTGTTCAAGTAATTTAAAGATTTCGTTTTAGGACTAATAACATCCGAACGATTTCTTCGACTTGAAGCAGATACAATTTTGATGCCCGTCTCGTATAATTCTGGCGGGAATAAATTCAATGGCTCTGCGATGACAATGACACTCGCGTTTTTACAAGCGAATGGATCAATTCCTAAATCGCCTACGCCACGTGTTACGACGAGTCGAATATAGGCACTTTGCAATTCGTTTGCGCGAATCGTCTTCAATACGATTTCAGTTATTTCTTCTATAGTATAAGGAATCGTTAAGAGAATTGACTTCGCTGATTCATATAAGCGAATGAGATGTTCTTTTAAACGGAAGACATTTCCGTTGTAGACACGAATACCTTCGAATATACCATCTCCATATAATAAACCGTGGTCATATACTGAAATTTTCGCATCTTCCTTCTTTACAAGTTGTCCGTCTAAAAAAATTAGTTGTTCTGTCATTTTCCTCACTTCGCTTTCCCTCTATGATCCGTTCAACGACATTCACATTTGCGAATTCGTTTTTCTAAATTGTTACTATCATAGAGCGTATTTTGGTCTTCGTCAATGCTATTTTTAAAATTGTTAAACAATTCTAAATAATTACTCTTTATTGAATACGCTTTCATCCTTATATCTGCTCGTATTGAATGAAATTTACTATTTTTATTTTTTTGAAAACTTTAATAATTCGAATAATTCTCCTCAACTTTGGCAGTGTCGTATGGAAGTTCTCTATGATCAAAGAAATAATTGTTTAAAATAATTTGTCATAAAAACATTCGCTGGATCAAATTCATCTCGAATTTTTGTGAAAGATTCAAAATGAGGGTATTTTGTATACAAATCTTCCTTCGTTAATCTATTCATTTTTCCTAAATGCGGTCTTGCGCCATATTTCTCCATCGTTTGATGCGCCCATTTAAAATACGATTCATGATCCATCCCTTTATACATATGAAATGCAAAAAATGCGCTATTTTTCCCTTGTGTTGGACTTAAAAAGCCAGCTTCCCCACTTGCTACACGGATTTCGATTGGAAAATGCACTCTGAATGGTTGTGATTTCAACACATAATGAATTTCTTCAAGTGCTTCTTCAAAACGCTCTACAGGGATGGCATACTCCATTTCTAAAAACTTCACTTTGCGTGGTGAAGGGAAAATATCATAGCTATAGGCTTCTTTAACACCTGTTGGTACAGCAGAAGCGGACAGTTTACTGACATACTTCGTCGCTTTCGGCATGACTCGGCATCCACGTGATAATAGTTGGAAAACCGTATTCTCCATGAAATCATCCGTCCATTTTTGGAATTTGCTACTTTTCATTTCAGGTTTCGGAATGAGATCCATCGTTTTGAGTTGCAGCTTTTCTTGTCCAGGAAAGTAAAACCATTCCGCGTGACGATGTTCATTCATAATAGTCGATGCATTCATTAACGTATCTAACAATGAAATATGCTCGGATGAATAGCGTAGTGCATACAATGGTAGCGCTTGAAACGTCACTTGCACGACGACACCAAGCAAACCAAGTGAAATATGCAATGCTTCGGAAAGATCGTCCTGTCCTCTCGTAATTTCTCGATAAACACCTTTGCCGTCAATAATGCCCCATTTGACGACTTGATTCGAAATAGAACTAAGCTTCAATCCAGTACCATGCGTACCTGTTGAGATCGCGCCTGCGATTGTTTGCTCCGCAATATCCCCCATATTTTCAAGTGCCATGCCATATGAAGCGAGTTTCGGGCCAATTTCATGCAAATAAGTCCCTGCCCAAAATGTCGCTTGCTGCTGCTTCATGTCTACGGATACTAATCCCCGCATTTGATGCAAGCTCATGGCATGCTGTTCTGGCTTGGCAATGGGGCTAAATGAATGTGCTGCCCCAACTACGCGCAAATTTTCTTCTTTCATGTGTAATGAGTGAATAATTGTAGAAATTTCATCGATTGATTTAGGTTCATGAAATAATAAGTTTGAAGCTACTTCATTTTGCGACCAATTCGAATAAGTCCCTGTTCTCAATTTTTCTACAGAAAGCATTTTCCATCACCCCTATACGTTTTAAAACTCCCCTTGTATTTACCTAATCGAACGAGATGAATTTCATTGAAACGCTCACATAATTCTCCTGATTTTGCATGTCGAAAATAAATGTTATCGCCAATTGAATAAGTGGATTTCGAACTTGTCATTTTCAGTGGCGTCTGTACTTCTCCAGCACCTTCCGTACTATAGAATTGTAAGTTAGGGCTGACGATGACAGGTAAGCGATCGAGATCTGCAGTGCCTGAAGCTAAATAACCTCCACCGTGACAAACGATTGTGTCTTCCATCGGTTTACGCGTTACACGAAGCGCAAACCCTGCTGCCGGTTTGAGCTTGGAATCACGATAATAATCAAAAAGGGCTGGTTTAAAATAGCCCGAACCAATCGTGACTTCCGTTACTTCATCTGACTGTGCCGTATATTCAATGCTCCCAGTTCCCCCACCATTGACAAACTCAACTGATAAACCACTCTTTTTCAAATGAATGGCAACTTGTTTTCGAAATCTCATAATTTTGTTTTTCGACCTTTTTTGCAAAGATCGAATAATCATACCTTTAAAGGAGCTGCTCGGATTATTTCCTACACCTGCAATTTGTGCTTCGTAGCCCATTAATCCTGCGATTTTTAAATTTTTCATTGCTGTTAGTTGCTCAATTAAAAGGTCGAATTGTTCAATTGTTTGTATTGATGATCTTCTCGTTCCGAAATAGAGGAAGGGTGTTGGTAATGATAAATTCAAATCAACACAAATTTTCAAATGAACTTCTTCCGATGATGCGATTTTATTCAACCAGCCCGCTTGTTCAAGATGATCTACCATAAACGTAATATCTTTCCCATTTTTGACATGCTGGCAAAGTTCGCGAACTGCTCCTTCTTCTAAAGTCGGATAGCCTAGTAGGAAATGATCTAAGCCATTTTCCGCTAAGAAAACTGTTTCTTCCGCCGTAAAAGTCATCCAACCCGTAAAACACGGAACATTTTCACTCAAATATTTCAGCATTTCTAATGAACGGATACTTTTTGTCGCGATGCGCACTCTCTTTTGCTTTGATTGTAATGAGAGCGTCGTAATATTGCGATCTAATTCTCCCAAGTCTACCCAAGCAAACGGGTGTTGAAGATCTTTAAAAGCTTGATTCAATTGATTCAATGCATTCTCCCCCTAATACCAACTAATAGACAAAATTTACAAAAAAATACTCCTCTACTTGAGAATAAAGAAATTTCGGAAATTTCTCAAGTAAAGGAGTGTCTCGTTTTAATTTTCATATGTTATTAATGAAATTCAAAGAAATCAACTGCGAAATTCAACAGAAATACTGTATGAATCACTAAGAAGATAACCGCCTGTTTGTTGTATTTTTTAGTTTCTAAAAATTCCATTATAAAAACCACCTTTCAATTTTTTTCTATTATAATCCTATTTTTTCAAAAAGCAAATCAATATGTCTGAATTGTGACAACTTTTTTTATTTGAACTACATTGCGTTATTTAGTAAAGTGAAGATACAAATAAAAGGAGGTGATTTTCTTGAAACAAGCATTAATTATTATTGATTACACGAATGATTTTGTCGCATCAGATGGCGCATTAACTTGTGATTTTGCTGGGCAAATACTAGAGAAATCAATCGCAGAGAAAATCCAAGAGTTCTTTAATAAGAAACAACTCATCATTTTTGCCAATGACTTGCATAAAGAAAATGATCCTTATCACCCTGAAACAAAGCTATTCCCACCTCATAATATTGAAAATACAGAAGGTCGAAAACTATTCGGTAAAATCCAAAATATTTATGATCAAATCAATCATTTGGATGAAGTGATTACACTGGATAAGACGCGCTATAGTGCATTTACAGGTACAAGGCTCGAATTGATTTTGCGAGAAAGACAGATCGATGAGATTTTCTTAGTGGGCGTATGTACGGATATTTGTATTTTGCATACAGCAGTTGATGCATATAATCTAGGTTTCAAAACGACCATTTTCAAAGATTGTGTCGGTAGCTTTAATGAAGCAGGACATGATTGGGCATTGACGCATTTTGAAAATACACTCGGCTTTGCTGTGAAGTAGACGGCTCAAAGTGTACAACAAAATAAGGGACTATTACTGAAAAACAGTAGTAGTCCCTTTTGTATTAGAAATCTAATGGCATATGAACCGCTTTACGCGAGTCCATCGTTGTTAAGAATGAGATGACTGGGCGTAAATGTTGTTTTAACACATACCAACCTTCGTCATAAAGTTGTTGTGAAGCTGCTTCTTCATCAATTGTATCTTCCATGTCGATTGTGAAGTAACCGCTAATTGTAATCTCGATGTGACGGCTATATTGTAAGTCGATTAAGTCGATATGACCTAGAACTTGCGCATTTTCTTTATCTTCAGAGAAGCCGATTTTAACGTCTTTCACTAAGTGGTACTCGTCCTCATCATCAATTTCAACTTCATTTACTTTTAATAACTCAAGTAATTCAGGTTCTTGTAATAATTTGAACTTTAAATCAAAAATATCAAAGTCGTGAAATTCTATAATTTTCAAAGTTAATCATCCTTCCAATGTGTATACCTTATATTATAACAAAATTACACTTTTTTTCGAGTAATATCCTATTGAATCGGCTTTTTCTTTTGAAGCATTGCTGCAAGGATAAATGCAATTACAGCCAATACTAATGCTCCGATGTAAACCGCTACTGAACCATCTGTAATAATGCCTTTGATCGTCGCAATATCTGCATCAGAGAAGATGGAGCGGTCTAATGCGCCATTTAATTGAACTTCCCCTTTATCTAAATCTCTAAGCGCTTTCGCCGTAATAAAGTTGAAGATGACGCCGAACATCGCTGCCCCAACAGATTGACTAAATGTATTCGTAAATGAATTTAGGCCGATTGAGATGCCCATTTCATCTTTTTTCGCAGCCGCTTGCACCGTAATAATTAGTAAAGGCGCAATTAATCCCATCCCTAAACCGATTAAAGCTGTACTGATCGATACATAGATTGAAGATGAATCTTGCTGAAGGAACGCTAACATCGCTGTTCCTGCTACTAAGAATGACGTACCGATTTGAATAATTGTTTTATTCGCTATTTTGCCAACGAGTGAACCGATCGCAATTGCACTGACCGTCCACATGACTGAAAGTGGCGCAATCATCAGCCCAGCCTTCGTCGCGTTATGCCCAATAACTGATTGTCCGTAGATTGGAATGTATACTGATACACTAATAACAATCGACATTATGACAAAAGTTAGGCCGTTTACGACATTTAGTCGCTTATTTTTAAATAGTGACAGTGGAATAATTGGTTCGCTCGCTCTTTTTTCAGTACGAATGAACAGTAATCCACCAATGACTACGACAATATAGCAAATGATTTGAAGTGGCGCATTCCAAATCCCGGTATTACTTCCTTCAATAATTGACAGTAGTAATGCCACTGTCGTAATGACGAATAACCCTGCACCAAGAAAATCAATTTTATGTTTTGTAATCGTAACGGATTCTTTATAATATTTGGCGATCATTAATAATGAGCCAAGTCCGAACGGTACATTTAATAGGAAAATGTAATGCCATGAAAGTTGATCGACTAGGAATCCACCAATTAGTGGCCCAATAACACCCGACACACCCCAAACCATGGCGATATAACCCTGCCCTTTCGCACGCGCTTTTTCCGTATTGAAAATTTCACTTACCATCGTCAAAGTAATTGGTAAAATCGAACCTGCACCAATACCTTGAATCGCTCTAAATACAATAAGCATAATCATCGATTGCGCTAATCCACTTAATAGTGAACCGACAACGAAAATCGATATACCAATGATGATCATTTTTTTGCGCCCGAAAAGATCGGCTAATTTACCGAAAATAATCGTCGCAATTGCTGCAGATAGTAAATAAGCTGAATAAATCCAACTAATTAGTTCTACGCCCGACAAATCCGCTGTAATACTTGGAATGGCTGTCGCAACAATCGTTCCTTCGATCGCAGCTAATGCAGTCGCCAAAAGCACTGCTATAAATACTTTATTCATTTTTTCCTCCATTCACAAAACTTTCATTTGTTTTGTTATTATATCACGATTATATGAACATCTATATGCAATTGTGTAACCTTCTTTTGTCAATGATTATTGAAGATTTGTTAAAAATACGTTATGATAACAAACAATATATTTTATAAACATAAAAAAGGCGGTGCCCAATCATGTGGGAAGATTTTAAAAAATTCGCGTTCAAGGGTAATGTACTTGATCTAGCAGTCGGTGTAATCATCGGGGCTGCATTCGGTAAAATTGTTTCTTCTTTAGTTACAAACATCATTACACCAATAATCGCATTAATATTCGGTTCAGAAGCTAAATTTGAAGATTTAACTTTCTTAGGTATTCAATATGGCGCATTCATTCAAAGCGTATTTGATTTCTTCGTAATTGCTGCTTCGATTTTCTTATTCATCCGAATCATTTCGAAATTGAATTTTAAAAAACAACAAGAAGAAGTTGTTGAAGAAGTTCCTGAATCAACTGATGACGTGTTAAAAGACATTCGTGACCTATTACGCGAACAATCAAAACAAGAAACTAAATAGTAATTGAGCAGTGGAACTTCATGTTTCACTGTTTTTTTATACGATTTATTTAATAATGTTAAAAAATACTTTAATTTTATTAAGTTTTATGATATATTTTATTTAGGAATAATTAAACAAAAGAAGGTGAAGCAATTGGATAAGAAAGATATTCCGAAATGGCTTTTAGCATTGGAGCAGGAAGATTTAGCATTTATTAAAAAATTCGTCATACATTCAGGCTCCTTAAAAGAGGTAGCGAAATTATACGAAGTGTCCTATCCGACTGTGCGCGTAAAGCTCGATCGATTAATTCAAAAAATTGAAGCGAATGATCAAGAAGATCAAAGTGATTTCGTACAATTCATAAAACAATTGTCGATTGATGATCGCATTGAATTAGAGGAAGCGAAATTAATTATTGAAAAGTATAAAGCTGAAAGGAATGATGGTTAATGTTTGGACTTGGAGGATTTTATGATGTGCTAATCGTAGCGGGTTTTCTAGCTTTACAATATTTCTTTGCGACACGTAGACATTTTTTATGGGGTGCTATTTTACCAATCGTCTTTATTGGTTGGAGAATTTATATGGTGTCGACGAATGATAGTAATCTATTAGTGAATGGCGTTATTACAATCGTCGGTTTACTATTCCTATTAGTAGAATGGAAATCTGGTCGAGATGCTGTAAAGAAAAAAATTGAAAAAGAACTAAATAAAATGCAAAGTCATGATTTGAAGTAACAAAAAGACCACTATCTCGGTAGTGGTCTTTTCTTATTTATACAGAGAAATCAAATTCAATTTTTTCTGCGGTTAATTTTAAACGCGCAGAGAATGTCGAACCTTTCTTCGATTTAAAGCCTTTAATCGGTTTCGTAATGCCTTTTTCACAAAGATCCTTCACTTGCGCTGCAGATAATTTCTTGCTCGCAATTTTTTTAGAAATCGAGAATTTACAGCCGTCTTTATATGCGGAGCAACCATAGAAATTCTGACGTTCAAGTAACTCGCCTTTATGACAAGATGGACATTGCGCAATCGGACCCGTTACTTTTGGAGTTGATAATTCAGCCGCAGATGTAATATCCGTATCTGCAATAATTTTCGGCGATGCCTCAATTAAATGATTCAGGAATTTTTCGATATTTTGTAAAAATGCCTCCTGCGTCCCTGTTCCCGCTGATATTTTACGTAAGTATGTTTCCCATTTCGCTGTCATAACTGGACTCGCAAGTAATGAACCCGAAATTGCTTGGCATAGCACTTTCCCTTTTTCAGTAATGGAAACGATGTTTTTTGTCACGTCGATGTATTCATGGCGTTTAATCGTTTCGATAATACCTGCACGTGTCGCTTCTGTTCCGATCCCTTCAACTTCTTTCAAAATATCACTTTCAGCATCGTCCTCGATGAACTTCCCACAGGTTTTCATCATTTGAACGAGTTGACCTTCTGTGAAAGGCTTCGGCGGTTGTGTCGTCCCTTGATGAATTTGGACAATCGCATCCACATCTTCCCCTTGTTCAACTAATGGCAATGGTGGCGCTTCATTTTTCTTCTCTTTCGGTGCTGGCCATAATTGTTGGAAACCTCGATCCAGCTCGACTTTACCAATTGTTTTAAAAGGTAATTTATTCACTTCAGTAATGATTTTCGTTTCTTCATATAAGTAATCTCTGTGGAACATCGCAAGTGTTGTGCGCACGACTTCTGCGTAAATATTTTTCTCCATTAACGATAATCCTGCTAGTTTTTGCTCTGATGGAATGGATTTAGTCGGAATGATGGCATAGTGCTCCTCTACTTTTCCCGCATCGACGTACCTTTTGCTTGGACTTAATGAAGCCGGTTCAAATGGTTTTTTCATTAATTGCTGATAATCTGTTAATTTGTTTTTTAAATAACTAAACTCAGCTGGTGTAATAAATTGGCAATCTGAACGTGGATATGAAATCATTTTTTTCTCATAAAGGTTTTGCGCCACTTCTAACACTTTTGCTGGACTATATTTCCAAATCTTATTTGCCTTCTGCTGTAAAGTTGATAATGAATGCAATTTCGGTGGTAAGATTTTCTTCGGTTTTTTCTCAACAGATGTAATCAATGCGGGTATTTTTTGCTTTTCAGTAATATTCATCTTTTGAAGTAAGGCGATTGCTTCTTCAAATTTAGCTGATTTAAAGTCCGCTTTTCCTGAATAAGAACCCATGCGAGAATGGAATTCCCCTTTTAACTCATAAAAGTTTTCAGGTTGAAAGTTTTCTATCTCTAAAAAACGCTCGTAAATCATATATACTGTCGGCGATTGAACTCGGCCTACTGACATTGTTTCATTCAAACCTTTTTCCTTTAACAACATCGTGAAAAGGCGACTGGCGTTCATACCGACTAGCCAATCACTTATTTGACGCGTTTGTGCTTCTATATAAAGGCGATAATCTTGCTCATTATCTCGCAATGCTTCGAATCCTTTACGAATTTCGTCGGATTCCAATGAGTTGATCCATAATCGTTGGATTGGTTTTGACTTCACGCGTGTTTGTCGCAAAATGGAATAGAATATATTAGACCCTTCGCGATCGACATCACATGCGTTAATTAATAAATCCGCATCTTTGAAAAGTGCCTTAACCGCTTGGAATTGATCCCACTTTCCTTTTGCTACTTTGAATTCATATTTTTCTGGAATCATCGGCAGTACTTTTAAACTCCAGCGTTTCCACTCTGGCTGGTATTCAGCTGGTTGCTTTAATTCAACAAGATGGCCGACACCCCATGTAATCGTTGCACCATCTGGAAAAGTCGATGATGGTTGTAATTCTATATAATGTTTATTCTTTTTTGCTATTTTGAATGCTTCAGCATATGCTTTTGCCTGCGATGGCTTTTCAGCTAGGATCACGACATTTGCCATTACCGAACCACACTCCTCTATTTATAGATTTCAGTTATTATTACATTATATCATTTCTTCCAGAGTTCATCGCTTTTGAAAAAAAATTGCTAGATTTTTCAAAAATACGTTTTAATTATGCATATTAAGTGCATAGAATAGTATTTAGGCAATATAATATGGTTGAAAGGTACAGAATGGGAAAGTTTACATACTTCCCCACCATTTTATCTTTATAGGAGGTTTATTATGAAAAAGTTTAGTACATTTACATTAATTACAGGTCTTATTTTCATTGGAGTAGGTATTTTCTTCTTATTCTATCCTGATAATGCGTTAAAAACAGTTATTAAAATCGCAGCGATCCTTGCCATTGTAAAAGGTATTTTCGATTTACTGCGCTTCTTCCGATTAAATAGTCAAACTGGTAAAAAAGATTACGGTTTAATTTTCTCGGGTGTTTTAATTTTAGTGCTAGGGATTATTTTATTCTTCAATACAACAATCGGTACTTTAATTACGGGTATTCTGTTCGCAATTTGGTTCTTCTTTGAATCAATTGGTACATTACTAACACTAAGATTCTTTAATCAAAAAAGTGGATTCGCGTATTATTTACTACTGATCTTAACTGTTTTCGCATTGATCATGAGTATTCTAATGTTCGCATTACCATTCCAAGCAGCACTTAGCTTCACACTAATTACTGGTTTATACTTCGTTTTCCAAGGGATTGTCCTTGCGATCATCTCATTGAAGTTTAAATCTTGGTTCACTGTAAAATAAACGAAAGAGCCTAGCATCGAGTTTGACTTCGACGCTAGGCTCTTTTATTCTTATTTGCTTTTTTTGTTTTTCACTATATAGACTAGCGAGGTTTATTAATATGGCTATAGAAGTCTGTTGAATGCACAACATTTAAAATTGAGGGGCATTTTTCTTTTTCTTCTAAAAATAACCATTCACTTTCGTATGCTTTTTCCACATTCATCGTAATAAATGGTAGTTTTCTTTGCGCTGCAATGGAGCGTTCATTCGTTTTGCGCGCGCCTAAAAATACGCGATCCAGCTTTAATTCATCGAATGCGATTTTGAGGATGGCTTCTTTCGCTTGCTCATTATAGCCTTTTCCCCAATAGTCCACGCCGAGCCAACTGCCTAAGTGACAGCTTTTCTTCTCATGATCTATAAACATTAAAGTCGTAATGCCGATGCATTGTTGTTCTTCATTCAAAATGATTCGTGAAATTGTGATACGGCTCGCTTCTTCCTCATTCATACGTTGGAAAAAATTCAATTTATCTTGAACGGTTTGATTTTCTAGTCCAAGTACACCTGATACAAGTGGATGGTTATGTAGATCTTGAACGCGTTGTGCGTACTTTTCATGTAACGGAACGAGTGTAATCATTAAATCTCTCCTTAATAGAAAATACCGAAACTGTAGAATTCACTACAATTCGGTATTTTCACAATTATTTTCCATCTTCAATAATATTTTCTAAGTCTACTACAATTTCGTCTTTTGGTACATCGGAAACACCGCTATAACTTTTCACGACCTTGCCTTCCTGACTTACAAGCATAAAACTTGAGCCATGAATTACTTGGTCATTACCTTCCGTTTTTTTCACGAGTGTTTTAAAAGAATCAACTGAAAATTTCTCAATTTCTTCTTGTGAAAATCCTGTTAGGAATTTCCACTTTGATTCATCCGGCACTTGATAGTTTTTTAAGTAACCTTTCAAAGCTTCTGGTGTATCGATGTCTGGATCCACACTAAAACCGACGATATTATAATCTTCAATACCTTTATCTTTTAGCTTTTTTTGGATTTCAGACATATTGGCAGTCATTGGTGGGCATACCGTTGTACAACTCGTGAAAATGAACATTACTAGCCACGGTTTCCCTTTCAAATCAGCTAATGACACTTTTTCTTTATTTTGATCGGTAAAAGTGAAATCACTCACTTTGTAATCTGTTTCTGCCTTAAAGCTTTTTGCCGAGCTGCAAGCAGACAGTAATAATGTAAATATGAGTAAGATTGGTACTAATCGGACTAATTTCTTCAATTGTCATTCACGCCCCTTATCTATCTCAATATTACAAAATTACTGAATATTATACAACAATTGTAAATGCATTTTACTGACGAATTTGTGAAGTCGATTTTATAAAATCCAATAGGACATCATGGATTGCCTGTAATCGCGCTTCTACTCTGTGTAATAAATAGAATGCCACAACTGCTGGAAATCCGATGCTTTGAATAAATGTCATCCATTCTTCCATTCGATTTCTCCCCTTTCAAAAAAGCAGAAGTCACGCACTTCTCGGCGACTTCTGCTTCTTAGACTAAATTAAATCTGTGATTGTTTGATTCGTGATTGTTGCGGAATCAATGCCTGAAATTGTGCCAGACTTTGGCGAGAACACATTGCTTTCCATGATTGTCGTCATAGCTGCACGTGCTTCCGCTTCTGTTAAATCGACTTTTGGTGCGTCGACTGTAACCGTGAAGATTCCCTTTGGATTCAATGTGAAGTTCATTTTCAATACTTTTGACATTGCCACTCACTCCTTTCTTATAATGTTTTTGTAACAGTTGTTTCTGCATTTAAAATGCTATTGCCAGAAACTGATGCAATTGCGTCTTTCACTTTTTCTAGTTGTGCTACTGTTGCCGATTGATCTACAGAAGAATAAACTCGTGTTTTCTTCAACTGCTTCTCACCGTCGAAACCAGCTAGAAATTGAATCTTTAATGAAGATGATTTGAAGTTTGCCATATTGATCACCGCCTTTCATAAACTAAATAGAGGGCGAAAGGTAAATAAAGACAAATAGGTGAATTTTTTTCAAAAAATCATTATAATAGGCAGTAGGAGGGGATGATATGTCGAATGGATTTATACTATTTATTGTTGCTTGGTGTGTATTCTTTATAGTAATCATGGCGATTGGCGGGTTTTTCATGTTTAGAAAGTTTTTAAAATCGATGCCAAAAGAGGACGGGAAATCGACATTAGATTGGCAAGACTATTACATACATACGGCACTTCATTTATGGGATGATCAAGGAAAGAATTTATTAAATGAACTCGTGAGTCCTGTTCCTGAACTGTTTAGAGATGTCGCCAAATCTAAAATTGCCGGGAAGATTTCGCAAATTGCATTAGATAAAAAAGTGGAAGTCATTAGTTTTGATGAAATTATTCAAGGTTATATAGAAGCAACACCTGAAAGAGATCATAAATTCCTACGTAAAAAGTTAAATGAAATGAATATTCAAGTTGACGATTATGAGCATTTTTTCAAAAAGCAATCCGCGTAGACATGCTGTAAATCCAAAAAGAAGGCAAGTAAGATTGTACGATTCACGCAATCTTACTTGCCTTCTTATAATTAACTTAGAATTTTTTCTTGCATAGGGCTTTTATTCGTGTGTAAATCTTTCAATTTCCACTTTTTCATCATTTTTTTTGTTGTTTTTTCAATCGTCTGCTTGTCGATGCCATTCGCAAATGCTTGGGCTAAAATAGGCTTCATTGCTTCTTCTAATTGTTCCATCGAGTTTTCGAAATTATGAGCAATGACGATTTCAGCTTTTGCTTTTTGTTTTAATTCGATGACCCCACGATCGGCTAATTCATGATAGCTTTTACTAACGGTATTGACGTTAATATTCAAATCATGCGCAATCGTTCGGACTGAAGGTAGTGCATCTCCTATTTTTAGCTCACCACGAGCAATACACATAATAATTTGGTTGGCAAGTTGACGATATAATTGAACGTCTGAGTTTTCATCTAATTGAATATGCATAATACACCTCAAATCTGGTTGGTTGTTAGAATAACAGTTCCACCAATATTTTACTAAAATTTTTCATTAATTGATAGTGACTACTACCCTTTTTCAAGTAGTAGTCACAAATTGATTACCAGCCTAATGCTTTTGCTGTTTCTTCATAATATTGTTCTGTACTACCTAAATAGTTCTCGTAGAATCGAGCTCTTTTCACATATAAATGGCAATCAAGTTCTTCTGTAAAACCGATACCACCATGAATTTGAACGCTATGAGCTGCTACTCGGTTAAAGGCGTCTGTACAGAAGATGCGAGCTGAGAACACGGCTTGTACGCGATCTTCAGCATGCGTTTCATAAGCCCAGTTTGCGTAATGCGCAAGTGATCGAGCCGTTTCTAAATCCATTTTCATTTCAACAATGCGGTGTTTGATCGCTTGGAAACGTCCAATTGGTTGACCGAATTGTTCACGAATATTCGCGTAATCCGTTACCGTTGTGACGATACGATCTAAGCTTCCGACAATCATCGAAGAAAGCGCTGCGTTGAACGACAGTAGACCTTCTTGAAGTGCAGACCATCCTTGATCTACTTCGCCAAGTAGTTGCGATTGATCAAATGCTACTTCATTCAATACGACAGCTGCTACTTTACGTGTACTATCTATATTCAATTGAGGTTGGATTGATGCATCTGAAGCAGGCATGATGACTAAACTTACTCCTGCCTCCTCGCGACCTTCAGTTGAGCGTGCTACGACGATGAAATAATCTGCAATTGCTGCATCTGGCACTAATATTTTCTTGCCATTTAATTTTCCACCTTGCGCAGTCACTTGCACACCTGCTGGGCGATAAGAACTTTCTGGCTCTAACCAAGCAATTGAAAATGTGATTTCGCCTGATGCGATTTTAGGTAGGAAATCTTGTTTTTGTTGATCCGTACCATATTTTTGGATAAGTGGTGAAGCAAATGACCATGTTTCTAACATTAGTCCAGGTAATAATACGGCACCAGCTTCCTCATATATAGGCACTAAATCTAGCGCACCAAGCCCCATTCCATCATACTGTTCAGGAATATTTAAACTTGGGCAGCCTAACTCTGTTAATGATGCCTGTGCTTCCGTTAAAGCGTTGACATCACCGACTAAATATTTTCGAGCGACTTGTGTACCTTCAAAGTCAGCTAGTGATTTTCTTACATAGTTTCGGAACATCTCTTGCTCTTCGCTTAGTGAAAAATCCATATTCTCTCCCCCTTATCGTCCCATATCTTTCGGCAAACCTAAAATGCGTTCTGCGATTGTATTTTTTTGAATCTCACTCGTGCCCCCACCGATTGTTTGGCCAAACGAGTATAAGTATTGATCTTGCCAATAAGAATCTTTCGCTACGGCATCTTCTTTCCAAAGTACGCCTTGATGTCCTTGGAGTGAGATTGAATTCGCAAATAATTCCTTCGTTAATTCACTTACTAATAATTTATCCATTGAACCCTCAGCACCTGGCTGACCGTTTTTCAATGCTTTCGTTAAGTTACGATAATAATTTAGTAATGAACCACGTGATTTCATGTATAGATCTACCATGTTTTTGCGCACCATTTGTTTTTCAATAACCGGCACACCATCTTCTTTTAATGTTTTCGCTAGTTCTACGAGTTCATTAAATTGTTTTTCAAGCGTGAATACTTGTGCGCCAATGCCTGTACGTTCATGCATCAATAATGCGATGATCACGCGCCAACCTTCATCCACTTCACCGACGATTTCAGCATCCGTCGCAATCGCATCATTTAAATACACTTCATTAAAGTCATGTTCCCCGTCCATTTGAATAATTGGAACAGTTTCCACGCCTTCTTGATGCATATCGAGTAAGAAACAAGTAATTCCCTTATGTTTCTTTTCAAATTTATTCGTACGTGTCACAAGGAAGCATTTATCCGCCATATGGCCAAAGCTCGTCCATACTTTTTGACCGTTAATAATCCACTTGTCGCCTTGTTTAACCGCTGCTGTTTGAATCGCAGCTACGTCTGATCCAGCATTTGGTTCTGAGTAGCCTTGACACCAAACTTCTTCACCAGTCAGAATTTTTTCGATATATTTTTCACGTTGTTCTTCCGTACCGATATGCATTAAAGTAGGTGCTACCATATGCAGCCCTACATAGTTCACAAGCGGTGGAGCGCCTACGCGAACCATCTCTTGGTGATAGACGATTTCTTGCATGAGCGATGCATTTTTGCCACCGTACTTTTCAGGCCAAGCAATCGCTGCCCAACCACCATCGTGTAATTTTCGTTGCCAGTCACGTAAGAATAACTCATATTCCTTCGAATCTTTTTCTAAATTAGAGCCACCATCTACCCAGCCTTCAGGTAAGTTCTCTTCTAACCAACTTCTTAATTCAAGACGAAATGCTTCTTCCTCTGGTGTGAATGAAAAATCCATCTGTTCTTCCCCCTTTTATACGAGTTTCCATTGTGGGATTGCTCGTTCTTCATTAATATCAACCCATACCATTTGTACTTTTTTACCGATTTTCACATCAGCTGGTTCACAATCTAAAATATTGCCGATGATTGTAATATTTTGTTCTTCTAATTTCACTACCGCAATTACAAGTGGACAATCCTCTGGCATGAAGCCTGGTAAGAAAGGTCGGTATGAAATTACGTAAGAGTATACTTCGCCAAAAATTTGATCACCTTGTTCTTCCCAAACAACATTTGAGCTACCACAATGGCTACAAGATGGGCCAGGGGGATGTGCAAATTGTCCGCAATCTGTACATTTTTGAAGTGTTAATTTATGTTGATCAGCGGCATCCCAATATGGCGCATTATCAATTGTTTTTAATGGAATTGGTTTTGCATAATCTACTTTTGTTTGTTCAGACATTTGTATTCCTCCTTATTTGTGTAAAAGCATAGCTCCTGCAATGTCAGGACCAGCCCAACCTGTACAAATTCCTAAATCATGATTTTTTGCTTGGCGTTCCGTACCTTCATATTCTCCTCGAACTTGTCTTACGATTTCTAAGACATTGTTCATACCATGTGTATAACCTTCCGATAACATACCGCCCGCCAGATTCGTCGGAAGTGCGCCGTCAATTTTCAAATTCCCAGCCGCAACGAATTCACCAATTTGACCTTTTGGAGCGAGTCCGTATGCTTCTAATTGACGAAGGACTACCCAGCTATAACAGTCATAAATACTCGCCACTTGAATTTCAGATGGGTTTACGCCTGTTTTCTTATATAAATCTTGCGCAACATAATCAGCTGCTACTTCATCAACATTTTGCCAATAGTGTGCGTGTGACACACATTGTCTAGCTGAAATACCTAAAATATATGCGGGCTTCGATTTCAAAGTTTCTGCCTTTTTCGCGGAAGTAACGATGATCGCATTCGCTTCATCTGATTCTAAGCAGAAATCATGTTTATTAAATGGATCACTCAAATCTGGCGTTGCTAAATATTCTTCCATTGTAAGTGGTTTACCATTGAAGAATGCTTTCGGATTTTTTTGTGCGTATTCATATGCTGAAATACATACATGACCTAAATGTTCTTTCGTAATGCCGTTTAAATGCATATGACGTTGTGCGAATAAGCCGAACCATTGAGAAGGGCTTCCCGCACCGTAAGGGATAATGAATGAACCACCTTCGAAAGCATTTTGAAGTAAGTCTGTACTCCATCCGCCACCGCCCATACGAATGCCAGAACGACCGTTCATCGCTCTATAGATCAGCACTGTTTCAACTTGGCCTGTTTCGATTAAACTAATTGCATCCGCAATTAACATTTCTGTGCTTGAACCACCACCAGAGATGTCTTTCACATATTTTGGACGAACGCCTAAATACGTCGCTACTTGATGTGAAGTACATGAATCACCTTCTGAGTAACTCATGAAACCATCGATTTCTTTTGCGTCAATTCCCGCATCCGCAATCGCTGCTCTTGCCGCATCCAATGCTAAATGTAATGGAGTTGTCCCTGAATTTTTTGAGCGTTCGCTCTCACCTACACCTACAATTGCATATTTACTCGCAATATTTGCCATTATGCTTCCTCCCCTTTAAATACAAGAACTGCTTGACCATTTCCAACAATTTGATTTTCACCTTTTGAAGCATAGACATTAATTGTCGCTTCTATCGCTGATACCGATTCAACAACTGCTGAACAAGTGATTTGCTCATTCGGGAAAGTCATTGCACCAAAACGCATATTGAAGTTTTTCACTGTCGCATTTCCGCCCGCAATTTGATTCACGTAGCGACCTAGCTGCCCCATAATTAACATCCCATGCGCGATCGTGCTTGGTAATCCTACGCTTTTCGCGACATTCTCATCCGTATGAATCGGATTTAAATCACCCGATGCTTGTGCGTACTGTTTGAGTTGTTCCACTGTTATATGTTCATTCGTAAAAGTTTCTAACGATTGTCCTTCGACTAATTGATCGAGTACTAGCATGCCTTTCCCTCCTTAAACCGCTTGTTTTTTAGGTCGATACACAATATTTGTTCGACTAATGACGACTAATTCACCAGATGAATCTCTCATCTCAGTATCAAGTAAGATAAATTCCATCTTTCCATTTTTCCCAGCTTTTTCATAAACGTCTGAAATAACTAATTGGCAAGTTAATTCATCATTTGGTCGAATGACTTTTTCATACATAAATGATTGCTCACCATGTAGCATTCTTCTTTGATCCAGTCCTAAATCAATCGAGCCACCTGTTGCACCAATTGCAATCGGGTAAGTTGGTGGTGCAATAATTCCCCCGTGAATCGAGTTTTTCGCAAATTCTTCATCAAAATAAAGTGGATTGTCATCACCAATTGCTTTCGCAAAATTTTGTAAATGCTCAAGTTCTACTTTGTAATGGAAAACTTCACTTTTTAAGCCGATTAAATGTTTATTGGACATCGCTTAAATCACCTACTTTTGCTTTCTCTGCAACTGATTTAAGTGCGATCATCGCATCTGCTGCTTTCGCGCCTTTTTCATAGACGATGACTGGATTAATATCTAATTCTTGAATATGATCTTTTTGATCCATCATTAATTCAGATACGCGCAGTAAAATGTCGACAATCGCTTCCGTATCCACTTTCATGCGCCCTCTCGCACCATCGAGTACGGCTTTCGCTTTCAGTTCTTCAAGCATTTCAAGTGCATCTCGTCGGCTAAGTGGAGCTACTGAGAATGCGACATCTTTGAATACTTCAACGAAAATACCACCTAATCCAACCATGACAACTGGACCGAATACTTCGTCATTCTGCGCGCCAATAATGATTTCGACGCCTTCTTCCAGCATCTCTTGAACGGAAACGCCGTTAATGACAGCTGTCGGATTATATTGTTTCGCATTATGCATAATTTCATTGAATGCATTAATCACTTCTTCTTCAGATTGAAGATTTAATCGAATCGCATCTGCTTCCGTCTTATGTGGAATATCTGCTGAATCGACTTTCATAACGACAGGATAACCCACTTGTTCCGCAATTGATTTAGCAGCTTCGACATCCATCGCAATAATTCGATTCGTTGTAGGAATGCCGTAAGCTTGTAGGATTGCACCTGATTGTGCTTCACTTAGCAACTCTTGATCAGCGAAAATCTCCGTAATATCTTGTGTTAGGAAGGCTTCTGTTTGAATTTCTTCTTCAAACTGCTTGTCGTAAGCAAGCGAGTAATTTACTAGCTTCGATAAAGCGCGAATTGGATTCAATGTGCCTGTTAATACTGGAATGCCATTCTCCACAAGCGCTGGTGTTGCAGGTGGATACTTCATTCCTTCTAATTCAAATGTCGTTAAGCAGACAAATTTATCTGATTCATTTACAAGTTTGATCATTTCTTGCACTTCTGGTGTTTCCGCAGTCCATGAGAATGGGAATTCCGTGTAAATAATGTTATGCACTTCAGGATCAGCTAATAGTGCTTTTAATGGTGCAATGAATAATTCTGGATTTGTTACAGAAGCAGCCGCTGTTAAGTCAATTGGATTGGTCGCACTCGCAAAACTCGGAATGGATTCCATAATTTTCGATTTCGTATCATCCGATAATTGAATAACATTTAAGCCATGCGCTTCACAACGATCCGCTTCATTAATGCCTCGGCCACCTGAACTCGTGACGATGACTGTGTTTTTCCCTTTTGGAAGGCGGTCTGGATTGAATAATTTTGAGAATGAAATGATGTCATCATAATCATCCGCACGAACGATGGAAGTTTGACGGAAGAAAGCATCGTAAATATTATCCGCACCTGCTAATGAACCTGTATGTGAAGATGCTGCACGACTACCCGCTGTACTTCGACCTGTCTTCATTAAAATGATTGGCTTTTTGCGTTTTAATGCTTCCCTTGATAACTCAAGTAACTTTTTCGGGTTTTTAGCACCTTCCATATAGCCAGAGATAATTTGCGTATCGTCATCGTGAATCATATATTCGACAAAATCCGAAAACTCCGATTCCATTTCATTCCCTGTACTAACAAAATAGTTGAAAAGCACACCGTTTTGCGCCGCTGCCATGTATGTAAGCACGCCGAACGCACCGCTTTGCGATACATATCCTACGCCTTTTTTACCGTCTGAAGGAACCGATAAAATGGCTGGTGAGAAAGTACCGATTAATCCATTTGATGTATTCACTAATCCTACGCAGTTTGGCCCGACAATACGAATACCATATTGTTTTGCTAAATTTGCGAGATGTTTCTGTTGTCGATCGCCTTCTTCTCCAGTTTCAGAGAATCCAGCAGCGAAGATAATAATTGCCTTTACGCCGCCTTTTGCACAATCGATAATGCCCGATTCGATTTGTTCTGCTCCTGTACACATGATCGCTAAGTCGACATCGCCTTCAATTGCTTCCACTGTTGGATAGCACTTCAAACCTGCGATTTCTTCTGCACTACGATGAATTGGATAAATCTCACCTGTGAACTTACCGTCTAATAAAGCTTGAACTTGCAAATAACCGATTTTGTACTTACTTTCAGAAGCACCTAAAACTGCGATTCCCCTTGGCTTGAATAATGGTTCTAACGCTTTAAAGTTACTATTTTCTAGCATGTTCGATCACCTCAGTATGTGTATTAACAGAATTTTCTGTTACACCTAGTATATGTCACCTCTTTTTTTGTGCGATTGCAGTGAACGCATTAAATTAATAAAGTAATAAAGGAATACGCTGATGACCACATATGCCCTAAACGGTTGGTACTAAAGGGTTTGTAAAAATTTACAAACTTTTTTATGCGCACCCCAACCGCGACATTGGTTAGAGCAAATCACGACAAAGGTTATTTGTAAGCGCATTCACAAACTTTTTATACGACTCGCTTGCACGTAAAATGACTTTTGCCATAGAAAAAAGCTAGATCGATTGCTCGACCTAGCTTTAATGAATTTACTTTTGAATCCAATCCGACACTTTTTTCGTGATTGGTCGCTTCCCTCTCTCCATCTCGCTCAGTTCAGACACATGAATCTCCAAATCTTCCGCAAGTTCCAGTAAAGAAAATTTCTTCTCAATCCTTGCTTCTTTTAAGGTTTGCGTAGTTTGCTCCCGCTTAGATGACTTCCGTTCGATTGAAGCATATTGCGTACTAATCGCTTCTGGCGGTTCAATAATAATCCCCGATTCCAGCCAAATTCTAGCCCAACCTTTGAACTCTGTAATGCCTTCATCCCATTTTTCATATTGCCAAGACTGGATAATACCATCCTCTTGTAATTGGTCTAAAGCACGTTCTAATCTCTCCCGTGTTCTTGAAGGCAATCGCTCATTTAGCGCTATGCCGATCGAATCTAACATCGTGCTAATCGTATTCGGAATTAAATAATTCCCCTTACGAGCTTGAATACGCCATCTCCAACTTAAGTAACGGCATAATCGCTTTTCGTAAAGCTGTTGCGTCGGATGATAATGAAGTGCTTTTTTATGTTGTAGCGCCACTTGTCGACCAGCTCCTGATAAATAGGAAGCGAATGCGGTATCAATTGTAAAATAGATGTTTTTAGGCATCGTTTCCAAATCGAAAATCATGTCTTGTCCATCTTCATCTATGAATAAAAAAGTACGTCCTTCAAGCTTTATATTTTTCGGCTTTCCTTTTTCAAAGCTTTGTAATTTTGTCAGATTCATCTTAATACTTTGAATATTCGCTAGAGATTGAATCACTTGTGCCTTTTGTTTCGCATCATAACCACCTCTACGCCCATCACCACTGCGTTTCGGCTTCAATCCTCGATAATGAAGTAAATCGACAAGCGAGATGGAAATCACTTCTGCTTCGACTCGTTTTTTGGATAGAAATAAATTGCAAAGTGCATCAAATACATCAACATCGATGTCCGTAATGCGCTTCACTTGCTGCCAAGCTCTGTCAACTTGATGCTCATCATTAATGGGAATGAACTCAATCTGCCCTTCCGTATTGCCTTTTAAAATATTGGCAGTTGGAAAGCTTGAAAATGGACTTGATTGAAATGCCTTTTTGTAAATCGCTTCACGTACGATTTGATACGGTAAATTATTCATGACAAATAGATGATCCTGAACCGTGAATTGTAAGGAGAAATCGCCCAATTTCGTCCGACTTTCGACCAAATTGCCGAGAATTGATTGGAGTTTTGAAGATTTCGATAATTCAGATATTATTTCATCCAACCATCTGTCTAAATAGCGATTCGTCGCCTCAATCATAAATTTCATAAACTCGGCTTTTAATGCTAATTGCGAAGACATATAATCGAAAAACAAGTAGTTTAATTCCGCAACTTCCATTTGGCGAATTTCTTCAATGGACATTTTATTTAATAAAGATTCGATTACCCAATTGCGTACTTCGTTTTTGAAAGCTACATAAAATTGGATCCACTCTTCATCTGATAAAAAAGATGTCGCCCGAATAAGCGATTGGATTTCATTCAATGTATCATCTAAAACAGTCGGATTTTTCAACTTCTTTTCGACATTTGGGTTTTGTTCAATATAATAGGCTACTAATGCTTTAGAAATCTTCACGACAGTTTCTTGCCTTGCTTGCATGCGAATCGAATAAAATAAAGCCTCGTTCTGTTCATATGTTTTAGACCAGATGACAAATGACTTCGCACTAAATTTTCCATTCACTTCCGGTAATTCAATGATTTTTGATTGGTTGAACTTTCTTTGAAGTAATACCGATTGATTTTTCGCATAGTGATGGTCATAAATACATAGAATATAGAAGTCTTCAATTTTTGCTGCTACCTCTTCGACTAAAGTGAATGTATTTTGCAACTCGGTCACTCCTACTCTGTAAATGATTGTTCATTCATTATCTCTATAGTACACAAAACAGAAGAAAACTTCCATAAGTAGCTAAAAATATATCATATTAACAATTTTCCATAAAAAAAGAAACCGATTTTCGTCGATTTCCTAAACTGCATTAAGCATTTTATAGTTGTTTTTGTAATTTTTTAAATTGCCATAGCATCGCTAAACGCCACGGTAAAATCATTGAGAATGCTAGTAACCAGAACAGTCCGCCCAGTTCTCCTAAATGGAATTCTCCTCCAAGATACACTTTTGCGATTGTTCTAAATGCAAGTAATCCAAAAAGTACGAAGAAAAATGCTTTAGAAGGCTTCAAAAATATATCATTTCCAACAATGTGGAATTTAGACGTTTTAATAAGTAGTAAAGAACATAATACACCGACTAAAATCGCTACAACTGTATGATCAAATGTCACTCTAAAATATGGCGATATGTACATTAATGCACCGGTAGCCATTCCAATAGGTGGAATAATAATCTTTTTGGCATTTGCGGGTTTTTCGGATGATTTCATACGAATGAACATCATCATAATCCCCATTACTACGACTAATATTGTCGAACCGATTAATAGATATTGAGATGGAATTGAATCAATCAATGCCAACTGTAAAGGTAATGAACTAAAAGACATAAAACCTACTCCATTCAAATAAATTGACGCACAGTTCGTACAAACTGCTGTGGTTCAAAAGGTTTTACTAAAAAATCCTTCGCCCCATTTTCTAGTGCTTGAATAATTATTTTTTGCTGCTCAAGTGCTGACAGCATAATAATAACTGCATCAGGGAACTCGGAAATAATGTCAGCGGTCGCATCAATACCTGATTTCAAAGGCATTGTAATATCCATTAATACTACATCTGGCTGTAAATCACGATATAATTCAACTGCTTGGATCCCATTTTCCGCTTCACCAACAACTTTCATATCGTTGTCATTTGCGATATCACGTATTCTTTGACGCATTAATAATGTATCATCAACGATTAACAAAGTTGTCAAATTATTTCCCCCTTATTTACATGAATAATATACTCTTTATTACGCACAATTACCATTAAAAACCGATGAAATCTCCGAAGATTGGTGATAATAAACGGTTGAAAATTGTCATGCCATCAAAGAAAATGACGATCCCCATAATAATCATGACATAGCCACCGAATTTCACTAATTTTTGGCTATTATTACGAATCCAATTCATTCTTGAAACGAAGAATGATAAAACGAAGAATGGAATTGCGAAACCTATTACATAAGCAACCATATACCAAATTGAAGATTCAGGATTTGAAAGTCCTAATGCAAAAATCCCTGCTAAAATCGGCCCTGTACACGGCGTCCATCCTGCAGCAAAAATTAGACCGATTAGTGCAGAACCTAAGTAACCTGCTGGTCTGTTTTTCAACTCAAATTTACGCTCTTTCATTAAGAAGTTTGGGGTGAAGATACCCGTAACGACTAATCCGAAAACAACGATCAAAATACCACCGAATTTCATGACAATATCATCATATTTCACAAAAAATGTATGCACAAAAGTCGTACTATAACCAAGCGCGATGAAAATGAGCGAGAACCCTATTAAGAAAAATAAAGTATGTAAAATGGCTTTTTTCTGCCTCATTGCTTTCCCATCTTTTACTTCACTAAAGGAAACACCTGTTATGTATGACAGAAAAGCTGGATACAGCGGTAAAGTACATGGTGAAATGAAACTTAGAAACCCTGCGCCAAAAGCGAGTAAAATACTTAAATCTGTATTCATTTAATTTCTACCTCTCCCTATTTATAGTAATAATTATATCCTAACAGAAAAAATTCAAACATAACATGAATTTTCCATGACAAAACAGCTCATAACCAATCATAAAGGGTTATAAGCTGTTTGACTAGGAAATCGCCTTATGACCATATCTCGACTGAAGTCTTTCGATATGTTGTTGTTTCATCTCCCAATCAACTGGTTCAATTTGCACAAGTTCATCTCGAATGATTTCGAGCGAGATTTGTTTAGGCAAAATCCCCAATAAATCATATAGGAATTCGAGCTGCGTTATTTTACAAACATAAACATCCGGGGTTGGCATCGATTCAACTTTTAATGATGCCTCTCGCCCAAATACAACGATATTAAACACTTCATAAGGACCAATTATATTTTTCAAGGCACGAATATGCGTATCATTTTGTTTAATTGGATTATAAAATCTTTGGTTGTAAGTTGCAGAAAATGACTTAGTCCAAAAATGATCATGAGAAACACCTTCAATTACACCGGCGTAGTTTTTAGATTCAAAAACAAAAATCCCTTTTTCATGAACCATCAGCAAATCGATTTCAGTATTCTTTTCTGCATCAATCGGCAAATAAAAATTATTGTATAATAAAAATTTACCCGGCAGTTTTTTTAAGAATTGTGCAATCTCTTCTTCACCAACTCGTCCTTTTTCTTCATTTGTAAGATGATCAATCATTTCCTCTTCCATCAAAATTGATTTGATCGGTTGTTGTTTATGATACAACCAGGCAAGGAGGCAGGCGATAATTCCAACCGTAATCCAAAACATAAGTATTTTCCTCCTATACTCTAATAATAAACCGAACATACGTCCATAATCAATCTTCTAGTATAGCTTTTCCCCATAAAAAAAGAGTAACGAAAATCGCTACTCAAAATGTTTATTAATTTTTGATTGAATTTTGGAATTTGGGTTACTCACAATGTCATACCATCTTTCAGAATCTCGATCCGCATACGTAATAATGTCGATTAGAACGAGTTGCAATTCATTTAACATCTGTTCGGTAGAATTCCCCCATCTTCTATAAGTGGGGGATGAATACCGTTCAGTTTGAGGGTTACCGTTGGTAACTCGAAAACTGATATAAAGGTCTTATCGCCTTTTTCTTTTAGCT
>NZ_QFVS01000002.1 GCF_003143955.1 Kurthia zopfii | reverse complement strand
CCCATTACGCAAGTAAGTAAGATCCCTTGAAGACGACAAGGTAGATAGGTTCGAGGTGGAAGTATGGTGACATATGGAGCTGACGAATACTAATAGATCGAGGACTTAACCACAATTGTTACAAAAAATTATCAATGAACCGTTTATCCAGTTTTGAAAGAATAAAAAATTTCTAAAATAACGGTTGACTTTCAAACGTTATCATGATATAATAATTCTTGTCCTTAAGGAATTCCTTAAGAAATATAGTCTGGTAATGATGGCAAAGAGGTCACACCCGTTCCCATGTCGAACACGGAAGTTAAGCTCTTTAGCGCCGATGGTAGTTGGAGGTTTCCTCCTGTGAGAGTAGGACATCGCCGGGCTATATATAATAATGGAGGATTAGCTCAGCTGGGAGAGCACCTGCCTTACAAGCAGGGGGTCGGCGGTTCGATCCCGTCATCCTCCACCATATTTTTTCACTTTGAAATACGCCGGTGTAGCTCAGTTGGTAGAGCAACTGACTTGTAATCAGTAGGTCGAGGGTTCGACTCCTTTCGCCGGCACCATTCATAGTGAGTCATTAGCTCAGTTGGTAGAGCATCTGACTTTTAATCAGAGGGTCGCAGGTTCGAATCCTGCATGACTCACCATTTATTTAAAAAATGCCTAAAGATTTACAATAATGCGGGTGTGGCGGAATTGGCAGACGCACTAGACTTAGGATCTAGCGCCGCGAGGCGTGGGGGTTCGACTCCCTTCACCCGCACCATTATTACAATTATATATACTTGTCAGATTATAAAAATCTAGCATATTGCGGAAGTAGTTCAGTGGTAGAACATCACCTTGCCAAGGTGGGGGTCGCGAGTTCGAACCTCGTCTTCCGCTCCAATATGCCGGGGTGGCGGAACTGGCAGACGCACAGGACTTAAAATCCTGCGGTGAGTGATCATCGTGCCGGTTCGATTCCGGCCCTCGGCACCATTTAATTTCAAAATTAAAGTAACTTAATATATTATTTTTGCGCCCATAGCTCAATTGGATAGAGCGTCTGACTACGGATCAGAAGGTTGTGGATTCGACTTCTGCTGGGCGCACCACTAAATCGGAATGTAGCTCAGCTTGGTAGAGCACTTGGTTTGGGACCAAGGGGTCGCAGGTTCGAATCCTGTCATTCCGACCATTAAAAAAATACCCATTTTCAAATACCCATTACTATATTGGGGCCTTAGCTCAGCTGGGAGAGCGCCTGCCTTGCACGCAGGAGGTCAGCGGTTCGATCCCGCTAGGCTCCACCAATTTAAAACTTTAACCAATATTATTATGGCGGCCTAGCTCAGCTGGCTAGAGCGTCCGGTTCATACCCGGGAGGTCGGGGGTTCGATCCCCTCGGCCGCCATACTATTAATCTAAAGGACCTTTAGCTCAGTTGGTTAGAGCAGACGGCTCATAACCGTCCGGTCGCAGGTTCGAGTCCTGCAAGGTCCACCAAAGATACTATATATTATATTACGGAGGAATACCCAAGTCTGGCTGAAGGGATTGGTCTTGAAAACCAACAGGCGGGTCATACCGCGCGGGGGTTCGAATCCCTCTTCCTCCTCCATTTTCAAAATATCTTAAAGTGACTGATTTAAAAAAGAAATTTCATAATAGTAGCAAATCAAAAGAAATTTCATATAACATTATCGCGGGGTGGAGCAGTTCGGTAGCTCGTCGGGCTCATAACCCGAAGGTCGCAGGTTCAAATCCTGTCCCCGCAACCAATGGTCCGGTAGTTCAGCTGGTTAGAATGCCTGCCTGTCACGCAGGAGGTCGCGGGTTCGAGTCCCGTCCGGACCGCCATTTTTTATAAAAAAATAAGCTTTCAACATTATTATGGGTCGGTAGCTCAGTTGGTAGAGCATTAGATTGAAGCTCTAAGTGTCGGCGGTTCGATTCCGTCCCGACCCACCATAATAATACGCCGGTGTAGCTCAGTTGGTAGAGCAACTGACTTGTAATCAGTAGGTCGAGGGTTCGACTCCTTTCGCCGGCACCATCTTTTTGGAGGGGTAGCGAAGTGGCTAAACGCGGCGGACTGTAAATCCGCTCCTTAGGGTTCGGCAGTTCGAATCTGCCCCCCTCCACCATTTTTTTAATTTAGGGGCATAGTTTAACGGTAGAATACAGGTCTCCAAAACCTTTGGTGTGGGTTCGATTCCTACTGCCCCTGCCAATTTAAAATTTAATTAAAATTAATAATAATGGCGATTGTGGTGAAGTGGTTAACACACCTGATTGTGGTTCAGGCATTCGTGGGTTCGATTCCCATCAGTCGCCCCATTTTTTATTTTTTTTTAATTAGAGACATATTTAAGTAATACTAATAATGGCGATTGTGGTGAAGTGGTTAACACACCTGATTGTGGTTCAGGCATTCGTGGGTTCGATTCCCATCATTCGCCCCATTATTTTTGGGATATAGCCAAGCGGTAAGGCAACGGATTTTGATTCCGTCACGCCCTGGTTCGAATCCAGGTATCCCAGCCATTTTGCGGAAGTAGTTCAGTGGTAGAACATCACCTTGCCAAGGTGGGGGTCGCGAGTTCGAACCTCGTCTTCCGCTCCATATTCTTTAAACAAATAATGAGATGGCGGCATAGCCAAGTGGTAAGGCACAGGTCTGCAACACCTCTACCACCGGTTCAAATCCGGTTGCCGCCTCCATTTTTTTTTACAAAAAATTTGCCTTTATTATGCCGGTGTGGCGGAATTGGCAGACGCGCACGACTCAAAATCGTGTTTCTAACGAAGTGTCGGTTCGATCCCGACCACCGGTATCTTAGCTTCATCTCATTTCAACTTATATAACCATTCTTCTTCGGAAGGGTGGTTTTTTTATGTTTCTACAATAAATAACGTTGGTGAAGAAAAAAGCACCGATCTCTCATCAGATCGGTGCGGAAACTTCATGAACGTTATTTTTATTCAAAAAAATAGAAAACAAGTGAGTTTCCCTATAGAATAAAAGTCTCGAAACCATAAACTAAGGGGGAAAATCACTTGTCTATTAACCATGATATTCGAAATTTACTAGATATTCAAGGCTCAAATATCCACTTCGTTACGAATTGCGTCAATCAGGTTCTATTATTAATGTTGGGGGGCTTAAAACAATTTATGAATGAATCATTCATAAATAACGATTGCTTCACACTTGTTTTTCGGCAGAAGTCTTCGTTATTTCTTTCAACGATGATTGAAAGAAATTAGCCAATTAAAATAGTTTGAAAGATTAACTGTACTCTACTATTTTATATTCAGCCTTGCCATAAAACTGTATGGAACTATCCAAATGTAAGATAGAAAAGAATAGTTGATAGCGAAATCATAATAAAAAGCTTGATCAATTAGATCAAGCTTTTATTAATGCGAGAATTAGCCCATAATTTCGTCCATATCGGGTTCTAACTTGTTTCGTAGTAGATAGAGCATTAATGCCCCAACAAGGAATGAGATAGCTTCTGCGATGACTAGGGACCATACAACACCGTGGAAACCAAATGAATGGTTCGCGATAAATAATGTAGGGATTAAAATGACACCTTGAATCAATGACATTACTAGAGCAGCTGTACCTTGTCCTGTTGCTTGGAAAATACCTGTGAACAGTGTTGTGAAGCCTGTAATTAATAATGAAAGGAATGTAACGTGTAAAATATAGCTGCCCATCTCGATTAATTGAGGATCCGTTGTAAATAAGCCAATTAGTGAATCAGAAATAGAATAAACAAGTACGCCGAATACGATTGCGAGTACAGCGATGATTTTTATCGTAAAGCTGATTGTTTGTTTCATCCGTAATTTATTCGCTGTGTACGTAAAGGCGATTAATGGAACAATCCCTTCACATAATCCCATAAGAATGAATTCAGGAAGTTGTAAGAGGCGAGAGGATAGTCCATATGCGGCTACTGCTTGATCTCCATACTCTACTAAGAATTTATTTAAAACTAATGCCATTGCACCTAAAAAGATACTCATAATGAAGACTGGTACACCAATTTTAAATACATTGGAAACAATTTCTTTCGAAGCTTTGAACCATTTGAATGACAATGTTAAAAATTCTGATTTGCGTTGAATATGATAAGCGAAATAGATGCAGGCTACTAAGTTTGCAACTACTGTAGCGATTGCGACACCTGTCACACCCCAATGAAGTACATAAATTGCGATAATATCTAAAATGATATTAACGATGACACTGATGATCATACCAATCATAGAAGTCATTGCTGCGCCTTCTGATCGAATTAAATTTTCTAAGTTGAAAAATAAAATAACGATTGGTGAACCGAGAATCATAATGAAAATATAGTCTTTTGTATATTCAAATGACTGTGGGGTTGCGCCTAATGCTGAAACGATTTGATCCATAAAGGGTAGTGCAACTGCAATGAACAAAATACCAAAAGCTAAACTAATATAGATTGTGAATGAAGATACTGATTTCACAACATCGTATCGTTTTTCACCTAGTAGTCTGGAAATAAATGCGCCACCACCTACGCCAACTAAATGACCAAGTGCCATAATAATAGCGAACAGAGGTAAAGTTAATGCGAGTGCAGTGAGCATTGTTGAATCATGTAATGTGCCGAGGAAATAAGCATTTAATACTGAGTAAATTACGCTCATTGATGTTCCGAGAATCATAGGGAGCGCAAAATGAGGGATTGCTTTCTTGATGGGTGCTTCTTCAAAATAATAAAGATTGTTTGAATCCATATAATCACTTCTTTCATGTTTTATCTAACGGTGTAAGATTGAACCTAACAGTGTTAGATGTTATCATGAAGTTAAGAAGTTGTAAAGTATAAACTTACAGTGTTAGATAGAAAGGGCTGTCCAAATGAAGAAACAACCACAAATTTCAGAGGAAAAGATTTTGCAATCATCATGGGAATTACTTAGTGAAGAGGGGCTTGAAAAATTTAGTATGCGAAAATTGGCGACTCGAATTGGTATTCAAGCGCCTTCTCTATATTGGTATTTTAAAAGTAAGCAGCATCTTTATCAGGGGATGGCGAATCAAATATCGGGCTTAATTTTAGAAGGTATGAAGTCGGATGGTGAGTGGAAGGAACAGTTGACGGAGCTTGCTAATGTGACACGAAAAGTATTGAGCGAGTATCCATGTTCGACAGAAATCATGATGATGACGCTACCACATGAAAAGGATATTATTCGTTTTTCAAATCGAATGTTGCAATGTGTGGAAAATACAGATTTAACAGAAGCGCAGAAATTCCAAGTTGTGACGACGCTTATAAACTATGTGTATTACTTTGTATTGGATCATGAACAACATGAGCGAAATGTGCAGGAAATGGTCGCGAAAGATGAGATTGAACCGGAAGAAGAAATGCTGGAAAGATTAGATTCGATGAGTGAAGAAGAGGCAGGTTTATTCCGTAATTTATTTACGAGTGGCACTTTTGAAGTGATGGGAACGGATGAATCATTTGAGTTTGGCTTGAATGTTATTTTACTTGGGGTCGAACAAGTGTTGAATCGAAAATAAAAAGTTACGCCATTGCTCCGTAAAGGAATAGTGGCGTAACTTTTATTAGTGAGGATTGTATTTAAAACATTCAGCAACATGATCGTCTACAATGCCTGAAGCTTGCATGAAAGCATAGATTGTAGTTGGCCCGAGAAACTTGAAGCCTCGTTTTTTAAGATCCTTACCTAGTTGTGTAGAAAGTTCTGTAGTAGCTGGTACATCAGCTAAAGTTTGGAAGTGGTTATGTATAGGTGAACCACCGACATAATCCCAGATGAAAGTATTAAAACTACCGAATTCCTTTTGAATTTCCATAAATAATTTAGCATTATTAATCGTCGCATTGATTTTTCCTCGGTGGCGAATGATTCCTGGGTTTTGTAAAAGTTCTTCGACACGTTCTTCTGAATAAAGTGCGATTTTTTCGTAGTCAAACTGGTCAAAGGCTTCACGCATCGTTTCGCGTTTTTTAAGGATTGTTGCCCAACTCAAGCCTGCTTGCATACTTTCTAAAATCATTGTCTCGAACCAATCTGCGTCATTCGAAAGAGGAACACCCCACTCTTCGTCATGGTATTTTTGGTCAAGTTCACTCACATTTGCCCAAGAGCATCTCGTAATCGTCATTAAATCGCCTCCATATAGAATGTATGTTCTTATTGTAACAGAAATAGAACTTGAGTGGCAATCAATTGGTGAAGCCTACTAAAGTGTTATACAATGAAGGAACGAACTGATTTATAAAGGAGTTTTTAATAGATGAGAACAAGACCAGAGAGATTACAAAAAGGTGATCAAGTCGGAATCGTTGCACCAGCAAGTCCACCGAATAAAGCACGCCTAGAAAAATCAATCAAGTTTTTGGAAAGCCTTGGCTTAGAATGTGTAATTGGTGAAAGTGTTACAGCGAAAAATTATTATTTAGCAGGCACAGATTCAATTCGTCTTCATGATGTGCATCAAATGATTCAAAATCCAGAAATCAAGGCGATAATTTGTTCGAGCGGTGGTTATGGATCAGCAAGAATCGCAGATAAAATTGATTATATTTTGTTAGAGGAAAATCCGAAAATATTTTGGGGATTCTCAGATATTACATTTTTACACACAGCGATGGGCCAGTTAAGTAATATTGTGACTTTCCACGGACCGACTTTATCAGCACTTGGAAGAGAAGACGTACATGAACGCTCATTGCTTATGTTTGAACAACTTTTCAGCCCAGCTGAAATCGTATATGATGAGAAAATCTCACCGCTAACAACGATAAGCGGTGGGCAAGTTCGAGGTATGATTGTTGGTGGTAATCTAACATTGATTTGCCAATCGCTAGGTACGAAATTCGAATTAGATGTTGCGAATAAAGTATTGCTTATTGAAGATGTTGGGCAAGAACCTGCTCATATTGACGCGATGCTTAATCAATTACGCATGGCACGTAAGTTAGAACAATGTGCCGGTGTCGTAATTGGTAGCTTTACTGGAACAGAACCAGTTGAATATAAAAATTCACCTACAGTTGAAGCGGTATTCGAAAGTTACTTTAAAGATTTCAATAAACCTGTCGTAAGTGGTTTTAAATTTGGCCATGAAGATCTAAATGTAGGTATTCCATTAGGCGTTGATGTAATTTTAAATGCCGATGACAAATACTTAGCGTTTTTACCAGGTGTAGAGTAGAAAAAAGAACACGACGTGATGTCGTGTTCTTTTTGGAGTTAAATTGTTATTTCATTTTTGGATTTCGTCAGCAATTGAACTGAATATTCACCGCCGTGAATTTGCATGAACATATTGCCAGCAGAATCTAAAAGTTGGCGACACTCTTCTTCGGAAAGTGATGGACGTAAATAAAATAGTTGAATCGCTTCTGTAGTTGCCTCAGAAACGGCTGTGCGCTTACTATCAACAAATGGGCTACCGAATGGTCCAACTGCATCTACGCTTACAGGAATTGATTTTAATGTAATGTCACGTCCGTTCAAACCTTCATAAGTCGTTTGCTCATTACCAAGTGTAATCGTCACATCGCCTTCGATTTTAGCGGCATCATAAATACCGACCGGAATCTCATATTGAAGTGAGAAGAAATTATTCAAATCGACAGCCGAATGAAATGGCTGAATATAATTTTGTTTGGAAATTCTACGCAATAAAGCTTCTGCTGAATGACGGTAGCGATTTGGGTCTGCGCCAAGCTTCTTCCATACTTCACGCCATTCACGAACGCCTGCTTTTTCGGTAACAGGCACATCTTGTAAATCTAAAAATAAATTCTCTTGATATAACTGTGTGCGACCTTTAATCATTTGAGGCGATTCTCCAACGATAATTTTGGTATAATGGATCATGCCGATTTTAAAATCAGACACACTATTGGTTAATTGTTCATTTAGTTGAAAAGTCGTCATTTTGATCACCTATCTGTTCATTTTTTCCAATTGTATCATAGAGAAGGGAGTGGAACCAATTGAACGTTTTATCATTTCAAAAACAACTTAGAGAGTACGCAAAAACGATTGGAATTGATAAAATTGGTTTCGCATCTGCAGCACCGTTCATCGATTTAAAACAGCGATTGATTCAGCAACAGCAATTGAATTACCAATCAGGTTTTGAAGAATCAAATGTCGAGCTGAGAACTGAACCAACATTATTACTTGAAGAAGCGCAAAGTATTGTCGCAATCGCTTTAGCCTATCCTTCAAAAATGGTCGATGCGCCTCAAGGGAAAAAGGGAGCAAGGCGTGGTATTTTTTGTCGTGCTTCATGGGGCGTCGATTATCATATCGCATTGCGAAAGCGATTAGCACTTTTAGAAGAATTTATCCAAGAGAACTTCCCGGGTGGTCGTACGAAATCAATGGTCGACACAGGTGAATTATCAGACCGAGCTGTTGCCGAGCGAGCGGGGATTGGATGGAGCGGGAAAAATACGAATATTATTACACCTGAGTTCGGCTCGTATGTTTATTTAGGGGAAATTATTACGAATATTCCTTTTGAGCCAGACGAACCGATGGAGGATGAATGTTTGGATTGTCGCCTTTGTTTAGATGTTTGTCCGACTGGTGCATTAATTCAAGGTGGGCAGTTGAATGCGCAGAAATGTATTGCATTCCTTACGCAGACGAAGGGGACTTTACCAGATGAGTTTCGATCACATCTTGGGAATCGTATTTATGGCTGCGATACTTGCCAAACGATTTGTCCGAAAAATAAACGAAAACATAATTTAATCCACGAAGAATTTTTCCCCGAACCTGAAATTGCGAAGCCACTACTTGAACCGTTATTAACGATTTCCAATAAGCAATTCAAAAATGAATTTGGCCATATTTCTGGCTCATGGAGAGGGAAGAAGCCACTCCAAAGAAATGCGATTTATGCACTTGCTCATTTTAAGGAAGAATCAGCCATTCCAACGCTTGAAGAAGTATTGAAAAAGGATGACCGACCTGTAATTCGAGGTGCAGCAGCATGGGCAATCGGTAAAATAAACGGTGAGCAATCATTGGCTATTTTACAACAAGCTTTACAAGTTGAAAAAGAAGAAGAAGTAATTCTTGAAATTGAAAAAGGATTAGCCTTCATACACTAATAAGAGGAAGTGCCAGAAATGACGTTACACATCGTTTTATATCAACCAGAAATCCCAGCTAATACAGGTAATATCGCCCGTACTTGTGCTGGAACGAACACACATCTACATTTAATCCGTCCACTTGGGTTTTCAACAGATGATAAAATGTTGAAAAGAGCAGGATTAGATTATTGGCATTCAGTCAATATTACGTATTATGAAAATGTAGAAGAATTTTTCGAGAAACATGGGAAATCGACAATTTATTATATTGAAACATTCGGTACGAAAAACTATACGGAATTCGATTATTCGGATGTGAATGAAGAGATCTTCTTTATGTTTGGTAAGGAAACAACAGGGATTCCGCATGAGCTTATTGAACATGAAAAACATATGTGTTTACAATTACCACAGAGCGATCATGTCCGTTCATTAAACTTATCGAATACAGCTGCAATCGTTATTTATGAAGCGCATCGCCAACAAGGCTTCAAACAAATTAATGGTTAATCAATTTAAAAATGCCCCTATTAAGCAATTTACTTAAAGGGGCATTTCTTTTGTATGGTGTTTATTTCTCGGCTTCTTCGCCTGGTTTGCTGTCATACGCTGCTGTGAAAATCGCTGTAAGGAAAGAAACGGTAACTCCTAAAATTAATAATAATTTCATTCGTCCTACACCTCCATTAAAGTCGAACATCATGCAATTAATTATATCCTATTTTTTCCTTAAATGATAGAAAAATTCCTTATAATGATCAATGGAGTAATCAGCAAAGTCACAATTATTTTGGAACATAACTGTTTCAAGTCCGATTTCCTTCGCTGGAATCAGGTCGAGTTCACGATCGCCTACTGCATGTGTGAGATTATATTTTTCGTGTAAATAGGCATATGAAGCTGAGTTTGGTTTACGCGGGAATTCATCATCTCCTGCGACAATTTCAGCGAAGTATTGCGATAAATTTACTTCTTCCAATAGGCGTTCTACAGATGCACGATTCATATGAGTCATGATGACATTCACTTCAGCTTCTTTTAAAACATCCTCCACTTGTGGAAATGCTTTTACACCGACAATGTCCTTACTTTTCGCTTTCATGATGTTGGTTTGCTTCTCGGAAAGATTAAAGTGTTGAATCGCATGTGATTGTGAAATTTTTAAATGTCTATAAATCATCGCTTTTGAATAAGAACCATCAACAATTTTGTACAAAATATTTGTATAAAAAGGGTAGGAATCAATTATTGTGCCATCAAAATCCCAAAGAATTCGCATCTAAACACCTCATTGTTTTTTTCATAAGCATAGCATGTTATATTAAATTATGGGGTAAATAAGTAAAAAAGAGGGAGGCGTTTTCCATGAAAAAAGATGATGTGAAAAGTGGCAATATGACAAATGACTTTGAAGATGTAGTGGAATTAGGAAAGCAGATGGAGAAAATGCGTGATGAACAAGAATTGAATCGAGATGGATTAACACAGGATCCGGTGCAATATGAACAAGATCAAGAAGAATAAGAAAAAGGCGTAAACTCTCAAATTGAATCGAGAAGTTTACGCCTTTTATATTAATGTTTAATAAATACGAGTTGAATGACGAATAGAACTGCAAACAAGTAGAGTAACGGATGTACTTTACCAGCTTGGCCTTTAGCGATTTTCAAAATTGGGTATGCGATGAATCCGAATGCAATCCCTGTTGAAATACTAGAAGTAAGCGGCATAACAAGCATAATTAAAAATGCTGGTAATGCTTCGTCAAAGTTCGACCAGTCAATATGGCGAACAGATGCAATCATTAATGTACCTACGATAATTAATACCGGAGAAGTAATTGCCGATACAGTAGAAATCGATGATACAAGTGGTGAGAAGAATGAAGCAGCTGCGAATAAAATCGCGACTGTTAAAGTTGTTAATCCAGTACGACCACCTGCAGCAACACCTGCAGAAGATTCTACATATGCTGAAGTTGGTGAAGTACCGAACATCGCACCTACAGTTGTACCGATTGAATCACCAAGTAGTGCTTTACGCGCGCGTGGTAACTCGTCGCCCTTCATCAAGCCAGCTTGTCTAGCAACGCCGACCATTGTACCTGTCGTATCAAATAAAGTAACGAGAATGAATGAGAATACGACGCCGTATAGACTATGCTCAATCACTTCGCTAAATGCTTCAATTGGATTCCACATTAAAATACCTTCTGGTAAATGAGGTAATGCAGTTACTTTCGTAATTTCTAATTGACCTGTAATTAAGGCGATGATCGCTGTAATAACCATGCCGACAAAGATCGCACCAGGAATATTACGTACCATTAAAATTGCTGTAATCGTTAAACCAACGATTGTAAGAATGACACCAGGACTTGTTAAGTCACCGAGTTTAATAATATTTTCAGCATCTGCAACAACGATATGCGACATTTTTAATCCTAAAAACGCGATGAATAAACCAATACCTGCTGTAATCGCTAATTTTAAATTATTTGGTATAGCAGAAATTAACTTCGCTCGAAGCGGTGTTAAAGATAAAATAATAAAAATAATACCAGCAACAAATACAGAAGCGAAAGCAGTCATATAGTGAATTTCACCTTTAGATGCTAAAACGACTGAATAAGTGAAAAATGCATTTAACCCCATACCTGGAGCTACTGCGATTGGATAGTTTGCAACAAGCGCCATCCATAAAGTAGCGATAACAGTAGCTATAATTGTTGCCATGAACACTTGCTCCGGTGGAACACCCGCGCTTTTTAAAATCGACGGATTGACGATAATAATATATACCATAGTCAGGAATGTTGTTAGACCGGCAACTAACTCGGTTCTAACAGTCGTTCCATTTTCTTTTAATTGAAACATTGTATTCTCTCCTTAAAGCCGAACATTTTTTTGGACAAAGTCTATAATATTCGTTGAAAACCGAAAAATCAACTGAAATTGAAAAAGTAATACTTCTCGAAATAATTAGAAAATATGATTATACTGAAGAAAAGGAGTGATTGTCGTGCTAACTTTAAATTCAACGAAGAAATTAGATAATGGAATTGAGATGCCCCGCCTTGGTTTAGGTGTGTACAAGATGACGGAACCAGAGGAAGCTTACGGGGCGATGGAAAAAGCAATTCAAGTCGGCTATAAAGCGATTGATACAGCTTCCTTATATAATAATGAAGAACAAGTAGGTGAAGCGGTTAAAAACGCCTCTGTAAGTCGTGAAGAATTATTCATTACGACGAAGGTTTGGAATACAGATCAAGGTTATGATGAAACATTGCGCGCTTTTGAAAAATCGTTAACGAAATTAAATATGGATTATATCGATTTATATTTAACACATTGGCCGGTTGTCGATAAGTTTAAGGATACGTATCGTGCAATTGAGCGATTATATGATGAGAAGTTAATTCGTGCAACAGGCGTTTCAAATCATGAGCCACATCATTTAGAAGCATTAATGGCGACCGCGAATATTAAACCAATGGTCAATCAAATTGAATTGCATCCATACTTAACGCAGCTTGAGAATCGAGAATTTGCGCAGAAACATAAGATCGCAATTACGGCTTGGTCTCCATTAGGTAGAGGGCGTGTGCTGGAAGATGCGGTCATTAATGATGTTGCGAGAAAATATAATAAATCAGCGGCACAGATTATTATTCGCTGGCATTTACAAAATGATATTGTAGTCATTCCGAAATCTGTGACACCTTCAAGAATTGCTGAAAATGCACAAGTATTTGATTTTGAGCTTTCAGAGGAAGATCTGCAATTGATTTCGGCATTACACAGAGATGAGCGTTACGGGAAACATCCAGATACATTTAAGTTCGATTAATTGAAAAAGGGTAAGGGGAATCAATCTAATTTCCCTTACCCTTTTTCCTATTTAAAAGAAACTTTTGATGATGAAATAAAGCGGTGGAATTAATAATGCTGGGAGCATATTTAATCCTTTAATATTTTTAATCCCTAAAATACTAAGGCCAGTCGCGAAAATGAGAATGCCACCGATTATCGAGATTTCAGTGAGTAATTCAGCTGTCATAAAATCGTTCAAAAACAATGCGAGTACATAGAAAAGACCTTGCCATAGAAATACTGCGACTGCTGATAGTGCGATACCGAAGCCAAAAGTAGAAGCAAGTACCATGGAAGTAACGCCATCTAAAATACCATTTGTTATTAGGTATGTATAGTCACCTTGCAATGCACTATTGATTGGGCCGAGAATGGATAATGTACCGATGCAAAATAGTAGAATGGCTGTTGATAACCCTTTTGCTAATGGGCCTTTTGAAAAACGACCAACGAAGGAATTGAAGTTTTTTTCGACATCTAATTTTTCACCGATGACGGCACCGATTGCCAGACTGACGATGAATAATACAGGTTCATTACTTTTCGGCATAAATTGAACGACTGCATTTAGGCCAAGCGCAATTGCTGCAAATCCCATTGCTTGCATTAAAATATTTTGATAACGTTCTTTCAATCCTTTATTCATCAAACTGCCGACCGTGCTGCCAATAATAATCATGACGCAATTGAAAATTGTTCCTGTCATAAAAACACCCCTTCAAAATAAAAAAAAGAGAAATCGAGCAGTTAGCGCGATTCCCTCTCAAGAAATTACTTATTCTTCATTTCATCTAAGAATTTTGTGAAGTTCTCATCTGGTTGATCTCCGACAATACGACCGACTTCCTTACCATCTTTGAAGTAAGCAAGAGTAGGTGTTGCTTCGATATTGTAATCTGTCCAACCATCAGTGAATTCTAACATATTGTATTGATTGATTTTAACATCCGCATCTTTAGCGATCGGCATTAATTTCGGTGTTACTTGTTGGCAATGAACACATTCAGGTGAGAAGAAGTATGCGAATGTTCCTTTACCGCTATCGATTTCTTTCTTTAAATCTTTTGGAAGAATGATACTTTGGTAGTTCGGATCTTTTAATTGATCAATTGTTGATTGAGTTTTGATTTTATGATCTCCGTAAAGTGAAGAACTTTCTTCTTTTTTATCGTTTGAAGAGTTATTGATGAACCATAGTGCGCCGAAAATCGCGACGATTACAACTGCGATAATGATTAATACGCCAGCATTACTTTTTTTCTTTTGTTTGTTAGCCATTAGTTATTCTCCTTTTTTGATGCTTTTAAAATATAGATGCTAGTTCCTAAAATTAATATGAAAGCGACTAGTGATAAGAATGGAATTGTTACAAAACCGAACCAGTTCATGTATTCACCAGTACATGGTACGCGACCACATGCTGCTGCATTATCGTGTAAGAATGGCACTTTTTGCATTCCGTAGTGATACAGAGCAGTACATGCGCCAATGATTGAAAAGACTAGAGTTGTTGCTGCGATTTTTGCATTACGTTGTATGTATGCAATACCGATTATTAAAACAAGAGGGTACATTAGAATTCGTTGATACCAACAAAATGTACAGGGTTCATATTTCATTACTTCAGAAAAGTACAGTGATCCAAGTGTAGCGAATAGAGAAACAATCCACATAAATAATAAACTATATTCTACTTTTTTTGACATTAAAAGTCTCCTAATTTTAGAGTATTTTCCTTCTTGAGTATAATAGCTTTTAACTACGTTGTAAACATTATTTAACTTTATCATAAGTAAACTACTCGGAATTAAAGAGGATAAACACCATTCAAAAGTATGAGTGTAAACGCATAGGTGTTTTTGTAGAATAAAGGTACAATAGAAGAAAGTATGTGAAGGAGGCGGGATTTTGAAGGAGACAGATCACTCGGATATCTCATTATTAAAAGAAATTGCCGAATTATTGAATGAAGAAACAGAAGTGAAACCGATGTTGCAATTGGCGATGAAAAAGCTTTTGGACGGTACAAATTTTGAAACGGGCTGGATCTTTTTTATTAAGGACCGTCGCCGTCACGAATTAATCGCGCACGAAAATTTACCAGACACATTGGCGCAAGATTCATGTAGATATTTATGTAAGGGTGGATGTTGGTGTCTTTCAAAATATCACAATAATGAATTGGAAAAAGCTTCTAATATAATTGAATGCCAAAGAATTGATCTAGCAAATAAAAATTTGGAACAACAAATTTCAAATATTACACATCATGCGACAGTTCCACTTCAATCAGGCGATGAAAAATTCGGCTTATTGAATGTGGCATCGCCGAATACTGTCCGATTTTCTGATGATGATTTAGCCCTTTTAGAATCGGTCGCATTCCAACTTGGTTCAGCAATCAAACGAATTTTATTAACGAAGCAGGAGCAGGAAATGGCGCTTGTGCAAGAACGAAATCGGCTAGCGAGAGATTTACATGATTCAGTGAACCAGCTACTATTCTCGGTCACTTTAACATCAAGAGCGGGTGCTGAGATGTCTGATGAACCATTAATCAAAGAAACTTTTACAGAAATTCAATCTTTAACGCAGGAAGCATTAACTGAGATGCGTGCGCTCATTTGGCAACTTCGCCCGAAAGGTTTGGAGTCGGGCTTACTGGAAGCAATCAAAGGCTATGCAGATATGTTAGGGCTTCATTTAGATTTGAAAGTATCAGGTGTTCTCCAGTTTTCCTCAAAAATTGAGGAGAGTTTATTCCGAATTGCGCAAGAAGCATTGAATAATATACGTAAGCACTCAGGAACGAAAGATGCACAAATGATTTTGCGTGTGACACAGAGTGATATACTGCTCGTCATAAAGGATGAAGGACGTGGCTTTTCATTTGATCCAGCAATCGCATTACCTTCTATGGGGTTACAAAGTATGCGAGATCGTACAGAAGCGCTCGGTGGTAAAATTGATTGGGTGAGTGATATAGGTAAAGGAACGGAAATTTTAATTCGAATGCCATATTAATGAGGTGAATATAAATGATTAAAGTAATTATTGCAGATGATCATCATGTTGTTAGAAGAGGATTATTATTCTTTCTGAAAACACAGAAGGATTTTGAAGTAATTGGAGAAGCGAGTAATGGAAAAGAAGCGGTAGATTTAACAGCTAAGCTTCAACCAGATATCGTGTTGATGGACTTAGTGATGCCTGAAATGGATGGCATTGAGGCAACGCGTAGAATTAAATCAGTCTATCCACATATCCATATTTTAATGTTAACAAGTTTTTCTGATCGCGATCATATTTTACCAGCGATGGAAGCGGGAGCAGCAGGATATCAATTGAAAGATATTGAACCAGATGAGTTAGTGGAGACAATTCGTAAAATTATAGCGGGGGAGAGTAGTCTTCATCCACAAGTAACGACTGAATTGAAACGGAATCAAGAAGCTTCAAGTCAGCTACCTCATATGCTAAAACCGTTAACACGTCGAGAAAAAGATGTGCTAGCTGAATTAACAAAAGGGAAAAGTAATAAAGAAATCGCATCTTCACTTTTCGTAACAGAAAAAACTGTGAAAACACATATTTCGAATATTTTCTCTAAATTAGAAGTACAGGATCGTACACAGGCGGCGCTATATGCAGTAAAATATGGGTTAACAGAAGACTCAATCTAAAAAAGGAATCCATTAGGATTCCTTTTTTATTGTTATTTACGATTTTGCTTCGACAGTTTTTTGTTTTTGCGGTTTTCTATAAGAGTCGCTTGCAGGTCTGCTTTGCGGTTCAGATAAGCAATCTCACGCTGTAATTTAATATAACTATCATAGCGTTGCTGTTCTAAATCGCCACAAGCAATTGCATTTTGAACAGCGCAACCTGGTTCTTTTTTATGGCTGCAATTGCGAAATTTACATTGTAATAGTAATGCTTGAATATCCGAGAAGCTAGTATCAAGGGCAGAATCAGTCGACCAAAGTTGAAGTTCTCTCATCCCAGGTGTATCGATAATAACGCCGCCACCTTCAAGCGCAAAAAGTTCTCGGTGAGTCGTTGTATGGCGGCCTTTTGCATCATCTGCTCGAATCGTATGGACGACCATTTTTTCTTCTTCGATTAGTGCATTCGTCAAAGTCGATTTCCCAACACCTGAAGAACCCATTAAGGCGATTGATTTATTCGGTCGGAATAATTCCTTCACTGTGGATAAACCATCTCCAGTAAATGTGCTAACAGGATAAACATCAACTCCGAAAGCAACGTTTTGGACTTTCTCCACATATTCATCCACATTTTCACATAGGTCTGCTTTTGTAAGGATGATGATTGGTGTAGCACCAGAATTCCAAGCGGCTGTTAAATAGCGTTCTAAACGGCGTTCATTGAAATCATCGTTCAAGCTCGTGACGATCATAATGATATCCACATTTACTGCGACAATTTGTTCATCGAGTTCAAGACCAGCCATTTTCCTAGAAAAGACTGATTTTCTTTCGAGAATTTTGTGAATCAGGCATTTTTCTTCGCCTGGCATTTGTTCTACTAACACCCAATCACCAACTGCTGGATAGTCTTTGCGGGCAAATGATTCAAACGCCATCTTCCCTGAAATCGTGCCAAGCCATTCATTTTGTTCAGTGACGATGCGGTAAGAGTGTTTATGTTCTAAAGTGACACGACCTAAAATATATTTGTTCGAGTCATCAATTTGTTGTTCAAAAAAGTTTTGTAATCCGTATTGTTGTAAGTTCAAGTAAAATTCCTCCAATATTATGGTATTAAAAAAAGGTTTGCTGCACCTAAATGGATGCAACAAACCTCTACCGCACAATAAAGAAGGCTATTTTTACATAGCTAGGCAGGGAAGTACTGTTGGCAAACCAAATAAATGCGGGTTAGACGCAATCGCGTTCATTTGAATAGTCATCATAATACTTCACCTACCTTTTCCTTCAAGTTATTCACATATTAACATCTGAATTTGTGAATTGTCAAACTATTTTTCATACATTCCTTCTGGTTCTATGTGGACAAGTACGAGCGCTGTTGGTAACTGCTCATGAATGGCGCGTTCGATTTCCTCTGTAATCCGGTGGCTATCCCACACATTCAGTTCAGGATTGACGGTAACCGTTAGATCGATTAGCGCCATACTACTATGATATCTCCCTTTCATATCACGCAGTTCGATGACACCATCTACTTGTTTGACGACAATGGATAGTTCTTCGATTTCCGATTGATCAAAGCCGTCCGTCAACATAAGAACACTTTCGGCAAATATTTCATAGGCAGTCTTAAGAATAATGACGCCGATGATAACAGCTGTAATAGAGTCGATGATTGGAAAACCTAGAATGGCAGCTCCAATACCGATAGCAGTTCCGAAACTGACGATTGCATCTGAGCGATTATCATAAGCAGCAGCTTTAACAGCATTACTTTTGATTTCTTTAGATAATTTTAAATTGTACATATAGACGCCCCACATAATGATCCCCGCAACGATTGCAACAACTGCTGTTAGTGGGGAAGGCGTTAAGTGATGGCCATTGAAAAAGTTTTTGATTGCTGTGACTAATACTTGAATACCGACAGCTGCCATGATGAATGATGCGACGAGCGAAGCGATTGTTTCCGCACGCATATGCCCATAAGCGTGATCATCATCTGGTGGCTTTTGAGAAATACGTAAGCCAATTAATACTGCTATTGAAGCAACAATATCCGTTGTATTGTTCAAACCATCTGCCTGGAGAGCAGTCGAAGCGCCTAAATAGCCAATTAAGAGTTTTGCAAAGCTCAGGATTATATAGGCGATTATACTAATCCAAGCACCTTTTTCTCCTTTGCGAAAGTTTTCATATGGGTTCAAATTGTTTCCCTCCCGAAAAATATGCTTCATACATGAAAACGACGCTATATCATTAAGATATAACGTCGCTCTACTATGCTTCACCAATTACTAAATCAGATTTAGAATCTTCATTTTCTGGTGTTTTTATTATTTCTAAGTAAATTAAGTGATGGCCATCAAGTTCTTTTACGATAAAATCAAAGCCTTGCTCCGAAACACGCTCACCTTGTTTTGCTTCAAAATGCTGTGTCATGAACCAACCACCGATTGTATCGATGTCATCATCTTCAATTTCGATATTTAAAATATCATTTACTTGTTGTAGCAGTACTTTTGCATCGACAATGAAATGTCCTTCAGCGATTTTACGAACTTCAGCAATTTCATCTGTATCAAATTCATCGCGAATATCACCGACGATTTCTTCGATAATATCCTCAATTGTTACGAGTCCAGATGTACCGCCATATTCGTCCATTAAAATCGCCATATGAATACGTTCACGTTGGATTTTTAATAATAAATCACTAATCGGAATCGTTTCAAAAACACGAATGACAGGTCGCATGAATGAAGTGACTGGTTTAGCGCCGTTCACTTCTGGATTACGAATATAAGCAGTTAATAAATGCTTCATATTCACCAAGCCAAGTACATGGTCTTTATCGCCATCAATGATTGGGTAGCGAGTGTATTGCTCAACACCCATTACTTCGAATACTTCTTTTAAAGTTAAATCTTTTTCGATTCCGACAATCTCAGTACGAGGTACCATGACCTCTTTTGCAAGACGATCATCGAATGCGAAAATATTATCTACATATTTGTATTCAGATTGATTAATTTCTCCGCCTTTTAAACTATCGGACAGAATAATCTTCAATTCTTCTTCAGTCATTGCGACCTCAGAGTTATTCGAGTTACGAACACCAAATAATGCAGCTAGTCCATTTGCTGAAGAATTTAACAACTTAATGAATGGATACATGACATTATGGAATGCGATTAAAAATGGTGCAGATGCCATAGCAACTGACTCTGCTTTTTGAATGGCTAAAGTTTTTGGTGCAAGTTCACCAACTACTACATGAATGAATGTCACAATCGAGAATGACACAATGAATGAAATAACAGTCGTAATATTACTTTCTAAGCCAATTAAATCGAATAATGGCTTAAGTATCATACTAATTGTTCCTTCACCTAACCAACCAAGACCTAATGAAGTAATCGTAATACCAAGTTGACATGCAGATAAATATTCATCTAAGCTAGATACTACTTTTTTTGCTTTTAAAGCTTTTTTGTTACCTTCAGCAATGAGCTGATCAATTTTTGTTGTTCTGACTTTAACGATCGAGAACTCTGTCGCTACAAAATATGCAGAACATGCGATCAAGACAGCGAATGCTGTCAACCGTATGGCAATTTCCAAAGAATTCCTTTACTCCTAGCCCGAATGAGGGGGAGAGTAAAGTGTACACCTCCTGTGATTTTAAAAAAATGTTAAGTAATATAATAATAGAGTAGTTAGCACTAAAATTCAAATCATCAATCTTATATATAAGAAGAGAGCCTACAATAAGGCAGAAAAAAACGCAAAAATGAACATTTCATACAACTTTTAAATTATCTTTCTTTTCAAAATATTATTGACAGTTCGGAAGCCGAAATGTTATTATTTAGAAACACATTACGTGAATAATTAGGAAATGGAGGTATGAACGATGAAATTAGTAATGACAGTAGCTGTAATGGCTCAAAAACCAAACTCAATTTTATATAATAACATGCCTCTACTAAAAGACTTCTAGCACGATTTTTTTATTTTGTCTAAATGTATTGGTATGTCACCAATACTCTAATGAAGGCGCATGCTCTCTAGAGAGTGTGCGTCTTTTTGTCGTTTTTTAGTAGGGATTGATTTACAAAAGGAAGAAGGTAGAGAGAATGTTTTCAGTATTTTACAAGCTGGGCTGGTTCTTCAAAGAGAACTGGAAACGGTATGCAGTTGCGCTCGTATTGCTAACAATTGCAAATATACTTGAAGTAATACCTCCAAAATTAATCGGTAATACGATTGATGCAATTCATAAACAAAATATAACGAGTGAATTACTTTGGAATTATTTAATTATTTTGATCATCATACTCGTACTTGCCTATATAACGAATTTTATTTGGCAATATCAATTATTTGGTGGCTCAAACGTTTTACAAAAAGATTTACGCCAAAAGTTAATGGGGAAATTCTTGAAAATGAGACCTCCATTTTACGAAAGAAATCGAACAGGCGACTTAATGGCGCGTTCGACAAATGATTTACAAGCAGTTGCTGAAACAGCGGGATTCGGCATCATGACATTGTTAGACTCAACGCTTTATTTAGCGACGATCTTAATTATGATGGGTGTGACAATTTCTTGGAAGCTGACATTAGCAGCAATCATTCCACTGCCTTTATTAGCATGGGTTCTACAAATAATAGGCAAGAAAATTCATGAGCGTTACACAGTTTCTCAAGCGGCTTTCGGTGATTTAAACGATAGCGTATTAGAAGCGGTTGAAGGTGTGCGTGTCGTAAGAGCATATGTGCAAGAAGCTGAGATGGAAAAGCAATTCGCAGAAAAGACTGAAGAAGTTGTTCAGAAAAACTTAAAAGTAGTGTGGATGATTGGATTATTCGGACCACTTAGTAAAGTAATTACAGCATTTAGTTATGTGATTGGATTAGGATATGGTGCGTATTTAGTATCGGTGAATGAGATTACAGTTGGTGATCTCGTAACATTCAATATTTACTTAGGGATGGTCGTTTGGCCGATGATGGCGATTGGTGAGCTAATCAACGTTATGCAGCAAGGGAATGCCTCTTTAGACCGAGTGCAGGAAGTGTTGAATGACAAGGAAGATGTACCAGATCCTGACAAAGCAGTAATCGTACAAACACCATCGAATATATCTTTCAAAAACGTGAATTTCCAATATCCACTTTCTGAAGGAATTAATTTAAGCGATGTTGAAATCGACTTGAAACGTGGGGAAACTTTAGGAATCGCCGGGAAGACAGGTAGTGGTAAGACGACGATCGTGAAGCAATTGCTAAAAGAATATCCACAAGGTGAAGGTGAATTATCAATCGGTGATACACCAATCGATCTTCAAACGAAGGAAAATGTATTGAATTGGATTGGCTATGTTCCACAAAGTCATATTCTATTCTCACGTACAATTCGTGAAAATATTAAATTCGGTAAGCCAGATGCGACAGAAGAAGAAATTGCTGAAGCGATTCGTATGGCTAACTTTGAAAAAGATTTAGAGCGACTTCCGAATGGTTTAGAAACACTTGTCGGTGAGAAAGGTGTATCTCTATCAGGTGGTCAGAAACAGAGAATTTCAATCGCTCGCGCATTTATCCGCAAGCCAGAAATATTAATTTTAGATGATTCACTTTCGGCAGTAGATGCTAAAACTGAAAGTGCGATTGTTACAAATATTCAAAATCAGCGTAAAGATAAAACAACGATTATCGTCACGCATAGACTGTCAGCGATTGCGCATGCGGAGAAGATTATCGTGGTTGATGATGGCAAAATTATCGAAGAAGGTACGCATGAACAACTGCTGGAAAAAGGCGGTTGGTATAAAGAACAGTTTGATTTACAGCAAGTAGAAGGGGGACAACAATAATGTCAGTAGGAAAAAAACTATGGCAGTACGCCCTTCAATTTAAGAAACCAATGATCATTGGTTTGATTCTATTAGCCATTTCAGTAGGAGCTGACTTAGCTGGTCCATTAATTATCAAATATATTTTGGATCACTATGTAGCGACTATGCAAAATAATGAACTTCAAGTAAAACCACTGTATTTAATGTTAGGTGTTTATTTACTAAGTACTGTTGTTTATGCAATCTTTAGGTATTACCAATACTATATGTTACAACTCGGCTCAAACCGAATTGTACAGAAGATGAGAAAAGATGTTTACGGACATTTGCAGAAATTGTCGATTAACTATTTTGACCGATTACCTGCTGGTAAAGTTGTATCAAGAATTACAAATGATACAGAAGCAATCCGCGAGTTATTCGTTACAGTTGTAGCGAACTTCGCATCTAGCTTCATGACATTGGTTGGGATTTTCATTATTATGTTCGCATTGGATTGGCGCATGGGGGCATTCGCATTAATTATTATTCCAATCTTAATTGTTTGGTCTATTGTTTACAGAAAATACGCAAGTAAATATAATCATGTCATTCGTTCAAAACTATCTGATTTGAACGGGATGTTGAATGAATCAATCAACGGCATGACAATTATTCAAGCTTATGGACAAGAAAAGCATATGAATAAAGAATTCCAAGATATTAACAATGAGCATTTTAAATACAATAATAAATTATTATTCTTAGACTCAGCGACTTCACATAACTTAGTCGGTGTCGTAAGAATGTTGATTTTCATTGTCTTCATCTGGTATTTTGGTTCACAGGAAATCTCTGGTGAATTAGCAGTATCAGTCGGTGTTCTATATGCGTTCGTCGAATATATTACACGTACGATGAACCCGATTATGCAAATTGTCGACCAGTTCTCACGTTTAGAAAGAGCAAATGTCGCAGCGGAACGTGTATTTGAACTGATGGAAGTTGAAGGGGAAGATGTCGTAAAAGAAGAAATCCCGCGATACGAAGGTCATGTTCAATTTGAAGATGTTTGGTTTGCTTATAATGAAGATGAATATGTCTTGAAAAACATTAATATCGAGGCGAAACCAGGTGAGACCGTTGCATTAGTCGGTCATACTGGTTCAGGTAAATCTTCTATTATGAACTTACTCTTTAGATATTATGATGTGTCAAAAGGTGAGATTAAAATTGATGGCATGAATATTCAATCTGAATCTCGTCAAACAATTCGCCAACATATGGGCATTGTTTTACAAGATCCGTATTTATTCACGGGAACGATTGAATCGAATGTAAGTTTGAATCACCCGGATATTTCACGAAAAGATGTTGAAAATGCATTAGCGGCAGTAGGCGGAGAGCGTGTCTTGAAAAACCTTGCGAAAGGACTGGATGAACCAGTACTGGAGAGAGGTAGTACATTGTCAGCTGGTCAGAGACAATTGATTTCATTCGCAAGAGCATTAGCATTCGATCCAGCCATTCTAATATTAGATGAAGCGACGTCGAATATTGACTCGGAAACAGAAGAAATCATTCAACATGCGATGGATGTATTGAAGCAGGGACGTACAACTTTCATCATTGCCCACAGATTATCTACTATTAAAAATGCAGATAAGATCTTAGTGTTAGATGCAGGTGAGATTGTAGAGCAGGGTTCACATGATGAATTACTCGCACTTGGCGGAAGATACAATCAAATGTATAAACTACAATCAGGTATTAAATCATAATCATTTCGGTGAGTGGAATTGGATTTTCAATTTCATTCACTTTTTTTTTAGATTAGAAAGTTCAAATCATCATTTCCTGGGAAATAGTAAAAGAGGGGGCGTCGTTAGAAACGAGCCACCTCTTGATTTTGCTAATCATATATATGGAATAACATAAGTTCATGAATATCCTTTAATTGTTGTTCATTCAGCGCATAATCTTTTGGTGATTCTACTTCAATCGATCCATCCCCATGGTATAACGCTTCAACTTTTTGTTGTCGATCATAAAATGAAATGCGCCATCCTGGTAATTCACCAGCATAAAGCCTTTTAAATTTAAAATGTTGAATCATTTTACTCACCCCTTTCGTATTATTATATACGAAGTCTTGTATAGAAGAATAACGATACCTTTCGTTTTCATATATGTGAGGCTCTGTTATAATAGCACTAGTTTATAAAAAAGGGAGAAATTACATGAGTACTTTTTTGACAATCCTATTTATGGTAGTTGTAGGCGCTTTAATCGGTGGAGCTACTAACCATATAGCAATTAAGATGCTATTTCGTCCGCATAATCCAGTTTACTTATGGGGCAAAAGATTACCATTTACACCAGGTTTAATTCCAAGAAGACGTGATGAACTTGCGAAGCAATTAGGGAAGACTGTCGTTAATTATTTACTAACACCTGAAACATTCCGTTCGAAATTCTTTAATGCGACAATGAAGGGAAAAGCTTCGAAATGGTTAAATGACAAAACACAAGAGGTTGTTTTCTCACAAGATAAAACATTACAGCAATGGTTAGATCAAGCAGGACTATCACATGCACCTCAAGTAATTGAAGAAAAAGTAGATTTATTAATCCAACAACAGATTGGTAATTTCCAAAATGTATTAGCAACTCAAACAGTCGAGCAATTATTACCGGAGAGTTGGAAAGCAAAAGCTGATATCAAAATTCCGGAAATTTCTCGTTATATTTTGAATAAAGGTGATGGTTATTTTGAATCACCAGAAGGCGTTCAAACAATTAAAGGTTTAATCGATGGATTCCTTACTTCAAAAGGAACGTTTGGCGGTATGGTGCAAATGTTCATTGGGGATGGCACATCATTAATCCCAATGTTCCAACGTGAAATTAAGAAATTTTTAACTTCGGATCAAACTTTCGCGATGTTGAACAATATGATCGACAAGGAATGGCGTAAAATTCAAGTTCAAACAATTCCACAATTAGTCGGAGAATTGGATTTTGAATCAACAACATTGCGTGTCCAAAAATATGCGAAAGAACAATTAGCAATTCGCGATCGTTTAGACTTACCACTTGTACATTACCTACCAGATGGGGCAAAATGGTTAGAGGAGAATGCATTCCCGAAACTAATCGATACTGCATTTGATCAAGGTGAGAAAAAATTAGAAGATGTTCTTAAACGAATGGATTTAGAAACTGTTGTAAAAGAGCAGGTTGATAAATTCCCAGTTGAGACATTAGAAGATTTAGTACTTGGTATTTCGAAAAGGGAATTCAAAATGATTACTGTTCTAGGGTTTGTCTTAGGTGGAATCATCGGGTTACTACAAGGTTTTGTAGCAATCTTACTTTAATATAAGGGAGTTTTTTATAGTGATTAATATTTATGACGATTTAAACAAATTAGAGGCAACTTTCCGTGAAACGGAGCAATACAAAGCACTAGAAATCGCAATTGAAGAAGTGAAAAAAGACGAGAGCGCAGTAGCACTTTTCTCTAACTTCCGTAAAATGCAAATGACATTACAAGAAAAACAAGCAAATGGCGAAGAGTTAAATGAAGACGAACTTCAATATGCTCAAAAAACAGCTCAACTTGCGCAACAAAATGAAAAAATCAATGCAATGTTATTATCTGAAATGGCATTAAGCGGCATTATTGAAGAAGTGAACCGTGTTCTAATCAAACCAGTTCAATCTCTATATGACGGCATCCAAGAAACAAAATAATTTTACATGAAAAAGCAGAAATCACAGTTCAAATGTGGTTTCTGCTTTTTGTTTACGCTCAATTATGAGAAGCGGTGTTCAGTTGTTCCGAAGCGATATTAATTTTTTCGGAACTTTGCTGAATGGATTTCACACTATCTGTTAGGTCCGAAACCCCTTTGAAAAGTGAGTCATTTCTCTCGGATAGTTTGTGCATATGTTCCACGATATTGGCGAATGAATTGCCCGTCGCGATTACCTGATTACTCGATTCATCGACCAATTGTTGCAGTGTGTCAGAAGTTTGTGCAATTCCTTGCGTTTTCTGATGCGATTCTGCCAACACTAAATCGACTTCTTCAAGCGATGCTTTCGTACTTTCCGCAAGTTTTCGTACTTCTTCGGCTACAACAGCAAATCCTCGACCGTGATCACCAGCTCTAGCTGCTTCAATAGAGGCATTCAGCGCGAGCAAATTCGTTTGATTGGCGATTTGTGTAATGATTTGAGCAATCGAAGTAATCTTCTCATTCAAAGTGTGTAATTCAGAAACGCTGTTTTTAATTTCGTACATCGTTTGTTGCAGTTTTTCAGAGTTCTGCTCCGTCATTTTTAATGAATCCTGTTCTTGAACGGACGCTTCTCGTACTTCTTCCGTTAATGAATTATTGTCACTAGACAGATGTTCTAAATTGCCTAGAACGGACATCATCTCGATAATGTCATTATTCGTTTCATTTGTAATTTCGCTAAGTGAAGCTGAATTTTCGCGAATGGATACGATCATTTTTGATTGGCGATCCATTTCTTTCGTTAGTTCCTCTTGATGTTGAACTTCGTAGGATTCTAAAACGATTTGTTGTTCAAAATTGAGGATTTTTGAAATAGCTGCAACGATTTTGAATTGGTCACTTGGGAGGAAATTCGTCATTTGTACAATTTGAAAGAAATAATTCATTAAATCTTGGAAGGCAGACATATACCATTTTGGCGCAAGTCCGATATGCGCATGTACAGCCGCAATTCGATGGCGTTTTTGCAAAAATGATTCATCAATAATGCCGTCGAACATTTCACTAATATGCTTCTTCAAAGTTTGTTGAAGTCTTGCTACACTACTATTATCTTGAATGATTTTTCCTAAAGAAGGCTCTTTTTCGAGATTTTTATAAAAGTTTGCTACAATAGAATCAATATTCTCTTGTAAAAGAGGTTTCATTACACGTAAAATAGCGAGGTCATCTGTCGTTAATTGAATCATCTGCATTTGCGTTTTTATAGAGTGGCTAAGTGCGTCAGAAATGGATACTTGGTTCATCTCATGTAATAGCGAATTGTCTAGTGATTCAAAATGTACGTCATTTTTTTTTGCGAAAAGTGCCATTAGATGTCATCTCCTAATTCATTCATGTGTATACATTAAATGAAAATTATTTTAAATATATAGTAGAAAGAAGTGCAGTTTTTTAATGAAATTAATCGGTTTAGATCGTCAATATCCACAAGACTGGATTCGCGTAATTACGCATATTTGTAATTTGTTTTTTGAAGATTCAAAAGTAGCTAGAAAGACGATGGTTGCTGATTTAGATGTAACATTTACATATGAAGTTGAGCCTGACTTCACAGTAAAAACAACTGCTGTATTAGTGGAAGGAAATCAAACTTTTACAAGCGAATTTATTCAACCATATGAAGATGAAGGCACAGAGCGTGAAGCAAATATCCGTTTGAAACGAGCGATTTCTCATGTATTACTTGATACGTTAGAACAACTGACAGATCTTCATCAAAAATGGGGGATTCTAACGGGAATTCGTCCGACAAAGCTGTATCATAAATACCGTCAAGCAGGCATGACAGCTGAAGCGATTCGAGAAAAATTAATTAAGGAATTTAGACTTTCAGACGAAAAAATCGATTTAATGGAGAAAATCGTTGAAAGACAATTAGTAACAATTCCTGATTTAGATACGATTGGTGAAGAAGTGAGTATTTATATCGGTATTCCATTCTGTCCGACGAAATGTGCGTACTGTACATTCCCGGCTTATGCCATTCAAAGTAATCGTAAAAAAGGGCGAGTAGCTACATTCATCGATGGACTTCATATCGAAATTGAGAAAATGGGTAACTGGCTTGCCGAAAATAATATGAAAATTACTTCTGTTTATTGGGGTGGCGGTACACCGACTTCAATTGAAGCGGAAGAAATGGATGCCCTTTATGAAACAATGTATAAATTCTTCCCGAACCCGCATGAAATTCGTGAAATAACAGTAGAAGCAGGTCGTCCAGATACAATTACATCTGAAAAACTAGCTGTATTACGTAAATGGGGCATTGATCGAATTAGTGTGAATCCGCAATCTTATACAGATGAAACACTGAAAGCGATTGGCCGCCATCACACGGTTCAAGAGACCATTGATAAGTTTTGGTTAGCGCGTGAAGAAGGTATGAATAATATTAATATGGATTTAATTATCGGTTTACCGAATGAAGGAATTGAAGAATTCGAGCATTCGATCCAAGAAACTGAAAAAATGCAGCCGGAATCACTGACTGTTCATACACTTTCATTCAAACGTGCTTCTGAAATGACGCATAACCGTGATAAATACAAAGTTGCGGATCGTCCAACTGCTGAAGCGATGATGAATCGTGCGAAAGAGTGGACGGAAGCAAATGATTATGTTCCATATTACCTGTATAGACAGAAAAATATTGTAGGTAATTTGGAGAATATCGGTTATTCAAAAGTAGGAGAAGAAAGTATTTATAATATAGCCATTATGGAAGAGGTTCAAACTATTATCGGTTTGGGCTGTGGCGCATCAAGTAAATTTGTAGATGCAGCTACAGGGAAAATTGAACAATTCCATAATCCGAAAGAACCTGCCGCATATATTATGACGTATGCAGATTCGATTGAGAAAAAAATCGAGTTATTGAATAAATTGTATAAATCGTAATAGAGTTTAAGAGAAACTTACTATTAAAGTAGGTTTCTTTTTTTAAAGAATAAACCTTGTTTTACAATGTATTGAAAGTGAGCTAGAGGTTATATTGATTAAAGTTTATGCAGAACGGATTAGCTCGCAATAAAGAAGAATAATCAATAAATGAATTTTTTTTTCATATTCTTTACTAAACCAATTAATAGATTCCAAGTTACAGTAAAAGTGGACGTTTAATCCAATTCCGAAAAAGGTATAAGCATTAATAGGACTGTCGGATGAGGAGGGGATTAAATGTCGGAAGAAAAGTTAATTGACTTACTACGTCAATTAAACGTAGAGGAACTCGAATGGGATGAAGTGAATGTAGATCAATTGGTCGATTCAATAATCAACAACATTCAAACGATCGAAGTGTCCGAACGTGAAAAAACGGTCATCCCAATTCTTTTAGATATTATCCATAAACAGATGGATGAAGATTCATTAGAAGCCCTCGCATTACGATGTATGAAAGAAGATCATTTATATAGTGATATAGGAGATACCGAATCGAGTAATAAAATTACGAGAGCTTTTTCGATGCTAATTCTTAAAGAATTACTCAAGAGAGATGTGAATGATGTCTTCATGTCGAACCTTACTTTTGATCGTGTGCGAAAAGAGGTGCTTTTATACATAGACCTCGAACAAGATTATCGCAGCTATAATGTAGAGCTAGGTTGGGTTAATAGCATTACTTACTCGATTGACGCTATTCATGAAATGATTAAAAATACAAGATTAGATCCGAATCTGCATACGGAGATGTTCCAAATACTCGTAAATAAAATGTTCACTTTTCAAAATCAATATCAATTTGATGAGGAGGAACATACTGTTGATGCGATTCAGGAGCTTTTGAAGAAGGGATTCTCTGAAAAGAAACTTATTGATTTCTTTGCGAGAGTACCAGCATTTTTAGAGAAACAAAAGGAGAAGTTGAACCCTTTTCAATACTGGAATTTGTATAAAAACTGTAAACAACTCTTAATGACGATGTACGTGAAGATGGACTTGGAGAAGACGAATCCACTTTTGTTCACTGAAGTGAAAAATTGTCTGACAAAACTTTAGCGTGATAAAATCTAAAGGCTTCCTGCTATATGTAGGAAGCCTTTTTCTATTTCGGAAGTCGTTATAAATAGAGGGATTATATTGTGAAATACTAAATATCTTCGAAAATACATAAAATATCTCGAAAACATGAAAAAACAATGATTATACGTAAAAATCAAATAATTACAATAATAAAAAGATTGAAAATATTGAGATAGTTTATTTTTGATTCAAAAGACACAAATTACACGTTTTATGCGACACTTTAGTACATTAGCGTACGAACTATTTTTTGAACTAACAAAAATAGATTGAATAGTCTGTTTTGTATAATAAAACTAAAAGTAGTATAAATATTATTTATTAGACGATTTTGAACTCTTTTTTCTAATAAAAATACAAAGCGATTTTGAATTGGATAAATAAGTATGTAGATTTTGAATAGCTTTAATTGTGTGCAAGTTAAAAATATTCTTTCAATTTCTTTTTTTCTTAAAATTGTTTTGATATAGTAATAACATGCTATATGGAATAGCTACTATTTATTACACCTTGGAGGTTTACACATGAAAAAGAACTTTTTATGGTTAACAATCCTTGCTGCTTTAACTTTAGTATTAGGTGCTTGTGGTTTTGGTGGAGATTCTTCTAAAGATGATTCATCAAAAGATGGCAAAACGCTTAAATTAGCGATTGCTTCAGAACCACCAACACTTAATCCACAGCTTTCAACAGATACTCAATCAGGTTCAATCTTAAATGGTTTATTTGAAGGATTAACTCGCGTTGACGCAAAAGGTAAAGTTGAAAACGCGATGGCTAAAGACATCAAAGTAAGCAAAGATCAATTAACTTACACATTCACATTACGTGACGCAAAATGGTCAAACGGTGACAAAGTTGTCGCTGGAGACTTCGAATATGCATGGAAATGGGCGTTAAACCCTAAAAATGCATCTCAGTATGCTTCAATTCTTTATCCTATTAAAGGCGCAGAAGCTTACAACTTGAGCAAAGGTAAAGTTGAAGGCGTAGGTATTAAAACTACTAATGATGAAACATTAGTTGTAACACTTACGAACCCAACACCTTACTTCACTCAACTAACTGCATTCTACACATTCATGCCAGTTAATCAAAAAGTTGCTGAAGCAAACAAAAAATGGGCTGCTGATGCTACAGATCAATACGTAACAAACGGTCCATTCACATTAAAAGAATGGAAACATAACGATTCAGTAGTTTTAGCTAAATCAGATAGCTACTGGGATAAAGCAAATGTTGATGTAGATACGATTGATATTTCAATGGTTGAATCAAATGCAACTGCTAACCGTATGTTCCAAAAAGGTGACCTTGATTTCCTTGGCGCTCCTTTCCAATCAGTTCCTTTAGATGCTGTAAATGCATATAAAGAAAGCAAACAATTAAACATTAAAGATACTGCTGCAATTTATCTTTATAAATTCAATACGAAAGATGACGTAATGAAAAATGCTAACATTCGTAAAGCATTAACATTAGCAATCGATCGTGAAAGCTTAATCAAAAACGTATTAAAAGCAGAGCAAAAACCTGCAAAAGGCTTAGTTCCTTCAGCTATTAATGGCTGGGAAGGTCAAGAAACATTCTATAAAGATAACGATGTAGAAGGTGCGAAAAAAGCACTTGAAGCAGGTATGAAAGAATTAGGTATTAAAGATGCGAAAGATTTAACAATCAAAGTATCAATTAATACGGATGAATCACACGCGGCAATCGCTCAATTCATTCAAGAAGGATGGAAGAAAAACTTAGGCATCAACGTTGCAATTGATAACGCTGAATGGCAAGTATTCTTAACTAAAATGACTACATTTGATTACCAAGTAGGGCGTATGGGATGGACTGGTGACTATAACGATGCCAACACATTCTTAGATATGTACTCATCTGCTGAAAATGGTAATAACCACACAGGTTGGTCAAATCCTAAATACACTGAATTCATGGCAAAAGCTAACAAAGAAGCTGATGCTGACAAACGTATCAAACTTCTTCAATCTGCTGAAGCAGTAGCAATGTCTGAATTCCCAGCTGCACCGATTTACGATTACACAACATTATTTGTGAGTAAAGATCATGTTAAGAATATGGCACCTGATTTATTAAGTAACATTAATCTTAAAGCGGTCAAAATTGACAAATAACTAATTAAATTTGATGTACTACTAGCCTTCCGGTAAGTAATACATTGGGGCTGCTTAAATCCTTTGTTCATAAAGGGTTTATTGGCAGCCCATCTTTTCATAAAGGGATAAGGGGGCTATTAATATGTTAAAGTACATTTTAAAAAGACTTGGATATATTTTAATTGCATTATTTGTTATCGTAACAATCACGTTCTTCTTGATGCGCATTGCACCGGGTAGTCCATTTGCGAGTGAGAAAAACTTACCGCCAGAGATTGAAGCTGCAATGAATGCAGAATATGGATTAGACAATCCATGGTACATCCAATATAAAGATTATTTAATTTCAACAGCACAATTTGATTTCGGTCAATCAATGAAATATAAAGACCGCTCAACGAACGACATGATCGCAGAAAGTTTCCCAGTGTCATTAACACTTGGTATTGAAGCAATGTTATTAGCAGTAGGCTTCGGGGTTTTAATCGGAGTAGTCACTGCACTGTATCATAATAAATTCCCAGATTATCTCGGGACAACCTTCGCAGTATTAGGTATATCTGTTCCATCCTTTATATTGGCAGGGCTACTACAGTATTTCGTAGGATTACAAGCAGGTTGGTTACCAATCAGTGGTTGGGACGGCTTCGCTTACAGTATAATGCCAGCACTCGCGATTGCATTAACACATATGGGCTTCATTGCAAAACTTACACGTTCAAGTATGCTTGAGCAAAATCATTCTGAATATGTGAAAATGGCGCGCGCTAAAGGGATTGGTAAATGGACAACCGTCTTCAAACATACCCTTCGTAACGCACTTCTACCAGTAGTAACTTATTTAGGACCTTTATTTGCGGGTGTCATCACAGGTAGTTTCATCGTGGAACAAATCTTCGCAATTCCAGGTCTAGGTAAGTATTTTGTAACATCAATTACGAACCGTGACTACACAGTAATCATGGGTACAACGGTATTCTACTCAATCATTTTACTTTTCGGAGTATTAATTGTAGATATTTTATACGGATTCATTGATCCGCGTATTAAGTTGAAAGGAGCGAAAAAATAATGGCAGACATCAAAAAAATCTCACCTGAAAAATTTAAGGTAGTTGGAATCGACGATAGTAAAAACGACCAACTTGCTGATAAATCCGTATCCTTCTGGAAGGAAGTATGGGTTCGCTTCTCTCATAATAAATTAGCTGTAATCGGTATGATCGTTATCGGACTTGTTGCTTTAATGGCGATCTTCGTACCATTTTTATCACCTTACAGATACGATGAAATTTTAGGACGTTTCAACGAAGCTCCTAACGGCAGTAACTGGTTCGGTACAGATGACTTAGGTCGTGACGTATTCACACGTGTTTGGTACGGCGCACGTATTTCATTATTCATCGGACTTGCTGCGGCATTCATTGATTTAATTATCGGTGTTGCATGGGGTTCAATCGCTGGATTAGCTGGCGGTAAAGTAGATGATATTATGATGCGTATCGCTGACGTACTGACTGCAGTACCATACTTATTAGTAGTAATCATTTTACTAGTAGTTTTACAACCAGGTTTAATCCCAATGATCATCGCGCTTTCGATCACAGGTTGGGTAAACATGGCACGTATCGTTCGTGGTGAAGTATTAACGATTAAGAACCAAGAATATGTCTTAGCAGCTCGTACATTAGGTGCTAGAACAGGTCACTTAATTATGCGCCACTTAGTACCTAACGCATTAGGTGCAATCATTGTAACGATGACATTAACAATTCCAAGTGCAATTTTCACAGAGTCATTCTTAAGTTATATCGGTTTAGGGGTACCACAACCACAAGCTTCTTGGGGTACGATGGCATCTGACGGTAATAACGCTTTAGATACAGCGCCGTGGCGACTAATCTTCCCGGCAATCTTCATTTCATTAACAATCTTCGCATTCAATGCGGTAGGCGATGGCTTACGCGATGCGTTAGATCCAAAATTACGTAAATAGGAGGTGTGGAAAAGATGGCTGAAACAATATTAGAAGTAAAAGACTTACAGATTAATTTCAAAACGTATGCGGGTGTAGTACACGCAGTTCGAGGTGTGAACTTCGATTTAAAACAAGGGGAAACACTTGCGATTGTAGGTGAATCAGGTTCAGGTAAATCAGTAACGAGTAATGCTTTAATGAAGCTTATTCCACAACCACCTGGTATTTATGCAGGCGGTCAAATTCTTTTCGAAGGGCGCGATTTAATCCCTCTAACTGAGAAGGAAATGACGAAACTTCGCGGCAATGACATTGCGATGATCTTCCAAGATCCAATGACAGCTTTAAACCCGACGATGAAAATCGGTAAACAGATTACAGAAGTAATTTTAAAACACCAAAAAGGTACGCCAAAAGCAGCAGCTAAAAAGCGTGCGATTGAGCTGTTAGATGAAGTAGGTATTCCATATCCAGAAAAAAGATTTTCTCAATATCCACATGAATTCTCAGGTGGTATGAGACAGCGCGTTGTTATTGCGATTGCATTAGCAGCAGAACCAAAATTATTAATCGCCGATGAGCCAACAACAGCGCTGGACGTAACAATCCAAGCGCAAATCATTGAGCTAATGAAGAAAATTCAAAAAGAACGTAATACTTCGATTATCTTCATTACCCACGATTTAGGAGTAGTAGCAAATATTGCTGACCGTGTAGCGGTAATGTATGCTGGCCAAATCGTTGAGTACGGAGATGTAAATGAAATCTTCTACAATCCAAAACACCCATACACATGGGGATTACTAGGCTCAATGCCTGATTTAGAAAACAAAACGGATGAACTTTTACGTACGATTCCAGGTTCACCACCAGATTTAATTCACCCACCAAAAGGGGATGCATTCGCAGCTCGTAATGAGTTCGCCATGCAAATCGATTATGAACAAGAGCCACCGATGTTTGAAGTATCACCATCTCACTTCGCAAAAACATGGTTATTACACCCAGATGCACCTGAAGTTCCACTTCCAGAAGCAGTTGCAAAACGAATCGAAGGTTATTTAGCGAAGGAGGAAGTTCAAAATGTCTGAGAAAATTTTAGAAGTTAAAAATCTACAACAGCATTTTGGTTCAATCAAAGCTGTCGACGGTATTAGTTTTGATGTGTATAAAGGTGAAACATTAGGTTTAGTTGGAGAATCTGGTTGCGGTAAATCGACAACTGGACGTTCAATTATTCGCCTTTATGACATTTCTGGCGGGGAAGTTAAGTTCAAAGGGAAAGACATCCATGGTAAGAAATCAAAAGCGGAATTAAAAGAGTTTAATAAAGAGATGCAAATGATCTTCCAAGATCCATATGCATCATTAAACCCTCGTATGACAGCTGGCGAGATTATCGCTGAAGGTTTTGATATCCATGGCATGCACAAAGATAAAAAAGCTCGTAAAGAAGTAATTGGTCAGCTACTAGAAGCGGTAGGTTTAAACCGTGAACACGCGAACCGTTATGCTCATGAGTTCTCTGGTGGTCAACGTCAGCGTATCGGTATTGCCCGTGCATTAAGTTTAGATCCAAGCTTTATCATTGCGGATGAGCCAATCTCTGCACTTGATGTATCGATTCAAGCGCAAGTAGTAAACCTACTGAAGCAAATTCAAAAAGAACGTGATTTAACTTTCTTATTCATCGCGCATGACCTATCAATGGTTAAATACATTAGTGATCGTATTGCAGTTATGCGTAGAGGGAAGATTTTGGAGTTAGGTACAGCTGAAGATATTTACTATCACCCAGTGCATCCTTATACAAAATCATTACTATCTGCAATTCCGCTTCCAGATCCTAAAACGGAAGCAAACCGCGTGCGTATTCCGTATGTACATGATGAAACAGGGGAGAACGGGAAAACACATGAAGTATTCCCAGGACACTTCGTTTATGGTACAGATGAGCAAGTAAAAGTATGGCGTCCATAATTATCCATATTTAAATAGTAGATTCTCAATTATATTATTAAATGAGAATACTGCGAAAATAATAAATCCTTAGTATCTAATTTTAGATATCTAAGGATTTTTTAGTAGATTAAATGGTGGAAAATGGGATAAATTTATTACATTAGCAAACTAAAGTTACGTGTTTTATGAAAAATTGTTCGTATTTGGAAGAAAAGACCGAAAAATAGAATCGTTTTCATTAATAAAAAATTACCATTTTATGTAGAAAACCTCTCGTTCACGACAGAAAGTTATGATTATATAAAATTTTCTAAAAAATTTAAAAATAATGTTTCAAATTTTCAGTACATTTTGATATTATATTAATAGCTATTACATGTAGCTGTTTTTCTATTTAGAAGAATAATTTCAAAGAGGGGGATTTTCATGAAGAAAAAATCATTCTTGTTAGTACTAATTTCTGCACTTATGGTAGTACTAGCAGCTTGCGGCTTCGGGGGTAAAGATAAAGAAGAAGACAAAGGCGGAGAAAAAGGTAAAGATTCGAAACAAGATTTAAATTTAGTAATTCCATCAGAGCCACCTAGCTTAAATCCACAAAAAGCTACAGATAGTACATCAGGTGCTATTTTACGTTCAGCTTTCGAAGGTTTAACTCGCATTGATAAAGATGGTAAAGTACAACCAGCAGTAGCTGAAAAAATCGATGTTAGCGAAGACCAAAAAACTTACACATTCAAACTACGTGACTCTAAGTGGTCAAATGGTGATGCTGTAACTGCGGAAGATTTCAAATACGCTTGGACTTATGCTTTAGATCCTAAAAACGCTTCTGAATATGCTTCAATTCTATACCCAATCAAAAATGCTCAAGCATTTAACGAAGGTAAAGTTAAAGTTGATGAAGTAGGTATCGAAGTTAAAGATGACAAAACATTAGTAGTAAACTTAGAAAACCCAACACCTTACTTCACAGAAATTACTGCATTCTACACTTCTATGCCAGTAAACGCTAAAGTAGCTAAGGAAAACAAAAAATGGTCTGCTGAAGGCGGCGAAGGTTACGTATCAAACGGACCATTCACACTTTCAGAGTGGAAGCACTCAGCTTCACTTACACTTAAAAAGAACGATCAATATTGGGATAAAGACAATGTTTCACTTAACACTGTTAAAATCCAAATGGTTGAATCAGAAGCAACTGCAAACCGTATGTTCAAAAACGGTGACATTGATTTCCTAGGTTCTCCATTCCAAACAGTTCCACTTGATGCAATCGATGGTTACAAAAAAGATAAATCTCTAAACATTCAAGATTACGCTGCAATTTACGAGTACAAGTTCAACACAACTGGTAAATTCACGAAAAATGCTAACATCCGTAAAGCTTTAGCATTATCAATTAACCGTCAAGGTCTAATTGACAACGTTACAAAAGGTCAACAAACTCCAGCTGTAGGTATGGTTCCTAAAGCAATCGCAGGATTCGAAGATGACCGCGGTTACATGAAAGATAACGATATCGACGAAGCTAAAAAAGCTCTAGAAGCTGGTATGAAAGAATTAGGAATTAAAGATGCGAAAGATATCTCTGTAGGGATCTCAATCAACACATCTGAAGCACATGCTGCAATCGCTCAATACATCCAAGAAGGATGGAGCAAAAACTTAGGAATCAACGTTAAAATTGATAACTCTGAGTGGCAAGTATTCTTAGACAAAATGACTTCTCTTGATTACGATATCGGCCGTATGGGTTGGATCGCTGACTACAACGATGCTTACACATTCTTAGAGCGTTATGACACTGCTAAGAACGGTAACAACGACACTGGTTGGGAAAGCAAAGAATACAAAGCTCTAATGGAGAAAGTTGTAAAAGAAACTGATGCAGCTAAGCGTGAACAACACCTTAAAGATGCAGAAAAAATCCTTATGACTGAATTCCCAGTAGCTCCAGTTTACTACTACACTAACCTGTGGGTAGAAAAAGATTACGTTAAAAACATGGCTCCAAGTCGCCTTGGTGAAATCAGCCTGAAAGACGTAAAACTAGAAAAATAATAGCATTTTAGACATTTCGTCTAACTCTATTAGCTACTAAAAATAGGGCTACACTTAGTCGAGAGATCGAATAAGTGTAGCCTTTTATTTTGGAATAATAATAAGGGAGGTAATGTAATGATTAAGTATATTTTAAAAAGGCTTGCATATATTTTAGTTGCATTATTTGTGATCGTAACAATCACGTTCTTCTTGATGCGTATCGCACCAGGTAGTCCGTTTGCTAGTGAGAAAAACTTACCACCAGAAATTGAAGCTGCAATGAATGCAGAATATGGGTTGGATAATCCATGGTATATCCAATACAAAGATTACTTAGTTTCAACAGCACAATTTGATTTCGGTCAATCAATGAAATATAAAGACCGCTCAACGAACGACATGATCGCAGAAAGTTTCCCAGTGTCATTAACACTTGGTATTGAAGCGATGTTATTAGCAGTAGGCTTCGGTGTATTAATCGGGGTAGTCACTGCACTTTATCACAACAAATTCCCAGATTATCTCGGGACAACCTTCGCAGTATTAGGTATATCCGTACCATCCTTTATTTTGGCGGGATTATTGCAATATTTCGTAGGTTTACAAGCAGGTTGGTTACCAATCAGTGGTTGGGACGGCTTTGCCTACAGTATAATGCCAGCACTTGCAATTGCATTAACACATATGGGATTCATCGCAAAACTGACACGTTCAAGTATGCTTGAGCAAAATCATTCTGAATATGTGAAAATGGCAAGAGCCAAAGGGATTGGGAAATGGACAACCGTCTTCAAACATACCCTTCGTAACGCACTTCTACCAGTAGTAACTTATTTAGGACCATTATTTGCGGGTGTTATCACAGGTAGTTTCATCGTGGAACAAATCTTCGCAATTCCAGGACTAGGTAAGTATTTTGTTACATCAATTACGAACCGTGATTATACAGTAATCATGGGGACAACAGTATTCTATTCAATCATCTTACTTTTCGGGGTACTGATTGTAGATATTTTATACGGATTCATTGATCCGCGTATTAAGTTGAAAGGAGCGAAAAAATAATGGCAGACATCAAAAAAATCTCACCTGAGAAATTTACAGTGGTTGGTGTTGATGACAATAAAAACGACCAACTTGCCGATAAATCCGTATCCTTCTGGAAGGAAGTATGGGTTCGCTTCTCTCATAATAAGCTTGCCGTTGTCGGTATGATTATCATTGGCATTGTCGCTTTAATGGCAATATTCGTTCCTTGGTTATCTCCATATAAATATGATGAAATTTTAGGTCGTTTCAATGAAGCGCCAAACGGCAGTAACTGGTTCGGTACAGATGATTTAGGTCGTGACGTATTCACACGTGTTTGGTACGGTGCACGTATTTCATTATTCATCGGTCTAGCAGCCGCTTTCATCGATTTAATTATCGGTGTAGCATGGGGCTCAATCGCAGGTCTTTCAGGCGGTAAAGTAGACGATATTATGATGCGTATTGCTGACGTACTTACGGCAGTACCGTATTTATTAGTAGTAATCATCCTACTTGTTGTTTTACAACCAGGTTTAGTCCCAATGATTATCGCTCTTTCAATCACAGGTTGGGTAAACATGGCACGTATTGTGCGTGGTGAAGTATTAACAATTAAGAATCAGGAATATGTCTTAGCAGCCCGTACACTAGGCGCTAGAACAGGTCACCTAATTATGCGTCACTTAGTTCCAAACGCATTAGGCGCAATCATCGTAACGATGACATTAACAATTCCAAGCGCAATTTTCACAGAGTCTTTCTTAAGTTATATCGGTTTAGGTGTTCCACAACCAAAAGCTTCTTGGGGTACGATGGCATCTGACGGTAATAATGCGCTCGACACGGCTCCTTGGCGTTTAATATTCCCAGCGATCTTTATTTCATTAACAATTTTCGCATTTAACGCAGTAGGCGATGGTTTACGCGATGCATTAGATCCAAAATTACGTAAATAGGAGGTGTGGAAAAAATGGCTGAAACAATTTTAGAAGTAAAAAATTTAAAAATTAACTTTAAAACGTATGCAGGAACGGTTCAAGCAGTTCGTGGAGTGAACTTCACACTTGAAAAAGGGAAGACACTTGCGATTGTAGGGGAATCAGGTTCGGGTAAATCGGTTACGAGTAATGCTTTAATGAAGCTTATTCCACAACCACCTGGCATTTACGCAGACGGTCAAATCCTTTTCGAAGGAAGAGATTTAGTAAAATATACTGAAAAAGAGATGACGAAAGTTCGAGGAAATGAAATCGCAATGATATTCCAAGATCCAATGACAGCTCTAAATCCAACGATGAAAATCGGTAAACAGATTATGGAAGTAATCTTGAAGCATAAAAAAGGTACGACAAAAGATATGGCGAAAAAACGTGCAATTGAATTGCTTGATCAAGTTGGGATTCCATATCCTGAAAAGCGTTTCGGACAATATCCACATGAATTTTCAGGTGGTATGAGACAGCGTGTTGTTATTGCGATTGCATTAGCAGCTGATCCAAAACTATTAATCGCCGATGAGCCAACAACAGCACTAGACGTAACAATCCAAGCACAAATTATCGAATTAATGAAGGAAATCCAACGTAATAGTAATACGTCGATTATTTTCATTACGCATGATTTAGGTGTTGTAGCAAACGTGGCAGACTATGTTGCTGTAATGTACGCAGGGCAAATCGTTGAATACGGTTCTGTAAATGAAGTTTTCTATAATCCGAAACATCCGTATACATGGGGATTACTAGGTTCAATGCCTGATTTAGAAAATAAATCAGATGAGTTATTACGTACGATTCCAGGTTCACCACCAGATTTAATTCACCCACCAAAAGGGGACGCATTCGCAGCTCGTAATGAGTTCGCCATGCAAATCGATTATGAACAAGAGCCGCCAATGTTTGAAATATCGCCAACACACTCGGCGAAAACATGGTTATTACATCCAGATGCACCGAAAATTGATGTACCTGAAGAAGTTCAAAAACGAATCGATGGTTACTTAGCGAAGGGGGAAAATACAGATGCAGAATAAAATTCTTGAAGTAAAGAATCTACATCAGCATTTTGGCTCAATTCGCGCGGTAGACGGCATTAGTTTTGATGTTTTCGAAGGTGAAACGCTAGGGCTCGTTGGAGAATCAGGTTCAGGTAAATCAACAACTGGACGTTCGATTATCCGTCTTTACGATATTACGGATGGCCAAGTTCTTTATAAAGGCGAAGATGTTCATAATAAGAAATCAAAAGCAGAACAAATGAAGTTCAATCGTGAAATGCAAATGATCTTCCAAGATCCTTACGCATCACTTAACCCAAGAATGACTGCGGGCGAAGTAATTGCAGAAGGATTTGATATTCATGGTCTTCATAAAGATAAAAAGAAACGAAAAGATATTATTGGCAAGCTACTGGAAGCGGTAGGACTAAACCGTGAACACGCAAACCGTTATGCCCATGAGTTCTCAGGTGGTCAACGTCAGCGTATTGGGATTGCCCGCGCATTAAGTTTGAATCCAAGCTTTATTATTGCGGATGAGCCGATTTCAGCACTTGATGTATCGATTCAAGCGCAAGTTGTAAACTTACTGAAAGAACTACAACGTGAACGCAATCTAACATTTTTATTCATCGCACATGATTTATCGATGGTTAAATATATTAGTGATCGAATTGCAGTAATGCATCACGGCAAAATTGTAGAATTAGGAACTGCGGATATGATTTATCATCACCCCGTACACCCTTATACGAAATCTTTACTATCAGCTATTCCGCTACCTGATCCAATTTCAGAAGCGAAGCGCACACGAATTCCTTACGTTCCTGAAGAAGTGAAGGAAGAGCAAACTGTACATGAAGTGATACAAGGTCACTTCGTTTTCGGTTCAGATGAACAAGTGAAGCGTTGGCATGCCGATACGAAAGAAGGCCATATTTTAGATTAAGAATGAAGTCATCGTCTTTGGACGGTGGCTTTTTTTGGTTCTATTATTGTTATCAGTTTGTAATTTTAAGAATATTTGGTATATTATAGATAGGATTTATTTTCTGCTTTATGATGTGAACTATCTTTTAAAGGGGGATTTTTTATGAAATATGGTAAGTTAGCAGTTACATTGGTAGCGAGTGCGGCATTGGCTCTTAGCGCTTGTGGGAATTCAGGATCTGAGGAAGGTAAGAAGGGCAATGGCAAAGATGTTAAGGAAGAGAAGCTCCTAAAACTTGCGATTATGTCTGAACCACCTAGTTTGAATCCACAAAAAGCGAATGATACGACATCGGGTGCATTATTGAATTCATTATTTGAAGGCTTAACGAGAGTTGACGATGATGGGAAGGTTCAAAATGCAGTCGCTGAAAAAATCGATATTAGTAAAGATAAGTTAACTTACACATTCACTTTAAAAGATACGAAATGGTCGAACGGCGATACCGTAACAGCAAACGACTTTAAACATGCTTGGATTTATGGATTAAATCCAAAAACAGCATCTGAATATGCGACAATTCTATACCCGATTAAAGGGGCAGAAGCGTTCCATACTGGAAAAGGAAAGGAAGAAGATATTGCGATTGAAGCAAAAGACGATAAAACTTTAATCGTAACTTTAGAAAACCCTACACCTTATTTCACGGAATTAACGGCGTTTATGACGTACTTACCTGTCAATGAAAAGGTAGCGAAGGAAAACCCTAAATGGAATGCTGAAGGCGGAGAGGGCTACGTAACGAATGGTCCATTCACTTTATCTGAATGGAAGCACTCAGCTGCAATCACGATGAAGAAGAGTGATTCATATTGGGATAAAGGTAGTGTTGGTTTAGATGCTATTTCTGTGAAAATGGTTGAATCGGAAGCGACAGCAAATCGTATGTTTACAAATGGCGATTTAGACTTCCTAGGCGCGCCATTCCAATCAGTTCCACTAGATGCATTACCGGGCTACAAAAAGGATAAATCATTAAATGTAGAAGATTATGCAGCGATTTATGAGTACAAAATGAATACGAAAGGTAAATATACGAAAAATGAAAATATCCGTAAAGCACTTACTTTAGCGATTGATCGTCAAGGTTTAATCGACAACGTTGTCAAAGGTGAGCAAAAGCCAGCTTTAGCAATGGTGCCAAGTGCGGTTAAAGGATTCGAAAATGAAGCCTATATTAAGGATCATGATGTAGAAGAAGCGAAGAAAGCATTAGAGGAAGGTATGAAGGAGCTTGGCATTTCGAAAGCTTCTGATATCGAGCTAGGTATTTCTATTAATACTTCAGAAGCGCATGCCGCAATCGCTCAATACATTCAAGCGGGCTGGGAGAAAGAGCTTGGCATTAAAGTGAAAATCGACAACTCTGAATGGCAAGTATTCTTAGATAAGATGACTGCACTTCAATACGATGTTGGTCGACTAGGTTGGGTAGCGGATTATAATGACGCGTACACATTCCTTGAGCGCTATGATGCTGCGAATAACGGCAATAATGACACTGGTTGGGAAGATCCGAAATATACGGAATTAATGAAGCAATCAGTGAAAGAGCTAGATGAAGCGAAGCGTCTTCAATTGTTTAAAGATGGCCAAAAAATCTTAATGGAGCAGTATCCAGTAGCACCGATTTACTACTACACAAATATTTGGGTAGTAAAAGATCATGTGAAAAATATGGCGCCAAATGGACTTGGTGTGATTAACTTAAAACAAGTAGAATTATCGAAATAATGACTGAAGGAGGTTGGGATTTCCCAACCTCTTTTTTTCTTCATTTTATCCGAATTTTCGAAATTCAACTCATTAGTGTAGTGAAATATAGTACAATAAAGAGAGTAAATATTTTCTACATAGGAGCGGAATAATGCCAATTACAACAATAATTTTCGACTTAGATGACACACTTTTATGGGACAATAAAAGTATTTCTGAAGCATTCAGACTTACTTGCGAAGAAGCGACTCGAAAATCATCAGCTAATTTGAATGCAGTGCAGCTAGAGCAATCAGTACGCATGGCTGCGAGATCACTTTATGAAGGTTATCCAGTTTATGACTATACACAAATGATCGGCATTAACCCTTTTGAAGGGATTTGGGGAACATTTGATGATCCAACGCCACAATTCCAAGAAATGAAAGAGATTATGCCTTCATATCGCAAAAATGCTTGGACAAATGCTTTGAAATTAGAAGGTGTTGAAGATGAGGAGTTAGGAGCGTACTTAGCTGAATTCTTTATTCAAGCACGTAAAGCAAGTCCATTCGTTTATGAAGAAACATTTGAAGTGCTCGACCAATTAAAAGGGGAATTCCAACTCGTTCTATTAACGAATGGTGCGCCAAGTTTACAAAATACGAAACTTGAAATCACACCAGAGCTTGTACCTTATTTCGAACATATTATTATTTCAGGTGATTTTGGAAAAGGGAAGCCAGATGCATCAATTTTTGAATATGTATTAGAAAAAGCGAGTATTACTGCGGATCAAGGAATTATGGTTGGCGATAATTTAATGACGGATATTCTAGGTTCTTCAAGAATTAATATGAAAAATATTTGGATCAATCGTGAAGATAAAAAGCCTTCTGATACAGTCATTCCAACTTATGAAATTCAAAACTTACGTGAAATTAAGAGTATCGTAGAGTCAATTTAGCAACTTTTTAAATTCTTCCTACGTTCTATATTCAGGGAGGAAATCATATGAAAAAAACAACAAAAAAGAAAAGAACAGTGTTTGTATCGTTATTATTAACGGCAGCTGTTGTCATATATAAAATGAAGCAAAACTAATAAAAAGGAGAATCGCATTTGAAATGCGGTTCTCCTTTTTCCTTTGTGAAAATGATTATAAGTTAATTGCTTTTACATCGAAAATATTTTTTTGTTGTTTCAAGAAGTCTACGTTTTCAACAGCGTAGTCAACTGAAAGTACCATGATGGCATCCCCACCCTCAGAAGTACGTCCAACTTGCATAGTTGCGATATTAATATTTTGGTCAGCTAAAAGTGTACCGACAAGGCCGATTGCTCCAGGCTTATCTGTATGACGAATCATTAAGATATGACCGTCTGGAACGATGTCGACAACATAGTCATTTACTTGAACGATACGAGCGCCAAGCCCTGCAAGTAATGTTCCTTTGATTTTATGAGTTGTATGATCCGTCACTAATTCAACTGTGATTGAGTTTAAGAATGCTTTTGCACGAGTTGATTTATGCTCATTTACTTTAATGTCATTGCGCTCAGCAAGGTAGCGAGCGTTGACATTATTGACATGATTCCCTAAGTTGCGCGTAAGGATCCCTTTAACCGTGTTGTTCGTTAAAGGACGAACATCGAAATTAGCTAGGTCGCCAGAGTAGTAAATATTAATTTCGTTAATCGCTTCGTCCGTTAGGTGAGAAACTAAATTACCGATTTTATAGCCTAAATCGAAGAATGGCTCAACTTTTGCGACCATATCTTTAGGAACAGAAGGCATATTGACTGGATTTAGAACTGATCCGAATTTGAAGTAGCTTAAAATATCATTACTAACATCTACTGCCACTGATTCCTGTGCTTCAATTGTAGATGCACCTAAGTGAGGAGTTGCGATTACTTGAGGTAAATCAAGTAATTTATGACCTACGAAAGGTTCTTCTTCCATTACGTCTAATGCAGCGCCTGCCACTTTTCCTGATTCGATTGCAGCGTATAAAGCATCTTCGTCGATGATTCCGCCACGTGCGCAGTTGATGATGCGAACATCGTCTTTCATGATTTTGAAAATATCTTCGTTAATCATATGTCGAGTTGAGTCTAATAAAGGTGTGTGAACTGTGATGAAATCAGCAACTTTCGCAACATCTTCTACAGAACCATAGGCAACACCTGCTTTTTCAGCTTTCTCAGCAGTTAGGAATGGGTCGTATGCGATGACGTTCATACGATTACCTTTCGCACGATGCGCCACTTCTTGACCGATACGGCCGAAACCTACAACGCCAAGTGTTTTATTTTTTAATTCAACACCGACGAATTTTTTACGATCCCAGCGGCCTTCTTGTAAAGACATATGAGCGTGTGGGATATGGCGAGCTAGAGCCATAATCATCGCTGTCGTATGTTCTGCTGCAGAGTTCGTGTTACCGTCTGGCGCATTGACTACGATAATACCTTTTTCAGTAGCGGCTTCTAAATCGATGTTATCAACACCAACACCAGCACGGCCGATTAATTTTAAATTATCAGCAGCTTCAATAATTTCGCGAGTTACTTTCGTTTGAGAACGAACTAGAAGTACGTCGAAATCTTTGATGATGCCTTTTAATTCAGCAGGAGATAAGCCAGTATTACTAACGATATTTAAGTCTAATTCCTTCTCTTGGCGAAGTGGGTAAATGCCATCTTCGCTTAATGGATCACTAATTAAAATATTAATAGTCATGATTATTTAGCTCCTTCTAAGTAAACTTGTTGAGCTGCAGCTACACCAGCGCCAAGTTGAATTTTTTTGCCGACTTTTACTAATGCGATTTCCATCGCTGCTAAATATTGCAGTACGTCTGTTGGTGCACAGTAACCCATATGACCGACACGGAAAATCTTGCCTTTCATTTCAGCTTGACCACCAGCTACAGATAGGTTGAAGCTGCCTTTGATTTCTTTACGGAATGCTTCTGCATCAAAATCAGTTGGTTTAACAGATGTTACAGTTGGAGAACCGTCTTGATCAGTAGTGAATAAAGGAAGGTCTAGTGCTTTGAATGCTGCACGAGTCATATCACGCATTAATTGGTGACGAGCGTAAACATTTTCAAGGCCTTCCGTTTCAAGGTTTTCAAGTACTTGCTCAAGTCCGAATAGTAAAGAAAGAGCAGGTGTGAAAGGTGTTGTATCTTTTGCGATATTGTCGCGGTATTTCGTTAAGTTTAAGTAGAAACCTTTTTGCGGGTTGGCTTCGATTACTTTCCAAGCGCGTTCACTTGCAGCGATGAAGTTTAAACCAGCTGGAAGCATAAGAGCTTTTTGAGAACCTGTAACGACTACATCTAAGCCCCATTCATCCATCTTCGTTTCAACGCCACCCATGCAAGATACACCATCAATGATGACAAGTGCTTCAGATACTTCGTGAACAGCTTTCGCTAAATCACCAACTGGGTTAATAACACCCGTAGAAGTTTCGCAGTAAGTAGAGAATACGGCTTTAATATCTGGATTGGCTTGTACATGAGCTTTTACAGCTTGTGGATCAAGAGCTGTACCCCATTCAACATGGAATTCTTCAACATTGATATCATAAGCTTCACAAATTTTGGTAAAACGATTTCCGAATACGCCAGTTGCCACGACTAATACTTTATCGCCTGGGTGTACGACATTAATAATTGCTGCCTCAAGTCCTGATGTACCACTGCCTGTGATCATCATGACATCTTGTTCTGTACCAAAAACCTTTTTCAGTCTAGGTTTAATATTTTGAATCATCTGACTAGTTTCGTTGCCACGATGTCCGATCATCGGTTTAGTCATTGCTCTTTCTACACTCGGTGGAATCGGTGTTGGTCCTGGAATTCGTAATAATTGATAGTCTGTTAACATAATTAATTTCCCCTCTCGTTTTTGAAAAAATAAAAAGCCTTCCATTCCTCGCAGTAAAACTGCAAGGGACGAAAGGCTAAATGTATGTATTTAGTAACGCGGTACCACCCTAATTTACTGTACACTCAAAGAGGACAGTCTTATCAATATGCGTAACGTGCATGTGCCGGGTAAACCTACTTTTGGATGTTCAGAATACCTATTCGGAAGTGGAACTTATGCATGAAACCGCTGATTCTCACCAAATACCAGCTCGCTGTGGGGTTTTCAAAATTCATAAGTATGTCTTCGTCGTAATATTTTTTCGTTATTTGAATTTAAATCAATATTATAGTGAATGTTAAGGAAAGTCAATGATATTTTTAAAAAAGATTAATATTAGTTGGTTTGAGTCACGGTATTCTTATGAAAAACGAACGTTTTAATCTTATTATTTATTTAATGTACGTCCTTTCAGAGAAGACATTATGGTGTTTTAAGATTAAAGGAATCAGTTTTGTAAAACGCTTACAAGTTGATAGTACCAATGGAAAATCATTTTCTATAAAAGGAAAATTACTGTTACATTAGCGAGGTAAAGTGATAGAGGGTTAAACAATTGTTTGGAGAAATGTTCGTAACGACTAAAAAAGAGGGTTTGAAACTTTTTTATAGAATATAACTAATGAATGACTATTCATTATTGGAGGGGTACGAAATGACATACGAAACGATTATTTTTGAAAAAGAAAATCGATTAGCGACGATTACATTTAATCGACCTAATTCCATGAATGCGATTGATTTAGTGATGATGAAAGAACTTGGACAATGTTTGGAACAGTTACATCAAGATGAAACAACGCAAGTAGTTATTTTTAAAGGTGCTGGTAAGGCGTTTTCTTCCGGCGGAGATATTAAAGGCATGATTCAAGGAAGTTTGGATATGGATGAAGCGATGACATTAGTTTCTTCCTATATACGTTTATTATATACATTACCGAAAATTACAATTGCGCAAGTGCATGGTGCAGCAGCAGGTTTAGGTTTGAGTACAGCGCTAGCTTGCGACATCGTTATTGCGGAGGAAACATCTAAAATTGCCATGAACTTCATTGGCATCGGTTTAGTACCGGATGGAGGTGGTCACTTCTTTATGCAAGAGAGAGTTGGATCAGTAAAAGCGAAGCAAATGATCTGGCAAGGAGAAGTGATGACGGGGACGACAGCTGAAAAGGTAGGGTTAATCGACCATATAGTCGCAGAAGGATTAGTGGAAGAAGCGGTTAAGAAATTAGTCGGAACGGTATTGAGTTCACCAACAAAATCAATGATTGCGACGAAGGAGATTATCCACAGTACGAAATTAGAAACATTGAATCGCATTTTAGCTGAAGAAACAGCGACACAACCGAAAATGCGTGAAACAAAAGATCATCAAGAAGGAATTCATGCATTCGTTGAAAAGAGAAAGCCTGTATTTGAAGGGAAATAAGAAAAGGGGTGTTGCCATTTGGCAACACCTCTTTAAATGTGGAATAAAATTAATTTACCAGTAGAGTTGACTAAGCGATGCGTAGTTTCAGCTAATTCGAGTTCCTCTACTTGTTGTTGCCCCTTAGTTTTTGCTTCTTGTTCAGTTGCAAAAGTCCAATCTTCATCTTTGATTACTTCCCCAGTAGCTTTAAAAGCTGTGAATCTGAATTCTGCCATTAAAAATCTCCCCTTTTTAATAATTTACTGAATCTTCATTCATTATAATATGAATACGAGGTACATTCATAGAAATAACTATAGTCGATTGGAGAAATATGTTAAAATAAGAACAAATATTCGTGTGAGGAGTGACAAGATGACAGTTCGTTTTTTCCATACGGCTGATTTGCATTTAGATAGTCCTTTCAAAGGAAGCTATCATTTGCCGCATCATGTTGTACAACAATTAAGAGAGAGTACTTTCCAAGCGTTTGAGGCGCTTGTCACATATGCAGTGCAAGAAAAGCCAGACTTCCTATTAATAGTAGGAGATTTATATGATGGGGAGAATCGGTCGTTAACGGCGCAATATAAGTTCATTCAGCAATTGGAGCGATTAAATGATGCGGACATCCCTGTTTTTATGAGTTATGGAAATCACGATCATTTGAGCGGTACGTGGAGTCGATTGCCGTTACCGAAAAATGTATATGAATTTTCAAAAGATGTGAGTAGTAAGTCAATAATGATCCGAGGGCAGGAAGTCGTAATACATGGCTTTAGTTATGAAAAACGACATATTTCGGAGCCTAAAATTGAAGACTACCCTGTGAAGAATGATGAATCCATTCATATTGGTACATTGCATGGTAGTGTCGATACGGATTTAGAACATGCGGTGTACGCGCCTTTTACCGTACAGCAACTATTGAAGAAGCAGTACGATTACTGGGCTTTAGGACATATTCATAAACATCAAGTTTTGAATGAACAGCCACCCGTCATTTATTCAGGGAATATTCAAGGTAGGCATAAAAATGAACAAGGGGAGAAAGGGTTTTACGATGTCACGATTGCTCCAGACGGTACGACTTTTGAATTTGAGAAAACGTCGGTTATTCGATACGAATCGATTCAACTAGATTGTGCGCAAGTTGAAGATGCGATGGCACTACTGAAATTAATCGATCATCATTTCGAATCAATGCGAGAGCAAATAGGTGCTACGATGGTTGAATTAACTTTAGTTAACTGTACACATGAGTTCATTCAATATTTTCACGAAACACCGCTACAAGAATGGGAATCGATCATTCGAGAGCAACAATCTGCTTTCGAGCCTTTTATCTGGTTAAGCAAAGTCCAAGTTTTACAAGATCGTTTGCAGTTTGAGGATCATGAATTAATGCAGTCGATCATCGAGAAAATTGATGCTTTTGATTCAAAACAATTAAAAGAGATAACAGCAGATTTGATCAAACAACCGAAGTATATGCAATTGATTGAACCGATGAATGAACAACATTGGCAGGAATTGAAGATTGATGCAAGCCTGCAATTGCAAAGGTTATTGACGGGGAAGGTGCGATAGTATGCAATTTCAAAAGCTACAGATTTATGGTTTTGGGAAACATCGCGACGAAGTCATTGATTTCTCGAAAGGAATGAATATTCTTTTTGGTAACAATGAGGCAGGAAAGACGACGATTTATGAATGTATTCTGCAAATATTATTCGGCTTTCCTCAAAAGAATCATTTACTAAGAAGTTATGAACCGAAAAACGGCGGTAATTATGGGGGAATGCTGTCTATTTTTGATGAAGAATTCGGAGCGTATACAGTTGAGCGTGTCGGTGGAAAAGCTGGCGGAAACGTACGTGTTCAGTTGGATCGAGGCGAGTCTGGGGAAGAAGAACTGCTGAAAAAACTACTTCACGGATACGGTCGTGCGGATTTAGAAGCTATCTTTGCTTTTTCGATGCATCAATTACAGGCACTTGAGAAAATGAATGAAGATGAATTGAATCGAACATTGCTTGCGTCAGGGACTACGGGAGTCGATCAATTAACGCTGATCGAAAAACAGTTGCTGAAAGAATCGAATGCACTTTTCAAAAAGTCCGGGCAAAATCCAATCATTAATAAAATGATAAAAGACATTCAAAAAGAAGAATTAGCATTAAAGGTAGAGCGTGAAAAGCTTTCTAAATATGAACCGAAAAAACAAGAGTTACTTCAAATTGAACAAGAGTTAATTAGCGTTCAAAAACAATTAGAAAAAGCGAATCATAACAATGTTCAAATCGAACAATCGATAAAAAATCGACCATTATTGAATGAGTTGAGTAGTATTAAATCTCGTTTACAAGAGCTTGAGGAAGTTCAATTTCCTGCGAAAGGTATTCAACGAATTGAGCAAGCATCCACTCGTTTTAAACAAGTCGAGCGTGAAGTAGAAAGAGTATCCAAGCGAGGGGAAGAACTTCAATTACAATTGAAGGAGGCCGTTTCAAAAGAGGAACTTCAGCAATTGCAAAACTGGATTGGGCGAGATGAGGAGTGGAGAGAGTGGCGAGCGCAAAGAGAGAGAATGCTAGCATCTCAACAATCACTTGAATCAAAAATTGCTATGAAGGAGCAGTTGCTTGGGCTGAGTCGTTCCGCATTAAAGGTGGATAGTACCATCGCAAACGAAGCTCAATTAAGAAAACAACTCGATGAAGCGAACTTTTCAAAACAAAAAATTGAGCATTTACAAATCCTTGTTTCAAATGAAGCTACAAATGAAGAAAATCGCAAAAGTAGAGTGCAGAAAAACAAAGGCATTTCGAATGAATTACTCATAATTATAATTGGAGTAATCGCAGTCATTGGAGCATTAGTTTTCAAACAATGGGGAGTTGCACTTGCGATCATCGCGATGCTTGCGCTCGTTCTAATCCTCAATAAGAAAAACAAAAATGATTCGACGAGTAATTTGAACAATGGCGAAAGTCCGAAACGTCAATTGAGACAATTAAAAGCTCAATACGAAGCTCAATTAACAGAAATCAATGAACAGTTTCATCGTATGGGGATTACGAATGATATTGAGCCGGAGATGTATACGGAAGTTTTTTCTCAAGTGAGGGAGCTGCAACAGTATGTCATTGAACAACGCCAGCTTGATCAACAATTAGATTCTATACAGCAACGGATTGCAGAGCGTTATGAAGAAGGTACGATGCTACTACCTCATCAAGTGGCAGAATCAAATTTATCAGCGGCGATTCAACAGTATTTACAAGATCAAACGTTGTTACTTAATTCAATGCAACAAGTTCAAGAACAGCTACGTGTTAACGAAGAGCAGCTCATGCCATTAACAGATGAACTGAATGAATTACAGCAGGAAATTGTCGCATTGTATAATGCAGCGAATGTTGAGGATTTGGAACCTTATTATGAAATGGCGAATTTCTTTGAGGAAAAGGTTCGTCTACAAAATCGATTGAGTGATCTACAATTAACATTGCATGATTTTAATGATGAAGTTGAATATACGGAATTCCATTTACAACAAAATACTTTGGCGTTAGAGCAGTTAATCGCCAGTCAAAAAGCATTGCAAGCAGCTCATTCGAAACTGCATGCTGAAATGAATCATCTCGTAACGGATGAGCGATATAGCGAAATGCTTCAAGCGCAGGAGCAACGCAAGAGTGAATTGGCTGATTTAACGAAGGATTGGATGCGACTACGGTTAGTCGAGGAGGCAATTCAGCAAACATTAAATGATTTGAAAGAAGATAAACTTCCGAAAGTCATGGATTTAACGACAGAATTCTTTCAGTATTTAACAGGGGACAGATATGAGAAAATTGCATTAGATGAAGAAGGTTTTTATGCGCAAACAAGCATGCAGCAGCAATTCAAAATTGGTGAGTTATCACAGGCTACGAGAGAACAGGCATATTTATCTTTACGATTCGCATTAGCTGTCGAGAAAAAAGTGAATGCGCCATTCCCATTATTAATGGATGATCCTTTTGTTCATTTTGATACTCTAAGAACTGCCAAAGTGGTACAATTATTAAGGAAGCTTCAAACGAATCATCAAATAATTTTCTTCACTTGTCAGGAAAGAATGAAGCAGGCATTTGAAGTGAAAAATATAATCGAAGTGGAAGCACTTCAGACGAAAGGGGATTGATCTCCAAATGGAAGGAATCGCAACATTAAAAGTTGGAGAAACAGTCGAACAATATTTATTAATTAAACAGGCAGTAAAAGGGGTAACAACAGCAGGTAAACCATTCCTAACGCTAATTTTCCAAGATAAGAGCGGGAGTATTGAGGCGAAATTATGGGATGCGGGTGATGAGCAAGTTCAATTATATCCTGCAGGTAGCATCGTTTACATCGGTGGAGAAATTCAAGACTATCGCGGGAAAATGCAGTTGCGTATTAAACAGATTAGACCAGTTCGTGATGATGAGACTATTCAAGTATCGGATTTAGTTCAATCTTCTGAAACACCAAAAGAAGAACTATATGAAGAACTTCAATCTTATTTATTTGAATTGAGAAATCCAGCTATTCAAAGAATTACGCGTCATATTGTGAAAAAACATGAGGATGCATTTATTACATTCCCAGCTGCGACGAAAAATCATCATGAATACGCATCGGGTTTGATTGATCATGTCACGTCTATGTTACGACTTGGCAAATCAATTGCGACACTTTATCCAACCTTAAATAGTGATTTATTGTATGCGGGTATTATTCTCCATGATATCGGTAAAGTAATTGAGCTTTCAGGACCTGTATCTACTGTTTATACAGTTAAAGGGAATTTATTAGGCCATATTTCAATTATGGTTTCAGAAATCGAATTAGCTGCCACTGAGCTCGATTTAGACTGTGAAGAAGTTATGTTACTACAACATATGGTTTTATCTCATCATGGTAAGGAAGAATGGGGCAGTCCGAAAAAACCATTAATTCAAGAAGCAGAGATTTTACATTATATTGATAATATTGATGCGAAAATGAATACATTAAAACGAGCATTGTCGAAAACTGAGCCAGGTGAATTTACAGAACGACTATTTGCACTGGATAATCGCTCATTTTATAAACCTACAATTGAATAATAAATTCTAGTAATAGAACCCAAAAAAGCGAGTAACACTTTTAAAGTGTTACTCGCTTTTACTATTACTTACTTTCAGTTTTTTTCAGGAAGCTATCTAATGCTGATTTTAAATCTTTATCTTTGATCTCGATTTTAGCATCTTTCATTAACTTCGCTACTTTTTCTTGAACTTTAGCTCCGTTAGGATCATCAGTTTTAGCTTTTTTCACAAGTAGGTCGTTTTTGATTGATTCTTTAGAGTCTTCGAATGATTTTTTAACATCAACTTTTTTAGTATCTTCTAATTTAATGATGTGGTAACCGAAGCTTGATTTGATTGGTTTAGAAATTTCACCTTTTTTCATGTCGTAAGCGGCATTAGTGAATTCTTCAACCATTTCGTTTGGACCGAACCAACCAAGTTCTCCACCTTTAGAAGCTGATGCTTGGTCAGTAGATTCTTTTTTCGCGATTGCTGCGAATTTTTTAGGATCTTCTTTTAGTTGTTTTTCAATTTTCTTAGCAGCAGCTTCATCTGCAACTAGGATATGGCTAGCTTTTAGGCTAGTTTTTTGACGGTCATAGTTCTTTTTGATTTCTTCATCAGAAATTTTAACGCCATCAGTTTGAGCTTTTTCTTGTAGTAAGTTCAATTTAGTGTAGCGTTTGAAAGTATCTTCATTCATCCCTTGAGAAGCAAGAGCAGTTTTGAAATCTTGACCGCCAGCTGTAATTTGAGCTTTTTGCTCGTCAAATTTAGCTTTTACTTCTTTTTCAGAAACTTTATATTTATCTTCAAGTACTTTTTCAATCATCATTAATTGTAAAGCTTGCTCACCTGCAGTTGATTTTAACTCAGAGTAAAGTTGATCTTTCGTTACGTCACCAACTTTTGAAGTTAATACCTTTTCATCACCAGAATTGCCACAAGCAGATAGTGCAAGAACTGATGCTGCAATTGTTAAAGTTAGAGCTGTTTTTTTCATTATTAATTTTCTCTCCCAACCAGAATTATATTCAATTTAAAGTATGTCGATTACTTTTGTAACTATACCATAGAACGAAAAAAAAATAAAAAGGTTGCCTAAATAATTGTACACAAAATTGGGAATTCGACGAAAAAAAGGATGTTTGTGATTTTAGGTTTAAAAAAACGCATCGAATTGGATGCGTTTTGTTTTCATAGTTGCAAATTCTTTTAGAGATAGAAACAAGGTTTAGACTGCGTATAAAATTTTCACATAGAATGATACCAATAGGATGGTAATCAATATATTAATCGTGCGGTAAACTTTAGGTTGCTTCTCTTCTGGAATTTCCTTGCGTTCGCATAAAGCAAATGTCATACGGTTTATTTGATATAAATAAAATACCGCAAACAAAATGGCTGTAGCAATAATCAAGTCTGTTCCTCCTTCCTATCATACCTCTATAGCATATCAAAAGGGGACTTATGCTGACAAGTCTGTACTCGCTTTTGTATAAGGAATTAATATTTGGAAGCCTTTTTCTGTTTCTTCTATTAAAGCTTGTTTCGGTGTTTTGAATAAATGTTTCGCATATAGTAAATCGATTAAACAAAGGCCGCTATGATAAGCGAGTAAAAAAGTGAAATAGTGGCGGAAGCTTGGGAATGAAATTGCTCCGATAATGAAAATACTATTAATCACGATAAAAGGTGATACAAGAGAAACCATATATCTGAATTTAACGATTGGTTCGCGAATTTGCATATTTAATACAGGGAGGATACCTGCTTTTCTTTCAACTGAAAAACGGATGTTCTTTCGATAACGTGCTATTGGGATGAAATGAATCAGCTTGTGTATCGGGTAAGTCAATACTAGCACCAGAACGAATAATGAAAATAAGTTATCCGAAATAGGCTCATGTCGAAATGCATTTAGCGAAATATAAACCAAAGAAAACACGGCAAATACGAAAAGAATAGAAAAAATAAAAATGCGATCATGACCATATTGTTTTTGTACATTTAATGTTTTCCAACAATGCATTACGTTCATCTCCAATCTATAATAATTTCATCGATACATAACATAAGGCTTTTTAATAACAAAAGCAAGAAGTATTTTTCGACGTAATTTTAGAGAACGCTTCCATTGTTGAGAGGACAATATTAGGAGAGAATGAATGAAAATAGAAAAAACGTGAATCTCGTTAAGAAATTCACGTTTGATCATTAAAGTTGTTTTTCCATGTTGCGGAATGATTCTTCAAAAATATCCATGAAATCGTCACCGTAAATATTGCGGATGACAGCAAGTAATTCAAGGTATTGAGGAAACTTCCCGTACATTTCTTTAAGCGGAAGTGAACCGTCCACAACTGTGTGCTGTGTTTTCTCGTAGTTGTCGTTTAAATCTTTTAACAACAAGTTCCCTTTCTCAGTAATCTCCACGTATGTATTACGCTTATCATCATTACGTTTTGAAAACGAGAGTAATCCGCGCTCCTCTAAGTTTTTAGAGAAGTTGAAAGCTGTTGAAACGTGCATCACACCAAATTTAGCGATATCGGAGATCGAAGCTCCTTGTAAATTTGAAGCGATGCAAAGTACGTGATGCTCATTGATGTTAAGGTCATATGGTTTAATCCAGGCTTGCCAGTCTTTTTCAACGGCTTTCCAAAGCGCTTTGGATAAATGGGCAATTCGCTGTGAATAAATCATGGCTTCTTTCACCGAATATAAATCTTCAGACATGCTACCACCACTTTCGCATTTTTTTACATTATATCATTATTTCCCAAAAATATACAACGGAAAATGTATAAAATGATAGAATTTTTAAAAATTTCACTCTGTTATGCTGAAAAAGTATTATTGAGCAGGGTCTTTACGATTTTGGAAAGAATCAATCTCTTGAGAAATTGTTTCAACAGTTTGCTGTAAATCTGCAATATGCGTCTGTAATTTCTCTTGATTTGGCGCAGAATCTTCTTGGAATTGAGCGACAGAACCTTTAATGCTCTCAATCGTTTTTGGAAGATTTACTTTTACTTCAGTTTTTATCGTATCAATCGACTCTTTAATTGTTTGGAAACGAGCTTTAAACTCTTCCTTCAATTCGTTCGATGAAAGTTGTTGATCCTTAATTGATTGTTGTAATTCCTTACCTGATTTCGGAGTTGTAAATAGTACCGCTCCAGCTCCTACCGCTAACCCAGTGCCAAGACCAATAATTAATGTTTTAACATTCATAATGGAATAGCTCCTTTCTTAATATAATATTTCCTTCTTTTATTATTCTAAAACATAATTTAAGTAAAATAAAAGCGGTTGCCTCACAGTCAACATCTATTCAATTTATAAAAAGGAATTATAAAAGAATTTTGATATAACTAAGAGACAACCGATTTTCTAACTAAGCATGTGATAATGAAGTATCGAACTTAGAACGTTTCACAAGTGTTGTGATGATTGGATACATCACGACAAATGCGACGATATTAATTGCAATGGCAGGTAATACAACCGTTGTGAATAGAAGTAAAAACGGAATTTCTGCTCCTACAACAAGGATGGCTGCGCTTAAAAATACGGTACCAGATACGAGCGTCCCTAAACCTACAAGAACAGCAGCCGAAACTGTGTTGTTCGCGTAGCTTTTTAATAATTTCACTGCGATTAAGAATAAGTAAGCCGCGATGAATTTATCAATAATGTTTGGAACAAATCCTCCTGGGAATGTAGAAAATAAGCCTGATAAAATACCTGTAGTGACAGCTAGTAAGAAGGCATCTCTTGAATTAGGGAATAATAGAATACCGATGAACATCATTGTAAGCATGAAGTCGGGCTTCATCCCTCCGTTAATTCCTGGAATCACCAAATACAGTGCTGCACCTACTGCTACAAGTAGCGCCATTAATACTAAGTTTTTTGTTTTCATTTCTCATCTCTCCTAAGCTCATCTAATTTTTTGTCGTCTCCTAATGTCTCCTATGAGCATTAGCGAAACTTATCGTAATTTTATAGTGTCCGTACTTTAAAATCAAGTGCGACTAAGTGAATTATCTGACTATTTATTCAGTTCACCGATAATTTTTGCTGAAAATTGTTCTAAAACATCAGAAGTGAATTCTGATTCTTTCGTATTCCAAATTGGGCGGTAACCATCATTTTCATCGTAACGAGGGATGAAATGTAAGTGGAAGTGGAATACGCTTTGGTTTGCTGCTGCACCATTATTATTTAATAAGTTAATGCCAGCTGGTTCAAATGCACGTTGGATCGCATTGGCAATTTGAGGTGCTACTGAAAATAGATTTGCTGCTGTTTCAGAAGACATCTCCAATACATTGGCAACATGTTCCTTTGGTACAAGTAATGTATGGCCTTTTGATAATGGGCTAACATCCATGAATGCAAAAACATTGTCATCCTCATACACCTTTTTACTTGGGATCGTGCCGTCTACAATTTTACAAAATAAACAATCTGTCATTCTAATTCACACACCTTTCATACTTTTCCTTTCATTTTACCATATGATAACTGCTATATAATTGAATTTTTGATAAACTATATATAATAAAACACGATAAAAGGATTGTTCAGGCATAAGTCTGAGAATGGAGTGATAACTATGTCAATATTAGAACTGTCAGGAGTTACTGGGGGATATACGCGAAAACCCGTAATCCATGATTTGAATTTTAAATTAGAGGCGGGGGAACTCGTAGGTCTTGTCGGATTAAATGGAGCTGGTAAAAGTACAGCAATTAAACATATTATCGGAATCATGCAAGAGCAAAAAGGTGAGATTCGTATTAACGGCAAAACGATGCAAGAAGATATGGATGCATACCGCTCATCATTTTCATATATTCCAGAAACGCCGGTTTTATATGATGAATTAACATTGAAGGAACATTTGGAATTAACTGCGATGGCTTACGGAATTGATCTTCAAACGATGCGTGAGCGTACAGCACCTCTACTTAGAGAGTTTCGAATGGAGAAAAGACTGAATTGGTTCCCTGCTCACTTTTCAAAAGGGATGCGTCAAAAGGTTATGATTATGTGTGCGTTCTTAGTTGAACCATCGCTTTATATTATTGATGAACCGTTTTTAGGATTGGATCCACTGGCAATTTCTCTCCTATTAGAACAAATGGATGAGAAGAAGAAAGAGGGCGCAGCAATCCTAATGTCGACACATGTTCTCGCAACAGCGGAAAAACATTGTGATAAAATTCTTCTACTTCATAACGGATATGTACGTGCATTTGGTACGATGGATGATCTACGCCAGTCATTCAATATGCCGGATGCAACGCTAGACGACATCTACATCGCTATGACAAAGGAAGAAGAACATGAATAACTTAAATGATGTTTGGCGTAAAAGGTTTACACATTATATTAATGAGCTTCAAAAATATATGCGCTATATTTTCACAGGGCATATGGCAATCGTCATCGTCTTCTTACTCGGAGCGGGCGGTTACCAATATAGTGAATGGCTAAAAGATGCTCCGAAAGACTTCCCGACAATTTGGGTTGTTTCTATAATAATGGGGATTGTTCTTACTTTTAGTAAACCAGTCACATTGATCAAAAAACCTGATGAAGTGTATTTACTACCACTTGAATCAAAAATGAATACGTATTTCAATAAAGTATTAAACTATACGACGATGAGTCAAATGCTTGTCGCTGTAGTCGTCTACATCGTTATGTGGCCAATGATGCGACAAGTTGGTGAAATTGAAGTAACCGGCATTTTAATCGGCTTAGCTTTTACAATTTTATTAAAATGGTGGAATGTTCACGTGGAATTCATGTTCCGCTGGGCTACGAAAGGTAGATTTGTCTGGTTGGACCGCATTGGACGCGCGATTTTATCAGGTACATTCTTATTCTGCCTGCTACATCATGAAAGTTTCTTGGCAATCATCGTCATCTTCCTACTAGCGCTTTATCCTGTTATATGTAAGAAGAAAACGATGGAGCAGCCATTCCCATATGAGCCGTTCGTAAAATTAGAAGAAAATCGTATGCTAGGTATTTATCGATTTGCTAACTATTTTACAGATGTTCCTGCGATTCACGGCAGTATTAAAAGACGAGCATATTTAGATTTTGTATTAAAAATTATCCCGAAATCGAAGAAAACGACATTTGAGTACTATTTATTAAGAAGTTTCCTTCGTACGGATGACCATTTCTACTTATGGTTACGATTAACTGTAATTACAGCATTAGTTGCAGCATTTGCGAATATGCCAATCATTGTGGGTGTAGTCGCTGCGGCACTATCATTTGCGACAGCTATTCAATTAAAACAAGCATTAAGTAAATCATCGGATTTCACGATGAGTCTACTATATCCAATCAAAGAAGGCGCTCGTCCAGCAGCGGCTATCAAAATTGCTCGATACACACTGATTTTACAAGCAATCATTGTGACGCTTGCAGGCATTGGCCAACCGTATTTCTACATTCATGGCTTGATTGTTTTAATCGTTGGAGAACTAACTTTAAGAATGTCAAAATAAAAATGATGAAGTTTTTTCGCTCGCCGAGTGAGGAAACTTCATTTTTTTCATTCGATTTGTTAGTCTGAAAGTAGAAAAGAGGTAGGTTATGATGAAAACGAAATTATCTGTTTTGGATTTAGTAGCAGTTGGCGAAGGTTATACTGCGAAACAAGCCATTGAAAATAGCGTGAAACTTGCGCAAAAAGTAGAATCTTTAGGATATGAAAGATATTGGTTCGCCGAGCATCATAATAGCGCGAGTATCGCAAGTTCAGCGACGACGATTTTAATCGGAAGAATTGCAGAAAATACCGAGAAAATCCGCGTAGGTTCTGGTGGAATTATGTTACCGAATCACAAGCCTCTAATCGTAGCGGAGCAGTTTGGCACATTGGAAACAATGTATCCAGATCGTATTGACTTAGGTGTAGGTCGCGCACCAGGAACAGATGGCGTCACCGCGCAAGCTTTGGGGCGTAATCCATTTGCTCCGCCGTCAGAATTCCCTGATCAAATTGACGAAGTATTAACGTATTTAGGAGAAAATCTTGGTGCAGAAGTACACGCATTCCCAGGCGAGAATACGAATGTACCTGTCTATATTTTAGGATCAAGTCTTTATAGTGCAGAACTAGCGGCACAACTAGGCTTACCATATGCATTTGCAAGTCATTTCGCTCCGAATTACTTAGAACAAGCATTACAAATTTATCATCAACGATTCCAACCATCACAATATTTAGCTGAGCCTTACACAATCGCTTGTGTGAACGGTATGGCTGCTGATACAGATGAAGAAGCAGAAAAAATGGTGACGAGTTTATACCAATATTTCTTAGGTATTGTAAAAGGGAAACCGAGTAAACTAAAACCACCTGTCGATTCTATGAAGGATATTTGGACGATGGATGAGCGCAGTGCTGTTATGGCAAGTATGCGTTATACATTCATTGGTGGGCCTGAAAAAGTTGAGAAACAAATGAAGGCATTCGTAGAGATGACGAAAGTGGATGAAATCATGATTACATCTCATATTTATGATCCAGAAGCACGACAAAAATCATATGAAATCATTATGAGCGCTTTTAATAAATAGAAAATAGGAGGTATTCGCCGAAACTGACGAGTACCTCCTATCTTTTTTATTGTTTATTAAATTGAATACCGACTGTAGCTAAAGCTTTTGCAGCGGTAACCATCGCCTGCTCATCAAAATTAAATTTCGGATGATGATGTGGATAGGCAGTACCTTCAAGTGGTTTAGCACCAGTGAAGAAATATGTACCAGGACGTTTTTGAAGATAATAAGAGAAATCTTCACCGACCATATTTGCTTCCATTATATGCGCTGAATCAATGCCGTCGATTTCTTCCATTGTATCCAAAACAAATTGCGCCATTTCATCATCATTAATAACAGGAGGATGACCTCTCGTATAATCAAGTTGGAAAGTTGCACCAGCTGCATCGCAAAGCCCTTTAATGATGCGCTCCATTTCAAAAATAATCTGTTCTCGAATGACCGTATCAAAAGTTCGCACGGTTCCATTCATTTTTGCCGAACCAGCAATAATATTAAAAGCATCACCTGCATGGAATGAACCAACAGTTAAGACAGCGGAACTTGTCGGGTTGATGCGACGAGATACAACTTGTTGCAGCGTCGACACAATTTGAGCGCCAAGTGCTACAGCATCAACAGTTGTATGTGGCATCGCGCCATGTCCGCCAGAACCTGTAATCGTCAATTCGAAACTGTCGGCTCCAGCCATCATCGGGCCAGGGCATGTATGGATTGAGCCACTTTCATATGGTGACCAAAGATGTGTACCGAATACTGCATCGACACCATCTAGGCAACCCGCTTCAACCATTTCAATTGCACCACCGGGCGTTACTTCTTCGGCATGTTGATGCAGGAATACAAATGTCCCGTGTAACTGCTCGCGATGTTCAAAAAGTGTTTTCGCAATCGTTAATAAGATCGCTGTATGACCATCATGACCACAAGCGTGGCTTACATTGGGTACGGTTGATTGGTAGCTAACACCTGTTTCTTCTTGGATTGGCAGGGCATCAAAATCGGCTCGTAGTGCGACAGTTTTGCCCGGTAAGCCGCATGTCAATGTTGCGACAACGCCATTACCACCGACGTTTTTCTCGTAGGGCATACCGATTTCTTCATAAAAATCAGCAATGTATTTAGCCGTTTCAAATTCTTTATATGAAACTTCTGGATGCATATGCAAATAACGTCTAATCGATTGCATTTCTGAAAATCGACTCTCTAATTTCTCCCAAATTTCTTGAATCCCCATGTGTTATATCCCCTTTTCTTAAATACGGTCGTCATCTTCCTCATCCACTTCAACAGGAGCAGTCGCGTATTCCTTCGTATATGGTTCAACTGCTAAAGTCGCAGGTTTACGAATAGTTGTATTGTTTTCGTCCATGAAATCAAAATCGGCTAAATACGCAGATGAGTTTTTCCACGCTTGGTAAGAATTCGCACCAGTCCATTGCTGAATGATGGCACATACGGTAGATTTTAATGGGCGAAGTAATTTGTAAGCGATGAAACCAGGCTCATGTGTAAAAGCAAGATCCTTACTTTTGATGCGACCTAAAAATGACTCGTGACTATCATCGAAAATATCGATAAAAGTAATCGTGTAGTATCCACTCTCTTGGAATTCGCCTACAGCATCGACCACTTCAAAAGATTGTGGCGTCGCAAATTTAGTTTTACCCTCTGTAACATGCATGAGCAGAGATTGTTGGCCTCCGTAAAGTACCGTCATATTTTCTTTTTTATATTTCTTTTGAAGTAATTCCATGAAATCGGAAGTCCCCGTAGCTAAATAAACATACATTTGAAAAGCCTCCTAACAATTATTTATTACTAATAGTATAAACTTTCCCCTAAAAAGTTGCACGAATCATAAATACTTTTCAAGAAGGTCAAGCTTTTTGAATCGTAGAAGTGAGAGTTCGGAAGATGTTGTCAAAAAAATGACACGAATTGACGAAATATTTATTGAAAAATGTCTGTAAACTATACAATAACAATGGAAAAGTCTATAGTGAAATGGATAGCAATGCAGACATATAGTAGAACAGATTCTATATGTGAATGAGTAAAATTACTGTGACGTATTGAAGGAAGGGTAGGTAAGTTAATTGAAAAATTTTAACGATACACTTTTAAGAGCAGCGAAGGGTGAGGCAGTTGATCATACACCAGTGTGGTATATGCGCCAAGCGGGACGTTCGCAACCTGAATACCGTAAAATCAAAGAGAAATATTCATTAGAGGAAATTACACATCAACCGGAATTATGTGCGTATGTAACACATTTACCAGTACAAAACTACGGTGTAGATGCAGCGATTTTGTATAAAGACATCGTAACACCACTACCAGGAATGGGCATTGATGTGAAAATTGAAGCGGGTATTGGGCCAGTTATTTCAAATCCAATTCGTTCTGCGGCAGACGTAGACAAGCTGCGAATTTTCAATCCAGAAGAACATGTGCCTTTCGTGTTAGATACGATTAAATTATTAACGGAAGAGCAATTGGATGTACCTCTAATTGGTTTTGCAGGAGCGCCATTCACATTAGCGAGTTACATAATTGAAGGTGGACCTTCAAAAAATTATGCGAAAACGAAGTCGTTTATGGTATCAGAGCCACAAGCATGGTTTAAATTGATGGATAAATTAGCGGATATGATCGTCGTTGATTTAAAAGCACAAATTAAAGCTGGTGCGAAGGCTTACCAAATTTTTGACTCTTGGGTTGGCGCATTAAGCCACGAAGATTATCAAATTTTCATTAAACCAGTGATGACACGTATTTTTACAGAATTAAAAGATGAAAATGTACCGTCAATTATTTTCGGTGTAGGCGCATCTCATTTAGTAATGGATTGGCATGAGTTACCTGTAGATGTTGTTGGCTTGGATTGGCGATTACCAATTAAGCAAGCGCGTCAAATGGGTGTAACAAAACCAGTTCAAGGTAACTTAGACCCAACGCTTTTATTAGCAGATTGGTCAGTAATTGAAGCACGAGCAAAAGATATTATCGATCAAGGATTAGAAATTCCAGGTCATATTTTCAACTTAGGTCATGGTGTATTCCCGTCAGTTGATCCAGATGTATTAAAACGTCTAACAGCTTTCGTACATGAATACAGTGCATCTAAAATTAGCAATCGTTTTTAAAATTACGCAGAGGTGATAATCATGAAAAAACAAATTGGCTTACTTGTGATGGCTTATGGTACACCACAAAAAGAAGAAGACTTAATTCCTTATTACACACATATTCGTCGCGGGCATCGTCCTTCAGATGAACAAATTGAAGATTTACGCAGTCGCTACCAAGCAATCGGTGGTATTTCACCACTTGCAAAAACAACTGTTGAGCAAGGTGAAGCGCTTGAAGCACGATTAAATGAGATTCAAGATGAAGTGGAATATAAATTATATATCGGTTTAAAACATATCGCGCCTTTCATTGAAGATGCTGTAGAAGCAATGGTGAATGACGGTATTGAAGAAGCAGTTTCAATCGTCTTAGCACCTCATTTCTCATCATTCTCTACGAAGGCATATCATTCTCGTGCGATTGAAAAAGCAAAAGAATTACAAAGCAACTTAACAATTCATACGATCGACAGCTGGTATAAAGAGGAGAAATTCTTACAATACTGGACAGAGAAAATTAACGAAGCATTTGCTGATATGACGGAAGAAGAACGCGAAACAGCATGTCTAATCGTTTGCGCACACTCACTTCCAGAGAAAATTATCGCAATGGGCGACCCATACCGCGATCAACTTTTCGAAACGAAGGATATTTTACAACAACGTACGGGTGTTAAAAATGTCGAATTTGGTTGGCAATCAGCTGGTCAAACGAAGGATCCTTGGTTAGCACCAGATGTTCAAGATCTTACGAGAGATCTATACAATGAAAAAGGTTACCGTTCATTCGTATATACACCAGTTGGTTTCGTTGCAGAACATTTAGAAGTTCTGTATGATAATGATTTCGAATGTAAAACAGTTTGCGATGAGTTACAAGTGAACTATCGTAGACCGAAAATGCCAAATGCAAATCCATTATTCATTGATGCGCTTGCAGACGTGGTAACAAAGACTTTAGCAAAAGTTTAAGAGAAAGTGATGATTTTAAGTGACAGATAATAAGCGTAGGGTTGCAATCATCGGCGGTGGAATAACTGGACTGGCAGCTGCATATCATCTTCAACAACAAGTGGAACGACAAGGGCTGCAAATAGAAATTGTCATCATAGAAGCTTCTCATCGATTTGGAGGATATATTCAAACCGTTAATGAAAATGGTTACCAAATTGAAAAAGGCCCGGATTCATTTACGGACCATAAGGGAACAATTGCACAATTAGCAAGTGAACTCGGATTAGCGGAACAACTTGTAAAAAGTCGTGACGATCGTAAGTATGTTGCGGTGAATGAAGATTTATATGCGGTACCAAAAGGTGTACAATTCGGTATTCCAACAGAGATTACACCCTTTATGACATCGGACTTGGTGTCATGGAGCGGTAAAGCACGAGCTACACTCGATTTCTTACTTCCGCAAGGGAAACTTGAAGGCGATCAGTCTTTAGGGATTTGGATGCGTAAAAGATTAGGTGGAGAAGTTGTAGAAAATATAGCAGAACCACTACTTTCAGGGATTTATAATGGCGACATTGATCAACTTAGTTTAGAAGCAGTGTTACCATTTTTGCCTGAATACAAAACGAATTCTAAAGGTTTGATGTCAAGCGTAAGAGCCTATACCCGGGCACCTGATTTTGTGAATAACTATTTACAAAGCTTCTCTTTCTTAGGGGGTTTGAGTACTTTAGTAGATGCACTTATTCAGCAATTATCAGATATTAAGCTTAAAAATGGTGTGAGAGTTTCTTCTATTAAAAAGATGGACGACCAACTCATGCTGTCACTCAATAATCAATCTTCCATAAAAGTAGATGGTGTAATGATCGCTGCTTCGCATAAAATTGCGGAAACATTCTTCCTTGAAAAAGAGATTTTCGAAGATCTTCAATCGATGCCACTAAACACGGTTGCGACGATTTCGATGATTTTTGATGTAAATCAAATTTCACCTGATTTTAAAGGAACGGATTTCTACATCTCAAGAAATAGTGATGTATCGATTACTTCAGCTACTTTTATGAGCCGTAAATGGGAACATATTACGCCAAAAGATAAAGAATTAATTAAAGTATATATCGGTCGAACAGGTGATGAAGCAATCGTTGAATTATCGGATCGAGATATTGAAAAAGTAGTCTTACAAGATTTGCATAAATTAATCGGCTTGAAAGGAATGCCTGAAAAGGTCATCATTTCGCGCCATAAAAAATCGATGCCACAATACATTGTTGGACATACGAAAAGTGTAGAAAATGTAAAACGAAAACTTCATGAACACTATCCGACGATTCGACTAGCCGGAAATTCATATGACGGCATTAGCTTACCCAAATGCATCGCACAAGCACAAATCAGTGCAGAAGAACTACTGAAAGAAATGGAATAATGAAAAGCAAATCACGCTCGCCCATATGCGAGGGTACTGCAAGGTTTGAAGAGAAAGTAAACGCACCACCACTTTCTCCCGAAAACCTGAAGTATCCCATAGCATATAGCGTGAATTTGCTAGACAGAGAAAGAAAAGTGGAGGTGGCTCGTTTATCTCGAGAGCACTGCAGAAAACGAAACGAAAGTAAGCGCGAAAAGTGAAAAACGCTCGTTCATATACGAGGGTACTGCAAGGTTTGAAACGAAAGTAAAAGCTCCATCACTTTCGTCCGAAAACCTGAAGTATCCCATAGTATATAGCGTTTGTAACTAGACAAAGAACGAAAAGCGGAAAACGCTCGAACATATGCGGAAGATCTGGAAAATTCGAAGGAAAAGTAAGCGCACCACCACTTTTCCCGGAGAATTTGAAGAGCTGAAAGCATATAGCGTTTGGAGCTAGACAAAGAACGAAAAGCGGAAAACGCTCGAACATATGCGGAAGATCTGGAGAATTCGAAGGAAAAGTAAAAGCTCCACCACTTTCCCCGGAGAATTTGAAGAGCTGAAAGCATATAGCGTTTGGAGCTAGACAAAGAACGAAAAGCGGAAAACGCTCGAACATATGCGGAAGATCTGGAAAATTCGAAGGAAAAGTAAAAGCTCCACCACTTTCCCCGGAGAATTTGAAGAGCTGAAAGCATATAGCGTTTGGAGCTAGACAAAACTAACCCGAGCAGAAAGCCCTTCTCGCAAATAACCCACACAAAAAGCTGAAATCATTTGATTTCAGCTTTTTTCCTTGCCCTTATCCTTTATTCCTTGATCCTAGAAATAACTATAGCTTTCCGCAACTTCATATTTTTTTCACAATTGCACATTAAAATGAACGTATAATAGAATGAAGAAATGGAGGCTGTTATGAAGAAAATATTCCTTACGTTGATTGTTCTCGTTATGACAGTACTCACTGCATGCGGACAAACAACTTATGAAAAAATCGACGATGATGAGAACTTTATCGCATCAGTAAATACATTGCAACCATCCATTGATTTCTTCCGTTCAAATGGAGAGAAAATCGCGACATGGGAATTGGATGAAGCCTACACGGGCGCAACATTAGTAGGCGATGAAAAAATGCTACTGTATGGCAACCAATTGAAACACGCGGATTTAGTTAATTTGGCTACGGGTAAAGTAGAGAAGAAAATCGATGTGGAAAAAGGTGCGACATTCGCTTACTACGCGAAAGATTCGAAACAATTTTTCATCGCAAATGGTGAATTTAACGAAGTCACTGCGTATACAAGTGATGGCGAAGTAAATGGCAAAGCTAAAGCAGGATTGTATCCATATGCAATGTTGACGCATGACAACCAGCTATTTGTCGTGAATTTCAAAGACAAATTCATGTCAGTATTCAATGAAAAAACATTGAAGCTAGAGAAAAAAGTACCCATCCCGAAATCATCGCATGGAATGGATTTCATCAATGAAGAATTATGGCTAGGTGGTCATGGTGACGGTGAAAAACCAAATTCCACTGTTTTAAGAATCGATCCAAAAACTAGTGAAACAATTGGAAAGTTGGACTTACCAATCATGCCGATTGCCTTTGCGAAATTGCATCAAAGTGAATTTGTATTAAGCCATGGCGAAAGTACTTTATATGAAATTCAAAATAATAAAGTAAAATGGCAAAAAGAAGTCGGATCAAATCCATTTGCGATCACAGCATTTGATGGCAAAATTATTGTAGGTGGCTATGATGACCGAACACTTTATTGGATTGAAAATAGAAAAATCGTCAAAAAAACAAAAGTAGGCAAAGGCCCATTTCAATTGTTAGTAAGGGAGAGAGAAAGATGAATATTTTAATCGTTGATGATGAACAACAAATGAGAGATTTAATCGCTCTCATGTTGCAACAAGAGAATTATAAGATTTTCGAAGCAGCGAATGGGCGAGATGCTTATCGTACTTTGCAGCAACACCCAATCGACCTCGTCCTATTAGATGTCATGATGCCGGGCGAGGATGGCTTTACAGTATGCGAGAATATTCGCCGCGCATCCGACTTACCAATTATCTTCCTCACAGCAAAAGATGCCAATGAGGATAAAGTACGAGGACTGACACTCGGTGGCGATGATTATATCGTGAAACCATTTAGCTCGACGGAATTAATCGCACGAATTCAAGCGGTATTACGACGGTACAATCCTTCTAAAAATGTACCAGTGCAACAACTAATCATTCGTGGTGAAGTAACACTTGATGAAATCGCACGTCGTGTCACAGTTTCGAATAAAGAAATCCCGCTTACATTGAAGGAATTCGATCTATTGCATTTATTTATGAAGCAACCGAATATCGTTTATACACGTGAACAACTATTGGAGAAGATATGGTCACTTGATTACGCTGGAGGTACTCGAACTGTCGATACACATATAAAAACCCTACGTTTGAAATTAGGGAAGGACTTTAGCAAAATCATTCAAACTGTTTGGGGGATTGGCTACAGATTTGAGGATCTCAAATGAGGATTTCCACGAAAATTTGGTTGTTCGTACTCGCAACAATTGCTGTCACAGTGCTATTCATGTACAGTATGACGAATTACTTATATGAACGATTATATGTTCAAGATTCTAAAAATTCGATGGTAGAAATCGGCGGCAAACTCGCGCATATGTATGAAGGTGGCAAGGTGACGGATAAGCTCGTTGCTGATGTCGACCGATATAATTCATATTCAAATATCAATGTATTTGCCGTTCGAAATCCGCGAGAACTTAGCGCCTGTGTGCCGTTCGATATTGATTACGACACATTAATCGGCCCTGAAGAACGCCAACAATTGATCAAAGGGAATATTATTTCAAAACAAGGCTATGAAAAGCGTTTTGATCGCCAAGTCATTTCAGTCGTCATTCCTTTAGTAGATGAAAAAAGGCTGGAAGGCATATTGTATCTCTACTTCCCATTGGAGAAAATAACGGAACTCGCTTCGAAAGAAGTCATATTCCTCTTAATTTCCGCAATCGTCTTCTTAATTATAATCGGCTTCATTATTTTCAAAGGGATCGGCTTTATTATGAAACCTTTGAGAGAGCTACAAAATGCGGCACAGAAGATGGCAAAAGGGGATTATAGTACGCGCGTAGAAACCCATTCGAAAGATGAAATTGGTCAACTCGGCGCTACTTTCAATGAGATGGCGAAATCAATTGAACAAGAAGATCAACAGCAGCGACAGTTTTTAGAGAATGTGTCACATGAATTACGCACACCAATTAGTTATATTAAAGGCTATGGTGAGGCGATTTTATCAAATATGATCAAAGAAGAAGAGAAGGCAGATAAGATTCAGTTAATTGTTCGTGAAGCAGGTCGCATGGAAAAATTAACGAATGAATTATTACAACTTTCTCGTACGAAGGAACAGCAAGAGCCGATTCAATTGTATCCACTACCATTAGCTGAAACGATTCGTGATGTCGTCGGTATGATGACACAACGCGCGGAGGAAGCTTCCATTGACCTCGCAGTGACATTGGATGATGAAGTGATCATCAATGCGAATGAAGTGAAGATGAAGCAAATTCTCATCAATCTATTGGAAAATGCGATTCGCTATTCAGAAAAAGATACAGCGATTCATATTCATTGTAAGCAATTAGATGAAAAGGCATATATAATAGTAGAAGATCATGGAATCGGAATACCAAAAGAAGACTTAACACATGTCACAGAGCGTTTCTACCGCGTGAACAAAGCACGAAGTCGTGTGGACGGCGGAAGCGGTTTAGGACTATCAATTGTCAATCAACTAGTACAGGCACACGCAGGACATTTAAATATTGAAAGTGAACTAAATAAAGGCACAGTAATTACATTAACTTTTCCAACAATAGAGGAGAATGAATGATGAAAAAATGGGCGATCCTTTTATTTTTAGTAGCAACTATATTAGCGGGCTGTACAGACAAAGGTGAAAAAGTGCAAGCCGAACCTTCTACGATGATTGAAGTGAAAGTAGACTATTTAGTCGATGAGAAGCAACCTTTCAAAAAAGAACTTCCTTTAAGCGTCCATGTGACACAGGGCAAGGAAGATGTGGATGATGCGACGTCTGTGAAATTCGAAATTTGGAATTCGGGTGAGCGAGAGCAGGGGAAACAGTACGATGCCAAGTTAAAAGGTAAAGGAGTTTACGAAGCGGCTGTTCCTATTGCAAAAGAAGGTGTGTACTATGTGTATGCGCATACAGAGGCACGGGGACTGCATGTAATGCCTAAGAAGCAGTTCATCATAGGCAATCCGGATTTAAAAAAGGTGAAAAAAGAGTAAAAAATCATTTGCTTTTTGTTTAGCGTAGGTATAGAATAAATGACTAGATGACCGAAAATGGTTTCTAGTCATTTTAAAATTAAAAATTCGAACACGAGAAAATGAGGAGTGAGGGAATGGATCGTCGACATGAAATATTAGTCGCGGCAAATCAGTCATTTACTTTATTCGGCTACAAGGCGACAACGATGGAACAAGTTGCACAAATGGCGAATGTAGGTAAAGGAACGATTTATACATTTTTTAATAATAAAGACGTTTTATTCGAAGAAATTGTGCTAGCAATGATTTGCGAGATGAGGAATGAAACAGAGCAAATAATCAATCCGGAGTTAAGCTTTTTAGAGAATGCACATAGAATATTAATGAATCTTTTGCAATTTAGAGAGATGCATAAGCTTTACTCAAAATTAATTGAAGAAGGTCATGCATTACGCACACCTCAAGTCGAGAAAATGCTCATCAAAATTGAGAATGAAGTTTTGACGTATATTGCGAGCAAAATTCAAATTGCCATTGATAAAAAAGAAATTAAACAATGTAACCCCCAACATATCGCTTATTTAGTGTTCAAATCATATCTGGCATTTGTAGTAGAGTGGCCTAAGAGACATGATGAAGAATTAGATGAAAATGCTATCGTTGAGCTATTTAACAATACTCTCTTTGGTGGATTGACACCTTAGAGTATTTTTAATCGCAAAAATGACTGCGTGGGAAAAATGGTCACAACGTATTTAGAGGAGGAAGTAAGTTGATTAAAGCCGAATGGTCCAAAATATTTAAAAATCGCATGATGTTAGTTTCGTTAATCGCGATTTTATTCGTGCCAATCATTTACGCTGGAATGTTCCTATGGTCATTCTGGGATCCATATGGTCACTTAGATCGTATGCCAGTAGCCGTAGTCAATCAAGACACTGGTGCAAAAGTAGATGGTAAGAAATTAACGCTTGGAGATGACTTAACCGATAAGTTACTCGAAAAAGAAGCGTTGAAATTTGTAGTAGTAGATGAGAAAGAAGCGAAGAAAGGGATGGAAAATCGCGAGTATTATATGACGATCAAAATTCCGAAAGACTTCTCTAAAAATGCTGGTACTTTATTAGAAGATAAGCCAGAGAAATTGAAAATTAAATTCACGCCGAACGAAGGAATCAACTTCTTAAGTGGACAAATTGGTAAGTCTGCTGTTGAGACAATTCGTGAGGAAGTAAATACAGAAGTTTCTAAAACTTATGCAAAACAATTATTCAAAAATATCGCTAAAATGGGTGATGGTTTTGGAGAAGCAGCAGATGGAGCAGGCAAATTAAAAGACGGCTCTAAGAAATTACAAAATGGTGTAACAGACTTGAAAGACGGTCTAGGTACAGCGAAAGACGGTACAGCGAAGTTAGACGATGGTGCGCATTCAGCACAAGAAGGTTCAGTGAAATTAGCAGATGGTATTACGTCAGCTGCTGGTGGTGCGAGTCAATTAGCAGAAGGTGCGACTTCAGCTAAATCAGGCGCAGGAGAACTTTCAAATGGTATTTCTTCAGCGAAAGATGGTTCAAGTCAATTACAATCAGGTTCGACACAATTAAAAGATGGCACAGCCACTTTAGTTTCAGGACTTGAAGGGAATACAGGTAATATCCAAGCATTAAACAATGGTGCGCAAGCTGTAAATAACGGTGTATCAGCACTTGGTTCGGGTCTAGGTTCATTAAGAGACGGATCTCAAAGTGTTTCTGCAGGTGTTTCTAAACTTGTAGAAGGTATGGGTTCTATGCCACAAACTGTTTCTCAACTACAGGAAGGTGTTGCAGGTATTAATGGCGGCGCAGGTAAAGTAGCTGAAGGAACACAAAATGTAGCAAATGGAACAGCAGCATTAGCGAAACAACTGGAAGGATTAGAAATTCCAGAAGAACAAAAACAAGCATTATTAGCATCAGCACAACAAATCAGTGCTGGCGCGCAAGCAACGAGTGAAGGTGCAGCATCATTAAGTGCCAACACAGCGAAGCTAAATGAAAAAGTAGCAAATGTAGCATTACCAAATACAGAAGACTTGTCAACGTTAAAAGCGGGTGCAGCAAAAGTTGCAGCAGGTGCTTCTCAAATGGAACAAAAAGTTACACAGGAATTACAACCAGGTACGAAGCAATTAGCCGCAGGTACAGATCAATTAGAAGGTAACTGGGGTAACTCAATTGCCGGTGCGAAAAAATTAGATGAAGGTGCTGGCGCATTGCAAAATGGGATCGGCTCACTTGATTCAGGTTTAGCACAATTACAAGGTGGTTCTTCTAAACTTGTAACAGGTCTAGGTACATTAGAAAACGGTGCTTCAAAATTAACGAACGGTATGGGCAAACTTGAGACAGGTTCACAAGATTTATCTCTAGGTCTAGGCACATTATCGAACGGTACGAAGTCATTATTAACAGGTACTGTGAAGTTAATTGACGGTTCTGGCAAATTGTTAAATGGTACTGTTGATTTGAAAGATGGTACGAAAACATTACAAAACAAACTTTCTGACGCTTCAGATGAAGCAGGCGAAGTAAAAGCAACAAATGCAACATATAATATGGTTAGTAACCCAGTTGAAGTTGATAAAAAAGCGATGAACCCAGTAGAAAACTACGGTACAGGTTTCGCGCCATACTTCTTATCAATGGGCTTACTAGTTGGTGGATTAGTATTAACAGTTATTTTCTCTGTCGTTCATCCAGCAACTCGTCCAACAAGTGGTACAGCATGGTACTTCAGTAAAACAAGTGTATTAGCAGTAATTGGTTTCTTACAATCGATTATCGTTGTCGCTTTAGTTAAGTTAATGTTAGGAATAGAAGTCGAGAATTTACTGGCGGTATTCTTCCTAGCTCTGATCGCAAGTTTCACATTCATTGCGATTATTCAAATGTTCGTTTCGATCTTCAATGACGTTGGTCGTTATATCGTCTTAATTTTAATGGTTATGCAATTAACTTCGAGTGCGGGTACATTCCCACTAGAATTAATTCCAAAACCGCTTCAAGCAATTAATCAATACATGCCAATGACTTATACAATCAATGGATTCAAAGCGGCCATTTCTACAGGCGACATGAACTTCTATTGGAAAAACGTCGGCATATTAACTGCGATTATCGTTGTATGTTCATTGATCACATTCGGTTACTTCAAACTTGTGTTCAAAAGAAGACATTCAGGTGACGCAGCGCGTGATGCAGAAGCAAAAGAGTAAAGCATAAATGGTGAGTGAAGAGGAGTAATCCTTTTCGCTCACCATTTTTATTGTCTTAAAACAAAGAAAAACGCTTAGAGATTGGTTCAGAATCTCTAAGCGTTTTTTGCATATTTAGTTTGAAGCGAAATATACATTCAGTTAAGCGACTTAATATAGGTTCATATTCTACAGTTCAAATAGAATATGAACGAGTGGTTTGGCTAGGAATATTTTTGGGGAATTCCTAGTACAAGGCCACAACAGTATTGTTTAAAGTGATTCGCAATGCTCACAAGTGTTTGAATAACACTCGCTTTGTTCCTCGATCTTATCACCGCAAGTAGCACAATGTTTGTCCGGTAGGTTCTTGAAAAATTCTACAACGTTTTCTAACATTTGAATTCGCCTCCTAAGCAATCTGTTATATTACTGATTTGTTAATATGTATTGTATTATAACACAGAATGAAATGTCAATACAAAACATGAAAAATAAAGTAAAATATAAGAGAGAACTTTTTAAAGGAGATGGAAGATCCATGTTATTCATTGATAATAAAGGAATCACAGACCCTCGAATCAATTTAGCAATCGAGGAATATGCATTAAATCATTTAGACGTTGAAGAAGGGTTATTACTTTTTTACATAAATCAGCCTTCAATCATTATTGGACGTAACCAAAATACCGTAGAAGAAATTAATACGGACTACGTTGAAGCGAATGATATTATTGTCGTGCGCCGTCTTTCAGGTGGTGGAGCGGTGTATCATGATTTAGGAAACTTGAACTTCAGCTTCTTAACGAAGGATGAAGAAGACAATTTCCAAAACTTTAAGAAATTCACTCAACCTGTAGTAGATGCATTGAACAATATGGGTGTGAATGCGGAATTATCAGGCCGTAACGACATTCTTGCAGAAGGGAAGAAATTCTCTGGCAACGCGATGTTCTCTACGAAAGGTCGCATGTTCAGCCATGGTACACTGATGTTTGATGCGAATATTAATGAAGTTGTAAATGCTTTACGACCTAAAAAAGAAAAAATCGAATCAAAAGGAATCAAATCAGTACGCTCACGTGTGACGAATATTATTGAACTATTAGAAGATAAAACTGTAACAGTAGAAGATTTCCGTTTAGAAATTCTTCATTCAATTTTCGGCGGCGAAGAAAATATTCAATACTATGACTTAACAGATGAAGATTGGAAAGCAATCTATGAAATTTCTGAAAGTCGTTACCAGCAATGGGATTGGAATTACGGTAAATCACCTAAGTTCAATACGATGCGCTCGAAGAAATTCAAATCAGGCTTTATCGACCTACGTTTAGAAGTGAAAAAAGGTATGATTGAAGATATCCATATCTTTGGGGATTTCTTCGGTGTAGGTGATATGGTAGACGTTGAGTCTGCGTTAAAAGGTGTACGCTATGATGCACAAGCAATCAAAGAAGCACTCGCTACAATTGATGTACCGAAATACTTCGGTGGCGTGACGACGGATGAGTTCGTACAACTAATGTATTAATCAAGGGAACAGGAGGAGAAGGAAATGGATAAGCACCGCATTCTAATTGTGGAAGATGATTTGAAGATCGCTTCGATGTTAGCAGATACACTTAGTAAATATCATTATGAAGTGAAAACTGTAGAGGCATTCGATCAAATTGTTGAAGAATTCAATGCCTTCTCTCCTCACCTTGTTTTATTGGACATAAATCTACCTTCATATGATGGGTACTACTGGTGTCGTCAATTGCGACAATTCACCACTGTACCAATCATATATATTTCTGCTCGCTCTGGTGAGATGGATCAAATTTTTGCACTTGAAAATGGTGGCGATGACTTCATTACGAAGCCTTTCCATTATGAAATTGTTTTAGCAAAAATTAAGAGTCACTTGAGAAGAACATATGGTGAATATGCCTCAAAACAAGAGGAGAGAACGGTGAAATTAGGGCAATTGCAGCTCTATTTAGAAAGAATGGAATTACAGACGAAGACAGATGCATTACCACTTCAGAAGAAGGAATGCGTCATTCTTGAACTATTAATGGGTGAATCACCGAAAGTTGTATCACGTGAACGCTTATTGGAAGAACTTTGGGATGATCAAGCATTTGTGGATGAAAATACTTTGAATGTTAATATGACACGCGTACGAAAGAAATTAGCGGATTATCATATTAAGTCTACGATTGAGACAGTTCGAGGAGCAGGCTACCGCTTTATATTAAGCGATGAGGAGGTATAACATGGAGGCATTCAAATTATTTGTGAAAGACCATGTTATGTTCTTCTTTTTCGAGTTGTTCGTAGCTTGTTTCATATTATTATTATACTGGTTAGACGGCTTCCGAAATACGAGTACGATGATTTACACACTCATTATTACGGTCGTTTTGACGCTAACCTTCTTATGCATGCGTTATATCATGCGCCAATCTTTTTACAAAAAAATCGCGCAATTACCTAAATCGATGGATGATGCGCTTCAAAATAATGCGAAAACAGCCGAGCATGAACGCGTAGAAACGTATATGCATGAGCTATATCGAATTTATCAGCTAGAAGCACAGGAATTGTACGCGAAGCAAAATAGACATTTACAATTTATGAATCAATGGGTGCATCAGATGAAGACACCATTATCTGTCATGGAGATGATGTTACAAGAAGATGGACCATTGGATAAGAAAAGTACGCGAGAAGAGATGGAGCGCTTAAAACACGGCTTAGAAATGGTGTTGATGAATGCTAGACTTGATACTTTCGAAGAAGATATGAAGATTGAGCAAATGCCTTTGAAACAAATTATTACTGAAGTCGTCAATCAACATAAGAGGCTATTTATTTCCAATCATGTATTCCCAAGTATTGATGTTGATGAATCGATTGAAGTACCAACAGACTTAAAATGGATTAAATTTATTATCGGCCAATTTTTAACGAATGCTGTGAAATACACATTTGATGATGGCAAAAAAGTATATATGACTGCTGAAAAATCGGATGATGGTGTCGCACTGAAAATTCGTGATGAAGGAATCGGTATTCCAGCGAATGATTTAAAACGTGTGACAAAAGCCTTTTTCACAGGAGAAAACGGTCGTAAATCTGGAGAGTCAACAGGTATGGGACTGTATTTAGCAAAAGAAATCTGTGCGAAATTAGGGCATAAAATGGAAATCGAATCTGAAGTGAATCAAGGGACGACTGTGACGATCCATTTCAAATATTCTTAAAAGAGGGATGACAATGACTTTATTGAAAATTGAAGATTTGACGAAGGTGTATGAAGGAAAAGTTACACACCGCGCATTAAATCAATTTAGCTTAGAAGTGGAGAAGGGTGAATTTGTCGCTATTATGGGGCCATCCGGTAGTGGAAAGACAACTTTATTAAATGTCATTTCGACAATTGACCGACCGACTTCAGGCTCAATCGAGTTGGATGGTGTTAATCCGCATGAATTGGATAAGACAAAATTAGCGTATTTTCGTCGCAAGGAACTCGGCTTCATTTTCCAAGATTTTAACTTATTACAGATGCTAAATGTTGAAGAGAATATGGTGCTACCACTAACATTGGCAGATGTGAAAGTGTCTGAAATGCAGAAACGTGTGAATTATATTGCGAAAGAACTTGGCATTACAGGGATTTTAGAAAAAAGACCGAATGAAATCTCTGGTGGTCAGGCGCAGAAAACGGCGATTGGTCGTGCATTAATTCACCAGCCATCACTTATTTTAGCGGATGAACCTACGGGCAATTTGGATTCGAAATCGACGAAGGATGTTCTCGAATTACTCGGTCGAATTAATAAGCGTGAGAATACAACAATCGTTATGGTGACGCATGATCCGATCGCAGCGAGCTTTTGTGATCGCGTGTTATTCATAAAAGATGGCGAGTACTTCAATGAAATTTACCGAGATGACCAAAGACAGACTTTCTTCCAAGGTATATTAAATGTACTTAGCCTATTAGGGGGGAATGTAGGTGACTTTACGTCAGTTCGCCTTCCGTAATGTAATTCGGAATCGACGAGTATATGCAGCATTCTTCATGGCGAGTGTATCTTCTGTCATGGTGTTCTTCATTTATTCAATGCTTATGTTCCACCCAAGAGTTGAAAATGAGTTCGTGACGGAAATTGCATTTAGAGGGATGTTAATTGCTGAAGTTATTTTAGTATTATTCATGCTATTCTTCTTATTCTATTCAATGCGGGCATTTTTAGAAGCACGGTCAAAAGAGTTCGGCATACTGATTCAACTCGGTATGGAGAAGAAGCAATTAAATAAATTAGTGCTATTTGAAATATTAATTATTGGGCTTACTTCAATCATTTTAGGGATTTTATTTGGCTTCGTCTTCTCAAAATTCTTCTTTATGATTGTCAGAGAAATCCTTGAAATCACATCGCTTTCGCTGTATTTCTCATGGAAGCCTTTCGCATTGACGATTGGTACATTCACGACATTATTCATCGTCATTTCCTATGTGAGTATTTTTACGATAAAAGATGACAATATTATTAAGTTGATCAAAGGGTATCAAAAATCGCAGCAGGATGTGAAATTCTCTTGGTTTAGAGCGATTTTCGGCATCGTCTTATTGCTGATTGCTTACTTTGCTTCGGCGAATGCGACGAAGACGAATCTTATTACATTAGTAGGTGTATTGCCTCCGATTGTAACGCTCGGAACTTACTTGTTTTTCACCGATTCCGTGCAAATATTTTTGAAATTAATTAAGCGGAATAAAAATATTTATTGGCATAAATATCGATTGCTGTCCGTTTCTGAAATTTCGTCCATGCTGAAATCGAATGCGAGAATGTTCTTCATTTCTTCAATGGTTTCAGTATTAGCATTTATGGCGATTGGCACATTGAGTTCATTATCGACTTTTTCACATAAATATCATCAATTGAATCCTTTGAGCCTCGTCTATACGAGTTCATCGCAAAATCCATATGAGCGTCAGCATATCACGCAGCTGCAAGAAGAGTTGCAGGATGCGGGCTTGAGTTATCGACTGGATCGCATCGTTGTGAAGCGACAGACTTCGACGAATACAGAAGCGACTGTACGCATCATTAGCGAGAGGGATTTGAATAATTTAGCGATGTCATTAGGCTATCCATTAATCTCCTTAAAACGAGGAGAGGCGATGTTCCTAGCCTATTCAGAAGAATCATTGCGGAAATTATCGAAAGAAAAAGTGGATACTGTCTTGAAGGAATCCAATGTGAAATTATCGATTGATCGAACGTATCCGAAAATCGTTTTTGCGGCGGATAAATTAGGGACGAATCAGATCATAGTAGATGATGATGATTTCACACATATTTATGCGCCGATGCAAGGGATGGCGGGAGCTGCGTCTTCAAGCCATTTATATATTTTCAATGTACCTAAATGGCAGGAAACAAAATATATCGGGCATAATTTAGATGCCATTATGAATGCAGCATATGCTACAGATAATGAGCGTAGTCTACCTTTCTATTTTGAAAATACAGGACTCGATTATTCATTTATACGTTCGACATTTGCATTACTATTATTCATTGGTTTACTTGCGGCAGCGGTATTTTTCTTAGCGGCAGGTAGTTTTATTTACTTCAAATTGTATACGAATTTAGACGAAGAGAAGAAGCAGTACAGTACATTGCATCGCATGGGTGTGACAAAGAAGGAATTACGAAAGCTCGTCAATCGACAGCTGATTCCACAATTCTTTTTACCGTGGGGAATCGCTATGTTGAATAGTACCTTCGCATTTTTATCGCTTCAAGTCTTTTGGCGAGGAATTGCCGATTTATCAATTATGCGGGAAATTATCTTCGTCATGATTGCTTTGACGGTGGCTCAATTGCTCTACTTCTACTTAATTCGTTGGCGATATTTAGCGCATTTAAAAATTTAACAAGGCTGGGACAGAGTTTATTCCTGTGTCCCAACCTCCTTTTTTTTACAAGAAAAAACAACTATGAGGTGCTATGATGACATTGATTCACGCATTATATGAAAATAGCGAGAAAAATCCTTTAAAACCTGCAATCATTACAGAACAAAGAACCTATACATATGAACAATTATTAAAATCTGTCGAGTCAGTTGCGGCACAGTTACATGACCAAGAATTTCATAAAGGTGATCAAATCGTCATCATCATGGGAAATGAAGCCGAATTTATCATTTCACTCTATGCTATTTGGTTAGTTGGAGCAACTGCTGTACCGATCAATCCGAATTATTCGGAGCGAGAAATCGCGTATATTTTAGCACAAAGTGATTCGAAAGGAATGATTGTGCATCCGAATCAGGGGGGCAATTATACGAATGAAATCGCCATTGATTTTGAACTGAAGATTGATTTACCTTTCGACAATGAAGTGGTTTTGGAACAATTAGCAATTATTTTATATACTTCCGGCACGACTGGAAATCCAAAAGGTGCAATGCTGACACATGGCAATCTCTATCATAATGCATCAGATGTTGCGGATTTTTTAGGGATTTTTCATGAGGATCGAATGATTACGGTACTACCTGTTTTTCATGTATTTGCACTAACTGTTGCAGTGAACGCGCCTCTTTTCCAAGGAGCTACTTTACTTCTTCAAAAGAGTTTTAGCCCGAAGGAAGTGTTTAGAGCAGCCAATGAACAGCAAGCGACTGTATTTGCAGGTGTGCCAACGATGTATTCATTTTTACTGCATACACCGACAGATTATGCACAACCATTAGGAACGATTCGTTTAGCAATCTCGGGTGGTTCATCATTGCCAACTGCGATGCTTCAAAATTTTGAAGAGACATTCCAACTGAAAATTTCAGAAGGTTATGGTCTTTCAGAAGCTTCTCCTGTCACTTGCTTCAACCCATTTGGTAAGCAAAAAGCGGGTTCGATTGGTCAGAGCATTATTCATGTGGAAAATCGTATTGTTGATGATCATGGCGACGTATTGCCGGTACATGAAGTCGGTGAATTGGTTGTTCGGGGCAAGAATGTTATGGGTGGTTATTATAAAATGGCAGAAGAAACGGCGAAAGTTTTGAAAAACGGCTGGTTACATACAGGTGATTTAGCTTATATGGATGAAGAAGGCTATATTTTCATCGTCGATCGGAAAAAAGATGTTTGTATTGTTGGTGGTTACAATGTCTATCCACGCGAGGTGGAGGAGGTATTGTATCGTCACGGATCGATTGTTGAAGTAGCTGTAGTTGGTGAAGAAGATCTTCATTATGGCGAAAGAGTTGTCGCGTATGTTACGATAAAGGGAGAAGTAGATGTGCAATCATTGTTTGTACATTGTCAATCCAATTTGGTCGATTATAAAGTGCCTTCCCATATTCAGATTGTGGAGCAGTTACCGAAGAACTCAACGGGGAAAATTATGAAGAGGTTATTAAAAAATAAAAAATAATTTGGAGTGATTGTTATGATAGGTGTTATCATTTTTATCGTCATTCTAGCATTCGTTTTATTTGTATTATTTAGAGCAGCTTTCAAAAAACGTCAAGCGGAAGATATTTATTCACCTTTTGATGAAATTACAACGGGTACGAAACCTTCCATGGATGGGCATAATCCACTAAATCAGACGAAAGAAAAAGTACAACAAGAGATTAAATATCAAGAATCAGAACATAAGAAAAATGAGGAGTAGTGCCATCATAGGCACACTCCTCATTTTTTTTTTTTTAGTTTTTCTTCAATTGTTTTTTATAAACAGTGTAGTAAAGCACGACTAGAATGGCGATCCATAATGGCCCGACGATCAATGCGATACGCGTACCATCATTGAAGAACATTAGGACAACAACCATCACTAAGAATGCGACAGAGAAATAAGAACCAATCGGGTGGAATATATTTTTAAATGTTAATTTACCGATTTCGTCTTTAGATAAAGTTTTTCGATACTTAATTTGTACGAGTAATATGATGACCCATGTCCAAACTGCACCGAATGTGGAGACACTCGTAATGTAGAGGAATATGCGTTCATCTTTAATAATATAGTTCAGTAATACACCAATTAATAAAACTGCCGCAGAGAATAGAATGGCGAGAGTTGGCACACCTGTTTTACCAACATTGTAGAAAATCTTCGGTGCTTGTTTTTGAGCTGCTAAGTTGAAAATCATTCGACCAGTACTGAAAATACCACTATTACAACTTGAAAGAGCGGCTGTAAGTACGACGAAGTTAATGATCCCGGCTGCGTATTGAATGCCGACATTATCGAACATCATAACGAATGGACTTTGACCCTCAGTCATTTCATCCCAAGGATAGATCGCAAGAATTACTGTAATGGCACCTATGTAGAAAACTAATACACGGAGTAACACAGTATTGATTGCTTTCGGAAGCGTTTTTTTCGGATCCTTCGCTTCACCAGCTGTAACCCCGATCATTTCGACTCCTAAGTATGCGAACATGACAATCGGAAGCGCTTGGATGACACCGGATATACCATGAGGCATGAATCCGCCATTTGTCCAAAGATTAGAGAAACCTACCGCCTCACCAGCATTACCAATCCCGAATAGGATGACACCTAAACCGATGACGATCATGGCGATGATAGCAAATACTTTAATGAATGCGAACCAAAATTCGAATTCTCCGAAAACTTTTGCTGCGATTAAATTGATTAACGTCATTAACACTAGTGCAGCTAATGCCCATATCCATCTAGGTGAATCTGGGAACCATAGTGTCATGTAAATCCCTACTGCAGTAATTTCTGCCATACAAGTTACAATCCATAAAAACCAATAGTTCCATCCTGTGATGAAACCAGCAAGTGGCCCTAAATAATCTTGGGCGTAACGACTAAATGAACCAGCAATTGGATGTTCAACTGCTATTTCGCCTAGTGCGCGCATCACGAAGAAAATCACGATACCTCCGAGTGCGTAAGTGAGTAAAACAGCAGGACCAGCAATTTTGATTGCGCCAGCTGAACCTAAGAATAAACCGACACCGATTGCTGCACCTAAAGACATTAATGTGATATGTCTTGATTGTAAACCTCGTTGTAACTCTGGTTGATTTTTGCTCATTTTTGCAACTCCTTCGTTATTTTATTTCGTTTTCTTAAATTATCATAGCATAAAGTTTTCCAATTTACTTGATATAAACATACTATCCTTGAGTAATTATTCAGAAAATACAAGTATTATAAGGCATTTATGCACTGTATTCAATCTATTTTTTGGCAAGGCTTACATTTCATATTATAATTAGAGGAAAATCGATTAGGGGCTGTTAAAATGTCGGAACTGATTAAAAAAGAAGACTTATTTGAACTCATCTCAGTAGCAAATCCAATATTATCACCAAATAGTAAAGAAGCTGTTTTCACTCGTACAATTATGGATGAGGAAGAAAATACATATTACGCGCACTTATTCCATGTAAATATCGAGACCGAAGTCGTGACACAGTGGACACGTGGCAAAGAACGAATCTCAAGTGTTCAATGGTCAAAAGACGGACAGAAAATCTCATTTATTGCGAAGCGAGACGATTTTGCGAAGCTGTATATTTTATCAACTGCAGGTGGCGAAGCATATGAAGCTTCAGCAGAATTACGAGAAATCCAAACCTACACATGGAATGCGACAAGCGATGCCATTATTTTCTCTGCAAAATTGAAAAAAGGCATGGAATTTGGCGAGAAGGAAGAAGAAGAAAAAAGAGAAAAAGCCTATCATGTAAAAGGTATGCGTTATCAGTTAAATGGAGTGGGTCTATTGCCAAATGATACGGCGGCACAAGTAGGAATTCTCTCACTTGAGACAGGTGAAATCAAACGTTTAACGCATGATGATTTCGACTATTTAATTCAAACTTCAAATGCGCAAAACTCACATGTTATCGTGACGAAGTGGAGTCGAGAAGATGACGATGATTTCTCTATGCAATTATGTTCAATTGATTTAGAAACAAAGGAACAACAATTGATTTTAGACTTTGACGGCAGTATTAGTGGCGCAACTTATTCACCAGATGAAGCATATCTGGCGTTTGAAGTTTCACCGAATGAACCCTATAAAAATGCGACACATAATGAAATCTACGTTTATGATACGAAGCAACAATTTACTTGGTCATTAACAGAAATGATGGATCAACCGGTTGGCGATTATTCTTCAGGCGATATCCAACAAGGAGTAGTAGCACCATCAGTAGTATGGACAGCAAATAATGATCTCTACTTCCAAATGTCTACAATGGGCGATGTACGCTTGTATTATGCGACTTTATCAGGTGCAATTTATGTGGCAACACCGGAAGAAGAACATATTTATGGCTTTGATATTACGAAGGATGGCATTTACGCATTAATTACAGTATCGAATACGACTTCAGTTGGTGAATTATATTTACATGAAATTGCAACTGGAGAGAGAAGACAGCTGACTCATTTCAATGAAGCATATGAACAAACACATATCATTGTAAAACCAGAAATTGTCCAAGTTGAAAATGAAGGTGAATTAGTATGGGGCTGGTTTATGAAACCTACGAATTATGTGGAGGGTGAAAAGTATCCGATGATTTTATACATTCACGGTGGCCCGCATATGATGTATGCCAATACTTTTTTCCATGAAATGCAGGCACTTGCTGCTCAAGGATATGCCGTGCTGTATATGAATCCGAGAGGTAGTCAAAGTTACAGCCAAGCGTTTGTAAATGGTTGTAGAGGTAACTATGGCGGAGGAGATTACCGTGATTTAATGGCGGCAGTCGATATGATTGTAGAAGAAAAAAAATGGATTGATGCGTCAAGATTAGGTGTTATGGGTGGTAGCTACGGCGGCTTTATGACGAACTGGATTGTTGGCCATACAGATCGTTTCAAAGCAGCACTGACACAGCGTTCAATTTCAAATTGGATTAGTATGTATGGCGTTTCAGATATTGGTTACTATTTCACGGAATGGCAAATTGACGGCAATCTAGATGACGTTGAAAAACTATGGAAGCATTCGCCGCTCAAATATGTAGATGACATGAAGACACCATTGATGATTTTGCACAGTGAAGAAGATATTCGCTGTCCAATGGAACAAGCTGAACAATTGTATATTGCGATGAAGGCGAAGAAGAAAGATGTCGAGTTTATTCGTTTCCCGAAAGCGAACCATGACTTATCGCGAACAGGGCTACCACACCTTAGACAGCAAAGACTTGAAGAAATCGAAGCATGGTTTGTTAAGAAATTGTAAATTTCGATGAAAACGCAACTAATTTAGCCATTTTTCGTTTATTTTGACATGACAGTTTTACTTTAAAAAGAGTATGATAGTAAGCAGAAACCAGAAAAGGATTGTGAATAATAAACGATGATTACAATGATTGAACATGTCATTAGTTTTATTCTCCACATAGACCAGCATCTAGTGGAAATAATTAAAGACTATAAAAACTGGACGTATGGAATTTTATTCGCAATCGTATTTATTGAGACGGGATTAGTTATTTTCCCATTCCTACCAGGAGACTCATTATTATTTGCAGCGGGTACATTTACGGCAATTGGCGGCGCATCAGGCGTACCACCACTAAACTTAACAGTAGTAATCGTTGTATTCTTTGTAGCAGCAGTTTTAGGCGATTCCCTTAATTATGAAATCGGTAAAAAAGTAGGAACGACGATCAAACCAGGCTCGCTACTAGGAAAAATGATTAACCAAGAAAAAATGGACAAAGCAGAAGCGTTCTTTAATAAACACGGCGGCAAAACAATCGTCATTGCACGATTCATGCCATTCATCCGAACATTCATCCCATTCGTAGCAGGAGCAAGTCGCATGAAATACGGCTACTTCCTACTCTACAATATGGTCGGAGCAGCACTATGGGTACTATCATGCACACTACTAGGACACTTCTTCGGAAACATCCCGATCGTGCGCGACAATTTCTCAAAAGTACTTATCATCATTATCCTATTATCGGTGATCCCAGCAATAGTAGGGTTAGTTAAGAGTCGAACACCGAAAAGCAAAACGCGCTAGCCCATATGCGAGGGTACTGCAAGGATTGAAGAGAAAGTAAAAGACGAAAAGCGTTTCCACTCGGGACTCTCGAGAGCACTGGAGGAAACGAAGGAAAAGTAAAAGCTCCACCACTTTTCCCCGAGTTTTCGAAGTGACTCAAAGAGAGTAGTGGAACAAGCTAGACACGAAAACCCGAGAAGGACCCGAAAACCTGAAGTATCCCATAGCATATAGCGTGAATTTGCTAGACACCACTAAACCTGAGAAGGACCCAAAAACCATTTCAAGCCCAATCCAAAGCTGACATGATTATAAAATCATGTCAGTTTTTTTATTTTTTCACAAAATAGGTCTAAAGAATTGAATTTGTATCAATGGAAGTAAGGGGAAAACAGAGGAATATGAAAAAAATTCAAATTAATGAGTAGAATAATACCTAATTACATAGTGTTTATTATAAAAAATAGTAGAACAATACAGACTAAAGTCATGATGAATGATATAATAAAAGGCAAATTGTAGTGAAGGGGTAACGTAATGGAAATATTCATCGGTAGACAGCCGATTTTTGATGTGGAAGAAAAACTATTCGCATATGAACTGCTGTATAGAAGTGGCACAGAAAAAAATGAATTTGTTGCTGTTGACTCTGACATGGCAACTGTTGAAGTGTTGATCAACTCTTTTTTCTCGATAGGATTTGATGAACTAGCTAGTGGGAAACCATGTTTTATAAACTTTACAGAAACACTATTAATGAGTGATATTTTTGAAAGTTTGTCACCAAAGGAAATTGTCGTAGAAGTTTTAGAAGATGTTCCGATTACAGAAAAAGTTGTAAGAAGAATTGAAGAAATTCGCAATATGGGCTTCCGAATTGCATTGGATGACTTCGTACTTCAAGACAATGTGAATTTATATGATCGACTTTTCAGATATATGAATTATATTAAAGTAGATTTCCTGCTTTCAACAGAAGCAGAGCGCAATGAAATTGAACAAAAAGTATTAACTAAATATCCTCATATCACGCTTTTGGCGGAAAAAGTTGAGACAAGAGCGCAATATATGGAAGCGAAATCTATCGGTTACCAACTATTCCAAGGATACTATTTCAAACAACCGCAAATCATTAAAGGTACTGAAATTCCAACGAACTTGATGCAATACTATCAAGTCATCGCTTTACTTAAAAGTGAAGAACCAGACATTGATGAACTCGTTAATCAAATCGAACATGATGTCGCACTGTCATTCAAATTGCTAAAATTAATTAATACATCATCAAAACGCACAAAGAAAAAAATCCGTTCAATTAAGCAAGCCATCCTATTACTTGGCTTAACGGATCTTCAAAAATGGGTGTACATACTTGCGTACAGAGAATCAGGCCGCAAAAAAGGTATGGATGTTTACGAAGAATTGATGAAATCATCACTTTGTCGTGCCAAACTATGTGAGTTGATGGCGAAACGCATTGGTTATCGCAACTACTCAGAGTATTTCTTAGTCGGGATGTTCTCTTTAATAGATGCATTACTTGAAAAACCAATGAACGATATTTTAACGCAGCTGCCACTTTCAAATGAAATCGTCGGTACAATTTCTGGAGCAAAAACAGAATTATCGGCAATTTTACAAATGACAATTGCATTAGAAAAACAAGATTGGGAAACTGTTGAAAGTTTGAAAGGTGAATTAGACCTTTCTTCTGAGGATTTATTCGAATTTGTTCAAAATGCAAATAAATGGACTTCAAATTTACAGTTAGTATAGTTTTGAAAAGGGTATGGATTAAAAGTTCCTTATTTCGTGCCATTTTGTGAGTTCTATATATTTCTAATGATGTATAATGAAGTAGTATGAGTATCTTTTCAACAGGAGGAGATTTACATGAAAAAGGCATTTTTAGCCGTATTATTTGGTTCAGCACTTGTTCTAGGTGCGTGTGGATCAGATAAATCTGAGTCTGGATCAGGTGATTCAACTCAAGTAGACGGAGAAAAAGTGACGATGCAAAAATGCATTAGTTGTCACGGCGATCAATTGAACAATGGGAATGCACCTGATATTTCAAAAATAGGTGCGGACAAATCAGAAAAAGAAATTCTGAAAATCGTTGAAGACGGTCAAGGCGGTATGCCACCTGGGATCGTCAAAGGTGACGAAGCAAAAGCAGTTGCTGAATGGCTAGCGACACAAAAATAAAGAACTATGGCAGAAATCGCTAATTTCGAGCGGTTTCTGTTTTTCTTTTCATTAAATTTGCAGCGAAATATTTTTTTGAAGAAATCGTTTGTACGACATGGTAAAATAAACTTACGATGAGAGGGTGTGAACGTGTTGGATCAAGTATGTACAAGAGACGTAATGGAAGAATTTAAATTGAAATTAGTTTGTGGCGAAGAAGGAATTGGTCGCCATATTTTAACGAGTGATATTTCAAGACCGGGACTAGAGATGGCCGGTTACTTCACTCACTATCCTGCAGAACGTGTTCAATTATTAGGAAAGACGGAGTTGTCATTTTTCTTAATGCTTCCAAGACATGAAAGAACGGAAAGAATGAAGAAATTATGTGCTGAAGATACGCCAGCAGTCATCATTTCGCATGATATGGAAGTGCCAGAAGAATTGAAAATGGCATCAGAAGAAAATCATGTGCCTGTATTGACGACGAATTTATCAACTACTCGTTTTTCAAGTAAGTTGACGAACTATCTTGAAAGCAGACTAGCACCCTCTACAGCAGTACATGGTGTACTCGTTGATATTTATGGAATTGGTGTACTTATTACAGGAAATAGTGGTGTCGGTAAGAGTGAGACCGCTTTAGAACTTGTAAAAAAAGGTCACCGCTTAGTTGCCGATGACTGTGTTGAGATTTACCAAGAGAGTGAGAATACATTAGTAGGAAATGCCCCGCCACTAATTGCTCATATGTTGGAAATTCGTGGAATCGGGATTATCGACATTATGACAATGTTTGGTGCTTCAGCAGTTCGTCGTCACAAAAGAATTTCGCTTGTTGTCGACCTTGAGGTTTGGGATTCTGAAAAAACATATGATAGACTTGGTATCGAAACAGAAATGATGAGTATTTTAGACTCGGAATTAACAAAATTAACGATCCCAGTTCGCCCAGGTCGAAACTTAGCTGTTATTATCGAAGTAGCAGCGATGAACCACCGTCTGAAAAACCTTGGTGTCAACTCAGCAGAGGAGTTCACGAAGCGACTGGACAACGTAATTCAAGGGAAATCTGAGTAGTCGAATTACTTCGGAAGGGGAACAATATGGATTTATTACTATTAGATATTAATCCAATCGCATTAAAAATTGGATTTTTGAAAGTCACTTGGTACGGCATTATCATTGCCAGTGGTATTATTATCGCCTATTTAATCGGGCAAAGAGAGATGAAAAAACGTGGCTTCGAGGAAGATTTTTTAACAGATCTTCTTATTTGGGCAGTTCCAATCGCCATCATCTGCGCGCGTATTTACTACGTCATTTTTGAATGGGGTTATTACAAGGAGCATCCAGGTCAAATTATACAAATTTGGCAAGGTGGTATCGCGATCCATGGCGCATTAATTGGTGGCGCATTGACTGTGTACTTCTTCTGTAAACGTAGAGGTGTTAATTTCTGGAAAGTAGCGGATATTTTAGCACCATCTATTATTATTGGACAAATTATTGGTCGCTGGGGTAACTTTATGAACCAAGAAGCTTACGGCGGTGTCGTAGAGCGCTCATTCTTGGAATCATTATATATTCCAGACTGGATTATTGAACAAATGAATGTAGGCGGCTTTTACCATCATCCAACATTCCTATATGAATCACTGTGGAATGTTGTTGGATTAATCGTCTTATTACTATTACGTAAAGCAAACTTATTAAGAGGCGAAATCTTCTTAGTATATATTATGTGGTATTCATTCGGACGTTATTTCGTAGAAGGTTTACGCACAGACAGTTTATACATCGGCCCACTACGTATGGCTCAACTCATTTCATTAGTAGCTTTAGTAGTTGCTGCAATCGTATTAATTTACCGTCGTAGAAAATCATTGAAATTACCAAGATATAAAGATGAATAAATGACTCATTGCCCGTAATGCACTTTGTGTAATGCGGGTAATTTTATAGGGGGAAATGGATTATGAATTACAAAGGATTACTTTTTGACTTTGATGGCACACTATTAGATACGAATAACTTGATTATCGAAACTTTCTATCAAGTAATTGAACCAAAATTTCCTGGGAAATATTCTAAAGAAGATATGGCGAATTTCATCGGCCCATCTTTAAGTGATACATTCACAATGGTTGCGCCAGATCGAGTGGAAGAATTGACGAATGAATATATTACTTGGAACAGACTTCACCATGATGAACTTGTAAGAGAATTCGATTTCGTTGTTGAAGTATTAACGGATTTGAAAAAAGCAGGTATCAAATTAGCAATTGTATCAACGAAACGTCAGGAAGCATTATTACGTGGCATGAACTTGATGGGCATTACGGATCTTTTCGACACAATTATTGGCAATGACGATGTGAAAAATACGAAGCCGCATCCTGAACCAGTGCTTCTAGCGTTGAGCAGGTTAGGGCTTGAGAAAAATGAAGTGATTATGATTGGTGACAACTACCATGATATCGAGGGCGGACAAAATGCAGGTGTACATACAGCTGGAGTCGCTTGGTCACTTAAGGGCACAGCATTTTTAGAAACGTATCACCCAACATTCATGCTGCAAACGATGAAAGATTTATACGGTATTGTCGGAGTACCTGCCCATGCGTAAAACAGAGCGATATAAGGTGAAAGGATCTTCTTCATTATGGCAGATTTATAAAACTGTATCGTTTTGGAAAGTAGCAAAATGTTTCATCGTAATAGAGATGGCGAGAATCATGCCATTTCTCTCGGTGAAAAACTGGATGTATCGTACTTTTCTTCATATGAAAGTCGGAAAACGTACAGCATTCGCTTTGAAAGTCGTACCTGATACAATGTTTCCAGAAAGAATCACAGTTGGTGACGATTCGATCATCGGTTTTAATACGACGATTTTAGCACATGAATATTTAATCGAGGAATACCGACTTGGCGATGTGATTATTGGTGATCGCGTCATGATTGGCGCAAATTCAACAATCTTACCAGGTGTGACGATTGGCAATGATGCGGTCGTTTCAGCAATGACGCTCGTACACCGTGATGTACCAGAAGGCGCAATGGTCGGTGGCAATCCAATGCAGATTATTTATACGAAAGAACAAAGAGAACAAAAATTAACTGAAAAATCATAATTTGAGCATGTTCGAGAAAAATACGGTTATTTCGATTGAAATCACCTACTTTTCGAACATGCTTTTTATTTTCTGTTTTTTCGCAATTTGACGACAACTTCACTTTCAGTTAAAATATTATACATCATCACATTAGCACTCTAGTGAATTAAAGTGCGTAGAAGGAAGTGTACATATGTCAATGATTCGACCGTTCGAAAAACCACTAGGCATGCGCGATACATTGCCAGCAATATTCGAAAAGAAAGAAGCAATTCGACAGTTTGGTAGGGAATTCTTCTCCTTAAGAGGATTTGAATTCATCCAAACACCGACATTGGAATATTACGAAACAGTCGGCAGATCATCCGCAATTAAAGAATCGAAGTTATTCAAACTCGTCGATTCACAAGGGAATACGCTCGTGCTGCGATCAGATGCGACGACACCAATTGCCCGAATCGCCGCTTCAAAACTTTTAAAAGAGAAAGTGCCACTGCGACTTGCGTATTACTCAAATGTCTTCCGTTCGCAGGAATTAGAAGGCGGTAGACCCGCAGAATTTGAGCAAATGGGTGTTGAGATTATTGGCGATGATTCCGTGTATTCAGATGCGGAAGCCATTTTGACGACGATTGATTTCTTGAAAAACATCGGTATTGAAAATTTCAAAATTTCCATTGGACATGCGGGGATTTTAGATGCGATTATTCGGAAAAATGTTGCGACAGATGAGCAGTTTGAGCAATTGCATCAACTATTAGTCGATCGAAACTATGTTGGTTTTGAAGAATCAGTCACCGCTTTTCAACTTTCAACTGAACAACAATCAACACTTCTGTCATTCGTGGAAGAAGCGACGCAACTAAAAAATATTCGCCAAATTTCAAAATACTTATATGACAAAAAAGCGTACATCTATATGGAACAACTTGCATCCGTATTGGAGATTTCGAATGCATTAGATTACATCGCATTCGATTTCACGTTGGCGAGCCATATGAATTACTACACGGGCATGCTGTTTGAAGTATTTGCTGAAAATAGTAGTTATTCAATCGGCAATGGTGGACGTTACAACGGGTTACTTGCGGACTTTGGCCAAGCGGAGAGTGCAGTCGGCTTCGCATTGAAAATCGATGAATTACTCGAAGCCATGCCGACATATGCAGAGGAGAAAACGAAAGTACTCGTACTCTATGTGTCTACACAACTCGCGCAAGCTTTGAAAGAAACGGCGAAATTAAGAAATCAAGGGATTTATACGACGATGCAGTCAATCGAAGGAATCACTGATTTGGCAAGCTATGAGAAGCAATTTTCACAAGTTATTCGAATCGGTCAAGGAGGTGCTTCATATGAGTAGTCCATTAACAATTGCGATGCCAAAAGGGCGAATTTTTGATGAAGCCTATGAATTATTATTGAAAGCTGGCTTTAATTTACCAACGAAAATGGATGATGTATCACGTAAATTAATGTTGGAAATGCCAGAAGAAAATATGCGCATTATTTTATCGAAACCGATGGATGTGCCAACCTATGTGGAATATGGCGTTGCGGATATTGGCATCGCGGGTAAAGACACTTTGTTAGAACAACATCGAAAAGTGCATGAATTATTAGATTTGAAAATTAGTAAATGCCGCATTGCTTCAGCAGGTTTACCGAATACGGAATTAAATGAAATCGCACCGAGAATTGCGACGAAATATCCGAATGTCGCTTCTGCTTATTACCGTGAAAAAGGTGAACAAGTAGAAATTATCGGGCTGAATGGTTCAATCGAGTTAGCGCCGATGATTGGGCTTGCAGATCGCATTGTCGATATTGTATCAACAGGACAGACTTTAAAAGAAAATGGCCTAGTTGAATATGAACAAATTACGGAAGTTTCATCTCGTTTGATTGCCAATCCAGCAAGCTATCGTATGAAAAATGAGCGAATTGTTGATCTCGTAAAAAGATTGAAAAACTGTGTGAATTAAAGGAGGTGTATGGAATGGAAATTCTAAATTTGACGACAAATCTTTCATTAAAAAGAACGCTCGAATCGGGCAATGAAGTGCAGTTACAAGCAGTAAGAGAAATCATCGCGCAAGTGAGAAGTAACGGAGATGAAGCCGTCCGTACATATACAGAGAAATGGGACGGCATTAAGTTGTCATCAAATCGTGTCACGGAAGCCGAAATGGCACAAGCCGTCAACGCAATGGATGCGCAAATTATGCAAGATTTAAAAGAAGCAGCAACGAATATTACGAAATACCATGAACAACAAAAACGACAAGGCTTCACATTACCTTTAGAAGATGGTTCGTGGTTAGCGCAGAAAGTCCAACCACTTCAAGCAGTTGGGTTGTATGTGCCGGGTGGTTCGGCAGCGTATCCTTCATCGGTATTAATGAATGTCATCCCAGCTCTTGTTGCAGGTGTTGAACGCATTGTCATTGCAACACCTTGTGGTGAGGACGGAAAACTGCCAGATGCGGTATTAGTAGCTGCTTCAATTTTAGGTATTTCAGAAATATATAAAATGGGTGGCGCTCAAGCAATTGCCGCACTCGCATATGGTACGGAAACTATTTCACCTGTCGATAAAATCACAGGGCCAGGGAATATATTTGTCGCCTTAGCGAAAAAGGAAGTCTTCGGTGAAGTGGCGATTGATATGATTGCTGGACCGAGTGAAATTGCCATCATGGCAGATGATTCAGCATTTGCAGATGAGATTGCAGCAGATCTTCTTTCACAAGCGGAACATGATGCGTTAGCCTGTGCGATTTTAGTGACTACGAGTGAGCGATTAGCGAAGGAAGTGGCGGCGGAAATAGAACAGCAATTACAGCAACTGCCGAGACAATCCATCGCACGACAATCAATTGAAAACTATGGACGAATTTATATAGCAAAATCAATGAGTGAAGCAGTAACAGCGATTAATCAATTAGCACCCGAACATTTAGAAATCGTCACAAAAAACGCCGAAGCAGTCAGTGAACAAATTAAAAATGCAGGCGCAATCTTCATTGGTCGCTACAGTTCAGAACCAGTGGGTGATTACTTTGCAGGAACGAATCACGTGTTACCGACGAATAGTACGGCGAGATTTGCTTCAGGCTTAAATGTGGATGATTTTTTGAAAAAGACGAGTGTCGTATATTATTCTGAAAAAACATGGCAGGAAAATGCGCCGAAAATTGCGAGATTAGCAAGACTTGAAGGTTTGGAAGGTCACGCGCGAGCGGTTGAATCGAGAGGATGGGATAAGGATGGTAAATAGAACAGCGAGTATTTCACGACAAACGAATGAAACACAAATTGAAATTTCATTAGATTTAGATGGCACGGGCGCTTCAAAAGTAGAAACAGGCGTACCTTTTATGGATCATATGTTGGATCTGTTTATGAAGCACGGGCTGTATGATGGCTCAATTGTCGCAAAAGGTGATGTCGAAATTGATGATCACCATACGACGGAAGATTTAGGCATCGTTCTTGGGCAAGCAATCCGCCAAGCGCTCGGCGATAAGAAGGGAATTAAACGCTATGGCCACGCATTCGTACCGATGGATGATGCATTGGCACAAGTGTATATCGACTGTTCTGATCGACCGCATCTTGAGTTCCGTGCGGACATTCCCGCAGCAAAAGTCGGCACATTTGATACGGAATTAGTGCATGAGTTTCTGTGGAAGTTTGCATTGGAGGCACGTATGAATGTCCACATAATCGTGCCGTATGGACATAATACACACCATATTATTGAGGCGATTTTCAAAGCATTAGCACGAGCGATTGATGATGCCATCCAGTTTGATCCACGCGTAACGGGTGTACCGTCGACGAAGGGGTTACTCGGATGAAAATAGCGATCATTGATTATGGTATGGGGAACTTATTCAGTGTCGAACAAGCGGTGAAAAGACAGGGCTGTGAAGTGATTGTCACGGCGGAAGAAGCCGAGATTTTACAAGCAGATGGCATTATTCTACCTGGAGTAGGTGCATTTGAGGATGCGATTAAATGTTTAGAAGATACAGGATTGAAAGAAGTCGTTTTAAAAGCGGTTCAACAACAGAAGAAATTGCTCGGCATTTGTTTAGGGATGCAATTACTTTTCCAAGCGAGTGAGGAAAATGGTGCATTTGAAGGATTAGGTATTTTCAAAGGAACGGTGCGCAAATTTAATGAGGCAAAAGTACGCGTGCCGCATATGGGCTGGAATGAACTTCAGTTTACGTATACGCCGGATTGGTTGGCGATTGACGATATTCAAGATCGCTATGTTTACTTTGTTCACTCGTATTACGCCACAGAATTAGCGCCTGAACAATTGGTTGCATTTGCGGAATATAACGGTATTCAAGTACCCGGTATTGTGAAAAAAGGTTCTGTGACAGGGATGCAATTTCACCCTGAAAAATCAGGTCAATGTGGCAAACAACTTTTACAAGCATGGTTAGCGGAAGTGAAGGAGGAGTCGAAATATGGCAAAGCTTAATATTTTCCCAGCAATCGATATGCGCGGGGGCAAGTGCGTCCGTCTATATAAAGGGGATTATGCACAGGAAACGATTTATGGAGAGTCACCTTTTGATATGGCAACAACATTTGCTGATGCAGGGGCGACTTTCGTACATATGGTGGATTTAGATGGCGCGAAAGATGGCTCGCGTGTTCATGCGGCAGACGTTATTCGTGTCGCAAAAGAATTGCCGATTCAAGTGCAAATTGGTGGCGGTATTCGAAGTGAAGCAGATGTTGCGTACTATTTAGAAAATGGTGTCGATCGTGTCATTATCGGAAGCCTTGCGATTCGTGAACCCGAATTAGTCGTGGCGATGATCGCTAAATTCGGCGCAGAGAAAATCGTCATCGGTTTAGATGCGAAAGATGGTATGGTCGCAACACATGGCTGGTTGGAAACTTCGGATCAAAGTGCTGTAGACGTGGGCAAATACTTCGTAGAAAATGGCGCGAAATATTTCATTTTTACTGATATTGCGACGGATGGTACGCTGCAAGGACCGAATATTCAAGCGAATGAGCTACTCGCAAATGAGACGAATGCACAAGTCATTGTATCGGGAGGTATGAGTAGTTTGCAAGATATTCAAGCGGTGAAAAAAGCTGCACAAAATACGTCGATTAATGGTGTCATTATTGGGAAAGCGTTGTATACGAACCAATTTACATTAGAAGAAGCGTTAGAGGAGGCGGAATAAGATGCTGACGAAACGAATTATTCCATGCCTTGATGTGAAGGAAGGGCGCGTTGTCAAAGGTGTTCAATTTGTATCTTTACGCGATGCGGGAGATCCGATTGAACTGGCGACATTTTATAATGAGCAAGGAGCGGATGAACTTGTCTTCCTTGATATTTCAGCTACGCATGAAGGACGAGAGACGATGATTGAAGTCGTGAAAGAGACGGCTTCCACTTTGTCCATTCCTTTTACAGTGGGCGGTGGTATTCGCACGCTAGATGATATGAAGAAGATGTTGCGCGCAGGGGCGGATAAGGTATCGCTAAACTCGGCGGCTTTACAAAATCCAGAAATCATTCAACAAGGTGCTGCATACTTCGGTTCACAGTGCATCGTAGTTGCCATCGATGCGAAATGGCATGAAGCGAGTCAATCATGGAAAGTCTATACGCATGGCGGACGCAATGAACTTGATCGAGATGCCATTGAATGGGCGAAGGAAGCGGTGTCGCTCGGAGCAGGAGAATTATTGATTACATCGATGGATTGTGATGGGGAGAAAAAAGGATTCGACAAACGACTTATGCAAGCGATTCGACAAGTGGTCAATGTACCGATTATTGCAAGCGGTGGCGCAGGGAATGCAGAACATTTCCGTGAAATTCTCGTAGAAGCCGATGCAGATGCGGCACTTGCTGCTTCAATTTTCCACTATAAGGAGACGAGTGTCGAACAGGTTAAATCGTATTTGAAAACAAAAGGAGTCGCAGTCAGATGACAATGAAATTTGATGCTCAAGGATTAATCCCAGCAATTGTTCAACATGCGCAAACGAAGGAAGTACTGACGCTTGCCTATATGAATGAACAATCTTATACGAAAACAATGGAGACGGGCGAAACATGGTTTTATTCTCGTTCACGCCAAGAGCTATGGCATAAAGGAGCGACGAGCGGTCATACGCAAAAGGTTGTAGCGATGCGTTTGGACTGTGATGGCGATGCACTCGTTGTCGAAGTTTTACCGAATGGGCCAGCTTGTCATACAGGCGAAGAAAGTTGCTTCCATGAAATCGTCAAAGAGAAGGATTCGGCAATAGGTTCACTTGATATTTTATCGACACTAAAAGAAGTCATTGCGAATCGTGAAGTCGACATGCCAGAAGGTGCTTATACGACGTACTTATTCACGGAAGGTATCGACAAGATCGGCAAGAAAGTCGGGGAAGAAGCGACGGAAGTAGTCATCGCTGCAAAAAACTGCGATGCTGAAGAATTGAAGTGGGAAGCAGCCGATTTAATGTACCATTTACTCGTGCTTTTACAAGAGCAAAAGCTTGATTTATATGAAGTTCTTAGCGTGCTACAAAAACGTCACGAAAAATAGATTTGGACTACTTCATATAATGAATTGTGTTATAATATACCGTATTATGCAAAAGAACGTGAGTATGCGTTCTTTTTGCTTTTCGGAGGAAAATACACTTGGAAAATAACAACGACAACTACAAGCCACAACAGAATATCGTACCGTTTTTGCCAAATGGTGATTTTTATTATGCAAAAGCTCAAACGTGCATGGACCGTGGTGATTTTCCAAAAGCAGCAAAATATTTAAAAAGAGCCGTTGAACTTAGCCCGGATGACGCAATGATTTTCTTGCAATATGCCATTGTCGAATTGGAACTAGGGAATACAGAAAATGCGAGATCACTACTATTAGTCGCGAATGATCTAGAGGCGAATAATCCAGAAGTACTGCTGTTTTTAGCGGAAACTTCTGCAGGCTTAGGTATGTTAGAAGAAGCACTTTACTATGCGGAACTATATATCGAGGTCGATCAAAGTGGCGAATACTTTGATGAAGCCAATGAGATTATTGATTTTGTGACGTCGATGCTAGGAAAACTACCACGAACTGAAGATGCAGGTAATAAAGTCCTGTCACGTGAGCAAGAACGCGCGCGTCAGTTAATGGAAAGTGGCGAACACGAACAAGCGATTGAAATCTTTGAAAATATCATTGCCGAAAATCCAAATTTTTGGTCAGCATATAATAATTTAGCACTTTCCTATTTCTATCAAGGTGAGAATGAACAAGCGAGAGCGCTATTACATGAAGTGTTACTAGGGAATTATGGGAATATCCACGCGCTTTGCAATATGGCGATTATCGCTTATTACGAAAAAGATGAGAAAGAACTTGATCTTTTAGAAGAAACTTTAGTCAAATTACATCCTTACAATTTCGAGCATCGCTTCAAACTTGGTGCTACACTTGCTTTAATCGGATGTTATGAAGAAGCGTTTAAATGGCTGAAAAGTCTGTATGTCAAAGGCTATTCAGGCGATGCAGGCTTCTACTTCTGGTTATCACATTCAGCATTTTTCGCTGGCGATGAGAAGTTTTCACGCATGATTTGGAACTTATTATTGGAGATTGATCCGACTAAAGAAGGTTTCGAACCGTGGACGCACGCAGAATTTGAAAATGACACGATACTAAATGATGAAGAATACATCGTGGGTAAGTTGCAACATGAATATCGTTCGGAGCGACTATTCGGCTTGTATTTATTAACGAAAACACCGTTCAAACAAGATATTCTAGCAAACCCTGCGATCATTTCAGTCGATGATTATTCACCGATGGAGAAAATATTTTTAGCATTATCACTTGGACATGACTTTGAAGATGACGCATCACTACAACCAATGCTACGTGCCATTGAAGTTGCTGAAATACTCTATATTCAAGTAGAATCGATGGAAATTGAAGATACATTCCAATTCCAAATGTGGTTCATGATTTGTGAAGCCGCTTTTGAAAAAGGATACAAATTCAAAAATCCAGTCGCACTAGCTGCGGCAGTAGAGTTCATGTATAAATCTTCACGCATGAAAATCACGAAAAAAGAAGTGGCGGAATTGTATGAGATTTCGACGCCAACTTTAACAAAATATATTGACGAATTGATGCAATTTCTACCAATCTTTGATTCATAGGCAAATAACTTGATGAAGTTGTTCAAAATGATATACCATACGAGGGTATAAGTTATCGTATTAGGAGGAGTTAATTATGTCAGAAGAAAAAATTTATGATGTTGTCATTATCGGAGCAGGTCCTGCAGGTATGACAGCGGCAGTTTACACATCACGCGCAAATTTATCGACTCTTATGTTAGAACGCGGGATTCCAGGTGGTCAAATGGCCAATACGGAAGAAGTTGAAAACTACCCAGGTTTCGACACAATCTTAGGCCCTGAGCTATCTTCAAAAATGTTTGAACACGCTAAAAAATTCGGTGCAGAATATGCATACGGTGACGTTGCCGAAGTAATCGACGGCAAAGAATATAAAACAATTAAAGCGGGTTCGAAAGAATACAAAACTCGTGCAATTATCATTACAACTGGTGCTGAGTACAAAAAAATGGGCATCCCAGGCGAATCAGAACTAGGTGGCCGTGGTGTCAGCTACTGTGCAGTATGTGATGGCGCATTCTTCAAAAACAAAAACTTAATCGTTGTTGGTGGTGGAGATTCAGCAGTTGAGGAAGGTATGTACTTAACTCGCTTCGCTGAAAAAGTAACAATCGTTCACCGTCGTGACAAATTACGCGCTCAAAAAATTCTTCAAGATCGCGCATTTGCCAACGAAAAAATCGACTTCATCTGGAATAACACAGTAACTGAAATAAATGAGAAAAACGGTAAAGTAGGTAGCGTAACACTTACAAACACTGTGGACGGATCTACTTCAGAAGTGGAAGCAGATGGCGTATTCATCTACATCGGTATGAACCCATTAACAGGTCCATTTAAAGAATTAGGTATTTTAAATGAAGCGGGTTATATTCCTACAAATAATGAAATGGAAACTTCAGTACCAGGTATTTACGCAGCGGGCGACGTACGTGAAAAAACTTTACGTCAAATCGTAACTGCAACTGGTGATGGTAGTATCGCTGCTCAAGCAGTTCAACATTATGTTGAGTCATTGATGGAAGAAATCGCAGCAAAATAATCTAAATTTCATACTGCTGTAATGTTTGTGAAATATTGACAGTGTATAGTAAAGGATGTAATAACCCTTTGAAATTTTAGAATATTTGGTTGACCCAGAGGAAGAACTGTAACGCATACAGTTCTTCCTTTTTTCGTGCGTTATTTGTAAGATACACCCGGAACAGTGTATAATGTAAGTTAGGATTTTTTGAGTACTATACGAACAGAGAATGGGGTGGCACATATGCAAAGAATTGCGAATTTAATTGTGCGTAGAGGTGACGAAGTGTTACTACTGAAAAAGCCTAGACGTGGCTGGTATGTGGCACCAGGTGGGAAAATCGAAAGCGGCGAATCAATATTTGAAGCTGCGAGCAGAGAGTACTTTGAAGAGACAGGTACGAAAGCCGTGAACCCACATCTAAAAGGGATTTATACAATGGTCATTATGGATGGCGAGAAGATGGTAAATGAATGGATGCTTTATACGTTTTTTGCGGAAGATTTAGAAGGTACACCTTTTACTGAAACTCGTGAAGGCATTTTAGAATGGCATCATGTAGATGAATTAAAAACATTACCTATGGCAGAAGGAGACCGTACGAATCTTCTTTTTGCAGTTAATGAAAAAGGGATGCAATACGGGACGTTTACGTATACAGAAGAATTTCAATTACTAGACGAAAAAATTCAGCATTCACTTGAGGGGGAAGATCTTGATGGTTAATTCGGATTCAGGTAAAGATCTCATCATTATTACAGGTATGTCTGGAGCAGGGAAATCTGTTGCAGTGAGAGCTTTTGAAGATTTAGGTTACTACTGTATCGACAATTTACCACCGGCTTTACTATCGACTTTCATTAAATTAATGAAAGACTCGAACAAGGAATTATCTCATACAGTTGCTGTAATGGATTTACGTGGTGGAGATTTCTTCGCTTCACTAATTGATGCACTTGATGAATTAAGAGGTGATGCGGAAGTTGAGCCGCAAATTATTTTCTTAGATGCAGATAATGAGACGCTTGTGCGCCGTTTCAAAGAAACACGTCGTTCACATCCACTTGCTTCGGAAAGTAGTCCACTTGAAGGGATTAAAAAAGAGAGAGAAATGTTGTCTGAAGTGAAAGGCAGAGCGAATCAAATCTATAATACTTCAATTATGAAGCCAAAAGAATTACGAAATACATTATTAGAAAGATATTCGGGCGAGAAGAAAAATTCATTCTCGATCAATGTCATGTCATTTGGATTCAAGCATGGTACACCAATTGATGCGGATTTAATTTTTGATGTGCGCTTTTTACCGAATCCGTACTATATTGATGAATTACGACCAAAAACAGGGCTAGATGAAGAAGTGTCTTCTTACGTGTTGAAACAAGATGATGCACAAACTTTAATTAATAAACTAACGGATCTCTTTGAATTTATGGTGCCACGCTATAAAGAAGAAGGAAAAACACAGTTAGTAATAGGCTTTGGATGTACAGGTGGTCAACATCGCTCAGTCACTTTAGCAGAATACTATGGTCTAGCGCTTGCTAATTTAGCTCCTATTGTCGTGACACATCGCGACATCTCAAGGAAAGAAGGCTAACTTATGGCGAAAAAGAAAGAAATCGTCATTGTAGGAGGCGGAACGGGTTTATCGACATTATTGCGAGGGCTAAAAAAATTCGATGCAGAACTAACTGCAATCGTAACAGTCGCAGATGATGGCGGAAGTTCTGGCAGATTACGTGATGACTATCAAATCCCACCACCGGGAGATGTGCGAAATGTGATCGCTGCATTATCGGAAGTTGAACCATTAGTAGAAGAGATGTTCCAATACCGATTTAAAGGAAAGGGCAAAGAACATTTGAACGGTCATTCGCTAGGCAATCTCATGCTAACGGCATTAACGGAGATTACAGGTGACTTCTCACACGCAATTCGTGAGATGAGCCGCGTATTGAATGTGCATGGACGCGTTCTACCTGCAGCCAATCAAAGATTAACACTTTTTGCGGAATTGGAAGACGGTCGCATCGTAGAAGGTGAATCTAAAATCCCTACATATGAGAAGCGAATTAATCGAGTCTTCTGTAAGCCAGATCACGTCCGTGCGCTACCTGAAGCAATTCAAGCAATCAAAAATGCGGATCTTATCGTAATTGGGCCGGGGAGTTTATATACGAGCATCATCCCGAATTTACTCGTAGAAGATATTCGAGATGCTGTTTTGAATGCACAAGGCAAAAAAGTATATATTTGCAATTTGATGACGCAAAATGGTGAAACTTCGAATTATACTGCAAGCGATCACGTCCAAGCGATTCATGACCATGTTGGTGCTGATTTTATCGATGCAATCCTCATTAATAATGATGCCGAAGTACCTGAGAATGTGCAACGCGCATACGAAGAAGAAGATGCCGAACCAGTCAAAATCGATGTACCTCAACTTGTCCAAATGGGGCTTGAAGTGGAGAAGAGACCGATCGCCAATGTAAGTAAAAAAGGGACTGTGAGACATCAGCCTACAAAAGTAGCAGAATGGCTCATTGATTATATGAATACACATTAAGAAAGGAGGCGGAGAATATGTCATTTGCTTCTGAAATGAAAAAAGAATTAACACAGATGGAATCAGATGATTTAAGTTTAAAATCTGAGCTATCAGCGATGATTCGTATGAATGGTTCACTGTCATTTGCTAATCGTCAACTGAGCTTAGATGTGCAAACCGAAAATGCGGCCATCGCGAGAAGAATCTATACGATTTTGAAAAAATTGTATGATTATAAAGTCGAGTTGCTTGTCCGAAAAAAGATGAGACTCAAAAAGAATAATGTCTACATTTGTAGAGTGCGTGACGGTGCGAAAGAATTACTGGAGAGTTTGGAAATTTTATCAGGCAATTTCTTGATGAATCACGAAATCTCGGAAAATCTTTTAGCAACAGATGAATCACGTAAAGCCTATTTACGCGGCGCTTTTTTAGCAGGCGGCTCGGTCAATAATCCAGAAACATCTGCCTATCACTTAGAAGTGTATTCACTTTATGAAGAACACGGCACAGCATTGAAAAACTTGATGAATCTCTTTGATCTTAATGCGAAAACGATTGAACGAAAAAAAGGCTTTGTCACGTATTTGAAAGAGGCAGAGAAAATCTCGGATTTCCTTAGTTTAGTAGGCGCTTATCAAGCGATGCTAAAATTCGAAGATGTCCGTATTGTCCGTGATATGCGTAATAGCGTAAACCGACTTGTAAATTGTGAAACAGCCAATTTGAATAAAACAATTGGGGCGGCGATTCGCCAAGTCGAAAATATTAAATATATTGATAAACGAATTGGCATTGAACAGCTTCCTGATAAATTACAAGAAATCGCGAGACTACGAGTAGCTTATCAAGATGTTACATTGAAAGAACTAGGAGAGATGATGTCTTCGAGCGTTTCGAAGTCGGGAATTAACCATCGATTACGTAAAATCGATGAAATTGCCGAATCTTTACGTGCCGGTGAAAAGGTTAATCTTAAATAGTACGATAAATGATGTATAATAGTAGAAGAACATAAATCTTAAGAGGCTACATAGCCAAATATATAAGGGGGAAACAGCAGATGTTAGAACAGCAGGTTGAGGTTAAACTCAAATCAGGACTTCAAGCACGCCAAGCAGCACTTTTTGTACAAGAAGCAAACCGTTACCAAGCTGACGTGTTTTTACAAAAGGGTACGAGAAAGGTGAATGCTAAAAGTATTATGGGAATTATGAGTTTAGCCGTAGCCCATGGGACTGACATTACCTTGTTTGCTGAAGGTAAAGACGAGACTGAAGCAATCGCAGGTCTACGTAAGATGATCGAGTCTGAAGACTAAAGTAATAGATGATGAAGTGCAGTAACCATTCTTGGTTGCTGCGTTTTTTTATTCAAACTTCAAAAAACTATTAGGTTTACAAGGGTATTTCCTAGTATAACGACACTTAAAATAGGTAAACGATAATAGCTATATTATAAGTAGTTTGTTCAAGATGTAATATGTAGAAAATAACGATTTATAAATATCTAAACATACCTAATTAGTAAAATAAGGTAGGTTAGTTCACTCGTGAAAGCGGGTAACTAACCTATTTTTTTATTACATAAATTAAAATTTTCTGTTAAAAACAGTCGTTAATTGTCAAACAATATAGAGCAAATGAACCACTAGTATGACTAAAGACCTTTTAAATGATTTTACTTTTAAAATCTCGTTTTCTACCGAAAGAACCTGTTAAATATAGGCAATTAACTACCAAAAAGTGAGTGAACGCTTATAAACGTATATATAGCAACGGTTTAGGACGTTTTACATAAATGATAATTAAGTGTGATATACACCTTTAAAGCGCGGTGGTATGATGTATTAGCATCAATAGTTACTGATTCATATCAGAGTTCTTGATGCATTTTTTATGTAATTTTACAAAGAGGAGGAACATTTATGAAGAAACAAATTAGTGCAGCTCTTATGGCTTTGATGCTAGTTATGCAATTAATGGCAAGTGGATTTATGATGCCACTTAATGCAATAGCAGCAGAAAACGCACCAGTAGCTGAAAATTCTTCTGTTTCATCTGACACTGATGCGACAAATGAAACATCAGATCAATTAATTAAAGATGAACCTGCTGTTAAAGATAAGGCAGAAGCCCCTAAAACAGACAAGGTTGTTAATACAGAGGATAAAAATACAAGTTCCAAAGCAGAAGCTGGGCATCAAGAAGCAGTAATCGATGACGCAGCAGAAGTGGAGGAAAATAAAGAAGCTACAACTGAAGAAAGTACTTCTGAGGAGAAAGTACTTTCTAAGAAAGAAGCAAAAACAGCTAAAGCTGAAAAAGGCACTCCAGAGTCGATCATTAAAGAAATCACAATTCATTTAAACGACAAAACAACGCCAGTTAAACCAGGCGACGTAACAAACGTAACAGAACAAACATATTTCAAAATTAAGTATGATTTCTTGATTCCAGTAGAGACTTATAAAAATGGTGACCAAGTTGCATACAAACTGCCAAGTAACTTTGACTGGGAAGGCACATCACCAAAATCAGGTCCACTTGGATCAATAGGTACATTTAAAATTGATAACGGCATTGTAACATTTACTTTTAATAAAGAAATTGAAAATGATAACGGTTCTACTGGAACTCCTGGCTTTATCTCAGCAGGTTTCGTTGCAGAAGCTAACGTAATCAGTCAAGAGACAACATCATTAGATCAAAGCTTTACTGTAAACTCTAGTAAAGGTGAAGAAACATATAACCTTCACTTCTCACCAGAAGGCGTAAACGATGATTTAACGAAAAAAGGTAAAGCAGGAATTATTGAAGGAACTACTTTTAAAGAAGTAGGTTCTAAACAAAATGCAATTCAATGGATTGTAGAGTTCAACAAAACGAAAAATACGCTAAAAAATGGTGTATTCAAAGATACATTTGATACATCTAAATTAGAGTTAGTTCCAGGCACATTCAAAGCAATCGAATTAAAAGTTGATCGCAAAGGTAATGTTACTGAAGGCGGAGACGTAACGAGTGACTTCACTAAAAAAGGCACTAATGAATGGTCAATTAAAGAAGGTTCTAACAAAGCTTACAGAATCACATACGTAACAAAAGTATTAGATGAAACTGTATCAACGTATACAAACAAAGCTAACGTAAAAGCTACAGGCTTAGATAAATCTGCTACGAAGCAAGTTAATATCGAACGTGCTAAATTACTAAACAAATATGGTGAAGCTACTGCAACAGGAGCTCAGTGGACTATTGATTACAATCGTGGTCAAACAACTATTCCACAAAGTAAAGCATATATCCGTGATGCAATTCACGGTGAACAAATTTTAGATGAAGATTCAATCACAATTTACGGCTATACATTAGCTACTAACGGTAGTATTGTTTATGACAATGCTCCTTTATCAAAAGACGAGTACTATATTGCTAAATCAAGTACTGAAAACAGTTTCGATATCATATTTAAAAAAGATGTAACGAAAAGTTACATGATTAGTTACTCAACTAAGCTTTATCCTGGTCATGTTGTTACAGATGATCAAACAGTTAAAAATACAGTAACATCAGATGGTCAAGAATCATCAGCTACTGTAACGAACAAACAAACAAGTCTTGAAAAAGGTTACGAAAAGCTTGATTTCCAAAAGCGTACTGCTACTTGGGTAATTACAGTAAATAAAAATAATCAAAATATCAGAAATGCATATGTATTAGACAAATTCATGACTGAAAATATGCAATACATCCCTGGTACAGCTACAGTAAATGGTAAATCAGTAAAAGATCCTGAACAACGTCCTGATGGCTTATTATTTAACCTTGGAGATATTACAAAAAAACAAACGATTAAAATTGATGTTTCACTAGACTTAATGACAACGGATATTTATAAAAATAAAGCAACATTAATGTTTGAAAACGGTAAAAAAATTGAAACAACAAGTCAATTCGAACGTACACCAAATATCAAAAACAATGGTTTCAAAAACGTAACGAAAGATTTAAATAATGAAACAGGTGAATACACGTTCAAATGGCAAGTAGGATTCGGACTTAATTTACAAGGTGTTCCACAAGGCGCTAAAATTACCGATGAATTTACTTCTAAAAACATGAAATTGAAAGAAGATACTTTCAAAATCATGGAATTAGATAATAAAAATGGTCATGGTAATGTTGTTACTTCAACTGAATTCAAAGACTATACATTAGAAACAAATGAAAATGGTTATGTAGTTACTTTCCCTAATGGAACTCCAGCAGGTAAAGCATATGTAATCCAATATGATACAAAAGATACTGACAATGTTTATAGTAAAGACTATACAAACAAAGCAACATCTACAATTTTTGGTAAGGACGGTAAAGAAGGTTCATTTACTGCCCATACACAAGTTCCAAATGGTGGACTTTTAATTGATAAAAAAGGTAAACAATTACGTCAAACACGTCACTTTGATTATTCTGTAGATATTAACCAATCTAAATCAGTATTGAAAAAAGCTTCTGTAACAGATAGTTTAACTGCTAAAAACAAGTTTGATGGAACATTTGTTGCAAATTCATTCAAGTTAGATAATGGAAATATCGAATTAACAGAAACAAATAATCCAAACCAAGAAGCAGAAGATGGGAAACACTATCTATATGTGAGTGAAGATCAAACATCATTCAAAATAATTTTCCCTAAATCAATTCACAAATCATATAAACTTGATTACAAAGTTTATTATGAAGGTGACAAAGGTACGGAATTAAGTAACTTAATTAAATTGAATTATGATGATATGACTGAAGATTTTAAAACAACATCTAGTGTAGATAAAACTTACTATAACAACAGCACAGCATTTGGCTGGGGTGATGTTGAGTATAAAAATATCTACATTAAAAAAGTAGATGGAGCAACAGGTAAAGCTCTTGAAGGTGCTGAATTCGAACTTTACAAATATGATGATTATGAAACTGTTTACCGCACAGCAACAACTGATAAAGACGGAAAAGCAGTATTCGAAAACGTTCGTTTAAAAGCTGACGGAAAATCTCCATATGTAATTAAGGAAACTAAAGCTCCTAAAAACTACCTTGAAGATGATAGCCAAGTTCAAATTGAATTCGCTTTAGAAAACCAAAAAGAAGCAACGCCATTCGTTATTAAAAACGAGCGTAAAGCTTGTGAAGTAACAGTATCATTCGTTGATGCGAAAGATAAAGAGAAAATCGAAAAAGATGGCACTTACACAGTGTTCACGAAAGATAAAGTAGAAACAAAACAAAAAGTTGAGTTCAAAGATGGCGAAGCTAAAGTGAACTTAAAACCAGGCACTTACTTCATTAAACAAGATGGTGACATTAAAGGAATCGCTCCGGTGGATGAATTTACTGAAATCAAAGTTGAAGAAGATGCAGATGGTGACTGTAAAGTAACAACTGTAGAAGTTGAATTAGTGAAGGTTTGTGAAACAGTAATCTTATCTACAGATAAAGATACTGGTGATAAAATCACAGCTAACTCAGAATACAAAGTTCTTAAAGATGGTAAAGATTTAGAGAAAACATTTAAATCTGATGACAAAGGTAATATCGATCTAGGTAAACTAGAAAACGGTAAGTACGAATTAGTACAAACTAAAGCTCCAGAAGGTTATGTATTAAACGAAACTCCACTTGAATTCGAAGTGGATGCTGAAAACTGTGTTACAGATCTGAAATTCGAAAACGAAGTTCCTAAATGTGCAGTTACAGTAATCAACCAAGATGAAAACAAAAAAGTAATCAAAACTGATTCAACTTACAAAGTTGTTCAAGGCGACAAAGTAATCGTTAAAGAAGTGAAAGCTGTTGATGGTAAATTAACACTTGAACCACTTCCAGCAGGCGATTACACATTAGTTCAAGTAACGGCTGATGACATGTATGTATTAAATGAAACAGGCGTTGATTTCACAGTAGATCCAAAAAACTGTGATGGAATTGTTATTACAAATGAATTCGCGAAATGTGAAATTACAGTAATCAACAAAGACGAAAACGGTGACGTAATCACTGACGGTTCAACTTACAAAGTTATGCAAGGTAACGAAGAAGTAGTTGAAACAGTAACAGCTGTAGACGGTCAAATTAAATTACCAGCATTAAAACACGGTACGTATCAACTTGTTCAAACAGATGTTTCGGACAAATATGTATTAAATACATCTCCAGTTGAATTCAAAATCAACAAAGATGAATGTTCAGCAACAGTAACAATTAAGAACGAAATTGCTAAATGTGATATTACAGTAATCAACAAAGACGTTGATGGCGGTAAGATCAAAGACGGTTCAGAGTATGACGTTTACCAAATCATCGGTGATGAAAAAGTAAAAGTTAACAAAGAACCATTAGTTTCTAAAGATGGCGAAGTAAAAGTACCTGCATTAGTAGTAGGTAAATACGAGCTAGTACAAACAAAAGTAGATTCAATCTACGTATTAAATGACAAACCAGTAGCATTCGAAGTAGTAAAAGATGACTGTAAAGTTGTTCAGATTACAAACGAATTCGCGAAATGTGAGATCACAGTCATCAATAAAGATGAAAATGATGAAGTAATTACAGATGATTCAGAATACAAAGTAATGCAAGGTGACAAAGAGATCGCTAAAGCAACAGCTAAAGATGGCGAAATCAAATTACCAGCATTAAAACATGGTACGTATAAACTTGTTCAAACGAAAGTTTCGGACAAATATGTATTAAACACAACACCAGTGAAATTCACGGTAGATAAAGAAACATGTAACGCAGTAGTAGAGATTAAAAATGATTTAGCTAAATGTGATATTACAGTAATCAACAAAGACGTTGATGGCGGTAAAATCAAAGATGGTTCAGAATATGACGTTTACCAAATCATCGGCGATGAAAAAGTAAAAGTAAATAAAGAACCAATCGTTTCAAAAGATGGCGAAGTAAAAGTACCTGCATTAGTAGTAGGTAAATACGAGCTAGTACAAACAAAAGTAGATTCAATCTACGTATTAAATGACAAACCAGTAGCGTTCGAAGTAGTAAAAGATGACTGTAAAGTTGTCAATATTACAAACGAATTCGCGAAATGTGAGATCACAGTTATTAATAAAGATAACAACGGTCAAGTAATCACAGATGGTTCAGAATACAAAGTAATGCAAGGTGACAAAGAGATCGCTAAAGCAACAGCTAAAGACGGCAAAATCGTATTACCAGCATTAAAACACGGTGATTACACATTAGTTCAAACGAAAGTTTCGGACAAATATGTATTAAATACAACACCAGTGAAATTCACAATCGATCCAAAAGATTGTTCAGCAACAGTAACAGTCGTGAACGAAATTGCGAAATGTGAAATCACAGTAATCAACAATGATACTGATGGTAAACAAATCAAAAATGGTTCAACTTACGATGTATTCAAAATCGTAGATGGTAAGAAAGTGAAAGTAAACGAAAATCCACTTACAGCTAAAGACGGTAGCGTTAAAGTTCCAGCTTTAGAAGTAGGTAAATACGAATTAGTTCAAAAATCAATCGAAGGCAACTATGTTTTAAATGATAAACCAGTAGCATTCGACGTAGTAAAAGACAATTGTGCAACAGTAACAATCGTAAATGACTTCGGCAAGTGTGAAGTTACAATCATCAACAAAGATGGCGACACGAAAGAAGTAATCACATCTGGTTCTGAGTATACTTTATATAAAAAAGATAAAGATGGCACAAAAGTTGAAGTTTCTAAAGGCGTTAAAGCTGACGAAGCAGGTAAGATCGTATTACCAGCTCTTGAGCGCGGCGACTATGTGTTAGTTCAAACAAAAGCTCCACAAAATTACGAAAAAGCGAAAGACCTAGAATTCACAGTGAACGCATTAGATTGTTCACCAGCATTCGAAGTTGAAAACATCATGACTTACTGCCCAGCAACAATCGTTCTTGTTGATAAAGAACTAGCTGCAGGTATTGAAGGTGCTAAATTCGTAATCAAAGATGTAAACGGTAAAGTAGTAGGCAACGAATTTACTTTCGGTAAAGACGGTAAAATTACGACGAAACCATTACGTCCAGGCACTTACACAATCGAGTTAGTGAAAGGTGTACCAGGATACAAAATTGCTAAATCAACAACGCTTGTGATCTCTCCAGATCAATGTGGCGGTACGATTTCAGTAAACGTAGACAACACACCAAACAAATGTGACGTAACAGTATTTAACAAAGATGAAAAAGGAAACGTAATCGTTGAAAACTCAACTTACAAAGTTGAAAAAATCAATGCTGACGGTTCTAAAACAGTAGTAGCAAACGTGAAAGCGAACAAAGGCAAAATTGTACTTGATCAATTACGCCCAGGTAAATACGTAATCACGCAAACTACAGCTCCGAAAGGCTACAAACTTAATAAAACACCATTGAAATTCGAAGTGAAGAAAGACGAATGTCTAGCTGAACTAACAATTACAAATGGTAAAGTTCCACCAGTAGTTGAAGGTGAAACGGAAGAAGTTGAAAAACCAACAGTTACAGTACCAACGAAAAAACCAGGCGTTGAAGTTGAAGTGATTGATAAGAATAAAAAACCAGTAACTTCAGGTAAAACAGATGGTAAAGGTAATGTAGTAATTGAAAAATTACCACCAGGTAAATACGAAGTTGTCGATAAAGACAAAAACGTTATTACAACAATCATTGTTGATAAAAACGGTAACGTATTACCACAAACAGGTGAATCAAACTCTCTAGCATACGGCCTAGGTGGCTTACTAGTAATCGCATTAGGCGCTTTCATGGTGATCCGTAACCGTCGTAAACACGCTTAATAAATAGAAGAAATCGGTACTCGTTGAAAAACGAAGTACCGATTTTTTTTGCTTTACACTACGTAAATTGCTGAGAAAATCTATACAATTATCTGCTAAGTTTCGATAAAATCATTCTATTCCATGTTGAATTGTCGCAAAATGAGAAACAATTCAAGTTTTTTTTACTTTGATAAATAATTTCAGAGTGCTAAAATAATAGTAAATACCGTCTAGGAGGAATATATAATGGAAATTACTATTATTGCGCATGTGCAAACAGAAGGTCAAAAAGAGGAAATTGTAGATTTAGCGATCTCAGAACTAATCGACTTCGAACTTGCTCGCGATTTCCAAGTTAAAAGTATTCTAGGAAAACTAGGTTATACAAATGTAGCTCCAACACCAACAGAAGATATGGACGTGTTCACTGCAACTGCTGAATTAAACGGTGCAAAAACAACACCAAAAATCATCTTCCGTAAAGCTTTAAAAGCTGGTAATATCGGTTCTAAATCTGGCGTATCATACTACGAAATGAACGAACTTAAAAATGTAGTAGGCTAATAAATATATTGAATTAAGAGTCGCGCTTATGCGGCTCTTTTTTGTGTTCTAAAGACAGAGATAAACTAGGGTAACACATCGTTTTAAAGTATGCTTTAGAACGCATCATCAATGAAGGAAATAACGAGGACTCCTGCCGAAAAACAAGTGAGAAGCAATCCTTTATTTCCACCCAGAGTGGAAATAAATAGTGCGGCACTTGTCGGCGGAAAGCATTCGTTATTTCTGAAAGCTACAACGTGAATTATTTTAAAATTCCAAAATATATAATAGAACCAAAACTATATACAAACACAAAAAAGCCACCCTTTAAGGATGGCTTTTCATCTGAATTATTTAGAATCGTTGCTTACCATGATTTTGTCGATTAGACCGTAATCAAGTGCTTCTTCAGCTGACATAAAGTTGTCGCGATCTGTATCTTTCTCGATCACTTCAACTGGTTGGCCAGTACGCTCAGCAAGGATTTTGTTTAATTTTTCACGCGTTTTTAAAATGTGGCGAGCAGCGATTTCGATTTCAGTCGCTTGACCTTGTGCGCCACCAAGTGGTTGGTGAATCATGATTTCTGAGTTTGGTAATGCAAAACGTTTACCTTTTGCACCAGCTGTTAATAGGAATGAACCCATTGAAGCGGCCATACCAATACAAATTGTTTGTACATCTGGTTTGATGAATTGCATTGTATCGTAAATTGCCATACCAGCAGTTACGCTACCACCAGGAGAATTGATGTATAGGAAAATATCTTTCTCTGGATCTTCAGCTTCTAAGAATAGTAATTGTGATACGATCGCGTTTGCTACGTTATCATCAATAGCACTACCTAGCATAATAATACGGTCTTTAAGAAGACGTGAGTAAATGTCGTAAGCACGCTCTCCGCGGTTTGTTGTTTCGATTACTGTTGGAATTAAGTTCATCTAATTCTCCTCCGTTCAATCTTGTTACTGACTTTATCAGCGTTACCTTTATTGTAATTGCATAGTCAAATAAGGTCAAATAAATCACACTAAATGTTGCAAGTTTAGTGTGTAATAGGAAATCGTGTTGTGTTTAAGTTCTTATATTTGTATAATAAGAATATGCCTCAGTAGTTTAATGGATAAAACATAAGATTCCGGTTCTTAGGCTGGGGGTTCGATTCCCTCCTGGGGCATTATATAAAATGGGATTCAAACAATGATTTCCCTAAAAATTATTTCATAAACCAAAAGTAGCTACACGAATTTACTCGTGTAGCTACTTTTTATTGTGCTGAGTTTGATTCAATTGCTTCTTTAAAACCACGAGTAAAATGCCAAATATTGTTGGCAATTTCGATTGATTCTAATGAATGTTTTGAGTTTCTGAAGCTATTGTAGAATTGGTAAGCAATCGTATTAATAATATAGTTACGTGGCGTATCAGAAGAAAACTCCTCAATTAGGCATTCAGTGTACTCGATGCAAGGAGCGGGTATATTAGACTCGAGAGCTCCTTTAAAGCCGACTAACTGTTCTAGAACCTCATTAGATGTAATAACTTTAGGCTCTGTATTTTCATAAATATAACGTTGTAAATCCTGCCCTAGATAGAGGTCGTTATTCTTAATAAGCGAAGGAACAATCAGGTCGAGTTGACGTAACGCATATTTAACTGTAGCAACCGGGTCAATCATCTCATCACGAACCATATTGCCAATGTGCAATGTTTGATGAATCATACCGAAAAGAAGCGTTGTAGCATCGTAACGATAGGGAACGATGCTCTCGCCATAGACATCAATTAACCGCTTCGACAACCATTGCATTTCTTTCAAATGATACTGTTGTACAATTTTTTTTAAATCTGCGTCCCCAGAATGCAGTATTGATTCAAAAATCGGCAGCAAGTTTCTTTCGCGATTCACTTGCATGATTGTGGAGATTTGGGCTGCCAGTACATTTTTGTCGTTTAAGTCTTTTCCTATTAATAACTCTGCTTTACGCAAAGTAGAATCAGAGCGTCCAATTTCTAAAATGGCGATTAAACAATCCTTTTTAGAAGAGAAGTAATTATAAAATGTCCCTTTTGAAATATGCGCCTCATCCAGTATCTCCTGAATGGACGTGCTGTTAAAGCCTTTGTCAGCGAATAGTTTGAGTGATGCGAGGATCACTTGTCTTTTTCTATTGTTCATAGTCCCACCTTAATGAAATGTCTTTATACCGTTATTCTAAAACGAAAACGCTTTAATAGCAATGATTTTAGCATTATAAAATTTTTTTGTTGCCAAAATTGGACTCACGGTATATTATATTGTAAGTAATCTTTTTTAGACACGAAATATATTTAACGCAGAAGAGGGATCGACAAATGGATATTGAAAAATTGCAGAAGAACCCGCCATATGCAATGATTGTGCTATTGTTCATCGGTGCTTTTGTAGCATTACTTAACAATACATTATTAAATGTGGCGCTTCCTTCTATTATGAAAGACTTCGATGTGGAAGCATCAACAGTGCAATGGCTAACGACAGGTTATATGCTTGTATCAGGTGTATTAGTACCTGCCAGTGCATTTTTTATTACAAGAATTAAAAACAGAACATTATTTATTACATCATTAGCAATCTTCACATTAGGTACTGCACTAGCAGTATGGTCACCAACATTCGGCGTACTATTAACTGCTCGTATGATTCAAGCAGTAGGTTCAGCAGTAATGGGACCGTTATTAATGAATATCATGTTAATCTCATTCCCAATCGAAAAACGTGGAGCAGTAATGGGTGTGTTTGGTCTAGTAATGATCACAGCACCTGCAATTGGCCCAACACTTTCAGGTTGGATTGTTGAAACTTGGACATGGCATGTATTATTCGAAATGATTCTACCGTTAGCAATCATCGTATTAATCGTAGCATTCTTCAAGTTCGAAAATATTATGCCAACGAAGAAAGTGAAGCTGAGCATAACCTCACTCACACTTTCTACAATCGGATTCGGTGGTTTACTATACGGATTCAGTTCAGCTGGTACTGACGGCTGGGATGCAATCGGCGTATGGGGTACAATCACAGTTGGTGCGATCGCATTAATCGCATTCGTATCAATGCAGCTGAATATGAAAGAACCAATGTTAAACTTCGGCGTATACAAATACCCAATGTTCGGTTTAGCATCAGTTATTTCAATCGTCGTATCAATGGCGATGTTCTCTGGTATGATCTTAACACCAGTTTATTTACAAAATATTCGTGGCTTTACGCCGCTTGATTCAGGTTTACTAATGTTACCGGGGGCAGTCCTTATGGGGATCATGTCGCCAATTACTGGTAAATTATTCGATAAGTTTGGACCGAAGATTTTAGCGATTACAGGTTTAACAATCGTCACAATCTCGACTTACTACCTATCACAATTATCGACAACGACTACTTACACATACTTAATGATCGCGTATACGATTCGTATGTTCGGTATGTCTATGGTTATGATGCCAATCATGACAAACGGTTTAAATCAATTACCACAACAACTGAACCCACACGGTACTGCGATGAACAATACATTGCAACAAATTGCGGGTGCGATTGGTTCGGCAGTTATGATCACAATCATGACGAACCGTACGAAGAGCGAATCAGCTGGTATTGAAGATGACGTAAAAGCACAAGTAGCAGATAAAATGAAAGACCGCATCTCGGATCAAGTTGCTGAAAAAGCAACAGAGGCAGCACAAGCAGGATCGCCAATGTCTAAACAAGAGCTTGCTGACTATGCGAAACAATTAGCAGAAGATCCAAGTATGGTCAAATACGCGAAAGATTTAGCAGCACAAATTTCGAAACCACTTGTTGATAAAGCAATGGTTGAAGGGATTAACTTCTCATTCTTAATCGCGATGTTTATTACAATCTTCGCTTTATTCCTAGCATTTTTCTTAAAACGTGTAAAAGTGACTGGACGCAAAGTTCCGCCAACAAAAGCACCGGTTGAAGAGACAAAAGAATAGTAGTTTAAAATGGAGTCACATCTATAAGGATGTGGCTCTTTTTTAATGCGTATTATTTCAAAAAAATTGGAGTTTCTTCTATAATAATAGCAATTATAAATTTGAGAAGGGAGGAAGTGCATTGATTACATATTATAGCCGACCAAATTGCCGCCTTTGTGAAGAGGGAATGAGCCTTTTACTACTCGTCCAGGAAGATAAGGAATTTGATATCGTAGAAGTGAATATTGAAGATGATGATGAACTTCATGAGAAGTATATGATGAAAATTCCGGTTGTCGAACAGAACGGGCAGATCATTCAATCTGGCTTACTCGATTACATCACCTTGCTTGAAGAAATAGAAGGGTGAATGGTGCGACTTGGAAAAGTAACTTACTAAAGATTGAGTGGGATAACATTTCGCCCGTTATTGCATTAGTCCCCCTCAATTGTTATAATATGTGTAGGAAATATTTTTTTGAACAAAGTGGGACATAATTTATATGTATGGGATATTTTTAGTCCTACAATAAGGAGAATGGATATGTTGTCTTTAACAGAAGCACAATTGAAGATGCTACCCGAAATGGCAGAATCACTTCAAATTAGATACCGTATTCTTCAAATGGTACAAATGCTTGGGCCAATCGGGAGGAGATCCCTTGCAGATAGTTTGTCACTACCTGAAAGGGAAGTCCGCAAAGAGACCGACTTGTTACGTGAACAATCCTTAATGGATGTCAGTCGTTCAGGTATGTCGATTACCGATTTAGGTATTCAAGTATTAGATCGCTTGAAGCCACTCGTTTACGAATGGTCGGGGATTTCAGATTTAGAAATTCAATTACAAAAGCTTCTCGGCATTCAGAAAGTCATTATTGTCGATGGGAACTTAGATTTAGAACCATCCGTAAAAGCATTAATGGGAGCAGAGGCCGCAATCGAGCTTGAGGATTTCGCGCATCAAGGGAATATTGTAGCGGTGACAGGTGGTAGCACAGTCGCGGCGGTTGCCAATGCAGTGAAGCCTTCGAATAAATTGAAGGATCTCACATTTATCGCAGCCCGTGGTGGCATGGGTGTCGATGTTCAAATGCAGGCGAATACAATCGCTTCTAACTTCGCCGTTAATTCGGGGAATGAATATCGCACACTGTATTTACCGGAGCATTTAGGTGAAGCAGCCTACAATGCGATGAAGGAAGAGCCAGTCGTGCAGGAGATGATGACACTGTACGAAAATACATCAATTGTCGTCCATGGAATTGGTTCGGCAGATGAGATGTCAGAGCGTAGAAAATCAACCGTTTCTGAGCGACAAGGCTTAACGGAACTCGGTGCAGTTGGTGAAGCATTTGGTTACTATTTTGACGAAAAGGGTAAAGCAGTACAAAGAATACGGACAGTAGGATTACAGCTTGAACAGGTCAAAAACTGTCCCGCTGTGCTAGCGATTGCTGGTGGAACGCGCAAAGCACAGGCGATTCTCTCATATTTCAAAAATGCGCCTTCGCAAACCATTTTCATTACGGACATGGCAGCAGCGCAGCAAATGTTTAAAATCATTCAAAAATAACACATATTTTACTGGAGGAATAATATCATGACAATCAAATTAGCAATTAACGGTTTTGGACGTATTGGACGCTTAGTATTTCGTATCGCATTAGAACGCAAAGACATTGAACTCGTAGCAGTAAACGATTTAACGGACGCAGCAATGCTTGCACATTTACTAAAATATGATTCGGTTCATGGTATTATCCCGAATGAAGTAACTTCTGAAGGAGATTACCTAGTTGTAGATGGCAAAAAAGTGCGTGTCTATGCAGAAAAAGATCCAGCGAACTTACCATGGGGTGACCTTGGCGTAGATGTGGTTGTAGAATCTACAGGTATTTTCAAAGATCCTGAATCAGCAGGCAAACATATTGCAGCAGGTGCAAAACGTGTCGTTATTTCAGCACCAGGTAAAAATATGTCAACATTCGTAATGGGTGTTAACCATACAGATTATGATGCTTCAAAAGATATCATCGTATCGAACGCTTCATGTACAACGAACTGTCTTGCGCCAGTGGCAAAAGTGCTAGACGACAACTTCGGTATTAAACGCGGTATGATGACAACAATTCACTCGTATACGAATGACCAAAAAATCTTAGACTTACCACATTCAGATTATCGTCGTGCGCGTGCAGCTGCCGAGTCGATGATTCCAACAACTACTGGTGCAGCAGCGGCAGTATCAAAAGTATTACCACAGCTTGAAGGCAAATTGGACGGTATGGCAATCCGAGTACCAACTCCAAACGTGTCACTTGTGGACTTAGTTGTTGAGCTGAATGAAGATGTTACGAAAGAATCAGTAAATGCAGCTTTAAAAGCAGCTTCAGAAAATGAACTTAAAGGGTTCCTATACTACACAGAAAAACCACTTGTATCAATCGACTACAATGGCAACCAAGCTTCTTCTACAGTAGATGCGCTTTCAACAATGGTGAATGACGGCAACTTCGTAAAAGTACTAGCATGGTATGACAATGAGGCAGGATATTCTACTCGCGTAGTGGATTTAGTTGAATACATGGCGGAACAAGGCTTATAATTAAAAAAGATTAGCCATTATGTGTTGTATTGTATATAATGTATTTTGGAAAAAGAGGAGGAGTTGTACACTTCTCCTTTTTTTATGAAATTTGCGAATATAATTTTTTAAGGAGGCTTTCTTCAATGAACGAGAAGAAAACAATGAATGATGTAGAAGTGAATGGTAAACGCGTTTTTGTACGTGTAGATTTTAACGTGCCAATGGAAGACGGCAACATTACAGATGATACTCGAATTCGTGCAGCACTTCCGACAATCAAGCATTTAATTGATGAGGGCGCAAAAGTAATTTTAGCGAGCCATTTAGGTCGACCAAAAGGTGAAGTTGTTGAAGAAATGCGTTTGACAGCAGTAGGTACTCGCCTTGCTGAATTATTAGGCAAACCAGTTATGAAACTAGACGAATCTGTTGGCGAAACAGTACAAAAAATCGTATCAATGATGAATGATGGCGATGTTGTATTGTTAGAAAACGTTCGTTTCCATAAAGGTGAAGAAAAAAATGATGCTGAATTAGCAAAACAATTTGCAGAATTGGCTGAAGTTTATGTGAATGATGCATTTGGAGCGGCTCATCGTGCGCACGCGACAACAGCAGGAATCGCAGCTTATTTACCAGCAGTATCAGGTCTACTTTTACAAAAGGAATTAGATGTTTTAGGTAAAGCTCTTTCAACGCCAGAACGTCCATTCACTGCTGTAATCGGTGGTTCTAAAGTAAAAGATAAAATCGGCGTAATCGATCATTTATTAGATCTTGTCGACAACTTAATTATCGGCGGTGGTCTTGCTTTCACATTTGCAAAGGCACAAGGTCATGAAATAGGTAATTCACTTGTTGAAGAAGATAAAATCGAGCTTGCAAAAGAATTTATGCAAAAAGCAAAAGATAAAGGTGTTAATTTCTTAACGCCAATCGATACAGTGATCGCTTCTGAATTTTCTAAAGATGCAGATGCGAAAACTGTCGACATCGATGGCATTACGGAAGGTTGGATGGGTCTTGATATCGGTCCGAAAACTGCAGAACTTTATGCAAATGCGATTAAAGATTCAAAATTAATCATTTGGAATGGTCCTATGGGCGTATTTGAAATGGACAAATTTGCTGGCGGTACGAAAGCTGTAGCAAATGCAATGGCAACAACTGAAGGTTATACAATCATCGGTGGCGGAGATTCAGCTGCAGCAGTTGAGAAATTCAATGTGGCTGACAAGATGAATCATATCTCTACAGGTGGCGGTGCTTCACTTGAATTCATGGAAGGTAAGCAACTTCCTGGAGTAGTCGCACTAAACGATAAGTAATTCATTTTTGGCAGACAGCGCGACTGGAACATTCCACATTGTCGCTCGTCTGTCTTTTCAACAAATAAATCAATTTTAAGGAGGCATAACCATGCGTAAACCAATCATCGCAGGAAACTGGAAAATGTATAAAAAATTATCAGAAGCTTCACAATTTGTCGAAGCGCTAAAGAATAAAGTACCATCAGCTGAAAAAGTAGATGCAGTTATTTGTGCGCCATCAATTTTCTTAACTTCACTAGTGGAAGCTGCGAAAGGTACGGATTTAGCAATCGGTGCTCAAAATATGCATTTCGAAGTTGAAGGAGCATATACGGGAGAAGTTAGTCCGTCACAATTATCAGATATTGATGTACAATATGTAGTGTTAGGACATTCAGAACGTCGTGAATATTTTAACGAAACAGACGAAGCGGTTAACAAGAAAGCAATCGCTGCATTTGAAAATGGCTTAACACCAATCATTTGCTGTGGTGAAACACTTGAAGAACGTGAAGCTGGTCAAACAGTTGCCAAAGTATCTTCACAAATTACAGCAGCAATTAAAGGGTTAACGCCTGAGCAAGTGGCGACATCTGTCATCGCTTACGAACCAATTTGGGCGATCGGCACGGGCAAAACAGCTACAGCAGCTGACGCGAACGAAACTTGCGGCGAAATCCGTTCAGCCATTGCACAAGCAGTGAATGAAGAAGTAGCACAAGCAGTTCGCATTCAGTACGGCGGTAGTGTGAAACCAGCGAATGTCGTAGAACTTCTATCAATGGAGCAGATCGACGGCGCTCTTGTTGGAGGCGCAAGTCTAGACGCAGAATCATACCTACAATTATTGGAGGCGGGAGCAAATGCCTAAAAGACCAGTAGCCCTCATCATTCTTGATGGCTTCGGTTGCCGAGAAGAAGTTTTCGGTAACGCAGTTGCACAAGCAAATAAACCGAATTTCGACCGTTACTTTGCACAATTTCCACATACTCAAATCTTAGCTTCAGGCGAAGAAGTGGGATTGCCAGCAGGTCAAATGGGGAACTCAGAAGTGGGACATTTGAATATCGGCGCAGGTCGTGTCGTTTATCAAAGTCTGACACGTATTGGGAAAGCGATTAAAGATGGTGATTTCTTCACGAATGAAGCACTTTTAAAAGCAATTAACCATGCAAAACAAAATAACTCAAAATTACATTTACTTGGATTACTTTCTGATGGCGGCGTACACAGTCATTACGAGCATCTTTTTGCGCTATTAAAATTAGCGAAAGAACATGGTCTTTCAGAAGTTTACGTACACGGTTTCTTAGATGGTCGTGACGTAGGTCCAAAAACAGCGACAGGATATATTAACGAAACTGAACGCCAAATGAAAGAAATTGGCGTAGGTGAATTCGCGACAATTAGTGGCCGTTACTTTGCGATGGACCGCGATAAACGTTGGGATCGTGAGAAAAAAGCTTACGATGTCATCATCGACGGTGAAGGCCCAACAGCATCAGGCGCAATCGCTGGTGTAGAAGCATCTTACGCAAATAAAGTTTTCGATGAATTCGTAGAACCTTTCGTCATCGAAAAAGACGGCAAACCAGTGGCAACAATTGATGACAATGACGCAATTATTTTCTTCAATTTCCGTCCTGACCGTGCCATTCAATTATCAACAGCGATCACAAATCCAGCATTCGATGGCTTTAAGCTTAGTAAAAAACATCCAAAGAATATTGAATTTGTAAGCTTTAAGAAGTATAGTGAAACAGTAATCGGGGACATCGCATTCAATGATGACGATTTAAAAAATACAATTGGGGAAGTATTATCTACAAATGGACTTCGTCAATTACGTATTGCCGAAACTGAAAAATACCCTCACGTCACTTTCTTTATGAGTGGCGGTCGTGAAGAAACATTCGAAGGTGAAAATCGCATTTTAATTAACTCTCCGAAGGTTGCGACATATGATCTTCAACCTGAGATGAGTGCATATGAAGTGAAGGACGCGCTAGTAGCTGAAATTAATGGTGATAAAACAGATGCCATTATTTTAAACTTTGCGAATCCTGATATGGTTGGTCATAGCGGTATGCTAGAACCGACGATTAAAGCGATTGAAGCGGTTGATGAATGTCTAGGTGAAGTAGTCGATGCGATCCTTGCAAAAGGTGGCGCAGCAATTATTACAGCCGATCACGGTAACTCAGATGAAGTAGTAACGCTAAACGGTCAGCCAATGACTGCACATACGACGAACCCAGTTCCTGTCATCGTGACGCAACAAGGCATCACATTGAACAAGACAGGCAAGCTTTGTGATTTAGCACCAACTATGCTGAAATTATTAGAAGTTGAACAACCTGCAGAAATGACAGGCAAACCATTATTTTAAAACAGTAGGGAGATTATTAACAATGCCAATTATTACAGATATTTATGCACGCGAAGTCCTAGACTCACGTGGTAACCCAACAGTAGAAGTAGAAGTTTTAACAGAATCAGGTGCTTTCGGACGCGCAATCGTTCCTTCAGGCGCATCAACTGGTGAATACGAAGCAGTAGAATTACGCGACGGCGACAAAGACCGCTATCTTGGTAAAGGTGTTACAAAAGCTGTAGATAACGTAAATAATGTAATCGCTCCAGCTCTAATCGGTAGCTATGCAGTAACTGAGCAAGTTGAAATCGACCAAAAAATGATCGAATTAGACGGCACTGACAACAAAGGTAACTTAGGTGCAAACGCTATTCTAGGTGTATCTTTAGCAGTGGCTCGTGCAGCAGCAGAAGCGCATGGTCTACCTCTTTACAAATACATCGGCGGCGTAAACGGAAAACAACTTCCAGTACCAATGATGAACATCTTAAACGGTGGCGAACACGCTGATAACAACGTTGATATTCAAGAATTCATGGTTATGCCTGTTGGCGCTACAAGCTTCAAACAAGCATTACAAATGGGTACAGAAATCTTCCACTCACTAAAAGCGGTTCTTAAAGAATCTGGTCACAATACAGCTGTAGGTGACGAAGGCGGTTTCGCTCCAAACTTAACTTCTAACGAAGAAGCTCTTTCTACAATCATCACTGCAATCGAACGAGCTGGTTACAAACCAGGCGAAGAAGTTCAATTAGCAATGGACGTTGCTTCTTCTGAGTTATACTCAAAAGAAGATGGCAAATACCACTTAGATGGTGAAGGTGTTGTTAAAACTTCAGAAGAAATGGTCGCTTGGTACGAAGAAATGACTTCTAAATACCCAATCATCTCAATCGAAGACGGCCTTGACGAAAATGACTGGGTTGGTCACAAATTATTAACAGAACGTATTGGCGATCGCGTACAATTAGTAGGTGACGATTTATTCGTAACAAACACTGAAAAATTATCTCGCGGTATTGAAGAAGGCGTTGGCAACTCAATCTTAATCAAAGTGAACCAAATCGGTACTTTAACTGAAACTTTAGATGCGATTGAAATGGCTAAACGAGCTGGTTACACAGCAATCATCTCTCACCGTTCAGGCGAATCAGAAGATACGACAATTGCTGACATCGCAGTTGCAACAAACGCTGGTCAAATCAAAACAGGTGCTCCATCTCGTACAGACCGCGTTGCGAAATACAACCAATTACTACGTATCGAAGACGAACTAGGTAAAACAGCTGTATTCCAAGGCATCAAATCTTTCTACAACTTAAATAAATAATCTAGATATTAAGAAGCCTCTCCTACATGTTTAGGAGAGGTTTTTTAGTTTGAAGAACGAAAAAAAACATCGATTTTAACGTCGATGTTTTTGCTTTATGCCTACGATGAAGAAGACGATTGATAGGATTATTCCGATGATCAGTATGAGTAAAAATACATTGGCATTTACATGATTCGGCCAATCAGAGAAATTCACTTTGTAGCTTGAGTTTTCATTTTCACCTAGCGTAAGCGTAAGGATGTATTGAATTGAGTACAATGAAATCGACATGAATAATGTATTCACACTTGCTTTGAACCATCCATTCACGGACGTCATATGCATGATTGACATAATGATGAATGGAATCATCGTGAATAATGTAATAAGATAGCCCGGTTTCATATCATAGCCATTCGTAACGCCGATGATGAATAATAGAATGAAAAGTGAGCTATAAGTCATGAAGAAGTACAGTGCTACATTGTATTTACGAATAGCATAACGTTTAAGTAAGTAGGGCGAGAATAATACGATGTATCCGAGTAATGTACCCATTGTTGCGATGCCCCACCAGTTTTGCTCATAAATGAAGCAGCAAATACCTAGTAATAAACTAATGGAAGCGAAAGTCGATAGCGTAAAGACAGCTAATTTATGCTGTTCTGTAAAACGAGTTGCCGTCGGGATGAATGTGAATGCGACCAGCAAGCCACCGAAGACGATTGGTGAAAATGTCAGCCCTTTATTAATGGCGATATCACAAATGAGACAAATGATTAGCGCTAAAATATAAGTTCCTGTGAAACCCCAATAGAATCTTTCGCTCACCTTTCGATGTAAGGTCGCGTGTTTTTTCATCTCGCGGAATTCAGTATCATTTGCGCCGCGAATTAATTCATGTTCGGACACGTCCAACGCCTTGCAAATTTCAGGAACGAGCGTGATGTCAGGATAGCTTTTTCCGCTTTCCCATTTACTAATTGCGGACTCGCGTGAACTACTCGCCACTTAGCTAAACCTTGCGGTTCTTCACGCTTGAAGTGGGAGCTTCTTGGGAATAGAGCGTACTTGCAAGTGTATTTCTTTACTTGCAGCGGTTTCTCTTATTTGACCGAGCTAACCCCGTAGTTCCTACGGTTTGTATAGGCTGTTAGCCCAACGTATGAAGTCGTAATCCTTCATTAAGAATATTGATACTCGCATTGATGTCACGGTCATGCTGTGTACCACAATGCGTACAAGACCATTGTCGAATCGAAAGCCCTTTCTTTCCGTCATTCTGCCCACAATGCGAGCAGAGCTGACTAGAAGGAAACCATGTATCAATTTGTACAATCGTCTTGCCGTACCAATCGGCTTTGTATTGTAACTTTTGAACGAAGCTCGACCATGATACATCGGCAATACTTTTCGCTAACTTATGATTCTTCATCATACCTTTGGTATTCAACTTCTCAAGACAGATTACATCGTGATTTTTGATGATGTCTGTACTCAATTTATGAAGAAAATCTTCGCGCTGGTTGACGACTTT
>NZ_QFVS01000029.1 GCF_003143955.1 Kurthia zopfii | reverse complement strand
AACCTAAAATAAAAAGGCAATAAACCCTTTATATCAGTTTTCGAGTTACCAACGGTAACCCTCAAACTGAACGGTATTCATCCCCCACTTATAGAAGATGGGGGAATTCTACCGAACAGATGTTAAAGTGGGTATAGTGGAAGTACAACTAATTGATGGGGGAGGAGAGCGACATTCGTAAAATCCTTTATATTTTCCTAACAGTATCACTTGTAGCGGCAATTGCATTTATTGTTCCAAAGATTTTAGAACAAAATAAAATGGAAGAAGGAGTGGAATATTTAAGTAAAAATGACAGTGAGAAAGCGATCATTGTATTTAATGAGGTGTTAGAAAATAACAAAGACCATGTACAGGCGCAATCGATGCTCGTCCAAGCCAAGAAAATGAATTTACAGCAACAGACATTGAAAATTGACCGCGTATATAAAAAAGGTGATATGGATCAAGTCATCAACATTGCTTCGAAAGTATTGAAAATATATGGTGACGACCCTGTCATTGGCGATTTAACGGATAAAGTCGTCTATACGCAAAATAAAGCAAAAACACATCAATAAAAAATCAGCCTTCCTTTCGTAAAAGGAAGGGCTGATTTTTAGATAATCGCCAGTAATTGAAGAGCTTCGTCGATGATGAAATCTGGATTTTCTGCGGAAAGTTGTTCGACTGAATGGCTGCCCCAAGTAACTGCACATGTTTTTACGTTGGCAGCTTTACCCATTTGCAAATCGAAAATCGCATCGCCAATCATCATTGTATCGATTGCCGCAAAATCATAGGCTTGTTGCGAAAATACCGTCTGGATCAGGCTTGTAATTTTGTACACGATCAGAACCGAATGCATCTTTGAAATAGTGCGAAATTTGTAATGCTTCTAAATTTCTTTTCAGAACTTCTGTTTTCTTGCTTGAAAGGACGAAACAGTGGTGATTATTGCTTTGAAGTTGCTGTAACACATGTGAAATATTTGGGAAGAGTGTTAATGTCGCTGTTTCAAATTCCTTATAAGCCGCTCTAAACACGACAAGCAATTGGTCAAACTCCTCAGCCGATAATGAGCGCGAAGCCATTTCGACAAATGATTTTTCAATTGGAATGCCCATATAATATTTAATTTGAGCTTCATCGGGGATTTGTAAATCACATTGTTCAAATGCTTTTTGCGTAGCTAAAATACTACATTGTTCTGAATCTGCTAATGTACCATCAAAATCAAAAATGTAATTCAAAGTTCATTCAACTCCCTTTTCCCTTATTATATTCAAAATGTAAAGCAGTAAATTTGAACAATTTGTGACATTTCTGTTATAATGGCACTATCAAACAATAAAGGAGCTTGCAGATGATTTCTGACTTAGAAGACAGTACATATAATAATCGATTCCGTGTAAGCTTTTGGAATCGTGAATCTATTGTCATTCGAGCATTTATTTCAAAAAAATAGTATGTTGTGAACATGTGTAATTGAAAAAAATACAGATTTCACAAACCACCAAATCATCAGCAAGCGATGAATAGTTCGATTTGGAGGGGTTTTTTATGCGCAAAATTTATTTACAACCACATGACATTTTCTATGCTGAGCAAATGTCGACTTTACTAAGTGATCCCGAAGTGAGAGGGCCACTAGGTTTATCAGAAAATGAAACATCCATTGCAGTCATGATGGATTTTATTCGTGAGATGCAATTAGAAGAGATGATGGGGAACCACTATTCTCGTATGATTATGAATGAAGATTTCGAGTTAATCGGCGTCATTACATTGCATAATATCGATCAATTGCACAAAAGCAGCCATATTAGTACATGGATTGGCTCTGCTCATTGGGGGAAAGGCTATAACCAATTAGCAAAAGAGAAAATGTTATACACTGCTTTTGAAACTTTACAATTACATCATATTTTCGCTGGAGCGCGCGTGGAAAATTTCCGTTCCCGTAAAGCTCAACGAAAATTACCTTATATGACAATCAATACGATGAACTATCCGCAAGAGTTGATCCGACTAGAAAATCGTGAACACGCATTTTGTATTTTAAATGTTGTGGAGCGAAAAGATTTCCTGAATTGGTGTTACCAAAAAATTGCCATCTAGTCATAATGTCTTGTTTTAAGTTTCCCTTTGCGTCTAGAGTGCTACTACTATAGAATAATTAGTAGAGTAAGCAGGAGTAAGGGGGATTTTTTGTGAAAAAAAGAGCTTCTGCAGCAATTATCGGAGGAATTATTCTCTTATTAGTTGCTGCTTTTATAATTACTAAATTTTATGATCCAACACCAGAAAAAAGTAAAGTGAAATCAAATGAAGGTTTACAATTAAGTATCGTGAAAGACAATCGTGCAGCGCTTTATATTTCTCAAGATGCCGAAAACCTTGAGAAGAAGAATGGTAAAGGTTCCGTCGTATTTATTGATGATACCGGCCATGTGAAAGGCTTTCCGATTAATCCTGTCGAGTATGGCGAAGTGAAGTTTGTAGGTAACAAGTTCATGGTAGAAGAATCAAACCAAATGACACTTACGACCGACCATATTCAAAAAACGACTTTTGATGAACTAGATTTTCGCGGTACGAGAGCGAGTTATTTAGAAGAAACGAATCAATTTTATGCGATTTATAATAGTGGCTTAAGTAAAAAACATGATTATCAAATGTCGATTCGCTATACGGATCGTAACAACGAATTCAATACACTTTTGGTACCTCATTTCGTATCAACATCAGGCAATGATGCGGACCATGTTATGCTTTTAACACAGGATTTAATCTCGATGGAGTATCAATTAAAAAAGGTTAAGTTGAAGAAAGATGCCGAAGTGAAAACAATCGCACAACTAGAAATTCCAAATGCAGCAAATTTCGACTCAATTTCTCAAATCGTGGCATTACCAGATGCTTATTACTTCGTAGGTTCGCATTATGAATCGGATCAATATGAAAATATTGTCCTAGTTCGAATTGATCGAAAAACTGCAAAATTAAAAATGACAACATTAGCGGAGTACCGTTCTGAAAAGGAAACGATGAATAGTTTTCCTCTAAGCTTTAACGAAAGCCTCTATTTATTCGAAAATAATTTCTATTTTTTAAATGGATTAGGCAAAGTAATTCGCTATAATGTCGACACTGGAAAAGTAAATGAAGCGTTCACAGTACAGGGATTACCAGTGAAAAATGATTATTTAGCACAAGCTACATTTAAAGATGGTCATTTGCATTTTATTTATGAAGATGCGAAGAAAAAACATTTCTTAGATGAATATAGTTTGAAAACAGGTAAAAGAACTCGTTCAATCCCTGTAAAAGGATTGAAAAAATATATCGATGATGAAGCATTTATGATGACAGATTTAACGATGCTACAAGATCATCCAAAGTAAGCAATGGAGATTTCCTCCATTGTTTTCTTTTTGTTTTTAGCATAAAATAATCATTTATGGAGAAGGTGAATTAGAATGAATAGAAAATTAACATTTTCGGTTGGTTTAAATGTTTTGCTCATTGCGATACTCGTGTTTGTTTTCGTAAATGACAAAGGTTCGGATCAAGTGAAGTCACAAGAGAAGAAAATGGCTGATGTATTAAGACCGGAACATTATGAACAGCGAAGTAATCTTTTTAGTCGCTTACCGATTACAGAAAAAGACATCGTCATGTTCGGAGATAGTATGATTTTGTATAATGAGTGGGATGAACAATTTCCAAATTTACATATCGTCAATCGAGGTATTGGTGGAGATACGACAGCAGGCTTACTTAGAAGATTGTCAGATGTGACAATGGGACAACCGCAGAAAATTGTCATTATGATTGGTACGAATGATTTATCGTTGAAAGTTCCACAAAAGAAAATCATAGAGAATTATCAATTATTGATTACGCAAATAAAAGAACAAACGCCAAAAACGAAGATTATTTTGACAACAGTGCTACCATTCAATGAGGATATTCGTTCAACGAAAGTAGAAAATGGGCAAATCATGAAATTGAATGAAGAAATAAGAAATCTTGCAAAACAAAATAATGTATTACTTGTCGATTTATATGACGTTTTTTTAAAAGGGCATCAATTGAATAAAGCCTACACGAGTGACGGATTGCATTTGAATGGTGAAGGTTATGCAATTTGGCAGCAGAAGTTGGCAAAAGTGTTAGAGGAGAAGTAGTTACGACTGCTTCTTTTTTTGAATTGAAGCTGTAAAAGGTGGCAATGATTGGGCATTTACACTATACTTTTAGATGAATTTATATTGTGAGGGGATTTATGATGGCAAACTTAACTTTATACGCATCAATTGAAGATACATCAACAATCGAATCAATTCTTTTCGAATCAATGGCGAATTACGTCATTCAACAAGATGGTGAAAGTATGATCATTTTGAAAAAAGGTCTATTTAAAAAGAAACAAATTTGTACAATTCATATAAAAGAACGCATAGAAGATGAGGATCCAAACCAATTTACAGGTGGTTTCGTCGGTTACTTAGCCGCGGAATTAATCGGGGAAACTGAATTAAAGGAGAAAATTCTATTCCAAGCGGTTCATGTAAATACGATGATTTCCTTCCAAGTGGAAGAAGCAGAAGTGGAGGATTTTTGGCCGAATCTGATTGCAGCTACGGAAAAAATCGGCGGTCTTCTATTCCTACCTTCTGGCTATATTTTAGATTCAACAGGTACTGAATTAGTCGATCCTGATGGCAAAATTGTTGCGGATGATGTGCAAGTAATCGTCGCAGAAAAGGAAACGAAAGTAGCGGAAGAAAGCATTGCTAGAAGAAGGGCGACACAAGCGGTCTTATCGGCGAATAAAATCCCGTATATCGATCATTTGCCCCTATTACCTGATAGTAAGTCCGTTCACTTAAAATCGGCGGAAGAAATCGCTCGACGTGTTTCAGCGATGTTAATCATTACACAATTTGTGCGTGAGATCATTGTCGATGAAAAACCAGAAAATATTAAAGCTTCTCGCCGAATTGCGGAAGTATTTTTAAATCGCTACGGTGTGAAAATGAATTTAACGCCTGCAGAAGAAGCATTTCTTCAACAGGAAGAGTATACGAAACAACAATTAGTCGATAAAATGTGGTTATTCGAAGCGGCTTGGACAATGCTATGGTCGGTGAATCTCGTCGATCTACTACCAGAACCTACGAATATTTGCGATGTGGAAGCAGTTTTAAACCTTCTAACAAGTTACACAAATATTGGTGAAATGCTTGTCGATGTTGAATTACGACCAGCGGATGAAATTTTAGACCATATGGATGAAAACTATTCATACCACTGGGCTTGTGTAGAAGCACGCGTTAATGGCGAAACAGCACCAGCACTATTGGATGAAGGTGTCGTATTGGAACGCCAACGCGCATTTAATTGGCTAACACAATTACAAAATGAAGCATGGGATGAGGTCACAATCTCAAGCTAAGCATAAATAATTTTAAGAAGAATCACCTACCAGCATTTACTGGATAGGTGATTTTTTGATTTAAAAATGACGATTTAAGTCATAGTAAAAAGGGCATTTTGCAACTGCTACTAATACATTGAAATGTAATGAAATCAATGATTTTTCTGTAGTGTTTCACAAAATTCATCGGAAGAACTAGAACAAACTTCATAAAGGATAAAATGTGAAATATAGAATAGTGGAATAATAACAAAAGCAATATATCGCTTTAAATCATTAAAGTAATTCGGTTTCTGAATTACCAATATAAGTTTATATGCCGAAAATATAAATAGTTGCCTTTATATGTAAAAGTATTGTAAAATAAAAATTATAATTTTCAGAAAATTTTAAAAGTGGAAGGTAGATGTCAATGACTGAACAAAAAGAGCTACTTCAAGTCCACAACTTGGAAACAACATTTTTCACTGACGATGGTGCAATACCTGCAGTTGATGGAATTACATTTTCATTAAGAGAAAGAGAAATTTTAGGTATTGTTGGTGAGTCTGGTTCTGGGAAGAGTGTGACGTCGCTATCGATTATGGGGTTAATTCCTTCACCACCGGGCAAAATTACGAAAGGTGAGATCCTTTTTGAAGGTAAGGATTTAACAAAATTAAAGGAAAAAGAAATGCGTGAAATTCGTGGCAATGATATTGCGATGATTTTCCAAGAACCAATGACATCATTGAACCCTCTGTTTACGATTGGGAAGCAACTGAATGAAGCGATTCTATTACATAACAAGGGTTGGTCGAAAAAACAAGCAACTGCACGTGCAATTGAAATGATGAAACTCGTTGGATTACCACGCGCAGAACAATTAATAAAGGATTACCCGCATCAGCTATCTGGAGGAATGCGCCAGCGTGTCATGATTGCGATGGCATTAGTTTGTGACCCGAAAGTGCTCATTGCGGATGAGCCAACAACTGCATTAGATGTGACGATTCAAGCGCAAATTTTACAATTGATGCGAGAGTTGAATCACCGTCTAAATACAGCGGTTATGCTTATTACGCATGATTTAGGCGTAGTTGCGGAAACATGTGAGCGCGTCGTAGTCATGTATGGTGGCCAAATTGTCGAAGAAGGGCCAGTAAGTGAGATTTTCAAAAATCCGCAACATCCATATACGAAAGGATTAATTCAGTCAATTCCGGATATGCGTGTGAAAAAGGATCGCCTTTATTCCATACCTGGTAGTGTACCGAAGCCTGGTTCCATCGAAATTGGTTGTCGTTTTGCGGAAAGATGTGAATTCGCATTTGACCGATGCACGAAAGAGAATCCACCTATTTATCAAACAGGTGAACAGCATACTTCTAGATGCTTCCTCGTGGAAGAAAAGGAGCGTGAATTAAATGTCTGAACCATTATTAAAAGTAACTGGTCTGAAAAAATATTTCCCGATTCGAGCAGGGATTTTCGGCAAAGAAGTCGGGCAAGTAAAGGCGGTAGACGATGTTTCCTTTGAGATTCGACAAGGCGAGACTTTAGGTATTGTTGGGGAATCAGGTTGCGGGAAATCCACGACAGGGCGCTCCCTCATGAGATTGATTGAGCCAACGGAAGGCGAAGTGTTTTTCGAAGGAAAGAACGTCACGAAGATGTCGAAGGAAGAGCTAAGGAAGGCACGACGAGATATTCAGATGGTTTTCCAAGATCCGTATGCGTCCCTTAATCCTCGTCATAATATTCAAAAGATTCTGGAAGAACCATTGCGTGTTCACGGAATCGGCGATGCGAAAGAACGCAAAGAAAAAGTTGCGAAACTGTTGAATATTGTCGGTTTGAGTAGCTATCATGCGCAAAGATACCCACATCAATTCAGTGGTGGACAACGCCAGCGAATTGGTATTGCGAGAGCGCTTATGACAAATCCAAAATTAATTATTGCGGATGAACCGGTGTCGGCACTCGATGTTTCCATTCAAGCGCAAGTATTGAACTTAATGAAGGACCTTCAAGAAGAATTGAAGCTAACATATATTTTTATCGCGCATGATCTCGGTGTAGTTCGCCATATTAGTGATCGTGTGGGCGTGATGTATCTTGGGAAAATGGTGGAGCTTGCGAATAGTGAGCAGCTTTATGAAAAACCATTACATCCCTATACGCAAGCGTTGTTAGCGGCAGTTCCAGTTCCAGATCCTGATTTCAAAAGGGAGACGGAATTGCTGAAGGGAGATATTCCGAGTCCTTCAAATCCGCCATCTGGCTGTACATTCCATACGAGATGTCCGTTTAAAATGGACCATTGCTCGAAGGAGATTCCAATGTTAGTAGAAGTTGAACCTGGTCATTCTGTGGCGTGTCATCTGTATAAAGATGGCCTAAACAATGATAATAATTTTGCAAAAACGGAGGGGTAAAGATGAATAAAAGAAAAAGTCTAACATTTGTCCTTTTATTAGTCCTAGTATTATCGACTATTCTTGCGGCATGTGGAAGTAAAAAAGAAGAGGGCGGAAAAGGCTCTGGTGGCGATGCAAAAGAGAAAACCTTAGTATACGGCCGTGGAGCGGATTCAGTAAAACTAGATCCATCAGCAGTAACAGATGGTGAATCACTAGGTGTTACGAAAAATATTATGGAAACACTGATTAATTTCGGTGAAGGTAGTACAGAATTAGTACCAGGTCTTGCTGAAAAATGGGAAACTTCAAAAGATGGATTAACATATACTTTTGAACTTCAAAAAGGTGTTAAATTCCATGATGGTTCTGACTTCAATGCAGAAGCAGTTGTAAAAAACTTTGACCGCTGGATGAATGGTAATGCGGAATCAAATCCTTATTTCCAATCAATGTTCGGTGGTTTCAAAGGTGAGAAAAACGCTGTAATCAAAGAAGTAAAAGCTGATGGTGATGATCAAGTTGTTATGACTTTAAATCACGCACAAGCACCATTCCTTAAAAACTTAGCGATGACGCCATTTGCAATCGCTTCTCCAACTGCATTTGAAAAAGATGCAAAAGGATTCGAGAAAAACCCTGTAGGTACTGGACCATTCAAATTTGTTGAGTGGAAACGCAATGATGCCATTACTTTAGAGAAGAATAAAGATTATTGGCAAAAAGGTTTACCAAAAGTGGATAAGTTAATTTTCCGTTCAATTCCGGATAACTCTGCTCGTCTAAACGCTTTAACATCAGGTGATATCGATATCGCAGATGGTATTAACCCTTCTGATGCAGCTTCAATTGAAGGTAATGCAGATTTACAATTATTCAAACGTCCATCATTAAATGTAGGTTACTTAGGCTTAACAGTAACGCGTAAACCATTTGATGATAAAAAAGTTCGTCAAGCTGTGAACCATGCAATTGATAAAAAGGCGATTGTAGAAGCATTCTTCGAAGGGCAAGCAGAAGTTGCGAAAAATGCTATGCCACCTGTAATTCAAGGATTCAATGACGAAATTACAGATTATGAATATGATCCAGAAAAAGCGAAGAAATTATTAAAAGAATCAAATTACGATGGTAAAGAAATCGAATTATGGGCAATGCCGGTACCTCGTCCTTACATGCCAGATGGTCAAAAAATTGCTGAAGCAATTCAGAAAAATCTTGAAGATATCGGCATGAAATCTAAAATTGTCAATTATGAGTGGGGTACGTATTTAGAAAAAGCGAGTAAAGGTGAAGCAGATGCGTTCTTACTAGGTTGGACTGGTGATAACGGAGATGCGGATAACTTCCTATACACTTTACTTGATGAAGATAATATCGGTAGTAATAACTACACTTACTTCAAAAATGACAAAACGCATAAAATCTTAAAACAAGCTCAAATTGAAGTAGATGAAGATAAACGTGCGGCTCTTTATAAAGAAGCACAGGAAATTTTACATGAGGAAGCTCCTTGGGTTCCACTAGCGTACTCAACACCATTATTAGCAGGTAACAAAAACATTAAAGGCTTCAATCCACATCCAACTGGTTCGGATCGCTTCGATACAGTTGAAGTTGAGTAATTTGTAGTAACTGCTCCATTTTATTAAGGGCTAATCAATGGGTTCACGCCCATTGATTGCTCGAAGCTAGAATGGATTTTCTATTAGAACACAATGAGGGGGTAAGTTTATGCTTCGATATATAGGTAAGAGATTACTACAATTAATCCCTGTATTATTCGGTATGACATTTATCGTATTTATGATTGTAAGAGCAATTCCTGGTGATCCGGCAAAAATTATTTTAGGACAGCAGGCGACGAAAGAAGCGGTTGCGGCATTAAGAGACAGTCTGGGATTAGATAACCCATGGTACATACAGTATTTCCATTATCTTGGTCAACTACTTACGGGAGATCTCGGTCAATCAATCAAAACAGGTGAACAAGTGGCAACAGAGATTTTCCCTTATTTAGCTGCAACAATTGAGCTAGCAGTAGTGGCGATGGTCATTGCGATCGTAGTCGGTGTGAATGCCGGCATCATCTCTGCATGGTTCCAAAATTCTTGGTTTGATTATACAGCGATGATTTTAGCGTTAATCGGTGTATCAATTCCAATTTTCTGGTTAGGCTTAATGGGGCAATGGGCATTCAGTGTGGAGCTAGGCATCTTGCCAACTTCAAGCCGATTTAACTCGCGAGATCCAGTTGAAGCGATTACGAATTTCTATTTGATCGATACATTAATTGCTGGTCGATTTGATCAATTCATTGATGTTGTGAAGCACTTAATCTTGCCAGCAACAGCATTAGCAACGATTCCAATGGCGATTATCGCACGTATGACGCGTTCAACAATGTTGGAAGTAATGCGCGCAGATTATGTGAGAACTGCGAGAGCGAAAGGGCAGAAAATGTCTTTAGTTGTCTATAAGCATAGTTTGAAAAATGCGGTCATCCCTGTATTAACAGTCATCGGTCTACAAACTGGTTTACTTTTAGGAGGAGCCATTTTAACGGAAACAATTTTCAGTTGGCCGGGAATCGGTCGTTATATTTACGACGCGATTAGCTCGCGAGATTATCCAGTCATTCAATCAGGTATTTTAATCGTGGCATTCATGTTCGTCATGATTAATTTAATTGTCGATTTATTGTATAGCATTATTGATCCAAGAATTAAATACGATTAGGAGGGAAGAATTATGACAAGTATGACACCAGAGTTAAATCCGAAAAGTAGTAAGGCGAAAGCAAGAAGTCCTTTTCAAGATAGTTTACGTACTTTTAGAAAGAGTAAACTGGCAGTAATCGGAACAATCATTGTTGTGTTCTTCATCCTACTCGCCATTTTTGGACCATTAATTGCACCACAAGGAATCAATGAACAAAATTTTAAATTGAAGTTACAATCACCATCATCTGAATTTTGGTTTGGGACGGATGTTTTCGGACGCGATATTTTCTCTCGTGTCGTCTTAGGTTCTAGATTGTCGTTAATGGTTGGTTTTGCTTCAGTTGCCATTTCGATTATTGTCGGGAGTATTTTAGGGATTTTAGCGGGTTACTATGGTCGCTGGGTTGATACGATCATTTCAAGGTTCTTTGATATTTTACTCGCATTCCCAAGTATTCTTCTTGCGATCGCCATCGTTACAGCATTAGGGCCATCTCTTTTCAATGCATTATTAGCGATTGCGATTGTAAACGTGCCGAACTTCGGGCGACTAATTCGTTCGAAAGTGTTAAGTATTAAAGAAGAAGAATTCATCACCGCTGCAAAAGCAATTGGAATGAAGGATTCGCGGATTTTATTCACCCATGTGTTGCCGAACTCGATGACTCCAATCATCGTACAAGGAACATTAGCGATTGCGACTGCTATTATTGAAGCAGCTGCACTTGGATTCTTAGGATTAGGTGCTCAAGCGCCAGCTCCAGAGTGGGGGAAAATGCTGTCAGATGCCCGCGTTTACTTAGTGAATGCACCGTGGACAATGATTTTCCCTGGTTTAGCAATTATGCTAACAGTTCTTGGTTTCAACTTAATGGGCGATGGATTGCGAGATGCATTCGATCCGAAAATGAAAAACTAAAAAACAGCTCATTTGAGTTCACAATGAAAAACCGGAACCGCCCAACAGAGCGATTCCGGTTTTTCTGATGCGTATTATCTTTCCATTAGGAATTTGATTAATGCGACGAAGAATGTGATGTAGACAAGTGTTGCAGCGATCATTTTGCTCGGTTGATTTGAGCGGAAACCGATAATTTTGTTATACCATTTACGTTCCACAATTTTAATTTTAATGCGGCTTGGCATGATCGAGCGAAGTGAAGCAGTAGATAGCCATGTTTTCAGCGTTAAAGATTCACCTGTTTCGGCAGTGAAACTATATTTTTGTGACATCGCATATTGATCGAATTGTACCGTATCATACATTGAAAACTTATATGTTTCGACAACTTCAATCGCTTCGATTTTTTCATTCGACTCTTTATTCAACTTATTCTCGATAATTTTAATAAAGTATAGTTGGTCAAATCCCTTTTTATATAGAAGATGACTTCCTTCAGGCACTGCTTTGCAATCGGTTTGTGCAATTTCGAACCCTTTATACATTTTATGATCTTGCATATATTTTGAAATCTCAAAATTGCTTAACATACGTAAAACTCCTTTAAGTTACATTCATTAAGTCTATCGTAGCATAAATCTTTCAAAAAAAATAAGGCAAAACTTTGAATGTCTATTTTGAATAGGAAGCATTTTGGATATTTTGGAATAGCTGCAAAATAGAATTCGGGAAATGACGGTTTTTTAAATAGTAGAGATATACTGGGCGCGAAAGAATTTGATCTTCAATCATGCGATATTCGAGCGATTCAGGAAAATGTTGCAAAACGTATTTTTCAGGAAGAATACTCACGCCAAGATGACATTCAACAAGCGATTTTGCCATTTCAAAACGTTCAATTTCATAGGCAACTTGTGGCGTTAAATGTAAAGTTTCAAATGCGGACAATATTTGCTTACATGTTTCAAAAATGGGCATGCCCGTAATCAATGGTTCTTTACTAATTTCTGCAAGAGAAACTGTTTCTTTTTCAGAAAAAGCATGACCTTTTGGGAAAATCACAACAAATTTTTCTTGATAAAGTGGAATTTTTGTTATGGAATTATGATTAATTTCTTGATTTGAAATCGTCGCGTGAATGTCATGATTTTCCAACGTTTTAAAGACACTGGAGTTATAAAGTGTATCAATAACAGAGAATTGAATGGCTGGAAACTGCTGTTTGAAATCCTTTATGACTTGCGCAAACCAGTTATGTGCCGACTCAATCATGCCGAAAACGATTTTCACTTCTTCCCCGTGAATGACATCTTGCAATTCCTCTTTCATAATGGCAAATTGCTTCAAAAGCTCGGTAGAACGGTCTTGAAGCAACTCGCCAGTCTTCGTTAAGCGAATTTGACGCGTCGTTCTTTCGAATAAAGGACTGCCGATTTCGGTTTCCAAATTGGAGATGGCATTACTAATAGAAGGTTGTGAAACATGGAGTAGGAGGGCAGCTCTTGAAAAGCTACCGACACGAGCGATTGTGATGAAATACGTTAATTGTTTAAGATCCATTTGTCACCTCAAGTATTTGATTTTAATAATAACACCAATTTTATAGTGATTTATAGTTAAAAGCTATAAATTTATAATAAATCGGTATTAGTAATTATATATCAAGAAAATTATACTAGGAATACGCTTACAAATGACATAAAGGAGGTCAAAAATATGTACAATAATGAAATTGAAAAATATTGGACCGGCAGAACGGATAGTACCGAAAATCGTGCTAGTTTCCGTCTGCATCAAATTGTAAAATCAATTACTTCGGATGAAGTGACAACAGACACATATGATGTTGCATTTGTCGGATTTGAATGCGATGAAGGTGTACGTCGAAATAAAGGAAGACTGGGCGCTTCACAAGGTCCGAATGCCATTCGTCAAAGCATGTCGAGTTTGCCCCATATTTTCAATGAAAATGTGAAAATTGCAGATATCGGCAATGTGCAATGTCAGGGTACGGCACTTGAAGAAGCGCAAATTGAGCTAGGCAATCATGTAAGCAAGCTATTAGTAAACAATACGAAATGTATCGTTTTAGGTGGCGGACATGAAACACTTTACGGACATTATTTAGGTGTTCGACAAGCGGTTGGCGAAGATCAAAAAATCGGCATCGTGAACATTGATGCACATTTCGACTTAAGAGATTATGATGAACAGCCATCTTCAGGCACGATGTTCAAACAAATTTTAGATGATGATGTGAATGCATCTTACTTTGTATGCGGTATTCAGCGATACGGCAACACAGTTGAATTATTTGAACGTGCAGGTGACTTAGGTGTTACATACTTGTATGAAGATGAAATGACGGTAGAAACTGTAGAAACAGCTTTTAACGACTTTTCTGCTAAATGTGATGTAATTCTCTTAACGCTTTGTACAGATGTCTTAGATGCGGCCTGTGCGCCTGGAGTGAGTGCTCCATCGCCGTTCGGTATGCATCCGAAAGAAGTAAGATCAATTATTCGTTTTGTTACAACTAATCAAAAGACAACAAGTTTTAATATTTGTGAAGTAAATCCTTCTCTAGACCCGAGTGGAATCACGGTGAAATTAGGTGCGCAATTGACAAATGAAGCTATGGTTGGGTTAATCAGGGGGAAATAAATTGTTAGAAATCAATCAAATTACAACATTATTCTTAGCGGTAGCCATGTTTGTACTCGGTACATTCCTTGTAAATAAAATCAATTTTCTAAGTCGTTTCTGTATTCCAGCTCCTGTAGTTGGGGGATTAATTTTTGCGGCGATTGCGACGACATTGAAAGCAACAGATACACTTGAAATTCAATTAGATACTTCATTACAAAGTATTTTCATGATTACATTTTTCACAACAATCGGTCTTGGTGCTAGTTTCCGTTTAGTCCGTTTAGGCGGGAAAATCCTAATCATTTATTGGATTGCCTGTGGTTTCCTAGCATTAATGCAAAATCTAATCGGTGTGAGTTTCGCTAAATTATTCGGCTTAGAACCTTTATTAGGTGTTATGGTCGGAGCAGTTTCGATGGAGGGCGGTCACGGTTCAGCGGCTGCTTACGGAGAGACACTTCAAGGTATGGGCGTAGATTCAGCGGTTTCAATTGGTATGGCTGCAGCGACATTAGGTTTAGTAGCGGGTGCTTTAATTGGTGGACCAATCGTTCAATATTTAGTGAAGAAATTCAACTTAAAATCAACGGATGAAACATCTCAAGAATACGTTGAGCAATATGAGCATCCAGTAACAGAAAAATCGTTCATGTCTCAAATTTTCTTAATTACATTCAGTATGGCAGTTGGTACTTACTTAGGCCAATTCTTCTCTGATTTAACAGGATTCGTATTACCTGCATATGTGGGCGCAATGTTCACAGCTGTAATCGTACGAAATGTAATGGATCGCTTCAAACCGGGTGTCATTAATATGAAGGAAATTAACTTAATCGGTGATATTTCATTAGGTATTTTCTTATCAATGGCATTACTGAGCATTAAACTATGGGAAGTTGCTGGTGTTGCATTGCCAATCTTCTTCATCGTCTTAATCCAAGTGATCTTCATCGTATTATTTGCGGTATTCGTACTATTCCGCGCATTAGGAAAAGATTATGATGCAGCTGTAATGGTATCAGGTTTCTTAGGACATGGTTTAGGTGCTACACCTAACGCAATGGCAAATATGTCAGCAGTCGTGAAGAAATTTGGCCCATCTCAAAAAGCATTCTTAATCGTGCCGATTGTTGGCGCATTCCTAATCGACGTATTCGGTATGCCAATCATCATTACGACAATCAATTTCTTTAAATAGATCATAAAAACCAGACAACTTCGAAATGGAGTGTCTGGTTTTTTTGAAATAGAAGTACTTTAATTTAGACAGTACAAATATTCGGAATTTCGAAAAAATGTTAAAATAAAAAATAGATTAGGAGGAACATAAATTGATTTCACTACAAGCTATGAACCAAGAGGAGTTCAAACAATATATCAGTTATGCAATTGAAGACTATGCAAAAGATAAGATTGCGTCAGGTAATTGGAATGAAGATGAAGCGATTGAATTGTCGAGGGAAACATTTGAACGACTATTGCCAAAAGATGAGAAGACCGAGAATAATCATTTATTGTCTATCTTTCACAACGATCTCTTAGTTGGAATGATTTGGATAGCTCAAAAAGCGCCTACAAAGCCTAGTGAAGGCTATATATATGATTTTGTAATTTTCGATCAATATCAAGGGCAGGGGTATGGCAAGAACGCAATGAAAGAAGCTGAAATTATTGCTAAAGAGTTAGGTATGACTAAAATTGGTCTAAATGTTTTTGGCCATAACAAAATTGCACGTGGTCTATATGAAAAAATGGGTTATGAAATTACGAATATAACAATGTCTAAAACAATTTGAAAATGTAACATCAAAGTCCGAATACGAATTACAAGTATTACGCAAAAGGTGTTGGACTCATTAAATACTATGGTAATAATAATCAAAGTGGTGGCTCAAAAATGAAGGCGAGCAGCAGCCTTACATCAATCATTAATAAATAAAAGCAATGACTTCGAGTTATTTCGAAGTCGTTTTCTTATGCAAAAGTCTCAACTTTTCAATTTGCATTGGATCCTCTGAAATAAGGTCGACAACATCGCTGTTTACATAGAGTAAATAATCTTCGGAGTAAAAAATGATATAAGCTTCTAGCGTGCTTTTTGTACAGTAGTTGATCAGCGATTCCTGGCTAATATTACGGACATGGGCATGTATGAATGCGACATCATCTTCTTCATCCCAAATTATTACTTCACGCCAGTTTGTAATATGTATATGCTTTCCGACCTTTGGATTGGCAGATTTCCGTTTATTTCGAATCATATATTCACTCAAAAAAATTGTATGAATAGTAGCGTCATTCGAGAATACTTCTGTCAGTAATTGTTTCAACTGTGTTGCTGATAGTGTATCAGTAATCAACCGCATCCGTTGTTCAGTTGATACTTGGAAATAGGGGGTTTCTTTTGTGCAATCAAATTGAATGAAAATAAATAATCAGTCCTTTTCGCTTCATAATTTGTAAGTCGGCTTAGTTTCATATCATACATTAGTTTGCTATAATAAGTGCTATGTTAATGGATTATTTAGATAGAAAAGAGGATATTTACTATGACAAATGCTTACGATGACTACATGAGGGGGATTGTTGCACCTATGCGCCAGGAGCTTGTAGATGCAGGATTCACTCAATTACTTACACCAGATGATGTTGTAGATCATATGCAAGAATCAAAAGGAACTTCGGTTATTATTATTAACTCGGTATGTGGCTGTGCAGCTGGTTTAGCACGTCCAGCAGTAATTGAAGCGGTAAACCAAGTTGAAGTAAAACCAGAACACCTTGTAACGGTTTTCGCTGGTCAAGAAAAAGAAGCAACTGCGCAAATGCGTATGTTCTTTGACGAGGTACCACCAAGTTCACCATCAATCGCAGTATGGAAAGACGGCAACCTAGCTTATTTCATCCCTCGTGAACAAATCGAAGGTCAAATGATGGAACAAGTTCGCGATCACCTAGTTGGTGCTTTAGAACAAGTATGTTCAAAATAAAAACCATTACCACTACAGGTGGTAGACCAGATGCGCTTTCTTTAGAGAAGGCGCATTTTGTCCAAGAAAAGCTAAATGTAGACCTGATTCCGAGAAATAAGCAATCTTTGAAAAAAATAGCTGAAACGCATAAAGCGAACATTATTGTAGCAGCCAAACATCGCTATGAATACATTCCATTTGGCGCGACAGAACCATTTTTCTTTCATCCGAGTTCTGCTGCATTCCGCATTAAACGAGTCGTTCGTGGTGAGAAAGATACGTTTATAGAAGCCGCGCAATTACAGGAAGGCAGCACTTTACTCGACTGTACGCTAGGCCTTGCGACAGACAGTATGATTGCGATGGAAGTCGTTGGAGAAAGTGGGCGAGTGGTTGGATGTGAAGCCAATGCAAATGTCGCTTTCATTGTCGAACAAGGCCTTCAAAACTATGATTTTGAAGCTGAAAAACTCCCTCAATTATCGAATATGAGGAAAATTGAAGTTGTTTCGATGAATGCTGTAGACTACTTGGCAACTTTACCTGACAATCATTTTGATGTTGTTTACTTAGACCCGATGTTTGAAGAAACAATCGAAGAATCAGTTAATTTTAAACCACTGCGTAATGCGGGTGTACATGATGAAGTGCAATCACAATGGATTGAACAAGCGAAAAGAGTGGCGCGACAACGTGTTGTCCTAAAAGCGCATTTCCGTTCACCATTATTTGAGCAATATCAGTTTGAGCGATTACTTCGACCGAATACGAAATTTCACTTTGGTGTCATTGAATTGACATGAAAAATACCCTGATCAATGGATTGCATTCCATTCAATCAGGGTATTTCTTTGTAGACGGAACTAATTGTATTTTGAATCGTCTAATAATTAGTCAGTAATACAAAGTGACGTCATATAAGCAAGTAAAGCGAGAAAACCAAGACCAATAATAATTGATGACATAGTAAAACTCCCTTCAAACGGTTTTGTTTTCAAATATCTCTATGATTATTGTACAATGGAATGGACAAAAGTAAAACTATTAGTTTCCAAAAATATACTATAATGACAAAAAACTTTCAAATTCAATGAAGAGGGTGATTTTATGAAACAATGGATTCAGAAATTTCTAGTATCTGCGGTAGCAGTTGTAACTTTAGGGGTTATTACACCCAGTCATACAATATGGAATAACTTATTAGAAGATCAAGCAAGTGCGAAATCTCAAAATTACGGTGAAACTCATTCCACTTACATAGAATCGAGTTTTGAAATACCTTATCAGGAAGTGGATTTAATCTCGATTGCGAAAGAGCAATCATATGAAAAATTCGGCACAAAAGTAGGGCCAAAAATTCAAAATGAGTTTGACCAAGTTATTTTCCCGAAAATGCAAGAAGTGATGGATCAAGTGTTAGAGGATTTAGATGAACAAGAAAAACAACAAATTGCCATTACAGAACGACCAAGTGGTAATTATTCAGAAAAAATGTTCAATGTGTACAATGAAGCAACTGGTGAAGATATCATTCGTTTCCATGTTCGTACAGAAAATAGACCATTGGATGGGTACTTTTATAATTTCCACTACCACTTAGCAGATGATGATTTTGCCAAACACCATGATCTAGGCGATGTTTACTGGAGTAAAAACACACCACCAAAATGGCTGTCATAATTGAATAAATCGAGCGAGATCGTATTTCTTTTGAAATAGGATCTCGCTTTTTTAAATGGTATAACATTTTTTTGAAATAATGGTATAATAAGTATATGATATTGAAAGGGGTAAAGTATGAAAAAATTAGGCATATTTATTGGAGCAGTAGTCATCATTGGCTTAAGTGTTTGGGGCTATGTAGAATTTAAGAAATATTCGGCGAAAAACGCAGTACAAACCTATCTAATCGAAGAAAAAAATATCGAAAAATCAAATATTGAGGAATTGGATCCTTTCATCGCTAATCTAGCAGGGGATAAAAACTGGTTAGTATATGTAAAATTGAAAAATGACAGTAAAAAATACTACTATTACAAAGATAGCGACAAAGATCAAGTCGTTTTAGAGTCCGCAGAATGAAAAAACAACTAATTATTGCCGGATTGTTTTTTGTCGTAGCATTGATCCTCATTTTCACATTCATTGAAGCGGGTAAACTACAAAGTTTATTATTAGCAGTTACCGTTTTAATCGCAATTTTAATAGGAAACTACAAGAAAAAGCAGCTCTGAAAGTAATCAGAACTGCTTTTTTTCTTATTGATAATTCTTACTTAGGAAAGCTTGTGTACGTGGGTGTTGCGGATTGTCGAATATTTGTGCTGGTGTACCTTGCTCGACGATTTCGCCGCCGTCCATGAAGACGACACGATCCGCTACTTCCTTCGCAAAGCCCATTTCATGCGTAACAACAATCATTGTCATATCATCTTTCGCAAGATCCTTCATAACATTCAATACTTCGCCAGTTAGCTCTGGATCTAAGGCTGATGTCGGTTCATCGAATAGTAATACTTCTGGTCGCATCATAAGCGCTCTAGCAATCGCTACACGCTGTTTTTGACCGCCTGATAAACTACCAGGCATCGCGTCCGCCTTATCGGATAGACCGACTTTTAATAAGTAATCATCGCTCATCCTATGAAGATCTGCTTTTGCCATTTTTTTCACAAGTTTTGGGGCCATTTCAAGATTTTCACGCACCGAGAAGTGAGGGAATAAGTTGAAATGTTGGAATACCATGCCCGTTTTTGCTGTAATTTTTTGAATTTCTTTCGCTTTTGGATACTTACCATTTTCAGCAAGGTAAGCGCCGCCGATTTTGATTGAGCCACCATTGATTTCCTCGAGATGTACTAAGCTGCGTAGCATCGTACTTTTCCCTGAACCAGAAGGGCCAATCACTGCTACAACTTCATTTTTCTCTACAGAAAATGTAATGTTTTTTAATACTTCATTTTGTCCAAATGATTTTTTTAAACCGTCAATTTTGATAATAGCCATGATTTTACCTCCTATTCAAATGAAAATTTTCTTTCTAATAATTTGAAAATAAATGTAAGTATTGCTGTTAATAATAAGTAAATCGCACCTGCGACTACGAATGGGAAGAAGTTTAAGTCACGATTTACAGCTGTTTGTGCATAGTGTAGTAATTCAGGAACTGCTACCGCGTAAATTAAAGCTGTATCTTTCATTAATGTAATTGATTCATTCGCTAATGAAGGTAAAGCGATTCGGAACATTTGCGGAATGACAATTTTAATTAAAGTTTGGAATTTATTTAATCCTAAAACGCGCGCTGCTTCATATTGGCCTTTATCAATCGCAAGAACTCCACCTCTAAAGATTTCCGCGAAATAAGCTGCATAGTTTAAAATAAATGCGATACTTGCTGCTGTAAAACGATCTAATACTAAGTATTCACCAATGCCAGGGAGCACAGGAAGACCGAAACATACGACAATCAGTTGTAGTAATAGTGGCGTACCACGCATTACATACACGAATGTGTGAGCGAGCCATGAAAGTGGTTTAAATGCACTTTTTTGTGCAAGCATTACGACAAAGCCAAGTGGTACAGATACGACAATTGTAATAAAGAATAGTAGCAATGTCATTTGAGCCCCAGTTAGCATGGGTTTTAATATAGATATGAAATATTCAAAGCTCATCATTAGTCCTCCTATCATTGTGAAAAGAAAATCGACCAGTGCAAGAAAGCTACACTAATCGACTTCAGATCTTCATAAATTATTTTAGTACTTTGCTTTCTCCAAACCATTTTTTAGAGATTTCTTCTGCAGTACCATTTTCGTTCATTGTATCTAATGCTTTTTGTAGTTTTTCTAGTAAATCTTTATTATCTTTTTTAACGCCAACACCGTATTGTTCAGGTGCTAATGATTCATCTAAAACTTTGAATGAATCTTTCTCTTTCTTCATATAGTAATCAATAACAACTTCGTCAATGATGACAGCATCTGTACGACCAGTTTTTAAGTCATTTAATGCAGTGACATTGTCCTTGTATTCACTTACGTCTTTTACATCTTTTTTGATTGGGTTGGCATTTAATGCTTCAGAAGCTGAAGATTGTGATTGTAAGCCAAGTTTTTTACCTTTTAAATCATCTAATTTAGCGATTTTAGAATCTGCTTTCGTTACGACAACTTGTGCATTTTCTAAATAAGGTTTAGTGAATAATACTTTTTCTTTACGATCATCAGTAATTGTATAACCATTCCAAATTAAGTCGATTCGGCCACTTTGTAGTTCTGCTTCTTTCGTAGACCAATCAATCGGTTGGAATTTTACTGTGTAACCCATCTCTTTTGCTGCGGCAGTCGCATAATCAATATCGAAACCGACTAGTTCATTCTTGTCATCTCGGAAGCCCATTGGCGCGAATTGATCATCAACACCGATTATTACTTCTTTTTTGTCTGCGCCTGATTTAGAATCATTACCACAGCCAGCAAGTATGCCAGTTAGTGCTAGTAAGAAAACTAGCATTACGCCAAATTTTTTCATTGTATAAGTCCCCTTCGTCATCAACACTTTAGTCTGCTAATGTATTAGTATGTGAATCTATTATAACACTAAGATTATTTGTTAATCAATAGTAATTTTCATGAAAAAAAGCGGGTGAAATCGTCATTTACATTTACTTCTATCCATTCGTTTGTTACTGTAAGTGTATTAAATAATAGGAGGAAAGTATGAAAAAGTCATTTACAGCTAGTGTATTAGTTAGCACATTGTTATTAACTGGTTGTACAACTTCGACAAAGGAAACAATCGGTTCAGCAATGAAACAAGAAGCAAACGTAAACTATCAACTTTCCGATAGTTTAGTCGTTAATCATATAAAATATCAAAGCGCGAAACAATATAGAAGTGAGAAGAAGCAGCAAATCACGAGAGAAATAAAAGAATTTGTAGAAAAAGAAGGCTATGCGGAGTTTGGTTATAATAAGGAAGGTTTTAATAGAAGGGGCTATAATCTAAACGGTTTCGACCATGAGGGCTATGACGAGTATGGCTATAATATTAATGGCATCAAGGCTTCAGGCACTGATGTGGACCGCAAACCTTCTACTTTCAAATCACCGTATGATGTCTTTGGTTTTAATAAAGATGGAATAAACGAAGAAGGTTATGACCGATTTGGCTATGGCAAAGACGGCTATAATCAAGATGGATTCAATAAACTCGGTGAATCGAAAATCAAAGGGGAACTTTCGATTAATGATTATAATAGAAGGAAATGGGATGATATTTCGACGCAAGAGCTTCTAACATTTGATTTGTTATCGACAGAATACGACAAGCGAATCCGAAATAATAAGAAATTAGAGAAGCTATATTATTCGGAGTCGATGCATCCATTTAGCAAGGAATCGCTTGAAATTAATTTCCTACATAATTCATTGCCAGTCATGATCGATGAACTGACGCGTGATATTAAGCTTGAGCGTGTTGGGAATTTGAAAGTCGAGCATCTGAACAATCGCGATGAATTATTCATTTTCGAAACGGAAGATGGCGAATCGTTGGAACTGATCAATGACGAAAAACTTCTTCCGCGGCAATATGAATCAAGATGGCAGGAAATATCAGCTTTAAAAGAAGGCGACAATATACTGTTAGAAGATGCGGATGGTTTTTCGGAGGAATTCACACTTCATAAAAAGCAAAAACTTTCTGAAGCGCAGCAGAGCTATTTAGATGTAGCTCGTTTAGCGATTAAAGATAGTAAAGGGAAGTGGGGGGAAGCTTCTATTCAATTAGAGTTCCTACTATTAAAAGCGTTGGATCAATCGAATGAAGAAACGCAATTAACGAAATCGATTTTAGAGAAAATCTATTCCGATAGCAAAGTAGATTGGCCGAAGAATTACTTGTCTGATACGAATGTGAAAATCGAAAAATTTGATGCAGAGCAAAGAGAACAATTTATTCATGAAATAGTTGATACAATGATGGCTAAATAAGAAAAAGGAAAATCATGCGTTAAAACGCCGATTTTCCTTTTTTGTATACTATTTTTTGATCGTGATCACTTCTTCTTCCATTAAACCAGCAGCAACTAGTTTCTTACGTCCTGCAAACGCCCAAATTAGTAGAAGAATATTTGCTGCGAATAATACAAGTAACACGATTAATGAAGAAAAGTACGAACCAGTTAATTCAAACATATAGCCGTAGACTGGTAGTGCCACAATCCCTGCAATCGCAAGGCCAATCGCAGCGGTAGAGTAAATTTGTGCATAATCTTTCTTCCCAAAAAGTGCTGAAGTTAAAAGCGGCGTTAAAGTACTTAAAGAAGGAATGATGAAACCGAAAATACCAACACCGATCATAAAGAGTACCGGATTTGTCGGGTTGAATAAGAACATTAATACAGGAACCATGCCGAGTAACATCGCAAAGATGGCTGTATTTTTCGAACCGAACTTGTCAGCTAAGATACCAAATGAAATCGCCCCGACTAAAAGCCCGATTTGCATAATACCTAGCGCATTCCCTGCGAATTGAATCGTAAATCCATTATCCATCGCGAAAGCCGCAAAATGTTGGCTAAATGATGAAATGGATGTAATGAAAAAGAAGAAGAGGAATAATGCCACGAAAGCACTCGATTTCTTAGCATTCGCAAATGACACACCTGAAATAACTTCTGTTGTTTCGTGTGCTTCTGTAGGTGTTTCTTCTGCACCTAATGGTAGTAAACCTTTATCCTTTGGTGCGAATCGAATTGTCAAAATAATAATCGGAATAACGATGATCGTTACGACACCAGCTAAAATAAAGTACGTATTACGCCATCCTTGATCCGCAATTAAATTACCTGCTGCTGGTTGGAGAATGGCCCCAATAATACCACCCGTCGCACTAATGATCCCAAGCGCTAACCCGTTATGCTTCTTAAACCAATTGTTTACGAGTACGGGCCCTACAATCTGCGTTAAAAATACCGAACCGACAGACATCGGAATACAGAAAATATACCAACCCCATACAGAGTTCATTAGACCGAACGCAGCGAATCCACCACCTTGCAGTAGCATCGCAATGATTAAGACAACGCGCACATCATATTTGGCAATGACTTTACCAGCAATCGGTAGGGTGATCATTGTCGCGATGGAAGCGATTGAGAAATATAGCGATAAGCTGCCCATACCGATGCCAAGCTCTTTTGTGATCGGAATTAAAAATAGACCTCCTAAAGTGGTAATCCCTGCTTTGTTCAAACCAACGATTAATGCGACACCAATTAAAATAATCCATGCATAATGAAATTTCTTCTTCGATTGACTCATTCACATAACCCCATTCTTATTAAATATTCACAATAGTCTTTATAATTTGAATATTACAATATACTGACTTGGGTGTCAATAAATGTATTTATACTACGAAAATAAAAATTGTTTTATTTTAATAGAAGGAAATAGGAGGAAAAACCTTTAATCTGTATGTAAAATAAGGGACAGAATCGTTCATTTTAAAATCAAGATTGGAATGGAAAGAAGTTTAAAAATTATATCTATATAGTTTAAAACAGAAAATGAATACAAAAAGCACCGATTAGAACGAGAAAATATCGATCAGTTCTAATCGGAGTTTTTTGTAATATGAATTCATATTGTAAAAAAGTAAATATAGAAATGAAAGTTTCTATCTAATCTGTACAACAACACCGTCACAGTTCACTTTATGTGAAAGTATGAACAGATGAATAAAATATATCAAAATAACGAAAAGAAAACCCCTACTTTGAAATAGTAGGGGTAGTACAGTTCTTATTGTTTTGTAGTTGTTTCGTCTTCCCAAGCACCTGATTCGACAAGTTTCTTCTTGCCCATGAATGCCCATAGAATCAAGAAGATATTTGCGATTAATAGTACAAGTACAACGATAATTACTGAGTAGTAAGAACCTGTGATTTGGTACATGAATCCGTAACCTGGTAAAGCTACGATTCCTGCAACAGCTAAACCAATTGCTGCAAGTGAGTAAATTTGAGCGTAATCCTTCATACCGAACAATGCAGAAGTTAATAGCGGTCCAAGTGTACCAAGTGAAGATACGACGAAACCGAAGATTGTAACAGCTACGATGAATAATGTTGGGTTTTCAGGAACTAGTAATAGGATTACCATTGGGATAATACCTAATGCCATTGCGAAAATTGCAGTGTTACGTGCGCCAATTTTATCAGCTAATACACCGAATGATAATGCGCCGATTACGATACCAAGTTGCATAATACCTAAAGCAGTACCAGCAAATTTAATGTCGAAACCGTGGTTTAAAGCGAATGGAGCTAAATGTTGACTGAATGATGCAATTGAAGTAATCAAGAAGAAGAATAAGAATAATCCAACGAAAGCACTTGATTTCTTAGCATTTTTGAATGATACGCCTGATAAAGCAGTTGGAGCAGCAGGAGTATCTGAATTTTCATCCACTTCGTCTGCACCTAATGGTTGTAGACCTTTATCTTTTGGAGCGAAACGAATTGTAAAGAATACTAATGGAACTACGATTACTGTTACAAGACCAGCTAGGATGAAGTAAGTGTTTCTCCAACCTTGATCTGCGATTAAGTTACCAGCTGTTGGCTGTAAGATTGCACCGATGACACCACCAGTTGCTACCATGATACCTAATGCAAGACCGTTATGTTTTTTGAACCAGTTGTTTAATAGAATAGGACCTGCGATTTGAGTTAAGAATACTGAACCGATTGACATTGGGATACAGAAAATGTACCAACCCCATACAGAGTTCATTAAACCGAATGCAGCGAAACTACCACCTTGTAATAACATTGCGATGATTAATACTGCACGAACATCATATTTAGCGATGATTTTACCTGCTAATGGTAGAAATACCATTGTAACGATTGATGCGATTGAGAAGTATAAAGTAAGACTTCCCATACCGATACCTAGATCATCAGTGATTGGTGTTAGGAATAAACCGCCGGCAGTAGAAATACCTGCTTTAGTTAAACCAACAGTTAAAGCAACACTGATTAGGATGATCCAAGCATAATGGAACTTTTTCTTGTTGTTTTTCATTATGAACCCTCTTTTTCTATATACTTTTATATGCAATTTGCTAGTACAAATTGCACTACTTAATAATAATTACATGATAAATTACTAATTTGTAAGGTTCATACTATATGAAGACCTCGACTCAATAGTAAGCATGAACAAAATTTGTACTATTCTTGTTCAAGTATTGCAACAGCTGATTGCGAACCAAATGTTACAGTATCGTGAATGCAGTGTCAATAGTATGTGAAGTAGTAAACACAAGAAGGAAAAGGGTTAAATACTAAATACAGGTAATCAAAAATATACTCACTACTTTCACTTTAAAATATTTTAGTGTTAAAATATTCAACCGCAATACATTAGTTAATTAATGTATAAATGTAAACAACTGTCGAATCATGTCGCAATGTATTGATTTCAGTAGATTCTCAATAAAGGATATAAGTATTCTTATAATAGTAAAGTTGAATATTAAATCTAATTTATGAATATATATTCATAAATTAGAATAATGAAAATAGATCATTTTGATGCTCACCCCGGGGAAAATATAATAAAAAGCAACCTTAAAAAACATTAAAAAAATTTTTATTTTGTCGATTTTTTCTCGTAAATGTTGTTGACTTCTGTAAAAAAACGAAAAAACAAATACTCTAATTAGAGTAACCATTGAATAAAAAATTTATATACTATATTGAAAAAGTAGTCAAAATAGAGTAACAATAAAAGGGAATTCTCAATTAGAAAGGGTTATTGTTATAATAATGAGGATAAGAGTTTGAATAAGGGGGAATAGTAGCTGCATAAGTGGATAAAAAATAGTAATTAGTAGAAAAATGTCGAACCACTTTACGCAGTTCGACAATAATTTTTTACTCTACACCTAAAACAACACCAAGTTTTTTCAAATATTGGCGGTATGCGATGCTAAGACGATCAAATTTCAATGAAAGTTCAGCTTGCAGATCTAATGGAAGTTCTTCAGGCTTTTGATTTTCTACAATTGGCTTATCTTGTGAGAAGATCATATCTTGGAATGCGACGATTTCTTCATCCGATTGACCAGTTTCATAGTTGAATGAAAGAATACCGTAAGCAACTGATTTTAAGTCTTCAACAGGCTTGATTGTTAATAGAATCGTCATCTTCGTATTATTCGTAGGTTCTTCTTTCGTGAAACGAACGGTTAGTGGGCGCAGAATTTCGTAAGTATATAGGACATTCTTCGCTTCCCCAGAACCGTCTGGATCCGGTTGATACACTTCGATTGGTGTTGTATATAGTCGATCATTTTCTGAAACGACACGGTAATCACCGATGACAGGCTTATCTTCCACCCCTAGGAAACCAACGTGTACGAATGCTAAGTGACCTACATCAAGGAAGTTTTCTACAATACGAGGTGGTTTCGCTTCAACTGATTGAGGTCCCCAAATAACATTGCGGAATTCGCCGCCAGTTGATTCTTTATATGGAAAGAAGTCCGGATTATTATTATTAATATTTACCCAAATGAATCCGTAAGCAACTTTACAACCGTATTTAAATGCTTGCGCTTTTTTAGAAACCTGTGTTCCTTCAGGCAATTGTGGAATTTTCGTACATTGGCCATCATCGCCATATTCCCATCCGTGATACGGACAGACAAGTTGATCATCTTTTACGCAACCTAGTGAAAGCGCTGCGCCACGGTGAACGCAAAGATCTTTAAATGCATAAACCCCTTTACTATTTCTAAAAAGAACAATTCGCTCCCCAAGAACGATTTGCTGTAGTGGTTTTTCTGTTAAATCAGATTCTCTACAAGCGACAACCCAATCATCTCTCAATACTTTGTCTTCAATCATTTTGTTCGACTCCTTAAATTAAGTAATATACATACATTTTATAAGATGGATTCTTGCGAGTCAATACAAAACACGAACGATTATTGAATAACTTTTGAAAAATGTATGTATTTACAGTTTACAACATTGCGGATCGTATGTATAATTCAAATATAGTTTTTTGAAAAACGCGTGTTAATAGCATTCTTATGGATAGAATAGGATAAAGGGGAAATTGATGTGGTAAATGAAACAAAAAACACGAACGATTTCGTTGGGATCAATGAAAAGATAGGATGGGGTAGAGCATTCCTTTTAGGAACACAGCATGTATTAGCGATGGACTTATATATTGCACCAATTATTATTGCTGGTATGCTCGCATTAGGAAATGATACGTCATTCTTTATTCAAATGTGTTTCTTAGCAGCTGGGATCGCAACATTGATTCAAACATTAGGTGGGCTTAAATTACCTGTCGTACAAGGGCCGTCATACATTCCAATCGGCGCACTTGGGGCAATCGGTAGTAAATTGGGACTCGGCGCAGTATTTGGTGCATTATTACCTGGTGCATTATTGATCGCATTATTAGGTTACCCGCTAAAAGTTTTTGCTAAAACAGTGAAGAAAATCATTCCACCATTAGTAGGCGGAACTGTAATTGTCATCGTCGGAATTTCGTTGATGCCAACAGCTTTTGGTAGCCTGTATGAGGGCGATGTTAAATCAAATATAATCATTTCATCTGTCACAGCAACTATATTAGTAGCGCTAATGCTGCTAGGTAGAAAAAACGGTGGCGCAGGAACATTTTTCCGTCTTACATCCGTTGTCATCGCCATAGCAGTAGGGACAATTGTCGCAATGATGTTTGGTACAGTAAGTTTCGCAAAAGTTGCGGAAGCAAAATGGTTCTCTTTGCCAACAGCATTCCCATTCGGTAAGCCAGAGTTCAATCTTCAAGCCGTTTTAACAATGGTCTTTATCTATTTTATTATTTTAATCGAAACGACAGGCACTTGGTTCGTAGTAGGGACTGTCACAAATGAGAAGTTAAATGAAAAACGTTTAAATAAAGGGGCAGTCGGTGAAGGTCTAGGTTGTTTAGTTGGTGGCGTAGTTGGCAGTACACCAATGACGGGCTATTCTTCAAATGCGGGGATTATCGCTTTAACAAAAGTAGCGAGTAAACGTGCCATTATTGCGGCAGGTATCATTCTAGTGCTGCTTGGCCTAATGCCGAAGTTGGCAGCGCTTATCACTTGTGTGCCGCTGACTGTTATTAATGCGATCTTCGGAATTGTCTGTGTCGCGATTATTATGAATGGTTTAAAAGTAATCCAAAAAGTGACGATTAATGACCGTAATATGATGGTCATCGGTATTCCAATTTTACTAACAATCGGTACAATGGGCATACCAGCAGATGTGATGAACTCGGTACCACCATTTGTGAACTACATCCTATCTTCAGGAACTGCAGTAGGTGCAATCGCCGTATTAATTTTAAATCTCATCATTCCTGCGTCAAAAGAGGATAAAGATGAAGCAGAAAGAAATGCGATTACAGAATAATGACACGGAGCCAATCGTATGATTACGTTTGGTTCTTTGCATTTACACTCGATTTTGTATAAAACTAAGAAGTATTGAAGGAATTTTGTTATAATGGAACAAAAGATTTTAAGGGAGTTTTGATATGATCAATCATGTAGATGAAGCTTACTTAAAGCTTTGCCAATATATTTTAGATGAAGGAAATGCGAAAGGCGACCGCACAGGTACAGGTACTTGGAGTACATTTGGTTACCAAATGCGATTCGATTTACAAGAAGGATTTCCGTTATTAACGACTAAAAAAACAGCGTTCCGATTAATTGCCACTGAATTACTATGGTTTTTAAAAGGCGATACGAATGTCAAAACATTGATCCAACAGCGTAATCATATATGGGATGAGTGGGCGTTCGAAAAATGGGTGACGAGCGATGAATACGAAGGGCCAAATATGGATCATTTCGGTAATCGTGCAGCGAAGGATGAACAATTCGCGGTCATTTATAAAGAACAAATGTCGATTTTCCAAGAGAAGATTTTATCAGATGATGATTTTGCCGCAAAATATGGTGATTTAGGGCCTGTTTACGGTAAGCAATGGCGTTCATGGCCAGATGCTGAAGGCGGCACAATCGACCAAATTAAAAACGTCATTCATTCAATCAAAAATAATCCGAATTCGCGCCGACATATTGTCAGTGCATGGAATCCGGCTGAAGTTGACGATATGGCTTTACCACCATGCCATACATTGTTCCAATTCTATGTCGCAGATGGCAAATTATCATGTCAACTTTACCAACGTTCGGCAGATGTATTTTTAGGTGTACCATTCAATATCGCTTCATACGCATTATTGACGCATTTGATCGCAAAAGAATGTGATTTGGAAGTTGGGGAGTTCATCCATACATTAGGGGATGCACATATTTACAAAAATCATCTGGATCAAGTAAATGAGCAGCTATCACGCGAACATCGTGCATTGCCAACGCTTCACTTAAATGAAGAGAAAACATCGATTTTCGATTATGAAATGGAAGACTTGAAAATCGAAGGGTATGACCCGCATCCGAGCATTAAAGCTCCGATTGCTGTTTAAATAGAAGGAACTGCCTCAATCAACTTGGGCAGTTCCTTTGTTTTTGTAAATAAAACACCATGGTGTAGAGGTTTTCGGTGGTATGATGAGCTTTGGAATCGTGAAGAAATCGACATTGTTTTCATAGGCGACTTCAGTATGGTTGAATAATAAAAGTTGATCACTGCGATTATGAATTAATAATGTAATCAATGTATGCCCTCGGTGGTTGGTCGTTGATTTATAATGTGAGTAGCGTTCCTGTGAGTCCTTCGTATCCTCAAATAATTGAGTGATTGCTTGTCGGTCAATGGGTGCGATCGCGTTTTCCCATGTCTTTTCAAATGATAAGTTCATTTTATCTCCTTTAGACCCATGAAAATAATAAAATTTATGAGTCGATTGTTGTGACTTTATTTTTGACTACGATGAAATGCCTAATCCTACTGAAAAAAATTGATTTTTCTACTATAATATAAAAGATGCATAGATTTACAAAAAGATGTTTGTTCTCTATGCATATTGGAAATTAGTATATGGAGGTGAAAATATGATTTCGTTAATTGTAGCACATGATGTGAACAGAGTAATTGGATTAAACAATGAAATGCCGTGGCATTTGCCAGGTGATCTCGCTTATTTTAAAAAGATGACGATGGGTAAGCCAATTATTATGGGTAGAAATACGTTTGAATCGATTGGTCGACCGTTACCAGGTAGACGTAATATCGTCATCACGCGTAATAAGGCATACAGCGCAGAAGGAATTGAAGTGGTGCATTCTTTAGAGGAAGCATTAACTTTAGTACAAGCTGAGCCAGAAATAATGATCATCGGTGGTCAGCAAATATTTACAGAAGCATTACCAATGGCCGACCGTTTATACATTACAAAAATTGACCATTCATTCGAAGGGGACACATTCTTCCCTGCGTATGAAGGATGGGCTGAAAAGACTACAACTGAAGACCATAAAGGTGACGGATTTACTTTCCGCTACACAATTTATGAAAAATAAAAATCACTTTACTACTTTTGTAGTATAGTGATTTTTTTATGGAGGAATTTAAGTGAAAAAAGTATTGAAACATATGACATGGGCAATTTTACTCGTTAGTTCAATTTTATTAGTAGAGATGGATTCGAAAGCAGCAACTAAAGCGCAAATCAAAGGTGCAACAGCGACGAGCGTAACACTAGGTACAAATTTTGATGCGAAAAAAGGGGTTACTGCGACCGATTCTAAAGGAAAAAGTGTAACGAAGAAAATCGTTGTAACAGGTAATGCGAACACGAATAAAAAAGGGACATATTATTATACATATAAAGTAAAAGTCTCATCAAAACAAACTTTAACAGTAAAAAGAAAAGTAACAGTTAAGGCAAAATCATATACCGTAAGTAAAACAACAAGACAATTTGATGAACCAAAAGGTATTGGCCGACATGCTGCATTGAAAAAGGGAACGAAAGTATCTTTAATTCAAAAAGGTTCAGCTGGTTGGTATAAAACTTCAAAAAACTATTGGATCAAGAGTGGATTTGTAGGGGATTATATTTATGTAGGGAAGAAGGAAAAGTTATACGCAAGTTCTACAAGTAAAAGTACTTCAAAGTATGCGGCTTATGGTATTCACAAAGTGACAACTTCTTCAACGAAAGCAAATCGTATTAAAATCGCATCTGGTTGGATGGCTAATCCTGCATTTGTAGATGATTATGCGACAAAAGGTGACGAAAAACAGCAAGCAGAAATTTTGAAACTTGTGAATAAAGAACGTGCAAAACATCAGTTAAAGCCAGTCGTATTAGATGAAACTTTAAGTAAAATTGCGATTATTCGTTCAACGGATATGATCGATGGTAAATATTTTAGCCATACTTCGCCAAAATACGGTCCATTCTATACTTTAGTTCAGCAATCGAATTATCCTTATTGGGCATTAGGGGAAAATATTGCGGCAGGCGCGAGTTCGGGCAGTCAGTATATGCAAATGTGGATGAATTCATCAGGCCATAGAGCGAATATTTTGAATGCACGCTATAATCGCATCGGCATCGGTGTCGTGAAAAATAGTAAAAATGATTTTTATCATTCAGTAGCTACACAAGTATTTGCACAGAAATAAAAAAAGCGACACGCATTCATTTGCGTGTCGTTTTCCTATTTATACGTAACCAATAACACAGAAGAACATCATCGCGCTACCACCTAGTACAAATAAATGCCAGATTGCGTGATTGTAAGGGATTTTACGGTTGGCATAGAAGTAAGCGCCGATTGTGTAAAGTAGTCCGCCTGTTAGTAATAACCAGAATCCCGTCATTGTAATATGTGCCACGATTGGTTTGAATGCGAAGATGATGACCCAACCCATCGCGATGTAGAATACTAATGACAATGCTTCATATTTATGAATGAAGAAACATTTGAATAAAATACCGATAATCGCAAAGCCCCATTCAAGTCCGAAAATTGCCCAACCAAGTTTGCCGCCGATTGCCAGTAAAGCGAATGGTGTGTAAGTACCTGCGATTAAAATGTAAATGGAAGAATGGTCGATGATCGAGCAAACTTTCTTCATTTTTTCAGGTACACTGTGTAATAATGTAGAAGCTAAAAATAGTAAAAGCATTGAAATGCCGAATACGATGAAACTGACCATATATAATGGAGAGTTAAATGTCCCCGCTTGTAAAATAAGTAATACGAGAGCTGGAATCGCTAGTATAAAACCTAGACCGTGTGTAATCGCATTCCATAATTCCTCTCTTTTCGTTTTATAATCTTCAGTTGCACTGTGCATAATGCATTCCTCCTTCAATTTATTATGTGTATTTCGATTAATTTATGTCTTTTATATGATAGTATTATTATCTAATGAAACAACTTCAAAAAGAATTGACATTTGTCACGTGTATATCATGACAAAAGAAAGTAAAATAGAGTTATAGATAACTAATTTAACATTAAAAGAACTATACAGAATTCAAAGGATGTGCAAGTAATGGGTAAAATTCATATCGTTACAGATTCAACAAGTGGTATTAGTGAAGCAGAAGTAAAGGCTTTGGATATTCATATCGTCCCTTTAACTATTCAAATGGATGGAAAAACATATATCGACCGAATTGATGTAAAACCAGAAGCATTTTTAGATCAAATGGCTACATTAAAAGATTTGCCTAAAAGTTCTCAACCCGCTGTGGGCGTATTTGAGGAATTATTCAATGAATTAGGAAAAGACGGCGATGAAGTTCTAGTGATCACGATGACTGGTGGTATGAGTGGTACGAATAAATCAGCAGAAGCTGCAGCAGCGATTAGCGAATCGAAAGTTACAGTAGTAGATTCTCGCTTCATCTCTTATGCATTAAGTTTCCAAGTAATTGAAGCGGCTAAAATGGCGCAAGCAGGAAAATCAATGGAAGAAATCGTAGCGCGTCTGGATCATGTCCGTGCAAATACACATTTATTCGTAATTATTGATACGCTTGAAAACATGGTAAAAGGTGGACGTATCGGTAAAGCGACTAGCTTAATCGGTTCACTTCTAAACATTAAACCAATCGCTAACCTTGCTGGTGGCGAATACAATTTAGTATCAAAAGTACGTAGTTACAAATCGGCTGTAAAATACTTGAGCAAGCAGTTTAATGAAGATACTGCAGGCAAAAAAGTGCTTGGTGTTGGAATTGAACATGCGAATGGCTTGAAAATGGCAGAACCTTTAGCTGAATTTATTAAAGAAAATCATTCAGATGAATTGAAATTTGGCTTTACTTCACCTATCATTAGTACACATACAGGCTCAGGAGCAATTGGATTCAGTTATTACACAGAGTAATCCGATTTTCAAGAAGAGTTGTCTTTACGCAAAATGCCTAAGGACAACTTTTTTTTATCAGAAACATGTAAGAGGAGGATTTTGGTGAAAAAGATAGGCATCATTTCATTACTGACGGTTTTCTTACTAGCAGCTTGCGGAGAATCGAGTGGCGTTTTTGAGAAAAATTTAGAAGATCGTCCAATCGATTTAGTTGCTTTAGGTGACTCGCTCACAGTAGGTGTTGGTGATGAAGAGGGGAAACAAGGATATGCAGGACGATTTGCACATTCGATGGAGACAGAGATGGATGGCGTGAAAAGCGTACATCTAATCGAAACCGCAAAAAAAGGTAGACGATCAGATGAATTAGTCGAACAATTAAAGAGCGGTGAAGTCAATGATTCTTTGAAAAAAGCAGAGTTCATCACACTGACAATTGGTGGCAATGACTTAATGAAAGTTGTAAGAGAAAATATTACAGACTTGAATAAAGAGTCATTTGATCAAGAGAGACCACTTTATAAAGAGCGCTATGCCGAGATATTCCAACTGATTCGCAAACAAAATAAGGAAGCGCCGATTGTGGCGATTGGTGTGTACAATCCTTTGACTGTATATACGGATGATCCTTCACATTTTGAAGAGATTTTAAAAGAGTGGAATGGCGATATGAAGGAAATTGTCGAAAAAGACGCACATAGTATTTTCATACCCGTTGAGGATCTCTTTATTACAAATGATGCACAAGTTTATAGTGAAGATTTCTTCCATCCAAATGCAAAAGGCTATGGAAATATGAATAATCGCATATTTGAAACATTGAAAAAAGCAGATTTAGAGAAGCTTTCAGATGGGAAATTAAAAATTAAAGAATAATAGCACGTGGATTGGTGTTTTTGAGAGGAGAATTTTATTAAGTTGAAATCCTTTGAACGCTTAATAAAAGTGAGTATATGAATAAATGGAAAGTATTATTTTTAGGATTGCTAGCAATTGTCGTATTAGGTATTATTTCGATCCTTGTATTAGTATTTACAGGGAATACGGATATGAAAAAACCAATGCCGACCGAACATAAAGGGAATGAATTCTCGATTTCGACGAAACCACAGGATTTTGAAAATTTAGCGAATAAATTCATTTTTGATGCAACAGAAGGTAGTAAAGTACAAGTGGAAATGGCTATTGAAGATGATGTGAAAATCACGAGTAACGTTGATGCATTAGGGGTAAATATACCAATAACATTAGATTTTGATCCAGAGATTGATGAACATGGGAATTTACTTTTACATCAAACAAACGTCTCTGTTGGAAAGCTAAATATACCAGCTCAAACGGCATTGAAATTAGTACGCGATAGTGCAGATTTACCGGATTTCTTAACGATCCAACCGAGCGAAAAAACGGCGTATATTGATTTAACAGCAATTGACATTCCTTTAGGCGATTTAGCGGAAGGCCATATCAAAGCGAAGACATTTGATTTGAAAAATGATAACATAGAGTTGCAATTAATTATTCCTCAAAATTGATAAAAAGGAGTGAAATCGATGGCTACTGAAAAAGCAATGTTTGCAGGTGGTTGTTTCTGGTGTTTAGTAAAACCTTTTGATAAAGAGGAAGGGATTATTAAAGTTTTATCTGGTTATTCTGGAGGCGATAAGCCAAATCCGACATACGAAGAAGTATGCCTTGATTTGACTGGTCATTATGAGGTTGTCGAAATAGAATATGATCCAGAAATTTACCCATATGAGAAAATTTTAGATAAGTTTTGGCGAATTATTGATCCGACTGATGAAGGTGGACAATTCTTTGATCGAGGTAGCTCGTATCGTACAGCTATTTTCTACAATTCTGATGAGCAGAAGCGCCAAGCAGAGAAGTCGAAAGCGGATTTACAAGCTTCAGGCAAATTTAATAAAAATATTGTAACGCCGATTATCGCAGCGAAGGAATTTTATATAGCGGAAGAATATCACCAATATTACTACCGCAAAAATCCAGTTCATTATGAGAGATATGCGCTTGGTTCTGGCCGAGCAGATTTCCAAGTGAAGCATTGGGGGAATAGAGATGGCAAATAAGGAAGATCGTTTAAAACAATTATCACCGATGCAATTCCATGTAACACAAGAAGAAGGTACTGAACCACCTTTCCAAAATGAATTTGATCAGCACTTTGAAGAAGGCATTTACGTGGATATCGTATCAGGCGAAGCATTATTCTCATCTTCTGAAAAATTCGATGCAGGTTGTGGCTGGCCAGCGTTTTCGAAACCGATTGTCAATCTACAAGAGAATTTTGACGAGCGATTCGGCATGCGACGTACGGAAGTAAGAAGTAAAGAAGCGGATTCACACTTAGGGCATGTATTCCCTGATGGTCCAGCTGATCGTGGCGGACTTCGCTACTGCATCAACTCAGCATCTTTACAGTTCATCCCAAAAGACGAACTTGCTGAAAAAGGCTATGAACAATATTTATCACTTTTTAAATAATTGAAAGCAGTAGAACACTCGATGTGAAGTTGAGCGTTCTACTGCTTTTTTGATTACTTCGTATAAACCGAACTTGCGACTTCTAACGCTTGCGAGAGGTCGGCGATTAGGTCGGACACATTTTCCAAGCCAACAGAAAGTCTTAGTAAACCATCTGTGATGCCGCGTTTTTCACGTTCAGCTTGTGGAATGGCTGCGTGGCTCATAGTAGCAGGGTATGACAGGATAGATTCAACGCCACCAAGGCTTACGGCGAAAATCGGAACTTGCATTGCTTCTACAAACGCTTTTGTAAATGCGCGATCTGGTAATTTGAATGATAGAACTGCACCTGCAGAAGTACATTGCGCTTGATGTGTTTTATAGCCTGGATGTGAAGGTAATCCTGGGTAGTAAACGTCTAGTACATCATCTTGCTGTTGTAAAAACTGTGCGATTTTCAACGCGTTTTTTGACGATAATTCCATTCGAGCCGATAGAGTTTTAATACCTTGAATGATTGAAAAACTATCATGTGGACTCAACATTCCGCCAAGTCCATTTTGAATTGTATAAATTGCATTGCCGAGTGTTTCATCTTTCGTAACAGCTAGGCCGGCAATCACTTCACTATGCCCACCGAGGAATTTTGTCGCACTATGCAAGACGACATCTGCCCCTAAGTCTAAAGGCTTTTGGTAAAGGGGGGTCATAAACGTATTATCGACGAATGTTTTCACATCATATTTCTTCGCTAATGCAATAACCGCATTCAAGTCTGTAATACTCAACAATGGGTTGGCTGGTGTTTCAGCATATAATACCTTTGTTTCGGGGCGTATGGCGTTTTCAATTGCATCAACATCTGTGAAATCCGCAAAACTATGCGTAATGCCAAAACGAGGTAAAATAGTCGTCACTAGGCGATAGGTTCCGCCATACACTTCATTTGTTACGACAATATGATCGCCAGCGCTCAATGTAAGCAACGCGGCAGAAATTGCGCCAATACCTGATGCGAATGCAAATCCGCGCGTTCCACTTTCAAGTTGAGCAATCGTTTTTTCAAGCGCATCTCTCGTCGGGTTGCCAGAACGACTATAGTCGAATGGCCCGAATGAATCGAAAGACTGTTGATCAAAAGTGGATGAAGCATAGATGGGGACATTGACCGCACCCGTTTTCACTTCATAATCATGTTTTGTAGAGCCTGTAATCAGTGTAGTTTCTTGATGTTCCGTTTTAGTCATTGATGAGTACCTCGTTTTCTAAAGTTTTAAATACTTGTTGTAAATCCGCTAATAAATCTTCAGCTTCTTCAATTCCGACTGAAAAGCGTAATAATGCATCATCGACACCACGTTCGATTCGAATATGTTCAGGAATATCCGCGTGTGTTTGTGTTGTTGGATACGTAATAAAGGATTCAACGCCACCTAAACTTTCAGCGAAGGCGATCAGTTGTAAGTTTTTTAAGAATGGAGCAATCATCGCGCCCGATTGAAGTCGGAATGACACCATGCCCCCAAGTCCCGCATAAAGGACATCTTTGACAAGTGGGCTATTTTCTAAAAATGCGACCATTTCTTTCGCGTTGAGCGTGTGTTGCTTCATACGTAAATGCAATGTTTTCAAACCTCGCAGTAAGAGCCAGCTGTCAAAAGGGGAGAGTGTCATGCCAATGGCGTTATGTTGTTTAAAGAGTTTTTCGCCTAATTCAGCGCCTTTTGATACGACTAACCCTGCCAATACGTCATTATGTCCACCAATATATTTTGTGCCACTATGAATGACAATATGTGCGCCGAGTTCAATTGGACGTTGGTAGTAGGGCGTTAAAAATGTGTTATCGACAATAAGGAGTAAATCGTATTTCTTCGCAAGTTCAGCGCATTTTTCAATTGGAATTTCCTGCATTAATGGATTTGTCGGCGTTTCAATTAATAGCGCTTGCGGTTTCTCCGTCATGATTTGTTTTTCTAAAACGTCGAAATCCGAGAAATCATTGAAAATTGCTCGAATACCATACTGTGTTTCATACTGCGTTGCTAATCGATATGTGCCACCATATAAGTCTTCTGGATAAAGAATGGTATCGCCACTTTTGAAAAGTGATAGTACTAGATGAACGGCGGCCATACCGCTACTACAGGCAAAACAATCATCCCCAAATTCAAGTTTTGCGAATTCATCTTCTAATACGGTGCGCGTCGGATTCTTCGTACGCGTGTAATCATAGCCCGTCGACTCTCCTAATCCCGCATGACGATAAGCGGTCGATAAATAAATAGGTGTGTTAATTGCCCCCGTTTTTTCATCAGTACGTGTACCTACTTGAGTTAATAAAGTTTCGATTTTTGTCATCTTCATCATCCTTTTTATAATATAAAAAAAGTTCCCTTCTATATAAGAAGAGAACTCAATTTCCGAGTTTCCTTCTTATCTCTAAAGACCATGTCTTTTGGATTTAGCACCTTTCCGTGAGGAGGTTGCTGAGATTTCATAGGGCCATTTCCCTCCATCTCTCTTGATAAGAAATCTATTAAGTTTGTAGGTAATACGTCATTTATTGGAATTTTACCATGTATGACCGAGTAATACAATAGGATTAAGTGAAATATTCTGAATTTTCATCTTTTTTCCGAGAAAATAAAAAAAGAGGCTCTGTGTCAAATGTTGGGGTGAATGAAATTGGATTTTCAATTTCATTCACCTTTTTTTAATTCAGCCCAGATGTAAACCAACCTTCTTATACTTGATTGCTAATAGTATTTTGGCTCTAAATC
>NZ_QFVS01000028.1 GCF_003143955.1 Kurthia zopfii | reverse complement strand
GCTCGGTCAAATAAGAGAAACCGCTGCAAGTAAAGAAATACACTTGCAAGTACGCTCTATTCCCAAGAAGCTCCCACTTCAAGCGTGAAGAACCGCAAGGTTTAGCTAAGTGGCGAGTAGTTCACAATGATTCATCATATTGTGCCAACATCGATTGATTTATTCAAAGATGCCATCGATTATTTCTATGAACGATTCGATCTCATCAATGTTCAAAAATACACATATGTACTCGGTGAAGTATTTATGGAACGAGAGCAATTTTATGAAGCAGCGCTTTGCTACAGACATGCCAACGAAATTATGATCCAAATTCAAAATCGATCGAGTTGGCAAGATTTATAATAAGAAAAAAAGAAACCGCGACTGATCGCGGTTTCTTTTTTTGCTTTTTTCTAACCCAAAGTGGAAAGAAATAAAGTATGAATTATTTTAACTTCTTTGGTGTTGTGGAGATGAGCTAGGGTAACGTGGGCTCGATATTTGAGTGAAAGGTTTTTTTCTCGGGATTAGCATTGTCTCAAGTTTTGAATGAAAGGCTTTCTTCTCGGGTTTTGGTGTCTAGTTACAAACGCTATATACTTTATAAATGTCAATACAAATATGTACATTTCCGCTTGTATAAAGATGTACAGATTTACTCACTTTCTTTATCTAAATAATCTTTTATTCGGTAAGAGTCTCCAACAATCGGAACTACTGTTGCGTGATGTAAAATACGATCCAATATCGCATTAGCTAGTTTGGGTTCTTGAAAGACTTCGTCCCAGGCTTTAAAGTTTATATTTGTAGTAAAAATGGTACTTTTCTTTTCATATCTCATATCAATTAGTTGGAAAAATAGCTTCGCATCTTCTGTATCTATAGGTAAATAACCTATTTCATCAATTATTAAAAGTTTGTACTTCGAATAATGCTTTAATCTACTTTCTAATCGATTTTCTAGGAGTGCCTTTTTCAAATTTTGGATTAATTCATGACATTTAATAAAATACGTACTAGTCCTTTTTTTCGCTGCGGCAATCCCAATCGAAGTAGCTAGGTGTGTTTTTCCTACACCACTTGGTCCTAAGAAAACTATATTTTCTTTTTGTTCTATAAATCGAAGCGTTAAAAAATCTAGAATTTGTTCTTGATTGATCGAAGGCTGAAAAGTAAAATCAAAGTCTTTCAACTCCTTTCGGTGTGGAAACGCTCCAACTTTCACCATTGCCTGTGTCATATTTTGCTCGCGTACATCTATTTCATAATTCGTTAATTTGATTAGTGTATCGATAAATGATACTTGGTTATTCACACTGAAGTCTAAGACTTCATTTAAATGTAACGTCATTTGCTTCAAATTTAAATATTCTAAGTTCTGAAGTAGTTGTTGAAAATTTGTAGAAATCGTATTCATTATTTATACACTTCTCCGATCGCATTTAAATTTCGTTTTGCTAAAGTATCAATATCAGGGTAATCAGGTAATGAAATACCTAACGCTTCTTGATAATGTGTTTCTTGATAATTTAATTTTTGTTTACTTATAGAATGTTGTGCGATAAGCTTCATGTTATAATAAATCCATAATTGATTATCATATACTTGTAATCCAACTTTTTTCCCTTGGTATTCTGAGGGTACAGAGTACTGATTTGATTTATAAGAAATCATGTTGGATGCATTTACTTTCACAAGTGTATGTTTAATGCGATAAGAATCTCTTATTTTTTCAGTTGGTAGCTGTTGTAAGAGGTTCTTTTCTTTTTTGAATTCAAAAACTGGTATTTTCCCAGTCCCCTGATGTATTTCATGATTTACACGATTACATAAGTCTTGCACAAATTGCTGTAACTCCTCTAAGGTCAACTGACCTTGATAAGCATGAATTTCATCAATTAATTTCATCGTTGTTTCCACTTTTCCTTTTGTTCTGGGTCTTCCTGCCACACAAGGACGTACTTTAAATCCAAAGTCCTGAGCGAATTGTTCGAACTTGGTATTTATTTTCCCCTGAGTATACTCGGTCCTTGCCTCATCCATTACTGTTTTCATATTATCTGTAATAATTTCAGATGGAACGCCCCCAAGCGCTTCAAATGTCTCTGTCAAAAATGAAAATAAAACATTTTGTGTTTTTGAAATTGTTAAAAGAAATGTGCGCAGTCGTGAATAAGAAAGGACAAGCACTGCTACATTTACCTCTACTTGTTCGCCTTCTTTTGTTTCAAATAAAATACTTTCTTTCCAATCTAATTGAGCTTGTTTGCCTGGTGGTGTTTCAAAACGTGCAACTCCATTAAGAGAAGTAATGCGTTTATCTTCTTCAAAATAAGATTTGAATTCAGGGATTTTGGAAATATAGGCACGAAAATTTGACGAAGAACAGTCCAATCCATGATTATCTTTTAAATACTGCCATAATACACGACGATAATAAAATTTCTGTTTGGAATCCTCTGATAAAAGAGCTGCTATAATCGGATAAAATTTATCAATTTTAGATGGTTTGTCTCGCTTATGCTTCGGCACAAATCCGTTCAAATACTTTTCAATTGTTCTACGATCTACACCTAATTCTCTAGCTAATTGACTTTTATTAATTTTCATTTTTAAATGCTCCATAAGTTGTTTGAATTTTGGTAAGTCTGAAAGACTGTTTATTTTGAAATCCGTTTGTACATTTAACGATATATACATACTAATCACCTCAACATTAGTATGTAAATGAACGTCGATTTTGTACATAGTTATTCAAGCATTTTTGTACATTTTTAAATTATCATTTATATACTTTGGGATACTTCAGGTTTTCGGACGAAAGTGATGGAGCGTTTACTTTCGTTTCAAACCTTGCAGTACCCTCGTATATGAACGAGCGTTTTTCACTTTTCGTTTTTACTTTTCCTTCGAATTTTCCAGATCTTCCGCATATGAACGAGCGTGATTTGCTTTTCTTTCTCTGTCTAGCTCCAAACGCTATATGCTATGGGATACTTCAGGTTTTCGGGAGAAAGTGGTGGAGCTTTTACTTTCTCTTCAAACCTTGCAGTACCCTCGCATATGGGCGAGCGTTTTGCGCTTTTCTCTCTCTGTCTAGCTTCGGTGGCTTATCTCTTTGAGTCACTTCAAAAACTCGGACGAAAGTGGTGGAGCGCTTACTTTCGTTTCGTTTTCTGCAGTGCTCTCGAGATAAACGAGCCACCTGCGCTTTTCGTTTTAATTCTTTGGTTGTGTCACCGTTACTTTGAATAGGTCTCCGTCAATCTCGATTCGCATGTAGCCTCCGTGTAATTCCACGATCGATTGTGCAATGGCCAGCCCTAATCCTGAACCTTCTGTATGACGGGATGAATCGGCACGTTTGAATCGTTCGTACAACTCATCCACATCTTCGCTAATTTCATATTTTGAAATATTTTTTACAACTAATTCTGTACTGACTGGTGTTTCTTCAAGTGTAATAAATACGCGCGTACCTTCCATTGCGTATTTAATCGCATTGCCGACTAAATTGTCGATTACTCGCCAATATCTTTGACCATCGATTAATACAGTAACAGGTGTTTCTGGTACTTTTACATTGAATCGTAAATTTGATTTTTCAATATCGCCTTCATGTTCACCAACAGCTTGTTGTACGAGTTGGCCTAAATCTACATCTTGTCGATGCAAATCAATATTCCCTGTACTCATTTTAGATACTTCGAATAAATCATCAATTAATGTTTTCAGTCTTTGTGATTTCTTATCTAAAACATCCACATATTGAAGTTTTTCTTCATCTGAAATGCCTTCTTTTTTCAATAATTCAGTGTACGTAATAATCGAAGTTAATGGCGTACGTAGGTCGTGACTTACGTTCGTAATTAATTCTGTTTTTAAACGTTCACTCTTATTTTGTTCAAATTGAGATGTTACAACACCCGATTGCATTTGGTTGACGTCATCCGCATGTTGTTTGAAACTAGATCGTTTCGAAACTGTGATCTCAGTCTTTTTCTTATTTTTCACGAAGTTTTCTGAACTTCTCATAATGGCACTTAAATCAGCAACATTTTTAAAGAAATACCATGATGTTGGAACCACAAATAGTATGAATAAAATGAGATAGATGATCACTATTATGCCTTCAAACGCATTTAAAAGCATCACACAGAAACCAAATCCTGCTAGGAAAACTACGACTAAGTATGCCATGATTTTTAAAACAAGCGGCGTTACTTTCATCAAGCTTTCTGCGACAGCTTTCATTTTTTTCAATAATGAGTGTTCCCAAGCGTCTTGTAAATCCTGTGCTGTCAAAATAATCGACATGACGAAACTAATAAACCATGCACATACAACCCATAAAACGATTGGTAAAAGTAAAAATGCATATGAATAATAGATGAATTCCATAATATCAGCGTAATCTCTGAAGTTGCGGATTCCATTGATGATTTCAACCGAAGCACCAAGGCCTACTATTCCTAGAATCACGACGAAAAATAATTGGAACTCAATCGCAATATTAATTTTTTTATAAATTTTACGCTTACTCCAAATTAAAATAAGTGAGATGAATAAACAAATGATGGATACAATCCATATGATCAATAAAACATTATGAATAATGTCATATTTCATGACCATTTTTTCGATTTCTGATCCGGCTGCTGCTTCATCGCTAATCGAAATTGTCCCGGTATACTCATCTTTCGTAAGCGGAATTTCAATATTTTCAAATGCAGTTTGATCCCCATCAGAATTTGGAATTGCATACGTTAATTCCGTTAAAGGACGCGTATCTTTGAAAGCACTATTGCCTTTCGAAGTGTAATCTACTCGGAAATAATTCGCATTCTCCAAGTCCCCGCCTTTGAATTCCTTGCCCGTCTTCACATTTTTCAACTCATATGAGAAATACGGGTACTCGCTTTTCATAGTAGCGATATGGCTTTCAAGCTCTTTATAATATTTATTTAATTCCTTCTTCTTATCTTTTAAAATTTTCTCTTTTACATAATCATTATCTTCAAAGTTCTTCGTAATATCTTTTACTTTCGTATCACGTTCTTTTTTCAGACGTTTATATAATTCTACTGCCTTCATTTCCTTGGCATCTTGTAAGTCTGTTTCATATTGCATATGAATATTCGAAACTTGTTCACTTAATGAACCGTAACTATAACGATATGAGTGAATTTCTTCATCTGTCACATCCAACTGCTTCAATGCTTCCTCTTTATTTAAACGATTCAATTCAAAATGACTTAATTTCGATTTAAACTCGATCAACTTTTCATTGAAAGATGTAGAATCTAAATAGTTTGCTGAATATTTATTTCCGAATGATGAAAATGTAAATAATGAAATTAATACAAGCATCAAACTAAAGGAAATAAATATTTTATAAAATTTATCCATTCATATTTGCTCCTAACATTTTCAGTTTCGCGAGTATTGTTGTTGTGTCCAAAGCTGGGCTGCCAAATAGTGTTTGGGTACAATACGTGAGACTGAGAACTGCAATAATTAATGCGATGATCGACCAAATAGTCGATTTATAACTTGTCGATTTTGTAGCCAACTCCCCATACCACCTTCACATACTTAGGGTTTTTAGGGTTCACTTCGATTTTTTCACGTATTTTACGAATATGCACTGCTACAATATTATCCGCATTATACGCTGGTTCTTTCCATACTCGTTCATAAATCGCATCGATTGAAAAAACACGCCCTGCATTCTCCATTAAGAGTTGCGTAATTTTAAATTCAATCGGCGTTAAATTCACTTCTTCATCCTCTACAAAAAGCTGCTTTGTGTCTGGATTTAAAGTTAGTCCATCTACTACGATTTCATTGGAAGCTTTCTGTTCATACGTTCCAAATGTCATAAATCGACGCAATTGTGATTTAACGCGTGCTAGTAATTCTAACGGGTGGAAAGGTTTGCCGATATAATCGTCCGCTCCCATTGAAAGCCCTAATATTTTGTCTGTTTCTTCAACTTTGGCACTTAACATGATGATGGGAATATTCATTTCTTCACGGATTTTATAAGTAGCTGCAATGCCATCCAAATTAGGCATCATAACATCCATAATGACAAGATGTACATCTTCATTCGATAGTACATCCAATGCTTCTTGACCATCTGCTGCTTTCACAACGCGGTAGCCTTCATTTTTTAAATAAATTTCGATGCCATCACGAATCGCTTGATCATCATCCGCTACTAAAATTGTATATTCCATACAAAACCCTCCTGTTAATTACCTTACATTTACTATACCGACTAAAAATGAAGAGCGACTAAGTATAAAAATGAAGATTTTCTTAAGAAATCATATTTATTTGCTTATTTCTTTTAAATGTTACGACTAATATTCCACCAAGTAGTAGCGCTACACCACACCAAGCGACTACACTCAGATGTTCTCCTATTAAGAGTACACCTAATAAAGCTGCAGTTAAAGGCTCACCTAAAGAAAGCGTCACTGCTGCAGAAGAAGCAATTTTCTTTAAGCCTGTTAAGAATAATAAATAAGCGATACTCGTACCGAAAACGCCCATTACTAATAATGGTAACCAATTGGCTGGCATCGTAATCCATGACACACCTAAAAATAGTGAGATTGGCAATAGAATTAATCCACAAATTGTAAATGTCATCGCCACCGCGGGAAGAGCCGCTTCTTTTTCTAATAAAAACTTACTCACATGTGTATAAGTTGCGAAGGCAATCCCCGCAAGTAATGCACAAGCAATCCCGGCTGGAACAATGACCGTTTCACCGCTACTCATAAATAACATAATGCAGCCGACGATTGATAATACCGTCGCAATTGCCCAAGTCCTGCCTGGTTGTCTTTTTAAATACATCCATTCAATTATACCCGCAAAAATCGGTGAACTACCAATTGTTACGACTGTACCGACTGCCACCCCTGTTAAATTAACCGACATGAAAAATAATGGTTGGAATAATGCCATCGCTAAAGCTGCAAAGAAGGTTTGTTTCCACGACCAATTTTTAAATGAAATAGACTTCATGACGATCGCAATAATTAGTAGCACCCCTCCGCCAATTAATGAACGCATCATCGCAATCGTGATTGGTTGGATGCCATCACTTAAGTATGTTTGCGTCGTGCCAACAGTTCCCCATAGGACGGCCGCAATTAAAACGAATATGTATGGTAATGATTTTGACAAGAAAATTACCCCCTTTGTAATTAATCTTAAATATACCAATTTTTGATTTATTGAGGCAAGGTGAATATTGGATTATAATGAGGGAAAAGGAGGAATCCGTTATGTATAAATCTGTAGCTGAAACTGCACTAGATATTAATATGCCCGAAGCTCAAGTAATGCGCTATGTTTTAGAAGGACGAATCCACTCCGTTCATGATGGAGAACAGTTTTTAATTAATACACAGCAGTTCGACCGTTATTTTGAAGAGCTTGAACAAATAAAGCATGAGATCGATATTTGGAAGAACACGCCGATTCCTGAAGACATCGATATTAAAGACGAAGACTAATGTTATAAACATGGTATACTAGACGAATTGAGACATTTTACGGAGGTATTTATATGAATTTCACTACTATTGAGCGTTGTAATAAAACAACGGACGATTTAATCGCAAAAGAAGAAACAACTTTTTTACAACAACCGATTGAATTTTTAAAAGCGAATCAAGAACACTATATTTATTTAGAATCTGCAGATCTTGAAGCACATAAGATGGATGCAGTCGTAATTGAATTTGACGAGATGTTCGAGGTGTACACTGCACTTTTCGGATTACGTATTCAAAAGAAACACGGCCCTGCTATGAAGGATTACTTTAAAGAGCATATTACGTCAATGCTAGGTTCATCATCAGCTAGTTTCTCAGGTGATGAAGGTATTTGGGAAATTAACATCGCTTTCGATGCACTTGAAGGTTTTACTGGTAAGGAAACAATTGAAGAAGCTACAGCTATTTTAGTATCATTCATCGATACGATGTTAGCTGAAATTATGTAATTAGACTAAAAGCGTTAGAGAAGGAAAATTCTCTGACGCTTTTTATTTTCAAAAAAAAGGTGAATGCAATTGCACTCACCCTGACCTTTACTTCCGTACTTCTATTAAACTGTTACGAGTGCAGGCTTTTTTACGATCATATCTGCATAATCTTCAATCATCACTGAAGCAGTTGGATACATACCTGCTCCAGGGCCTACTAAAGTGATTTTTCCAATATAGTCTGTTTCTAAAGCTACGGCATTGTCTACGCCATCAATTGAATACAGTGGATGATCTGCATCGACTAATTCAGGACCGATTTTAGCGACAACCTTACCTGCTGCATCTAAGCCTACTTCGGCAATATGACGGTAGCGTTGGCCATTTTCGGCAGCTTGTTGAACTTGTGCTAAAGTAATTTCTGAAATCCCTACGACTTTAACATCTTCCCACTTCGGTTGTTCACCGAATGCTAAACTACTTAAAATCATTAATTTTTTGAAAGCATCTTGTCCAGATACATCATTGTATGGATCTGCTTCTGCGTAGCCTAGTTGCTGTGCAGTTTTTAATGCTTCTTCAAAAGTGACACCTTCAAGACGCATTTTCGATAAAATATAATTCGAAGTACCATTCAAAATCCCTTGAATATGCTTCGCGCTATTCACACGTAAAATATTTTCGATTGTCTTAATTACCGGCACACCACCAGCAGTAGTCGCTTCAAAACCAACTTGCACACCTAATTTTGCTGCCTTCTCTTGTAATGCATCGCCAAATTTTGCAAACATCACTTTATTTGCAGTGACGATATTCACACGATTTTCTAAAGCTTGATTTACGTAGCTATATGCAGGTTCTTCGCCTACAATTGCTTCAAAAACTACATCTAGATTTGGCACAGCTAACACATCTTCCATTTTGTCTGTGAATAGTGCTGCGTCAATCCCCTCACGCTTTTTTGAAACATCTCTTACTAGAATTTTAGCTACTTCTAAATCAGCGCCTAGCTTTTCTTTGAACTGCTCGCGCTTCTCTTGAAAAATATTATAAATACCTTCTCCTACAGTACCAAAACCGAGGATTGCTACCTTCACTGATGTCATAATACTCGCCTCCACACTTTAAAATCATGTCATTTATGCATAACGTCCATTAAACAACTTAATGCAAATTGTATCTTATCAGCATACATATTTCAAGAAAAATCTTTCCTATATGGACAATTGTTTTTCTCAAAAGGTCACTGATTAGTCAAATCAATGAAAAAAACGGTGTTTCTTCTATTATAAATGTCGTTGAAATAAAAAAAGCACCCCACCCTTTTAGAAAGTTTGGAGTGACTTTAAAAACTACCGAATTATTTTGCTACGACTGCGATTTTTGCAAATGTATTTTCTAACGCTTCAATAAGATCATTCGCATTTTCTAAACCGATTGAAAGTCGGACTAATTCTTCTGGTACGCCCGATTGAATTAATTCTTCTGCACTTAATTGTTGGTGAGTTGTTGAAGCAGGGTGAATGACCAATGAGCGGGCATCCCCCACATTTGCTACGTGAGAGAATAACTCAAGATTGTCGATGAAATCACTGCCTGCAGAACGTCCGCCCTTAATGCCAAATGTAAGCACTGAACCGAAACCATTTTGTAAATATTTTTTCGCTAATGGTGCGAATTCGCTACCTACAAATCCATTGTAATGAACCCATTCTACTTGATTATGATCTTTTAAGAAATTCGCTACTTTTTCAGCATTTTGATTATGACGAGGTACACGCAAATGAAGCGTTTCTAAACCTTGAATTAAATTGAATGCTGCATCGGCACTTAATGTTGGGCCGAAATCACGTAATAATTGTACGCGTAAACGAGTCGCAAATGCTGCACCAGCCGCATCAATACCATAGCGAATACCGTGATATGAAGCATCTGGTTCTGTGTAGTCTGGGAATTTCCCTTGTGTCCAATCGAATTTACCCGCATCTACAACTACGCCACCGATTGTCGTACCATGACCACCAATCCATTTCGTAGCTGAATGAATCACGATATCTGCTCCAAATTCAATTGGGTTACAGCCGATTGGTGATGGGAATGTATTATCAATAATTAATGGAATTTGATGTTTATGTGCAATTTCAGCTAATGCTTCAAGATCAACAATTGATAAACTTGGATTGCCAATTGTTTCTGCGTAAATGGCCTTCGTATTTTCTTGAATTGCTTCTTCAAATTTTTCTGGATCACGTTCATCTACAAACGATGCAGTAATACCGTAGCGAGGAAGTGTGTTCGCAAACAGATTGTAAGTACCGCCGTATAAACTTGATGCCGCTACAATATGATCTCCAGCACGCGCAATATTTAAAATAGAGAACGAGATCGCTGCCATTCCTGAAGATAATGCAACTGCTGCTGCTCCACCTTCTAAAAGTGCGACACGTTTTTCAAATACATCAACTGTTGGATTCATAATACGCGAATAAATATTACCTGGTTCTTCAAGTGCAAATAATTTTCTCGCATGTTCTGAATCATTAAATTGATAAGCTGTCGTGCGGTAAACTGGTACTGCAATTGCTCCTGTTGTTGGATCTGGTGTTTGACCACCATGTACGGCTAAAGTTTCTTTTCTGAATGTTGTCATTGTAAATTCCTCCTAAGTGTTTGTAGATGATGGATTTGAATAATAGGAGAAGGATTCTATAAAAAGAAAAACCCTTCTTCTTAGTAAGAAGAGGGTTAATATGTATAGTCCTCCCCTTATCTATCAGATTCGAAAATCTGTAGGAATTAGCACCTTAGTTTAATAAATAAACTGGTTGCCGGGCATCGCAGGGCCTATCCCTCCGCCACTCTTGATAAAGGTAAATCGTTATGAAGTTGGATGTTTTGTTCCATCAATTGTTCCTAGTATAAGCCTAGATTTTTGGAACGTCAACCATTTTCTGAAAATTTTAATAAAACACTTAAATTAGATCGTAAAAAACAGGCGCGAAATGAATGCAGTTTCAACCATTTTCGGCTATAGTAAAAGAGAAAAATATACGTCTGAGGAGTTGGATTAATTTGAATCAAGTGAAAGATTTATTACGTAGTCATACATCCGTTCGAAAATATACAGGTGAGGAAATTCCAAAAGAGGTTGTTTATGATTTAGTCCAAACAGCGCAAATGGCCGCTACCTCTCATTTTGTTCAAGCTTACAGTGTTATTTACGTAACAGACGAAGAGAAAAAAGCAAAACTTGGCGAATTGACGAAGAACGATTTCCAATTCAAAACAGCTGGCGCTTCATTCCTATTCTGTGTCGACTTCAAAAGATTGCAATTAGCAGCTCAAAAACACGACATCGATATCGTGGCAGACTCTGCTGAAAATCTTCTTGTCGGCGTGGCAGATGTGAGTTTATTTGCTCAAAACTTTGTCATTGCAGCTGAATCTGAAGGCTATGGCATCTGCTATATCGGCGGCGCTCGTAATAATCCAAAAGAAATTAGCGAGTTATTCAATTTACCGGATTATGTATTCCCAATGTTTGCAATGACAATCGGTACACCGACGAAAACGAATGATACGAAACCTCGTCTTCCAGTCGAAGCAATCATTCATGAAAATGGCTATGATACGGATAAATATGATCAACTTCTAACACAATATGATGCAACTCTTGGCGAATATTACATGAATCGTAATGCCAATCAAAAAGTTTCAAACTGGACGAAACAAATGGCTGACTACCTAGTTGAGCAAAAACGCCCATTCATTAAAGACTATTTAGCTTCACAAGGATTCACTTGGAAATAAATGTGAACAGAAAAGCGGAGGTGGCTCGTTTTTCTCGAGAGCACTGCAGAAAACGAAACGAAAGTAAGCGCACCACCACTTTCGTCCGAGTTTTTGAAGTGACTCCAAGAGATAAGCCACCGGAGCTAGACAACAGAAGAAAAGCAAATCACGCTCGTTCATATGCGGAAGATCTGGAAAATTCGAAGGAAAAGTAAACGCTCCAACACTTTTCCCCGAGAATTTGAAGAGCTGAAAGCATATAGCGTGAATTTGCTAGACAAAAAACGAAAAGCGCAAAACGCTCGCCCATATGCGAGGGTACTGCAAGGTTTGAAGAGAAAGTAAAAGTTCCACCACTTTCTCCCGAAAACCTGAAGTATCCCATAGCATATAGCGTTTGGAGCTAGACAAAAAACGAAAAGCGGAGGTGGCTCGTTTTTCTCGAGAGCACTGCAGAAAACGAAACGAAAGTAAGCGCACCACCACTTTCGTCCGAGTTTTTGAAGTGACTCCAAGAGATAAGCCACCGGAGCTAGACAGAAAACGAAAAGCAAATCACGCTCGTTCATATGCGGAAGATCTGGAAAATTCGAAGGAAAAGTAAACGCACCACCACTTTTCCCCGAGTTTTCGAAGTGACTCAAAGAGAGTAGTGGAACAAGCTGGACACCAATACTTGAGAAGGACCCGAAAACCTGAAGTATCCCATAGCATATAGCGTTTGGAGCTAGACAACAAAAGAAAAGCACAAAATTTCGGCTCAAATTTAAATAAAATTAAAAAAGGTGAATGAAATTGAAAATCCAATTTCATTCACCTAAATATTTGGCAAACAGCCTTTTTAGAAATTATTCTTTTGTTTCTTTATCTTCTTTTACTTCTTTATCTTCTTTTATTTCTTTATCTTCTTTTACTTCTTTATCTTCTTTTATTTCTTTATCTTCTTTTACTTCTTTATCTTCTTTTATTTCTTTATCTTCTTTTACTTCTTTATCTTCTTTTGTTTCTTTATCTTCTTTTTTCTCTTCTTTAGCTGGCTCTTCTTTAGCTGACTCTTCTTTTTGTTTGCGATCCAATGAAGTAATCGTTAATTCCTTCACTTGTTGGAATGTTTCATTCGTACCAAGGTATGTGAATTTCACTTCATCACCTTCTTGTAGATATACAGCTAAAGGTGATGCTTCTGAACTTACAGTGTAGTTCGTTTCATCTTCTAATAAGAATGTAACGTTTGTGAAGTCGCCTGTCGTTTGTTTATAAACACGGACTACTTTCCCTTCACCTTGCTTCTCTTCTTTCGAAGACGTGCCGTTTACTGAAGTTGAACCAGAACGACTTAGTACATTTTTGTATTGGCGAAGCGCTTCATTTGGTGACATCGCTGACACCGCAATTTCAGGATTCGCTGCTGAAACGATATAGTAATTTTGTAAGAAACCATTTGAATCAAGTACTGGTACTAACCAACTTGTTTCACCGTAGAAGTTGTACAGTAAAGGCATTGAACCAGCCCATTTTTTCTCAACGAATTTCTTCTCAACTACTTGTAAAGCGCCCTCAGAATCCATGTAAGATTCATCTTGGTTCCCTGTATAGTAAGTCGCTTCACCAGTGCGGGCATTCGTTAATGAATAACCAAGCATTGAGTCAACGCCTTCTTTAGGACTTGTAAAATCTGTGAAGTAGAACATCACGCCATTTTCATCAAATACTGGACTTACATTTGCTTCTACACCTTCATCTGAAGGAAGTTTAATATCTTTTTTGCCGAAAATTGTATTCCAGTAACCATGTACATAATTACCGAAGTAACTATTTTGTAAACTTACTGCCTCTGGAGAAATTGCTCCATCAATAAATTTAGGTACATCTTTAATTTTATACGATTTCATATCACCATTTTGAGCATTTAACATGACGATCCCTTGTGGATCAAAACCGTTACGTGCTGAAATGAATTTACCGTAAGTACGGATGTAATAAGGTGTTCCATCTTCATCGATTTCTAATTGTACATCACCATTGAAAATTTTCAGTGGATTGTGTAAACGCATATAACGTTGTACATTGTCATTTAAAAATGCTGACGGTACATATTTCATTTCCTTCTTCACAAATTTAGGATTTGCTGATGAATCTGTCGCACTTAATACGAAATAACCTGGTGTTTTATCACCTTTGAACCATTTGAACATATCTGAGAACTCAACTGGTGCTACGTATACATATTCACCATTAATTTTTTGAATTTGAAGATTACCTAACTCGAAATAACTCGTATTCGGAACTTGGCCGAATGCTTTTTTCATTTTGTTACGAGCATATTTAGGTGGTACACTCGCAGGTTTTTTCGACTCATCGAATGCTTTAAGTTCTTCTTTTGTTTGCATCTCAGCAGATTTATATTTCTCATCTGCATTGAAAAGTGGTGCGGATAACATGTATGCTGCGATAATAATACCCGCAAATGCAATCACACCTTTTAATTTACGCTCGATTCCTACTGCTAAGTAAGCACCAATTCCCGCAATAATAACAATTACCGGCCAAACTGCTGACCAATTTAAATCCATCATTGTTACATACAGAATAATAAGCGTGATAATAAATGAAACGATAAAAATTCCTACAAAAAATAGCATCTTAAACTTAAAATTTAAACCGCCATCTTTCATGCGGCTCGTTATTGGGACGATTAAAATCCCGACAATCGCTGCTAAGATCGCAGCAATAGTAAATGTCATTGTCATTTCTTTCCCTCCTATACTTAGTTTTTCTACGAGGTGACAGCCGGAAAAGTTTCATTTTTTCTCCTTTTTGAAAGGAATTCGGGTATAGTAACGAGAATATTCTATATAAGAAAGGCGGCTAAACCATGCAGAAAATAATTATATTAATATTTGCATTTCTATCGGCATGCTACTATATTTTCTTCTTACCTGAAAATACATCATTTGTCGTGACAATGTTCTTTAAAGCATTACCCATTATGTGCTTCCTGCTGCTCGCTCTACTAAGTAATCCTACTCGCGAACAAATGTGGATTCCAGTCGCACTTTTCACATGTGCAATAGGTGATGTCACTTTGCATTGGTTTATTGTCGGTCTATCATTTTTCTTATTAGGCCATATTTTCTACATTGTAGCCTTCACGAAAACGCGTCGAATATCGCCTCCAAAAACAGCGATGCTCATACTTTTAGCGCTAGGAATTATCATGGCCGCGTGGGTTGCTGGTAATGTTTTTAAAAGTGGCAATTACATTTTAACAGTCGCTATTCTATGCTATATCGGCGTGATTTTGACGATGGCATTAAGCGCAATCCAAACAAAAAATAAAATCATTATTTCCGGGGCAATATTATTTTTACTATCGGATTCGATTTTAGCACTCAATATGTTCGTTGCAGATATTAAATATTCATCTATTTTAATTATGACGACCTATTACTCTGCACAATGTTTATTTGCTCTAAGCGTGTCAAAACATTCCGTAAACCGTAATAAAATGTTAGAATAGTAGCAATGCTTCAACAATTAAGGGGGACTAGGATTATTATGAAAGAACTAGTAATTGAGCGATTAATTCGCTACGCAAAAATTGATACACAATCGGATGACTATAGCGAAACAACACCATCTACTGAGAAACAATGGGATTTACTTCGCGTATTAGAAACAGAATTAAAAGAAATTGGCATGTCGGATGTAGCAGTTGATGAAAACGGCTATTTATTCGCTACGCTACCAGCCAATACAGATAAAGAAATTCCAACAATCGGCTTTTTAGCCCATGTTGATACAACGACAGATTTCACAGGTACGAATGTCAATCCACAAAGACATGACAACTATGATGGCAAAGCGATTCAATTAAATGATTCAATCGTTTTATCACCTGAGCAATCACCGGAGTTAGCGAACTATGTCGGTCAAACTTTAATTACGACAGACGGTACTACACTACTAGGTGCTGATGATAAAGCTGGGATTGCTGAAATCATGACAGCAATGGAATACTTAATTAAAAACCCTGAAATCAAGCACGGTACGCTTCGTGTCGCTTTCACACCAGATGAAGAAATCGGCCGTGGCCCACATAAATTTGATGTTGAACGCTTCAATGCGGACTATGCTTACACAATGGATGGCGGACCACTTGGCGAATTAGAATACGAAAGTTTTAATGCTGCTGGCGTTAAATTAACGACTTTCGGTACGAATGTACACCCAGGTAGCGCAAAAAATAAAATGATCAACTCGATTACTGCAGCGATCAAATTCCAAGAAATGATGCCGAAAGATGCTGTTCCAGAATTAACAGACGGTCGTGATGGCTTCATTCACTTAATGGGCTTTGAAGGTTCAATCGAAAAAACAGTACTTACTTATATCGTGCGTGATCATGACCGTGCGAAATTTGAAGAGAAAAAAGCATTAGTTGAAAAAGCTGTTGCTACGCTAAAAGCTGAATACGGTGAAGATGCGATTCAACTTGAAATGAATGATCAATATTACAATATGGCTGAAAAAATTGAGCCAGTAAAATTCATCGTTGATATTGCTGAAGAAGCAATGCACAACTTAAATATTAAGCCAGTTATGAAACCAATCCGTGGTGGTACAGATGGTTCTCAATTATCATTCATGGGATTACCAACACCAAATATTTTTGCTGGTGGCGAAAACATGCACGGTAAATATGAATATGTTTCAGGTGAAACAATGGAAAAAGCAACTCAAGTATTACTTGAAATCGTAAAAATCTACGAACAACGTGCTTAATCACGTTTGAAAGGAGTTTTTATGAAAGAAATTTTACTTGGTATTATAGCCGCTCTATTTTTCGCTGTAACCTTCGTTCTAAATCATATGATGGAACTTGATGGTGGCAGTTGGTTATGGAGCTCTTCACTTCGTTATTTCTTCATGATTCCTTTCCTTTTAATCATTGTGGCGGCTCGACATGGGCTGCCTTCAATGACAAAGGAAATCAAAGCGAACCCTAGTGCATGGTTACTATGGAGCTTCGTTGGTTTTGTACTTTTCTATGCTCCACTAACATTTGCTGCGGCTTATGGTCCTGGTTGGCTTGTATCAGGTACTTGGCAATTTACAATCATTGCTGGTGTCTTACTCGCTCCATTCTTTTTCATACATACACCATCAGGTTTAAAACGTCAGAAAATTCCGTTTAAATCACTTCTTATATCAAGCGTGATTTTGATTGGGATTATTTTAATTCAAATTCCAAGTGCGGCTTCCGTATCCAAAAAAGTATTATTATTCGGGATTCTGCCTGTTCTAATCGCTTCTTTTGCGTATCCTCTAGGTAATCGTAAAATGATGCAAATATGTAATGGTAAAATGGATTCTTTCCAACGTGTTTTAGGAATGACCATTATGTCGATGCCTGCGTGGATCATCATGGCAATATACGCATATGTGACTGTAGGGTTGCCAAGTAGTTCGCAAGTTTTCCAATCACTAATTGTCGGTGTTAGTTCGGGCGTAATCGCTACTGTGCTATTTTTCATCGCTACAGACCGAGTTCGTGATGATCAAGGGAAATTGGCTGCTGTAGAAGCAACACAATCAACCGAGATTATATTCGTTATTGTCGGTGAAATGATTTTACTTGGCATACCACTACCAGCTCCACTCGCTTTAGTGGGACTCGCAGTAATTATGATTGGCATGCTTTTACACAGCTATCACACGATGTTATTAAATAAGAAATCATTTTCAAATTAGAAAATAGGAATCGCATTTTATCGCGATTCCTATTTTTGTGCATTTTAATAAATAAAAAATCGACAGAGTGGCGAAGCCCTGTCGATTTACATTCGCTACTAAATTCCGAACCGTTTGAGGGGGGTTTTGAACTGTAGCATTATTTGCTGTTTTTTGGAGAAAAGCAGCTTTTGTATCCTCTGATATCCATGTTAGAGGAGGAGTAATTTTCTTTATATGATAATGATAATCGTTATCAATTAAATAGTCAATAGATATGGTAGAACTTTTTCATGTATAGTAGAAATTAAGGGGTGAAATATTATGAGTGGACTTTCTCAAGACCAGTTACAGCAACTACATAGCTATAGTAATTATGTAGATGAGGAGCAAACTTTTTTATTTAATTTAAATCAAATTTTACAAGATGACTTTTTAGAAGATGCAAAAAATATTTTCAAAGCAGTTAGTCAAAGCGATCAAGATGCTGTCGCCATTTCATATTTTACGAGAAGATACGGTATGTTCGTTGCTATGCAGTTTTATATGCTAACTGTTTATGATGAAATGTGGGATGGTGAATTAGAAAATCTACAATTCGGTGTTCGCGAAGAATTCGGTCGTCCTTCATTATGTATGTTCACACGTAGTGAAGATTGGATCATGATTGATGAAGATGAGCGACAACAAGCTGTATCAAAAGTTTTAACCGAACAATGTCATCAAATTTTTACACAACTTCGCAAATTAGGTGGCGTATCGCCATTAACGCACTGGGAAAATGTATTTGGCTATATGCTCTGGCATTACCATACATTATCTTCTAGTCCTGCGACAGAGGATGAAGCAATTGAATACTTACAAATACTTGAGAATGCTGAAACATGGCAAGGTATAAGTGAACAATCTAAATTCTCTACTTATACAGGTGGTAACCATCCAAGCAATTTAATCAATGTTCCTGTAAGGAAAAGTTGTTGTTTCTCGAAGGATGTTCCTGGACTTTTAAAATGTGGATTTTGCCCACTTTAGCAAAAGATATTCAATATCAGAATTTTCAACTTATTAATATATTAGCGAAACCAAATTTTTCTCATTTTAATTCTACTATCCTCCTATTAGAACATTCTCTCAGTCTTACTGTAAAAGTAAGACACTATTTGAAGATGTGGTTTCGTTCGGAAATGAACGTAATCACGTCTTTTTCTTTTTTTATTGTAGAATCTTTAAGTATGAAGGAATTGGTGAAAATGAGCTTTTTCACATAGTTCAACATCGAAAGAAATAGTGCGGCACTTGTCGGCGGAAAGCATTCGTTCTTTCTGAAAGTTACAACGTGAATTGTTTTAATACCCCAACATATATAATAGAACCGAATTGTTTTAAGACTCCACTAAATCTAATAGAGCAAAAAAACAAGCTTATGCAAAATTCATCATAAGCTTGTTTCATGTGAAACAATTTTTCTATTATTGGATTTTTTTACCGATTGTTGTAACTGCATTAAAGAATAATTCAATGAATGCTTCACGATTTACAGTGTGCAGCACATGTACATTCGGTTTATTACCTGTTCTATTCGTATAATCCACTAGTGTAGCACCTTGCGTTAATGAACCATTTAATTCAACTTCAACGAAGTAATCGTCCCCTTTGAACATCTCTGGCTCAATTAAACAAGCAACTGCACAAATATCATGTACACGAATTTGTTTTTCGAAACCTGGCACATAGAATGGTGTATCCGATTGAGTGAATGTATAGAAGTTCATCATATCAGCGACTTTTTCTGCAAATGGCGTACCTAAATGACTTAAGTCTGCCATTTCTTCACGCGTAATATACGCTTTATGTGTTACATCTAAACCACTCATAATAATCGGAACACCTGAACGGAATACGAATTCTACTGCATGAGGATCTACATACGCATTGAACTCTGCTACAGTCGACATATTACCACCGACTGCCGCGCCACCCATCCAAGAAATTTGTTTAATGAAAGATTTTACTTCAGGATGTGCAAATAACAATGCTGCTATATTCGTTAATGGACCTGTCGCAACAATTGTTACTGGCTCTTCAGCATTTAATAAAGTATCCACCATCGCTTGAATCGCAGGACGTTCACTTGCTTCAAATGAAGGATCAGCCCATTTTACGTTACCTAGTCCACCTTCACCATGAATATCTTCCGCAACTTCTTGTTTACGGAACATCGGTTGTTCGATTCCTTTGGCAACTTCAACTCGCTCATTAATATATGTTAAAAAACTTAAAGTGTTATACGTTGTTTTATCCATTGTTAAGTTACCAGCTTCTACTGTTACAAGCTTAATATCTAGTTCTGGACGAGCAAAAGCTAACGTCAACATCATAGCATCATCAATTCCAGGATCACAGTCAATAATTACAGGGATTTTTGTCATTTTATAGCACTCCTCAAAATGTTAGTCACCTTATTATAGACTGTTTTTAGCGTTCATATACAACAAACCACTCATTATTTTCTTCATACATTTTTGTTCCAACAAAACCTTCTTTTAAAAGTGCTTTTTGGCCGTCTTGATCACTCATTACAGCTATTTTCGACTCATTATAAGTCGGTGTCGGATTTTTTAAATCTTTGAAGAAAACATAGCGTAATTTATCTACATATTTAATTTTCAATGCTCTTACTACTAAATTTTGCGAGAATTTATCTTTTAAACTTGGAATATTATAAGGTTGTACAGTCGAACATACATAATCATAGCGATTTAAATCAATTTCTTCCATCGACCATTGCGCCATCTTCTTCTGAAGTCCATATCCTCTAAATTCAGGTGATACATTCGAAATTTCTTGATATAACACTCTAGAGAAATCTTCTTCCGCTATGCCACAATCATAACCTAAATGCTCATCTTCAAGTGGTGGATCTAGCAATGCACGGAAACCGATTAATTTTTCTTCAACGAAAACACCGATCATGATGCCTTGATCATTTAGAATATATTCGAACTCCTCCGTACTAAGAGGTTGTAATACACTTTGGTCCGGTAAAGAAGCATACACCACTTCTTGCAATTCTAAAATAATTTGTAAATCTTCAATTTTTAAATGACGAACGTAAAATTCATGCTCACCTAATTGACCTGTTCTAATTTTCTCCATCAAAACACCTCTTACTCTGTAATTTTCTCTGAGAATGCTGTTAATTCTTGAAGTACATTTTCATCTACATCAATACCAAGCCCTGGTTTTTCATTTAATTGAATGAATGGGATGTCGTATTTTAAGTCACCAATATCTTTAGAGAATTTAATTGGACCTGTTAATTCTACACTACCCATAATTTTTTTAGAAAATGCTACGTGGAATCCAGCTGCTGAACCAACTGATGATTCTACCATTGAACCAATTTGACATTCAATGCCCGCCATTTCAGCCATTACTGCTAATTTCATTGCTGGGTAAATACCGCCGCATTTCATTAGTTTAATATTCGCTTTATCTGCGGCACGTTTTGCGATTAATTCACGCATATCACGCTCGCTACGAAGTCCTTCGTCAATCATTAACGTTACATCTGATTTTGCTTTAATTTCTACTAGACCGTCGAAATCATTGTCTAATACAGGTTGTTCTAACCAATCGATGTCTAGGCCTTCCATTTTACGAAGTGCCGTTAATGTAGTTGCGGCATTACCCCATCCTTGGTTTACGTCCACACGAATGGCGATGTCTTCACCCACGCTCTCACGTACTGCTTTAATACGTGCTACGTCTGTCGTTACTTCAGTTCCTACCTTCATTTTGAATGAAGTGTATCCTAATTCCATTTTCTTCGCTGCTTCTTCAGCCATTTTTTCTGGAGCGCCGATTGAAAGAACATGTGTAATCGGGAATTTCTCGTGGTAACGACCACCTAATAATTGATAAACTGGTACATTCATTGATTTACCAGCGATATCGAAACATGCGATGTCGATTGCTGCTTTCGCTGCTGGAGCAGGACGTACAACATGATCCATTACATCATGTAATTTTTCAAATTGACGAGGATCTAACCCAATTACTGCTGGTGCTAATTTATTTTTTAATACTTCAAAAGTACTTTCCCATGTTTCGCCTGTAATATGTTCATCTGGAACTGCTTCACCGTAACCGACAATCCCATCGTCAGTCGTCATTTTCACAATGATTGATTGAATTGAATCATATGTAGCATAACTAATAATAAATGGATCGATTAGAGGTAAATTGATTGCAAATAGTTCTATTTCTTTGATTTTCATGTATAATACACTCCTAGTGGTTTATTTTGTCGTTTAATAGTCGTTTAATGGACTAAAATAAAAAGCAAAGGATGTTTACCGATGCCAATTAAAATCGCTTTTATAAGCTCGAAAGCATATAAAAATTATATATCTAGTATCTCACAAAACCTCGATGATATTCAATTAGAATTTTTCATTTATGAGGAACCTGAAGATGCCATTACTTTATTACCCGCTGCACAAAATGCAGATGCAATCATCGTTGGTGGTTTACTTCCCTTCCAACAGATTCAACCGCTGGTTCCTCAACTGTCTGTGCCTTGTCACTATATGGCACAAGATGAAACGGCGGTTGCAACTACTTTACTGTCTATTTTACAAAATGAGCAAGTCTCACTACATGAACTAGCAATTGATGTTATTGACCCTACTTTCGTTTCGAATATTTTAGATGATATGAATTATACAGGCGATCTACCTTACATACTGTCATCTACTAGCCAGCATCTTTATAAAGAACATACACAACTATTTCATGAAGGTAGCGTAAAATTAATCGTCACAGGCGTACATCAATTGTATGAAAAATTGGAGAATGAAAATATTCCCGTTTTTCGAATGAAGGATTCTAAATCTGCTACACTTCGAAAAATGGAAGAAATAAAATCTGAACTTCTTTTGCAAAAATCGAAAGAAAATAGAGCAACGACTGGTATTATTGAATGTTCAGAAGATGATTTTCAATCCTTTATACAATTTACGAAATATATCCACGCGAGTTATAAAAAGAAGCAGGATGGACGTTTTGAGCTTTATACGACTTCTGGTCGCCTTCAACAAGCACTCGATCGCGAAGACTTAATTCATGTATTAGCTCAATTCAATTCACCGTACCGTATGGGATTTGGTTATGGTGAATCGATGGCTGAAGCATTGCAACACGCACAGGAAGCCATTCATTTCGCTACACCAGGTGATATTTTCTTGATTGATGAGCGTACGAAATTATTTGGGCCATTTCCTTCTGAAAAACGTTCCATTTCACTTAAACTAGATAAGCCACAATTAAAATTAATGGCTGAAAAGACGAAATTAAGTTCATTATCACTTTCAAAATTTCTACAATTTATTGCGGATCGCCAGTCTGATCAATTTACTGCGCAAGATTTAGCAGATTATTTACATGTTACGCGTCGAACTGCAGAAAGAACGATTAAGAAATTATTAGACCATGCCTATTTAGTCCAATCTTCAAGTGAGATGACTTACCAAAAAGGCCGTCCGAAAGCCGTTTATACCTTTTTAACGTGACGAAAAAAGAAAAACCAACCAGCGAAATTCACCGGTTGGTTTTTTTTTGCGATATAAGCAGTGTAGTCTTCACTGATTTATAAAGCCCTTTCATAAAATCTATGACTAAACAACAGTTGGTTCTAAAACGCTTTCTTCTTCCTCTTTGCGTTTTGCTTCTGCGATTTCTTCTGGTGTCATTTTCACAATTGCAAAACCTACATATGCGTAAATGATTGAAATAATTGGTACAACAAAGTTTAAAATTGCGTAAGGTGCATATTCGAATGCACTCACCCCAAGTGTCGCAAAGATAAACACACCACAAGTGTTCCAAGGGAAGAATACAGATGTTAAAGTACCACCATCTTCTAGTGCGCGCGATAAGTTTTTCGAATGTAATCCACGATCACGGTACGCTTTTACGAACATACGTGAAGGGACTACGATTGAAATATATTGTTCAGAACAAGTACCGTTTGTAAAAATACAAGCAGCAATTGTTGAAGTCACAAGGCTTCCAGTTGATTTTGCAAAACGCAAAATTTGTTGGATTAATGATTTTAACATACCAGAGTATTCTAAAATACCGCCGAATGTCATTGCGATTACAGTCATCGATACCGTGTTCATCATGCCATCAAGTCCACCTTGGTTAAATAACTTGTCGACTAATTGATTGCCTGATTCTAAAACGAAACCTTCTTGTAAAGTAGTTAATGCGAATTGCATTGAACCACCTTGAACTGTAACTTGTAATAAGAAACCAAAAATAATACCGATAATTAATGCTGGAATTGCTGGAACTTTCTTCGCTACCATTACGATTACACCGATTGGAACTAGTAATAACCATGGTGATACGTAAAATGTGTCTTGTAATACTGCTAACGTTGTCGTGATGCTTTCAGAATTCATATCAATATGAGCAAATTTACGCCCTAAGATTCCAAAGACGACTAAGGAAATTATAAGTCCAGGTACTGTCGTAAAGAGCATATGCTTAATATGATCGAATAGATTCGTACCAGTTAAACCTGCCGCCAAGTTTGTTGTATCAGATAATGGTGACATTTTATCACCGAAGTAAGCGCCAGAAATTACTGCTCCTGCAATCATCGCTGCTGGGATACCCATACTTAGGCCAATTCCCATACCAGCTACCCCTACTGTAGCCATTGTTGACCAAGAACTACCGATTGCTAACGAAACAATAGCACATAAAATTACGATTGTAATTAAGAACCATTCAGGTGAAATTAACTTCAAACCGTAATAAATCATTGTTGCAACTACACCGCCACCTACCCAGGCGCCAATTGTAAATCCAACTAACATAATAATTACGATTGCTGGTAAAGCTAATTTAATCCCCTTGTACATCATTTCTTCCACTTCACGCCATTTGAATCCGTGAGCTAAAGTTACGATTGCTGCTGTAATAGTTCCTACTACTAACGGTACGTGTGGGCTTGAGCCATAGGCTATAACTGCAATCGCCATTGCCGTGATCATTACACCAAACGTTAATATTGTCCATCTTGCTTTAATTTCTCTTTTCATTTCTTTCATCCCCTTCGTTCATCTCAATACCATCACTTGTCTGAAAAATGAAACATCTACTATATTTATACACATTAATGGTTAAATAAAATCTAGTCAATGCAAAATTTTTGCGTTAAAACAGATAGTAAACGGTTACATCAACAAAATTTTTACTTGTACTAGCTAAATAAAACATTAGATGCATTTGTATAAATATTCATAAAATAAAATAAAAAACCACTCTATTTTCACAATAGAGTGGTTTTAAAATTATCTATTTATTCAGGCGTTTTCTTCAAAACAGCTGCTAAAACTTTTGATGCATCTATTAGTGCCGTATGGTCGAAAGTCATTTTCGGATGATGTAGACCTGGTTGTAAATTAGCACCAATTCCAATCATTGCCGCCTTCAATTCAGGCTTCTTGACTGTATAAAAATGAAAATCATCAGCACCTGGTGTATGAACCTCATTAGTGCAAAAATTTTCACCTAAAGTGTCGATTATTGCTGATTTTGCCATTTGAGCTGCCTCCGGAGAAACTTCTGCACCTGGTGTATAATCAAAAAATCTCCACTCCAGCCCTACTCCGAACTGGTTTTCGATGGATTCTAATCCTTTTTCTATCGCATTTTTCATATCATCTAGCAGTTGATTACTTTGCGCACGGATATCCATCGCAAATGTCGCTCCACCAGGAATGATATTTGTGCTACCACCATCTGCGACAATTTTCGTCAATTTAGCCGAATGTGGTTCAAATGGTGAAAAGTGAAGACTATTTAACATCTGATGAACCGCCATAACAACATCGATCGAATTATTTCCTTGATGTGGTCTTGCACCGTGAGCATCAGCACCATTTATTTTCCCTTCAAGAAAGTAAGCTGCCCCATGATGAATCGCTGGTGTAATCTTACCAAGTGGTAATTCTTCAATTGGACGTAAGTGAACACCGAATAAATGAGATACACCATCAACTGCTCCACGTTCGAATGATGCAACTGCTCCATTCCCCAATTCTTCAGCAGGTTGGAAGATGAAACGGACTTTGTGATTCAATGGTTCATTACGTAGGCGAAGTAACGCGCCAAGTACCATTGTAATATTTGCATCGTGACCGCAAGAATGGTTTGCGCGCCATTCCCCATCTACTTCTTGCCATAGCGCATCAATATCTGCACGTACAGCTACGATATCTGTTCCTTCACCAATTTCAGCAACTAATCCTGGAATATCTCCAAATAATCGATATGAGACATTTAACTCCTCCAAAATAGAAGCTATTTTCTTCGTTGTTTCGTATTCTTTCCAACTAACCTCTGGATTTGCATGAAAATGGTCAAACCAAGTGAAAATTTGTTGTTCGATTGTCATCTCTGTCATCGCTACACCCCTATTACTTAACTACTCTCTTTTTCAAATTGCTCATCGCAATAAATTGATTTCGTTTATTTGAGAATTTATTTTCTCCAATTAGCATCATAATTTGAATAATTGTAAATGGCAAGAACGCTCGTTTTCGATAAGCAATATATTTGGCTTTCCATTCATTTGCGTAAGTCTCTTTTAAATGAAGTGTATCCTTATTAATACTCGTATCTTGAGCGTCTACAATAATTTGAGCTGTAATTTTCTCAGAAACCCCGGCATATTTAGATACACCAACATGTTGTAAATACATCATACCGACATTTAATTGATGATATCCACCATCTTTTGAAGTCATAAGAAGCTTCATTAATAAATAATCTAGTACTTCAGAAGGCAAATCAATTTGCAGTGAGTATAAATTCGTAATCGAAATTGTTTTGCGCTCATCATGCAATGGCATTAATGTGGCAAAAGCAACAATTTCCTGATGTTCATTTTTAATTAACGCGACTGGCCCTTGATTCAAGTTTTGGACGCTGAAGAAATGCGTATCCTTACTTGATTTCGTCGTTTTAATTGATTTCAGTAAGTCATCCAATTCCAAAGCAAATTCCGCTGTAAATGGCGCTTGTAGCACTTCATACTCATAGCCTTGCTCCTTCACAACTTTTGCAATGCGATCGAATTGTTCAATCTCATGAACTTTGAATTGCATCGTCTGTAAATCGACACAGCCTTCTTCTCCTAATTTGAAGAAATTGAAGCCATAGCCATGCATATACGGGACAAATTCATCCGAAACTTCATAAAAGACGGGTGTATAGCCATATAAATCCGCAAAAATAATTAATTCTTCGATTGCTTCTTTGAAATCTTCTTTTTCTCCGACTAAATCTCCGAGAACAATTAATTTATCAGCTGACACTAAATAAGGGAATAAAACGGTTTTCTTTTTATTCCAGAAAACACATTGATCTTCACTATTGCCCAATAAAAATGCTTCCTTTTTGCCATATTGATCTAAATGTTTATTTATTTCTTTCAGATGATTATTGGCATACTGCTTCTTAAACTGTGTCCGTTTGCGCATCCATCTTTCGAAGACAACGACACAGACGATGACGACAATACCTATAGCTGCGCTTTTGAATAAATCTCCGGAATCACGAATTAATAAGGTTTGGATGTGATCTGGTAATTTATAATTTGAATTACGGTGCGCTAACCATCCTAAAACGATGTAGCCCAAAATTATTATTGAAATAACGACTGTATTTAAAATACTTCTTCCCCAAGTTTCGATGTAACTCTTGCGATAAAATCGATTTTTCGACAAGTACAGCAATAAAGCTACGAAAAGCATAAATAGCGCTTGGCGATATTGCACCCCTTTTAATATAAATAAGATGGATGCGAAAATTAGTACGAAAAGCGTTACTTTGAATGAACGTTTATCCTTGTATGAAATACCATTCGATAATGCTAGTAGTACGAACCCAGTCACAACTGATACTTGATGGGATACATTGATGAATGGCAATGACATAATTTCGCGAATATACTTCAATTTTTCAATTGCTCCTGGTGCAGCAGATGAAATTAGTAACGCTAAACCAGCTAAAAATACGAGCGCTGTCGCAATAATATGTGTAGTTTTTTCTAACAACGCATTTGGAATACTGCTGTATCCAATATTAAAACTTCTCCAAATATCACGAAGGAATAACGCTCCCCCTGCGATGAATGGTATGACATAGTATCCGACGCGGTAGCATAGTAATAGTACGAGTACCGATTCAGAAGGAAGATTTAAACTTGTAGCTCCCCAAATGAATACTAAATCAAATGAGCCAAGTCCCCCTGGAATCATACTAACAATACCAGCTGCTGATGCGATGACGAATACTGGCCATAAATCGATTAAAGCGATCTCGATGTGTAGTAGTTTTGTAAGAATGACAAGCATACAAAATGCTCCCAGCCACTCGACAACTGATACACCGATTAAGGCGAAATCACTGACAACATCTTTGACTGTTACTTTTTTTCTTAAAAGTTGTATAAATGCTTTAATAAATAGGAACGGTGTATATAACCCGATAAATCCTGCTACTAATAGAAGGAAGGGATGCTCATTAAATAGAGGTAAGTCCCATGCGAAGATTAGTAGTATATCCGCAAATAGCGAGATTCCTGCTAAATAGAATAAAGTTACGGACGCAATCATTTTGAAAAATGTCGTATTGTCCATTTCTGGCTTTTTAAAATAGTGCGTTCTAAGTAAAACGCCGATTAATCCACCAAAACCGATTAAATTAGAAAAGGAATTAATAATTAATGATTCCTTCATTAGTTGTTTCATTGGTCGCTTAATTTTTAATTTCTTCATGATAAAATAATCATAAAAAAACATTGGAAATGCCAAAATCAATGGAACTACTGCGATTAACACGAGCGCTCTTACATCGATGGCACCCAGTTCAGACGCGATTTTCTCTCCGTTGGCTTCTCGTATAATCTTTCCAATCTCACGAATTGCAAAAAGCATGAGAAAGATTGGTAAGATGACTTTAAGCCATTGAAAAACGGTTGAACGATTAATTTTCATCCTTCTCACCCATTCATGTTTATTATTGATATTACTACTATAACAAGTATGACGAAAGAAATGCTTTATTCGTTCACTTTTTTATTGTTTTTTTACAAATTCTTAGTTGCGCGTGTAACATTTATAATAGAAGAAAGACAAAAAAAGCCGCCCTCATCTCATTCGCATGATCTGATTTGGACAGCTTTTCACTCTTAATTTAATACTTTCACTTGAACCGTATGGACGCCATATTGCATCGCTTCACCGTGGCTCGCAACTAATAAATCTACACGATTCCCTTTAATTGCGCCACCAGTATCTCCAGCAATCGCTTCTCCATAACCCTCAACCCAAACTTTTGAACCTAATGGAATGACACGCGGGTCTACAGCGATTAATTTCGGTGTAGAATTACGTACATCAATCCCAGTAGCAGTAATACCTGAACAACCCGTGCATTCAGCCGTATATGCTGTTGCTTTCATCGTCATTGTTTTAGATGATGTTGGCGCTGGTGTTGCTTCAACTTGCTTAGGTTCAACCTTTTCAACTGGATTTGAAACAGGCGTTGTTTTTGTGACTGGTTTTTTCACAACAGGTTTTTTCTCTGGAATGATTTTTTGGTTTTTATTTGTTAACGCAAGTGTTGAACCTGCGATAATTAAATCACTTGAAAGATGGTTATATGAAATCAATTTTTTAACCGGGATGCCAGTTTTTTGAGAAATACTATTTAAGTTATCCCCAATTTTAATAATATACACTGACGCTCCCTTTGATTTACCTTTTTCAATTTCTAAAGTCGATCCTGCATAAATAAGAGTTGAATGTAAATTATTCAATTTCTTAATGCTTTCTACAGATGCATTATGTTTTTGAGATAACGTCCACAATGTATCTCCTTTTTCCACTTTTACTGATGTAGCTGATGCTGTATTTGTCAGAGCTGCCATCATAAGTGTGAAAGCACCCACCATTGCTATAATTTGTTTCTTCATCGTTTTAAAAACGACCTCCTCTTTTTACTCACAGGATATTACTATACAGACGGTGTATTTCTGTAATATTTCAAAACGATTTCATAATGATTACAGCAGTGTTACGAATAGTGGTTTTTTCTTCCTTTTTAGTAACGTTAAGTTGTCCAATTTTACAAGAAACTTATAATTATTGTTGAAATAGCAACATTCCAAACGAAAGGGATATATTGGGAATCATTTTTATGTAAAACGCTTACTAAAATTTTGCTCTTTTGAAAAATAATTATTTTTCGGTCAAAATTCGACAAAAACCGCTTCAAAATAGACAAATATTGCCACAAATATTACAAAATACACATTTTGAATGAAATGAAAATCGCCTTTTTCTTAATTCTCGACAAAAAAACGACCAAATGAATGGTCGTTTTCGCGATTTATACACGTACTGCTTCTTCCAAAGGCTCTTTTTTAACAGAAACTTTGATTTCAGCTAAAGTATAAAGCTCTAGTAAGTCTTGCTTTGTAAGTTCCGGTAAAATCGAACTTAAATCACGAAGTAATACATTTTTACGTCTACTGTACTCAATATCATTTTGCGGCATTGGAACATCGCTCATAATATTTAATAATAAATCGTCCGCTGAAATTTTCAACGCTTGACTAAGTCTCACGATCCATTTTGCAGAAGGTATACTCTCCCCGACCTCCCAGCTCTTAATACGACTTGCAGATGTACCAATTTCTTTCGCCAATGATAACATCGAATGATTGCTCAATTCTCTCAATAATTTTAGTTGCTCACCAAATGCATACTGATCAAACATCATTACTTCCCTCTCTTCCTAGAGTTTCTACTTATTATAAAATAGAATTATGTAGATAAGGGTTCAACTCCCCATTGAAATCTTGTTCCACAAATTCTCCAATCCCCAAGAACATCGCCTGAAGAAACCCTTTATTTTTTACAACTTTTGTTCCTTAAATAGAATTATAATATATTTTTTGAGAAAATCACGCATTTTTCGATAAATAATTGAATTTTTTTAGAAATAATTTTAAATAGCCCTATTATAGCTTGTGCAATATTCAAATTTTTCATTCATAATAGAGGAAAGGAGGCAGTTTTATGAATAAAAAAACGATTGGCATAATTATTGGAGCAATCGTAGTCATTGGACTTGTTATTGGTGGTATTTTCTTTTTTAATGAGAAAAAAGATGAGAAAGCTCAAGAAGAAGTAGCAAATCAATGGATTACTTCACTAAAGGATCAAAAATTTAAATCATTTCCAAAACTCGTTACAACTAAGTCATTAAAATCTCAAGGTTATACAACAGATGACCTTGTTACAAAATACACGAAAGTTTTCGGTGGTATTGGTGTAAATGATATTAAAATTTCTGATGTCAAAATTCAAGATCAGATTTTGACATATAAAATGAAATTACACACTTCAATCGGTGATACTTCCTCATTCTCTTATAAAGCAAAAATTGTTGAAGAAAACGAGGAATTCAAAATCGTCTGGAATCCTAATTTAATTTTCCCAAATATGAAATCAACCGATAAAATTTCATTTAATAGTACTGCTGCAAAACGAGGCAATATTAAAGATGTGAACGGTTTAGATTTAGCTACCGTCAATAAAGCGTTCCAAGCTGGAATCATTCCAAAAGATTTAGGGATTGGCGGAGAACGTACGAAAAATATCGCAGCCATTTCAAAATTCTTAGATTTACCTGTTTCTTCTATAGAAGCTACGCTAAAACAAAGTTGGGTGAAGGACTTCTTATTCGTACCGCTTAAAACGGTCGCAGATGAGGATGTACGCAAAATGACTGGGCTGCAATACAAAGCGACAGAAATCCGCTACTACCCACTCGGTGAAGCTGCTGCCAACTTAATTGGTTATACAGGCAAGGTTACTGCCGAAGACTTAAAAAAAGATCCATCACTTCGTTCAGACGCGACAATTGGTAAGGCCGGACTTGAACGTGCCTATGATGCCAAACTGCGTGGGACAGATGGTGGGGAAATCTCATTAACGGATGAACAAGGCAATGTGAAAGAAAAACTTTTAAAATCAGAAGTTGTTGATGGTGAAGATATCGGATTAACAATCGATTTGAAAGTTCAAAAAGAAGCTTACTTCGATTTGGAACGTGCGGTTGGTTCAACGGTTGTCATGCAGCCAAAATCAGGTGCATTAATCGCTTTAGTATCTAAACCATCGTTCGACCCGAATCAGATGGTGCGAGGAATCTCGCAAGAAGCTTACAATAAATATGTAAACAATGAAGATAAACCATTTATGGCACGATATGCTCAACGTTACGCTCCAGGTTCGACAATGAAAGCAATCACTGCCGCAGTTGGTTTTGACGAAGGCACTCTAACAACGGATAAAACTAGAAAAATCAATGGTCTTCAATGGCAGAAAGATGCTTCTTGGGGTAATTACAAAGTTACGCGCGTCGCAGAACAGTCTGTCGTCAATTACAAAAATGCTTTAATCCAGTCCGACAATATTTTCTTCGCACAAGAAGGTTTAGAACTTGGCGAGAAAAAACTACGCGCTGGCCTAAATAAATTTGGGTTTGGTAAAGACTATGACTTACCTTTCGCCATGGAACCAGCGCAAATTTCTACAGATCAACATTTTAAAAATGAAATTCTACTAGCCGACACTTCTTATGGACAAGGACAAGTGTTAATGTCACCGATTCAGCAAGCTGTTGCATTCAGTGCGTTCGCGAATGAAGGGAAAATTATTTCGCCACATATTTTAAAAGGTGAAAAATCAAAAACTTCTGAAGCTACTACGCCTAAAACGGTGAAACTAGTAAACGATGCACTTGTACAAGTTGTCGAAAATCCGAAAGGGACGGCTCATAATCTGCAGAAATCAGGAACTACACTCGCTGCTAAAACCGGGACAGCTGAATTGAAAATGGAACAAGGGACGGAAGGTCAACAAAATAGTTTCCTTTTCGCATTTGATCGCAAAAAAGAGAATTATTTAGTCGTTTCCTTCGTCGAAAATCATAAAAAAACAGGGAAATCAGCGGTTGAACTCGCAAAAAATTTACTTCCTACTTTAGAAAAAATAGCTACTGAAGAATAAGAGGTGTTCACGATGACAAAACCAAAAATGATCGTTCTGGATTTAGACGGGACTACGCTAAATAATAGCAAAATCATTGATCCGACATTAGCCGAGTACATTCAGAAATTACGCCGCGATGGGGTATTAGTCTGTATCGCTACTGGCCGAACAATTTATGAAATGGATTACGCCTTGCCACGAGAATTCGAAGTTGATGGAATTATCAACTCGAATGGTATGAGCGTACGATTCGGAGGAAAAGAAGTGTCACGCCACTCCATTCATCCGAAAACGGTTGAAAAACTAATCTCGACTTCAATTGAGAGAGGGATTCACCATGAAATTCATCATCATGATGGGCATACTTCTGCTAAAATTTCTCCACTTAGAGAACGTGCCAATGAATTAACAGGTCATGGCTACTTCCAACCGATTTGGACAGACGAAATCGAAACTGCTGAAGTAGAGAAAATTTTATTCTTCAAGAGTGATATTGAAGCAATTGCCCACTGGATGGTTGAACTGACTGAATTGGAGAAGGATTATTCATTTAACGCTGCGATTTCCTCACCTGATTTAATCGATATTAGTGGAAAATTCATTACAAAAGCAACCGGTGCGAATGAAATACTTGATCGCGTTGGTCTGGAATTTTTCGATATTATTGCTTTCGGTGATGGTGGCAATGATTTACCGCTCTTTAAAAAAGCTGGGCGTTCAGTAGCAATGCAAAATTCGCCTGACTGGGTGAAATCACAAGCAACTGAAGTGACCGATTTTTCGAATAACGAAAATGGATTACTTATACATCTTCAATCAATCTACGGTCAGTAAAAGGAGGGATCTCGATGAAAGCAGTTATTTTTGATTTTGATGGCACAATAGTTGATACTGAATCACTTTGGGTTGATGTCTATATTGATTTAATAGAAGAAAAATATGGGCATACTGTTCCAATGACCATTTTCAATAAATGCGTTGGCACAAAAGATACGGCGCTCTATGATTATTTAACAGAATATGTAGATGCTTCAATTAAGCGTGAACAACTATCACCTTTAGCTGAACAACTCGTCAATTCTCACATCAACTCACTTCCGATTCGACAAGGCATCCTTTCAGCTTTGGATCGCTTCAAGGCACAGGGGTTACGCATTGCGATTGCGTCCGGTAGTCAAAGGCATTGGATTCTATCATTCATTCAAGAAAACAACTTGACGCATTACTTTGAAGAAATTCGATGTGCTGATGATGTTGAGAATGTGAAACCAAGCCCTGATATTTATTTAGCCGCATTAGAGGCACTTAATCTAACGGCAAATGAATGTTTTGCCATCGAAGATTCTGTAAATGGTGCAACAGCAGCCATTCGAGCAGATATAAAATGCTATGTCGTACCGAATGAAGTAACCGCACTCGATACATTCCCACTTGAAGTTATTCGACTAGACTCATTTGATGACATACTCGTGTAAATGAATAGATATCCTTTAAGAACATAAAAAAAGAAATCGCATTGGCTCGCGATTTCTTTTTTTGATTTTTATTTTATATGATGCTCTTAAACATTTAGAAATGCCACACTATTTCAATGAATAATCGCTGCATTTTCCGAATGAGTGGAATCCAATTATTCAAACGGTGAATATAAACTGTTTAGCCTCTGTTTATTTTTACCTACCATAAGGTTGGTTTATCTACCATTAACCAAAGCATAACGAGCAGTAGAAATAAATAGACATATACACCTTGCTTTAATTTCTTAACAAATTTTATTTGATCGAACTTTTCTGTACCTAACGTACGGATCGTAGGTTTAAATGCATTTGCTAAATAAACAACGGATAGTATTAACAAAATTAGCGTGACTAAAATCCACGAGGTCGTTAAACTCCAAGGCCCTAACCACACCGCTAGCAATCCAAATGTCACAAGAAGATGACCCGCATGCTTTACAGTCGTAACACCTGCTTGAAAGGCTTGTACAAAAGCACCGAATTCCACCATATTATTTGTTTTACTCATTTTTTTCAAGATTGGTAATAATATAAAGAATGGTCCTATAGAAAGGATCGCACTTATGACGTGAATATAAATTATGAAGGAATATAGCATCTTCTCTCCCCTTTTCACTTCTATTCTCCCAATTTATGAAGCTAGTGTAAAGCAAATTGTAATTGATTGTAAATCCAAGCATTTTCATATAATAATAAGGTATGGTAGTATTAAGCACCAAAGAAGGAGGAATTGCATATGGGTATTCACAAATTTTTTACGAGTTTAAATGATTTAGAAAGAATTATTCGAGCACCAGGGAGATTTAAGTTTGAAGAACATAATGTTGCAGCTCACTCTTGGAAAGTTTCACAGTATGCGATGTTCTTTGCAACACTTGAAGAAATGAATGGCGCAACTATTAACTGGAAATCATTATACGAGAAAACTATTAATCATGACTACGGAGAAATTTTCATCGGCGATATTAAAACGCCTGTAAAACATTCTTCAGTCGAATTAAAAAACATGATCGCTTTAGTCGAAGAAAAAATGGTAGAACATTATATTGAGGAAGAAATTCCTGAAGAATTCCAAACGATCTTTAAACACCGCATGAAAGAAGGTAAAGATTCTACAATCGAAGGACAGCTATTAGAGCTTAGCGATAAGCTAGATCAGTTCTATGAGTCTTTTGCAGAGCTAAAGAGAGGTAATAACGACGTAGAGTTCGTGAAGATGTATCAAACGGCTTTGAAGAAGATTTTAAATCTTTCATTAACGAACAGTGTGGACTACTTCAAACATACGATGCTTCAAGATGTTATGAAGGAAGAAACTAGTATTGATTTAATTCGTTTAACACAAGAGGCAATTGCAGATGCCTAATATGGACAGTAGTGATTTAATATGAAGGACAGCTCGTTACTCTTATGAAGAGAACAGGCTGTTTTTATTTTGTTTGAAACAACTTATTTGCATCCTTTTCATTTGTGGAGTATATTAATAATACAAGCTGCGTTGTACGTAATAGTATTAAGTTTTAACCTTTAAGCTGTAATAGGGAGTTTTAGATTGAGTAAGGACTGGCAAGCCTCTAAGCTAAGAGGACATACATGAACGACTCTGCGAACACCCACTTTTAGAAGTGGTGGTTTAAAACTTTCAATATGATCAACTTACGGCAAATGCGGCTTTCTTTTTTTGAATTTTATAGCCATTTGGCATTTATAATAAAACCTTTATATTGAAGGTTTTATTTTTTTGCACTTTTATTTAACGTACGTTAGGTAATCATATGATTATTCTTCTTTGTAGAATTATGGTTTTTACGATTATTTTATTTTTTATGATGGTCTTCTCTATTTTAAATCTTTTTTTCCTATAATCTGCTTCTGCTATTGGAATGATTGAAGGTGACTTTCAAATTAGCCAGGATGTACATCCTTTTCGATATACGCTCATACGAATCGTATTTGCCTCCAAATCATTCCATACTATATGTAATTTCATTTATGATTGAGATCTTCCTACAATGGCTTCTCATTCTTCATTTGTTCAATATTTTTATGAGATCGAGATCGAAATTAGCAAATCGCTATTTTTTCCCTGCAATATACTTTTTTTCACCTTGAATTGTCAAATTAAACGCAACGCCTTGCCAAAGAAGAGTTCATAAGGTGTTTTCCAACCTAAGCACTTACGTGGACGTTTATTTAGTTTCTCCATACAGGTTTCAATATAATCTTTTGTGCATGAGTTCATATCTTCTGTCTTCGGAAAGTATTCTCGAAGCAGGCCATTTGTATTTTCATCTGTTCCTCGTTGCCATGGGGCGTGTGGATCAGCGAAGTAAAATGGGATTTTATCTAACTGCTCTGTCACTTCTCGATGCTTTGAAAATTCTTTCCCACGGTCTGGTGTAATGGATTTTCGTTTATTTTTTGGCAAGGCAGACAATAATTGAATGATTGAATCACGAACATGCATAGATTTCTTTTTCTCGATTTTCTCCACTATTAAATAACGTGTTTTTCGGTCAGTAAGCGTTACTAAACAAGCCTTCCCTGTTTTACCAGCTACCGTATCAGCTTCCCAGTGACCAATTGTTGAACGATTATTCGCTGCGATTGGTCTTTCATGAATCGTATGCGTTACTGAAATTTTTCCACGCTTTTCGAGATGATTTTTGGTATGACGTGTTTTTCCTTTGTGTCGTAATTTTCGAATAGCCCCACGGTTTCCACGACTTAAGTTTGCTTCATTAAAATCGCCTCGGTAAATCGCACGATAAATCGTATTAAAACTAATTCTATAAGCTGATTTCTCGAACTTAATTCGAGATGCAATTTGTTCAGGTGACCACTGCTTGTTTAAAAATAGTTTTTTAACAAGCGCTTTTAATTCAGGGTTCTTTAACAGAAGCTTTCTTCCACAATTGGATTTTCTTTTTGTATATTTTGAATGTGCAACTGAAGGTGAATAATTTTGATTTTCTTGATTTCTTTTTAGTTCTCGACTGATCGTAGAAGGGTTTCTTTCTAACAATTTCGCAATACCGCGAATCGAATCACCTTGATGGAAAAGAAGAAATATCCGTTCTCTTTCTTCTATGGTAAGATGTTTATAGAGGCTCATAGTTTTCAATCCTTTCAATAGTTGTCGTTGTAAACACTATTTTACTAGGTTTGAATCTTTGAGTCTCTTTTTGTGTTGCACTTAAAGTGTATATTCAAGACACAAAAAAGAACGCTCATAAATGAGCGTCCTTTTAACTTTGACCTGTAAAGATTAAAGTTTTACGATGTTTGCAGCTTGTGGGCCACGTTGACCATCTTCAACTTCGAATTCTACTTTTTGGCCTTCTTCTAAAGTTTTGAAACCTTCACCTTGGATAGCTGAGAAGTGAGCGAATACGTCGCTGCCGCCTTCAACTTCGATGAAACCGAAACCTTTTTCTGCGTTAAACCATTTAACTGTACCTTGTGTCATTTGAATGACCTCCAATAAATTATTAATTAGATCCATTAATTTCAAGAAAAAAAACACATATTAAAAGCAATTGAAAAACACAATTACTTGAGTAATAAGTGTATTCTTAATTTCTTACAACGATTCTATTAGGTTTATCATATTATATATTATGTAATTTGTCCACTAAAATTATTCATCTATTTTTTTTTCGTATGGAACTTCTTCTATAATAGATGAGTCCTATGAAGTAGCATGGAGGGAGTAATGCTATATGTCAGCTATTGTCGCGGTTTTCATAGCGATTTTACTTTTTGTATTGTTCTTCAAACTATTTTTTAAAATTGTCTTTAAATTGTTCTTATATTTGATGATCGCATTGCCAATCTATTTTTTTATCCTAAAACCACTTTGGTATAAATACGGATATTTATTGCAGCAATGATTTTGAATAACCGAATGTTTACTCACGGTTATTCTTTTTTTCTTAATAAATAACTTTACGTTAGGTAAATATATAGTTATTTTTGTTTCTAAGCACATAGCTTCACCGCTTTTTAAATAAATAACCTTACGATAGGTAAGTGTATTATTTATTTTACATCATATATATAATACGGAATTAAGCATCCATCAACCTCTCTCATGATTTTCTCTTTAATAATGATTTGTTGGTAGTATTCAATTTTAACCGCTTCAGTTATCCACATTTCTCCGGTTAGATGCTGGTCGGCCACTTGTTGACAACTCGGCTGGCAAAAAACATTGGATTCGCATGTGTAAATATAAACTACATCATTTACTTCTAATTGATCTACTGCATTTAAACAACCTAAAATAGAAGGTGAAACACAGATTCTCGGAACACTCTGGTCTTCGCCTTCCATTCTATATGTAGGTATTCTTGGATATACAACTGTTTCAGAAATATGGGGATCTTTACTTACATGATAAAAAATCATGAACTCATCTCCTTTGTTTATTTCGTTACAATTTTTATTGCCTCATCGATTGAATCCGTTAAAATACTTTTATCAAATGCTGCCTCATTTAAAAAGCCTTCTTCACACATTTGCTCTAGGAATTTACCTAAATTCGTATAGTAGTCTTCAATATTTAATAGCACACACGGTTTATCAATTATGCCAATCATATTCCATGTGAATACTTCAAAATACTCTTCCATTGTGCCAATACCACCTGGGTAGACGATGAAACCATCTGATAAATCCATCATTTTTTGTTTTCTTTCGTGCATTGTATCCACAATATATAATTCACTTAAATTTTCATGTGTAATTTCTCGTTCTTCCAATGATTTTGGCATTACACCGATCACTTTTCCACCTTCAGCAAGGACTGTATCAGCGATTAAACCCATGATTCCGACATTTGCTCCGCCATAAATAAGCGTAATATTATTTTCAGCTAATTTTTTACCTAATTCAACCGCTTTCACTTTAAATAGAGGATTCACGCCGAAACGAGATCCACAAAATACTGCAATACTTTTCAAAATACACGCCTCCAAAAATTTCATTCAATTAATCCTATCATAATTTTCAGTTTCAAAAATTAATTCTTATCATATTTATGTGTGAAAAATGACATATTGTGGTATGTATTATTACTAGATTAGAAATGAGGCTATGAAATGAACCGTGATAGTGAATTGATGGAGTCTGTAGTGAGTCAAACAAAGTTGCCGATTCTAAAAAACATTGTAGATGAGCATTTAACACCAAAGGTTACTTTAGCGACACAAGTAGAAAAAAATACACCACCTAAAGTAGAAATTGATGCTGTTATTCATTCGATTGATCTGTATTGTAAAGAGCGTAATATCGAAACTTCAATTGCTGTAGAAAATGCAATGAATGAGTTAATTAAAAAATATAAAAAAGAAATAACATTATAAATTTTAGAATCGCATATTATTGCGGTTCTTTTTTTAGTTATCCACACTTTTTCACTACAAATAGTTATCCACATCTATTACATGATAAAATAGTCAGTGAGGAGGGCGATTTTTATGAAGAAAATTGTCGTTACTGGATATAAAGCACATGAACTAGGTATTTTTCAAGATTCACATCCTGGCATTGCGATTATTAAAAAAGCACTATCCGACAAAATAAAAATTTTAGTAGAAGAAGGACTTGAGTGGGTTTTATTAAGTGGCCAATTAGGTGTTGAAGCATGGGCTGCAGAAGTCGTTTTCGAATTACAAGAAGAATTTCCACAACTTCAATGTGGCATTTTCACACCGTTTTTAGAGCAAGAGAAAAATTGGAATGATCAAAAGAAAGAAAAATATCAGGAAATGTTACAAAAAGCGAATCATGTCGCCTCGCTAACGAATCGACCATATGAAGCACCTTGGCAATTCATCGAGAAAAATAAATGGCTCATTACCCATTCAGATGGCATTCTCCTTGTATATGATGAGGAAAACGAAGGCTCACCGAAGTACATTCGAGATTTGGCAGAAAAATATATGGAAAATCACGATTATGAACTAATGAAAATTGATGCCTATGATTTACAAATGATCGCTGAAGAAATTCAAATGAATCAATGGGATTCTTCTAATTGAAATCAATCGATTGCGGTAATTGAATAAATTCTAATCAAAGTGACGTTGTCATCCTTTGATGACAATTATAAATCAAAAATACGCGTTCATTCTATGATCATAATTTTAAATCAAAAATACGCGTTCATTCTATGATCATAATTTTAAATCAAAAATACGCGTTCATTCTATGATCATAATTTTAAATCAAAAATACGCGTTCATTCTATGATCATAATTTTAAATCAAAAATA
>NZ_QFVS01000027.1 GCF_003143955.1 Kurthia zopfii | reverse complement strand
AGCTCGGTCAAATAAGAGAAACCGCTGCAAGTAAAGAAATACACTTGCAAGTACGCTCTATTCCCAAGAAGCTCCCACTTCAAGCGTGAAGAACCGCAAGGTTTAGCTAAGTGGCGAGTAGTTCACTATTCTATAGTTGAAAATTAGATTTAGATGGATCAGTGTGTCTTAAAAATATTATTTGAACATGCAACTATTCACGAAAAAAGAAAGTCATTCTATAGAGTCGTAAAAATGCTTGGAATTAGCGAGCAAAAAACTGCTGTACATCGTCAGGAGCAATCCCTATCTTGAAAATAAAAGTAGAACGCGTGACTTCAATCATAAATCAAAATTGATCAAGCTTTTTTTCTTGTGAAACAGCTCTATGTCATGTAGCATTATAAATGAAAATACTATTAGAAATAGGTGGATGAACGATGGAAATCCAACAACAAATGATCGACGCAATTGAGCAAGGTGATTTAGATAAAATCCATGCACTAATGGAGCAATTTAAATTAGATGTAGACCCTGATACACAGTATGAAATTTCAGGTTATTTAACAAACTTAGGCTTCGTCCATGAAGCGGAAGGAGTTTTAGAACATTTACAATTCCTTTTCCCGGATGAACATCAAATAAAAATTGATCGTGCCACATTATTAATGGATACGAATCAAGAAGATGAAGCGTTAAATATTTTCTTAGAAATCCCGAAAGATGCAGATGAGTATCCACAAGTATTATTGGCTCTTGCCGATTATTATCAAATGCAAGGGCTTTATGAAGTGGCTGAAAAGCAATTAGATGAAGCATTGGATCTTCTACCAGATGAGCCATTATTAAAATTTGCGAAAGCTGAATTATTAATGGAGATGGGTAGGTTATCTGAAGCAGCTCGACTTTATGAGGGGCTGTATAAAGAGCAAAGTGAAATTGCTGGCATCCGTCTAGTTGAGCGTTTAGCGGAAGTTCACCGCGTAGGTGCATCGTATGAAGAAGCATATAATTACTATTTAGAAGCACTTAAAAATAGTACTTCACCTGATTTATTATTCGGTGCGACTTATAGCGCATTCCAACTTGAAATGTACGAAGCTGCCATTCGACATGGCGAAGATTTACGCGTTTTAGATCCAGATTACTTTGCAGGTTATTTATTACTAGCGCAAAGCTATGCGATGATGGAAGATAATAAGACCGCTTTAGAAATCATTAAAGAGGGTATTAGTCGAGATGAATATGATAAGGAATTATTCCTATTCGCTGGGAAAATGGCACTTAAAAACAGTCTTCCTGAAGAAGCGGAGCAGTTTTTACGTGAAGCAGTAGCATTGGACCCTGAATATATGGAAGCCGTTCATATTCTCGTATCGATTCTTTCTCAAAATGAGCGAGATGAGGAAGTAGCAGAGTTAATTGAAGGTTTATCAGAAGATGATTTTGAATGGCCGACATTATCAATTTTCGCCGCAGCATCTTATGATCGCCTAGAACAATTTGATTTAGCGTACAAGCATTATCAAATTGCCTTCTCTGATTATCAAGATGATGTAAGCTTTTTAGAGAAGTATGTTTACTTTTTAATAGAGGACGGGAAAAGAGAAGAAGCTTCTAAAATCGCCAAAATTTTAGTAGAGCTACAACCCGATGAACCACAATGGTCTGACTTAGTCCAAAGATTCGAAGCGTAATCAACATCCACACAGCAAGTGATTTAAGATTACTTACTTAAAGGAGGGATATTGATGAAGACATCTGTAACAAATACTGAAAAGAAGGCATTTATTCGATGGTTTCTAAAGCGTTATGACATGAAACGTAGAGAATGTGTTTGGATCTTAAATTATATCGTTGGACATGATGATTTACTTGAACGTATTCATTTTGTCGAAGAAGCCCATTTCTGTCCGAGGGCAATGGTCATGTCTACAACAGATTCTTCAGGTATTCCGTTTCGCTTTTATAAAGGCAATATTATGACAGCTGATGCTGAAAAGTCATTCCATGATTTAAGATTAAATCCGAATGAAGATATGTATATTCAAGTGAATTTCCAGAAACTTCCACCGAATTCAAATTACTTGGCAGTGCTTGAAGACAATCCTCATATTCCAAAGTATTTGCAGTCTAACTTTGGAGATCGAGAAGTTGCTGAACAATTGCTTGATGCGAGTATTATGAATTTCCAAAAGGAAACGTTGTTACGTCAAATTGATGAGGCAATCGACGCGGGGAATAAAGAGAGATTTCTTGAATTAACGAATGAATTAAATCAACTAAATGCATAACGATGGGAATCAAGACGAGCGGTATTGTCTTGATTCCTTTTTTAATATAATTTACATATTTCTACATTAATGAAAGAAAAAAGTGTATAATTTACTTACAATTATAAAAATGGGTTTTAAAGGAAAGGGAGATGTTTCATATGTTTTGGAACGGTAAAGACCTAGAGCAGTTTATGGCGCATAAGGAATTTATTGATACAGCAATCGTCCCATTACCAAAATTAGATGGCTCAATGGAGGGCATTAAGCAAAGTGCTTCTTCATCGGATTTCTTATTATCATTAACGAATTTTATTGAGCAGCAATTCAAAGGAAGGGTTGTAGTTACACCACCTGTATTATATACAGCGGCAATGGATCAACAGCTACTACTTCAAAATATTGCAGAACAATTGGAAATTGCAGGATTCAAACATACCTTCTTTGTCAGCTCGGACCATGCATTTTCTTCGTTTAATCAGCAATATAACGTTATTTGGTTGCCATCCATTCCACTTGAATCGATGGATCAAAAGATGAAACAATCTGTCTTAGGTGATCAATTACGTCAAATTATCCCGATTTTCTCTCAAAAATGGGGTTCTTAAAAAACAACATATTCCCTTTTTATACATTTGTTCACAAATTTATCCAAAAGTGTAAGTAGTATTGTTGTAATTACATTTTTTATGATATATCATATAATTGTCCTAGTTATTTCTATTTTGTATAAGTTTGCCCAATTATTGGGACGACCTGTTAAAAGCTAGAGGGGGGAAAATAATGAGTAACAATCGCGTTTCAAGACGTCAATTTTTGAACTACACTTTGACGGGTGTAGGCGGCTTCATGGCAGCTGGAATGCTCATGCCAATGGTTCGTTTTGCTGTAGATCCTGTACTAGCCAAAAAAGGTGGCGGAGACTTTGTTCTAACGGAACAGAAAATTTCAGAATTAACTGAAAAACCAGTAAAGGTAGACTTTACGTATGAGCAAGTTGATGCTTGGTATAAATCAGATGTAACTGATAATGCCTGGGTCTACAAAGACGGCGATAAAATTATTGCTCTATCACCAGTTTGTAAGCATTTAGGTTGTACAGTGAACTGGGGCGGCGACAAAAAAGAACCGAATCAGTTCTATTGCCCATGTCACAGTGGACGCTATGAAAAAAATGGAAAGAACGTACCGAAAACACCACCGCTTGGACCACTTGATGAATTCCAAGTAAAAGAAAAAGATGGCTATCTAATGATTGGTAAAGTTGTGCCAAATACGATGGTTAAATAAGAGGGGGGAAATCAAGTGCTAAATAAAATTTATGATTGGGTAGACGAACGATTGGATATTACACCAATTTGGCGTGATATTGCTGATCATGAAGTACCTGAGCATGTTAACCCCGCCCATCATTTTTCTGCATTCGTATATTGTTTTGGCGGCTTAACATTCTTTGTCACAGTTATTCAAATTTTATCGGGTATGTTTTTAACGATGTACTATGTACCAGATGTTGTAAATGCATGGAAGTCCGTTTATTACTTACAAAATGAAGTAGGAGCAGGAGAAATTATCCGCGGCATGCATCACTGGGGGGCTTCTCTCGTAATCGTTATGATGTTCCTGCACACATTGAGAGTATTCTTCACAGGCTCTTACAAAAAACCTCGTGAACTTAACTGGATTGTCGGCGTATTGATTTTCGCTGTCATACTTGGATTAGGCTTCACAGGATACTTATTACCGTGGGATATGAAAGCACTATTTGCGACTAAGGTTGGGATCGAAATAGCAGCTTCCGTACCATTTATAGGTGAACAAATTAAGATTTTACTTGCAGGGGATTCGACCATATTAGGTGCGCAAACACTTACAAGATTCTTTGCGATTCACGTATTCTTCTTACCGGCTGCATTGCTTGGGTTGCTGGCAGCTCACTTTATTATGATTCGTAGACAAGGTATTTCAGGTCCTTTATAGGCCTTACTTATGAACTTCCAAAGGAGGGGACAGTATGCACAAAGGTAAAGGAATGAAGTTTGTTGGGGATTCTCGCGTCCAAGACAAAAAAGGACAAAAAGTGTACCCACCAGATTATTCCGAATATCCTGGTAAAAATGAACCTTTCTGGCCAGACTTCTTATTAAAAGAGTGGATGGTTGGGGCAGTGTTCTTAATCGGATATTTAATATTAACAGTAGCACATCCTTCACCGTTAGAAGGACAAGCAGATCCAACGAATACTAGTTATATCCCATTGCCGGATTGGTACTTCTTATTCTTGTATCAATTACTAAAATATGAATTTGCATCAGGTCCTTACAATATTATTGGCGCAATGGTTATTCCAGGAATCGCATTCGGTGCATTACTACTTGTACCATTCCTAGATCGCGGACCAGAGAGACGACCACTGAAGCGTCCATTACCTGTAGCCTTTATGTTACTGGCACTTGCATCAATGATTTTCTTAACTTGGGAATCAGTTGCAAATCATGACTGGGCAGCAGCGAAACGTCAAGGTGAAATCGTCAAAGAAGTGAAGATTGATGAGGCAGATCCGGGCTACGCAGTGTATTCGAAGCAATCTTGTATTAACTGTCACGGTGACAAATTACAAGGTGGAGCTGGACCAAAATTAATTGACACAGGTCTATCAGATAAGGAAATTATTAAGATTGCTCATGATGGTGTTGGTACAATGCCAGCAGGACAATATAAAGGCTCAGATGAGGATTTAGAGAAGCTTGCTAAATTTATATCTGGACTTAAGTCAGAATAATAATTTTTAGCTACATTCACGCGCATTCATGCCGAAGAATGTAGCTTTTTTTACTAACGGAAGCATAGTTTCTACTATATAATAAGAAGAAAAGGTTTGGGAGGTACACATGAATTACATATTCGCGAGCGCATGGACGATTCTTACATCAAAATCATTTTTGATTCTACTATTCATTATTAATGTTTTAGGTACAGTTTATGGTTACATATGGTACGGTCCTCAATTGGAACATACGGATGCACTTTTCTATGTATTCGTTCCAGACAGTCCAACAGCGACTTTATTTTTCTCGATTGCAATATTTGGTTGGTTAATCGGCAAGCATTTTAGAATATTTGAAGCTTTAGCATTAGTTACATTAGTGAAATATGGACTTTGGGCAGTTGCGATGAATTTATTAGCATTCGTTGAGACGGGTTCAATTGGCTGGATGGGCTGGATGCTCGTTGCAAGTCACTTCCTAATGGCATTTCAAGGGGTTCTTTATTTACCAATGTATGATTTCAAAACACCGCATATTATTATTACAGCAATTTGGACATTGCATAATGATGTCATCGACTATGTCTTCAAACAAATGCCAGAGTACTCAATGCTGACACAATATATGAATGAGATTGGTTATTTTACGTTCTGGATGTCGGTTTTATGTCTTCTTTTAGCAATATTTACAATGAAAAAGAGGTTTTCGGTTGCTCGGAATATCGTTTGACCTTAAAATAAAACTATGAACGAACTAGGAGGATGGTTATATTGTCATTAGTGATGTATATCATTTACTTTGCAGTTTTAATGTTGCTACCTTTGTATGCACAGCGTAAAGTAAAATCAACTTACACACGTTATTCAAAAGAGACTTCAACGTCAGGAATGACTGGCGCTCAAGTAGCTCGAAAAATTTTAGATGAGAATGGATTAGGGAATGTGCGTGTTGAAGCTGTAGATGGTTTTTTATCAGACCATTATGATCCAACAACAAAAGTTGTTCGACTTTCTACACATAACTTCTATGAAGCATCAGTTGCAGGTAATGCAGTTGCTGCCCATGAATGTGGTCACGCGATTCAAGATGCAGAAGCATATAAATTCTTAAATATTCGTGCTAAATTAGTACCAGCTGCGAATATTTCTTCAAACGCTTCATGGATTTTCATTATGATTGGTATGATCGCCACTTACCAACCATTAATGTTAGTAGGTATCATCCTATTAGCAATCGGTGTATTATTCCAAGTTGTTACACTTCCTGTTGAATTTGACGCTTCAAAACGCGCAATGAGACAAATGAGTGAACATGGGATTATTAACAACGATGAATACCCTAAAGCTAAAAAAGTTCTAACAGCAGCAGCATTAACTTATGTTGCAGCAGCAGCAACAGCTGTAATGGAACTTGCTCGATTAGTATTAATTTATACTGGTATGGGCAACAGAGACGACTAGTCTTTTTATAGAGAAACATAGTGAGGACGCTATTTTTAGCGCTTACTATGTTTCTTTTTTAGGTCTAAAAACAGTTCGTTGGATAAGAATCTGATATTTTTCGTAATAATTTGTAATAACGTTGTAATGTAATTGTCGTTGTGTCGTAAGATGAATCGTGTAAAGTGTTACTTGTAAGTTAAGCAAAGACATTAAGCGAAAAGCATATAAATATTAAATTTAAAGAAAACAGGAGCGTACACACACATGATTAAGAACAAACTTATTACAGGATTTCTCACGGGAGCAGTTGCTCTATCAGTAGCATTTACAGGAGTAGCACCAGAACAAGCACATGCATCAGCATCTACAACGAAAGCAGTAAAAATCAATAAATACTACAAATCAACAGCAACAGTTAAAATGCGTAAAGGTGGAAGCACTTCATTTAAACAAGTTGGTACATTAACAAAAGGTAAAACAGTACATGCATACAAACGTAAAAAAACTAAAGGTACATACTGGTATAAAGTAAAGTACAATGGTAAAGCAGGCTGGGTTACAGGTAAATATTTAAAGAAAACAGTTAAAAAAGCATCAAATGCATCAGGTAACGCGATCATCAATGCAGGTCGTCAATATGTAGGAACACCATATGTATGGGGTGGAACAACACCAAGAGGATTTGATTGCTCTGGTTTCACAAGCTATGTATACAAAAAAGCAGGTATGAAAACTTTACCACGTACAAGTGGACAACAAAAAGCAGCGGTTAAACGTGTTAGCTCACCAAAAGTAGGGGATTTAATTTTCTTCTCTGCTAATCCAGGTGGAAGCCGCGTAACACATGTTGGTATTTATGCAGGTAATAATACAGTAATGCACGCAGCTGGTAACAGTGTTAAATTCCAATCACTTGGTGGTTACTGGGATAAACGCGTAATTAGTTACGGTACAACTCGTTAATCGAATTATTTAGCTGAGGAGACTAAATAATTTTATATAAAAAATAATCTGAAACTGAGACCTAATAATAGGCCGGTTTCAGATTTTTTTGTTTTTTGCCAAATAACGCAGGCTTTCCGCCGACAAGTGCCGTACTATTTCTTTCAATGCTGATTTATGTGAAAGAAGCACAGATTCACCAATTTTTCTATACTTGAAATGCTGTAAGTAATAGAAGGGTGAACTGTGCTTATTAAGGATTTCATTTGTTTAGATTTTCAAAATGGAAGAAATTTTAAACGAATTTGACAACGTCGTCAACTGATAGACGTGAAGTTCCACGAGGAAGGCCAGTTCCTTTACCAATTGCGATTAAGACGATTGGGAATTCATTTTCTGGTAATTCATATGCTTTTGCGAAAGCATCTTTATTGAATCCACCCATAACAACTGAATCAAGACCGCGATCTTTTGCAGCAAGTAATAATTGCATTGATACTAAACCAGCATCATACATTGCTAATGAACGACGTGCTTCAACAGGTACACCGCTGTATAATTTTACAGAACCTTCAGTTTGTGCAACTGCTACTTCTGGAGTCATTACGCCAACATCAACACTTAGTTGGTTGATTTTTTCAGCTTGTTCATGGAAGTTTGCGTCACCAAGTACAGCGATTACTACTGATGCAGTTTCAACTTGTTCTTGATTATAAGCCATACCGCGAAGTTCTTTTTTAGCAGATTCATCTGTAATTGCGATGAAGCGCCAAGGTTGTTGGTTCGAAGTTGATGGAGCAGTCATAGCATCCGTTAACATTTCCGAAATTTCTTCTTTTGATAATTTATAGTCTGCATCGTATTTACGGATTGATTTACGAGCGTACATTAATTCTGTGAAAGCTGATTTTGTTTGAGTAGACATAATAATATAATCCTCCTAATTAACTAACTTAAAGTAAGTTTCTATAAAAGTATCTTACTTTAAGTTAGTTTTACTGTCAATGATATGGTACAATTTTTTTAAAAGGAGGAGAGTAAATGGTACAAACACCTGAACAAACGCATATTTGTCAAAACTACCATCAAGCAGTAGAATTCATCGGTAAAAAATGGATTGGCGCCATTTTATATAGTCTGATCGACGGACCTCTCCGCTACAATGAAATTCATGCGAAAATCACAGGGATTTCAGATCGCTTACTTACGCAAAGACTGAATGAATTAGTAGAATATAAAATGATTGAAAAAATATATATTGATGACTCTATTAAAAAAACGGAGTATAAATTAACGAAAAACGGCTTAGCTTTTAAAGAAGTCATTTGCTCCATTCAAAAATGGGTAGCGCTATGTAATGAATCAAAGGAAAGTGAATAAATGCCGATCAAAACTCACTTTCAAAACGAAGTGAGTTTTTTTATTGGATTCAATCAAAAGTTGGAGGGTTTTCCATAGAATTTCATATTACAATTAGGAAAAAGGGGGATGTATATGAATAAATGGTCAGAAACACTTCAAGTTGCACAATTTAGAATCGCGAGACCAACAGATCAAATCGCAGCAATCGAGAAATTTTATTGCGAAGGGTTAGGTCTTCAGAAAATAGGTGGATTTAGCGGGCATGAAGGCTATACAGGATTAATGATTGGTCTACCAGATGCATCGTATCATTTGGAGTTTACGGAACATGAAGATGGAAGCCCATGTCCAGCTCCAACAGAAGATAATTTACTTGTATTTTATATGCCCGAAAAAGAACAAATTACTGCAATTCAATCGAGATTATCTGAAATGGGTTATATTGAAGTACCACCCGAAAATCCATATTGGCATGAAAAAGGTGTTACAATTCCTGATCCAGATGGTTGGCGAATTGTCTTAATGAATACAGGGGGATTTAAAAATTAACATGGAAGTGAATAGTATAATAAGTATAGGTATCCCCAGGATTAAGCAATAAAAAAGGGCTCTGTGTCAAATGTTGGGGTGAATGAAATTGGGTTTTCAATTTCATTCACCTTTTTTAATTCAGCCCAGATGTGAACCAACCTTTTTGTACTTGATTGCTAATAGTATTTTGGCTCTAAATCGATCGAATCGTTTATAGCCATATGCATTGCGTTTCATAACTTTTGTTTTGTTATTAATGCCTTCCAAAAAGCCATTTGAATAACCAATAGCGAAACTATTTAGTATTTCTGTCTGCCAGTTCTTCATTGTTTTAATGACCTGATTAAATGCGGGGATATCACTCTCTATTACCTTACGGTAAAAAAGCGATAACCTTTCTTTTATTTCAATCATGTCTGTCGATGTTTTAGCTCAATCAAATCATTCACAATAAGCTTCTTTTAATTCATATGCGCTTTTTAAAAGAGGCGATAATGAGCGATAACGATTTAATTCCCACAATTGTTTTTCATTTAATTGAGCTTCTCTTTTATAAAATATATAACGCATTCTTTTCAATCGTTTGCGAGCATATACATGCCATTCACCTTGAACAGAACGACGTACCTTATCCAAAGCCCAATAGATATAACGACAATAATGAAATCGATCCGCAATTATGACAGGTCGATTCAAAGCTTCTTTAACAGCTGCTTTGAAACTTTGATTCATATCCATTACAACGATTTCTACTTGATCACCCTATTTTTGTAAGTATTGTTTAATCGTATCTTTTCTTCGATTGGGCAGTATATCGATTGGTTCATGTGTTTCCGCAAGAACAAAAATAGCGACGGCGTTTATAGTAAAGCACCGTTAATCTTTCAAACCATTTTAAATGGCTAATTCTTTGGATTCGATAATCATGTACTTTCGAAGTACTGGAATGGCAAGATGGACAATCGTGAGGAATTTTAGGTATCTCAATATAAAGGGTATACTTTCCTTCAATTCCTTCAATTTTTGTGATTAAAACATCTTTTAATCGTGGAATATTCATGATAGACTTCATACTAGTACAGCTCACCCTTCTTTAGCTTATTACTTAGCATTTTAAGTATAAAGGAATTGGTGAAACTGTGCTTTTTTTTGCCTTTTTTCACATAGATCAACATTGAAAGAAATAACGAGGACTCCTGCCGAAAAACAAGTGTGAAGCAATCCTTTCTTTGTCTAGCTCCGGCGGCTTATCTCTTTGAGTCACTTCAAAACTCGGACGAAAGTGGTGGTACGCTTACTTTCGTTTCGTTTTCTGCAGTGCTCTCGAGATGAACGAGCCCCCTCCGCTTTTTTTCTGTCCACCTAAAGTGGAAAGAAATAGTGCGGCACTTGTCGGCGGAAAGCATTCGTTATTTCTGAAAGCTACAACGTGAATTGTTTTAAGACCCCAACATATATAATAGAACCTAAAAAAGACCGTAACAAGTAGTTACGATCCTTTTAACAGAAAAGCATACATTAAGCTGCTCCAATAGCTTGATGTTTATCTCTCAAAATGAGAAATAATGTTGTAATTTCGTGGTGATACCCATTAGTCGAGTGTACTAGCACTCGGCTTTTTCTATGCCTTCATTTTACTACAGAAGAGAATAGAAGATAAAAAAGTATGACCGATTTTTTATACAGCAAAACTGTTCAAACAAATTGGTGAGCCACCAAAAAGCAATAAAATAAAAAATATGGGTGTTTTACACCGATTAGTTATCGATCGGGCGTTTTTGATCATCAAGTGTAAAGCCTTCACCTGCTACATCATGCACTTCAGAGATGGAGACGAATGCATGCGGATCGACAGAGTTTATAAGACTTTTCAGTTTGAATAATTCGTTTTTAGATACAACACAGTAAATGATTTTACGATCTTCTTTTTTATAAAAGCCTTCGCCATGTAAGTATGTAACACCGCGATCCATTTGCGTTGTGATTTTAGCAGCGATTTGTTCATGATGATCAGAAATAATCATCGCTCCACGTGCTGCATATGCACCTTCTTGTACAAAATCAATAACACGAGCAGAAATAAATACAGCAACTAAAGTGTACATCGTTGAGCGAGCATCGAGGAATGTTAGGAATGAAACAGCAAGTACAATGGCGTCGATTAAGAACATTGTTTTCCCCATATTCCATCCAAAATATTTATCAGCAAGTCGAGCGATAATATCCGAGCCACCCGTTGTACCTCCGTACCTAAAGATAATGCCGAGTCCACCACCGAGGAATACCCCTGCGAATAGTGAAACAAGTAGTAAATCATCATGCAATTCAATGTGTAAATTTAAAATTTGGAATACTTTGATGAAAATCGATACACCGAATGTCCCGATTAAAGTATAGGCAAATGCCCGTCTACCAAGTATTGTCCATCCGATTATGAACATCGGGATATTTAATAAAATATTCATAAGTGCTGGATCCCATTTGAACATGAAGTATAGAATTAATGTAATACCAGTAATACCGCCTTCACCAAGCTTATTTTCAAGGTTGAAGTTGACTAAACCGAAGCTGAAAATAGCGGCCCCAAGTAAAATAAATAATGTGTTTTTTAACTTAATTAAGCGCATAGAAGTCCCCCTAAAAATGAAATAACCGATTTTTCAAACTCACTAATATGTCCCCTTTAATGTATAATAAGATGAAGTGATGACACATTAAAGCAAAATAGACCGTGGGGCGTAAAAAGCACCCGTAGACTACTATTATCATGTATTTTCGCTATTATTACAATATTAAAATGATTCTAACAAAGGGAAGTATTTTAAAATAACAGGGTTTTGGGAGGAATATAGATATGATTAAAGTAGCAATTGCTGGACCAAGGGGTAGAATGGGCCAAGAAGCAGTACATACAATTATGGAAAAAGACAATATGGAACTTGTTGCGGTTTTAGACCATCGAGAACTGGCGAGTAACTTAAAAGACTATGATCAATTTACATATGATGTTCCTGTGTATTTGGATTTACAACAATTGATTTCAACAACAAAACCAGATGTACTTATTGATTTGACAACACCAGAAGCAGTTTATGCGCATACGAAAGTGGCATTAGAAAATGGTGTTCGCCCAGTCATCGGAACTACTGGCTTTACAGATGAACAGCTACAAGAATTAACGGAATTAGCTGCAAAAGAAAAAATCGGAGCAATCATTGCGCCGAATTTTGCGGTTGGGGCAGTATTAATGATGAAATTTTCGGCAATGGCAGCAAAATATATGCCAGATGTTGAAATCATTGAACTTCATCATGATCAAAAATTAGATGCGCCATCGGGAACTGCAGTGAAAACAGCGCAATTAATTCAAGAAAATCGTCCAAGTCATGCGCAAGGACATCTAGATGAGAAGGAAACAATCGCTGGAGCTAGAGGTGCAGACTTTGATGGCATGAGAATTCATAGTGTGCGTTTACAAGGGTTAGTGGCACACCAAGAAGTGCTATTTGGTGGAGAAGGTCAGATGTTAACGATTCGTCACGATTCATATAATCGCACATCGTTCATGTCAGGTGTTAAACTATGTGTAGAAAAAGTTATTCAATTAGACCATTTAGTATATGGTTTAGAAAACATATTGTAAGGGAGATTTAACTATGAAGATTGCATTAATTGCACATGATAAAAAGAAGGACAGTATCGTAGAATTTACTATTGCGTACAAAACAATACTTGAAAAGCATACATTATATGCGACAGGCACTACAGGTCAGAGAATTATGGATGCAACTGGTTTAGAAATTACGCGATTCCGTTCAGGTCCACTTGGTGGAGATCAACAAATTGGTGCAATGATTGCAAACAATGATATGGATATGGTCATTTTCTTCAGAGATCCTTTGACAGCGCAACCTCACGAACCAGATATTTCAGCATTAATGCGTTTATCAGATGTGTACCAAGTACCTTTAGCTACAAATATGGGTACGGCGGAAGTGTTATTAAAAGGTTTAGAAAAAGGATTAATCGATTTCAGACTCCTAGCTGATCGACGTTTAAAATAAGGAAAGTGATGTGATCATTATGAAAAAATTAAAAATAGGGATCACATGTTATCCAACTGTTGGTGGTTCAGGTGTTATGGCTACAGAGTTAGGTAAGATGTTGGCAGAAAAAGGACATGAAATTCATTTCATTACGTCGAGTATGCCTTTTCGTTTAAATAAAGTGTATCCAAATATATTCTTCCATGAAGTCGAAGTAAATAATTACTCTGTATTTCAATATCCACCGTATGATATTGCTTTAGCAAGTCGTATGGCAGATGTTATTCGTGATGAAGGTTTAGATGTTCTGCATGTTCATTATGCGATTCCACACGCAGTATGTGCGGTACTTGGTCGAGATATGGCAGGGCAAGATGTAGGAATTGTAACGACTTTACACGGTACGGATATAACAGTATTAGGTGATGATTCATTATTATCAACTGCCATTAAATATGGTATTGAAAAGTCAGATTTAGTAACAGCAGTGTCAGACTCTTTAAAAAATCAAACAATGGAATTAATACAGCCAGATCAACAGATAACGACTGTTCATAATTTCGTTGACGAACGTGAATATTATCCGAGAGATGGAAGTGAACTTCGCAAAGCTTTTGGCATTAAACCAGAAGAAAAAGTATTAGTTCACGTATCTAATTTCCGAAAAGTGAAGCATGTGCCGGATATCATCGAAACTTTTGTCAAAACAAGAGAGAAAATCCCAGCGAAATTAGTATTAATTGGCGATGGTCCTGATAAACATGAGGCGATGCAAATTGCTAAAAACACGCCTTATTGCAGTGATATATTATTTTTAGGGAAGCAAGAAAACTTGGCGGAATTATATGCGATGGCTGATTTAAAATTACTAATGTCTGAAAAAGAAGCTTTTGGACTTGTACTATTAGAAGCGATGGCATGTGGTGTACCTGGTATTGGAACAAATGTTGGTGGAATTCCAGAAGTCATTTGCCACGAAAAAAATGGCTATATTGTCGAATTAGGCGATACGGACCAAGCCGCAGCATATGCAGTCAAATTACTTTCTGATGAAGAAAAATTAAAAGCATTTAAAGAAACGGCAATTGAAAGCGTGAAAGAGAGATTCCATTCTTCAAAAATTGTCGAAAAATATGAAGCATTATACGAAAGTGTGGTTCGAGAAAAATGACAGAACTTACTTGGGGTGCAGCACAAAATGTAATGACAGTTCTCGAAGAAAACGGTTTTGAAGCGGTGATTGTGGGTGGTGCTGTACGTGATCACTTACTTCATAAAAAACCGAATGATGTCGATGTCGCTACGAGCGCATTGCCACAGCAAGTGAAATCAGTTTTCAAGAAAACAATTGATGTCGGAATTGAACATGGTACGGTCTTAATCGTCGATTTTGATGAACCGGTCGAAGTGACGACATTCCGAACAGAAGGAACGTATAGCGACCACCGTCGACCAGATGAAGTGCAATTCGTCCGATCATTAGCCGAAGATTTGAAACGTCGCGATTTTACAATCAATGCGATGGCAATTCGACCAGATGGCACGCTTGTCGACTTATTCGGTGGTCAAAACGACTTGGATAAACGACTTATTAAAGCGGTTGGCGAAGCGGAAGAGCGATTTTCAGAAGATGCATTGCGAATTATTCGAGCGATTCGTTTTTCAGCGCAGTTAGATTTTAAAATTGAAGAAAAAACAGCATTAGCGATGACAAAAACCGCCGATTTTTTACAAGATATTGCGGTGGAACGTTTGAAAGCAGAGTTTGATAAAATATTTTTGAGTGCACATATTTATAATGCGATGCGAATCATTGAACAATATACAATCGCGAAAAAACTTCCAGGAGACTATGATCACGTAAGTAAGTGGCTAAATTTCCAATCGATTAGTGATGCGAAATCTGGCTGGGCTCATTGGTGTATATTAACGAATTCGCGTGAAGTTTTATCATTATTCAAATGTTCTAATGATGAAAAATTATTCGCTAAACAAGTGATGCAATGTTACGAAATTTTATTGACTGGCGCACCGACGAAATTGGAATTATTCCAACTAGATGAAGATTGTTGGCTGAACGCATTGAATAGTTACACGATTATTCAAGGGAATGAACATGAACTTGCGCAAAGTATTTTGAAATTAAAAGCAGAATTACCGATTCATAATAAAAATGAAATTCAAGTAGATGGTAAGCAACTTATGCAATGGTCAGGGCGCAAAGGTGGTCCATGGCTGCGAGAAGTTTTAGATGAAATATTAAATAAAGTATTAGAAAAAGAATTACCGAATGATGAGCAAATGATAAAGGAATGGTTTACGGATGAGTGGAACGTATAAGCATGAAATACTTAAAAAATTACAACACGCAAATGGAGAAGCAATTTCGGGCCAACAACTAGCAGATGATTTTGAATTATCGCGTACAGCAATTTGGAAATATATTAAGCAACTTGAAGAAGAAGGCTATGTTTTTGAAACGATTCGTAAAAAAGGGTATATTTTAAAATCACAACCAAATTTAATTGATGCTTTAAAAATCAAAGCAGCACTTGAAACAGAAACTTTCGGTGAGCAAATTATTTTTAAAGAAACATTACCTTCGACTCAACCTGAAGCACATCAGTTAGCACAACAAGGTGCACCAGCAGGTACAATCGTCATTTGTGAAGAACAAACTTCGGGTAGAGGTAGAATGCAGCGTGAGTGGAAATCGCAAAAAGGAAAGGGCATTTGGATGAGTGTCATTTTACGTCCCAATGTGCCACCATATGAAGCGCCACAATTTACATTAGTTGCAGCAGTTGCGATTGCGAAAGCGATTGAAGAAGTAGCTGACATTCGCCCGGAGATCAAATGGCCAAATGATTTATTAATTGATGGCTTGAAGATCACAGGGATTTTAACGGAGTTACAAGCAGATCCAGATCGCGTGAATGCCTTAATTATGGGGATTGGGATTAATGTGAATCATGAAACCGATGATTTCCCAGAAGATATTCGTGACATAGCGACTTCGTTAAAACTGCAAACAGGCAAGGAAATCGATCGTGCGAAATTAATTGCCCGTATTCTACTTCATTTAGAAAACTACTCGAATATGTATGTTGAATCAGGTTTCCAACCAATTAAAAAGGAATGGGAAAACTATTCTTGTACAATCGGTCAACAAATTAAAGTATCGACAATTAATGAAGTATTTTATGGAAAAGCGGTTGCAATTACGAATGATGGTGTATTGAAAGTACAATTACCAGACGGCGAAACGAGAAGCGTCTATTCAGCAGATATTGAAATAAGTAAATAAAGAGTTTGCCGGAGCACATAAAGTGGTTCGGTTTTTTTATGTTTGTAATGTAAATGGTATGAGTTTCTACCAATTCACGTTTTAATTTTCAGAAATAACGAATGCTTTCCGCCGACAAGTGACGTACTATTTATTTCCACTTTAGGTGAGAATATAGGATTGCTTCACGCTTGTTTTTCGGCAAGAGTCCTCGTTATTTCTTTCACATTCTACTGTCGACCAAATCGATTTAGAATCAAATTATGTTTAGTAATCAAGACCAAAATAGTAGGTTGAATTGGAGTCGTCTGTCTTATAAAGCATATTTAAGTCTTATACAACAAATTTATGCATAAAGAAGAATATTTCGACAATTAGCATTGACTTTCCAAAATTCATTATGTACACTGAACTTAGTTAACTGTTAACACTTTGAAAAGGATGTCTGCTATGAAAATGATTAAAAGAAATTTATCTGAACAAATAGAAGAAGTAATTCGAAAAAGAATTATGCTATTAGAGTTTAGTGAAGGTGAGCATATTAAAGAGAATAAATTGGCTGAGGAATTTTCAATCAGTCGTGGACCAATTAGAGAAGCTATTGCTAAATTAGAGCTTGAAGGATTAGTAACTAGAGCAGCGAATGGTCGAACAATGGTATCTCGTTTTGATATTGAATATGTAGAAAATCTATATGACGTGCGTATTATGTTGGAGAAATTTGCGATTCAAACACTTGTTAAAGGTGTAAATAATGATGCCTTAGAAGAGCTTCAATCATACGTTGATACAATGAAAACTCAAAAGGATCATAGCGATATCTACCGAGAAGCAGATATTAATTTTCACTTTTCACTTGTAAAACTTTCTCAAAATAAGACATTAATCCAATCGTGGTACTCACTAAAAGACTTATTATTAACTTTAATTGAAGTAACCACTACAGCTTCAAGTGAAAGACAAAATGACATAATTGAGCAACATGATTCAATTATTAATGCAATACGTGAAGGTCAGTTCAATCAAGCAAGTATTGTTCTTGAAGAACATTTGCGAAGTGCTTCAGATTACTACAGAGAAGCAGTATTCCGTTTACAAAACGAGGAGGAATGAGTTTAAATGGTAGAAAAAATTAAATGTACAATTGTTGGTTCAGGAAATATAGGTACGGATTTAATGTACAAATTACTTCGTAGTGAAGTCCTTGAACCAGCCATTATGGTTGGGATTGATCCAGCTTCATCAGGATTAGCGCTAGCAAAAAAACAGGGTTTAAAAATAATCGATAATGGAGTGGAAGGTTTAGCTGAATTCAAAAATGATAGCGCTATCATTTTTGAAGCAACTTCAGCAAATGCCCATATTAAGAATGCTCCAATTTTTAAAGAATGGGGCAAAAAAGTTGTAGATTTAACACCAGCAGCAGTTGGACCATTCCTTATTCCAGCAGTCAATTTAGAACTTTTGGAAAGTGCAAATGTAGATAATGTAAATATGGTTACTTGTGGCGGGCAAGCAACAGTTCCTATTGTCAGAGCGATTTCAAATGTTATTCCTGTCGAATATGCAGAAATAGTTTCCTCGGTTTCAGGTAAAAGCGCTGGTCCGGGAACAAGACAAAATATAGATGAGTTTACAGAAACGACAGCTCATGCTTTAAGAGAAATCGGTAGAGCTAAACAGTCTAAAACAATAATTATTTTAAACCCAGCAGATCCACCTATATTAATGAGAAATACAGTATATGTTAAAATTTCGGAATATTCCGAAAAAATATATAGTGAAATTGGAGAATCGCTAAATAATATGGTTGAAATTCTTCAGTCTTATGTACCAGGTTATAGATTAAAATCTCAACCTGTAATGAAAAAGAATTTGATTACAATTCAAATCGAAGTTGAAGGCATGGGAGATTTCTTACCAAAATATGCTGGTAATTTAGATATTATTACAGCTGCTGCAGTAAAAACAGCTGAAATGATGGCTCAGCAAATGTCGATGGAGGAATGTTAAATGACTAAAAAAATAATCATTAATGATGTCACTTTAAGAGATGGAATGCATGCAATTTCTCATCAATATAGTGTTGGACAAATTGCACAATTAACAAAAGTATTGGATGAATCGGGTGTGGATATTATTGAGGCGACTCATGGAGATGGCCTTGGAGGAAGTTCGATTCAATATGGTTTTTCAAAAGAAACAGAAGATGACATTATTCGAACAGCAGTCGAAAATAGTAACAATGCAAAAGTAGGTGTGTTACTTGTGCCTGGTATTGGTACGATCGATCACTTAAAAAATGCCAATCAACTCGGAGCTCAAACAGTACGTGTTGCAACGCATTGTTCGGAAGCGGATGTATCCAAACAACATATTCAAGCTGGTGTGAAGCTCGGAATGGATACAGTAGGATTTTTGATGATGTCACATAGAACATCTCCTGAAAATCTTTTGGAAGAAGCTAAGAAAATGGAATCATATGGCGCACAAACAATATATGTTGTTGATTCTGCAGGTGCGTTAACGATGGAAGGTGTGAGGCGTAGGATTCGACTATTTAAAGAGAATTTAACTTCTGCAAAAGTTGGCTTCCATGCACATAATAATTTATCGCTCGGAGTTGCCAACTCAATTGTTGCAATTGAAGAAGGCGCCGATCGAATCGATGCCAGTTTAGCTGGAATGGGAGCAGGAGCAGGAAATGCTTCGCTTGAACAACTTGTTGCAGTAATGAATAAATTAGATATTCAACATAGTGTTGATCTATATAAAACAATGGATGCAGCAGATTATTTAATGAAACCAATGATGAAAAGGCCAGTTCAAATTGACAGACTTAGTTTAATGCTAGGCTATACAGGCGTTTACTCAAGTTTCTTACTCTTTGCAGAGCGAGCAGGCGAAGAATACGGCGTGGATGCACGTGACATCTTAGTGAAGCTTGCGGAAATGAATGCGGTAGGTGGACAAGAGGACTGGATTATTGGAGTAGCTCAAGAACTAGCAAAACAAAAAGTATAGGAGGAGAGTTTATGTTAAAGATGAAAAAATGGGGCGTACTATTAGGTGTTTTATTATTGACGGTTGTACTGGCAGCTTGTGGAGGTTCAGATAGTAAGAAAAAAGAAGAGGGCAGCGCAAGTGGTAATAATTCAAAAGGTCAAACGTATGTCATTAAAGCGGGACATGCTGCTTCAGAAGAACATTTTGCACAAGACACTTTTGTGAAATTCAAAGAATTAGTTGAGAAAAAGTCAGATGGCAAAATTAAAGTGGAAATCTATCCTAATGGTCAAGTAGGTGGAGAACGTGAAATGATTGAAGCTTTACAAATTGGTAATTTAACAATGGCAGCTCCTTCGAGTTCAGTAGTCACGGCATTCTCTCCAAGTATGTTCCTATGGGATTTACCATTCCTATTTAAAGATGCTGCAATTGCACATGAAGTGTTGGATGGTGAAGTTGGTAAACAAGTATTAGCAGATTTAGATGGAGTAGGTATTAAAGGATTAGGTTATTGGGAAAATGGCTTTAGACACATTATGAATGATAAAAAGCCGATTGAAACTTTAGAAGACATGAAGGGCTTGAAGTTTAGAACATTAGAAAGTCAGCAACAAATAAAAATGTGGAATGCAACAGGCGCAAATGCAACACCGATCGCATTCACTGAATTATATTCAGCATTACAACAAGGAACTGTCGATGGTGCAGAATCACCACTTGCATTAATGTATGCTCAAAAATTCCAAGAAGTTCAAAAGTACTTAACAAAGTCTGGGCATTTATATTCACCATGGCCGGTATTAATGAACAAAGATTTCTATAACAGCTTACCTGATGTTCTGAAAAAAGCGGTTGATGAAGCCGTTGAAGAGACAAAAGTAGAAAATCGTAAACTGTCGGCTGCTGATGAAGAAAAATCATTAAAACTTCTTGAAGAAGGCGGAATGAAGTATAACGAACTCTCTGACGAAGAGAAAGCTAAGTTCCAAGAAGCGATGAAAGTAGTATATCCAGAAATCAGCAAACTTGCTGGTGAAGAAGTCTATGAGAAGTTAATGGATGCAGTGAAATAATCAATTTGGCAAACTAGATCGTGTGAAATACTTCAAAACACTGATTTGTGGGTTTGAATGGAGATGCGCGTGAAAGTTTGCCTTTTTTTAAAAGGGGTTGGCGAATTATGAAACAACTACTAAAAATACTCGATCATGCTGAGAGAGCAGCAATTACAATCATGATGATGGTAATGGTTATTTTGATTTTTGTTCAAGTATTTACTAGGTATGTCATGAGTGACTCATTGGGGTGGACGGAAGAAGCTTCACGCTATTTATTCATTTGGTTGATTTTTCTTTCAATTGGAATTGCATTTGTAGATAAAAAACATATTAGTATAGATATTTTACTTGATGTATTACCAACTATTGTTCAAAAAATAATCATGCAAATCAGCTATATTATCTTGATGATATTATCAATCTTTTTATTGAAGCAAGGTCTGGATCTTGTGGAGAACTTACAACAATTCTCACAAAAATCATCTACACTTCAAATTCCAATGTGGGTTGTGTATCTTTCATTACCAGTTGGTTTCGGCATAGCTTTTTTAAGATTGATTCATGTTTCGATCTTACTTTATATTGATCGACCAGATAAAGAAAGTGAGGTTGATCATATATGATGACACCTACTGTCGTGTTATTCGCATTACTAATCTTATTTTTATTACTATCAATTCCTGTCGGGTTTGCATTGTTACTAGCAAGTCTTGGCACAATTGTTATTACTGATATTTCAATACCATTTAGTATTTTAACGCAAGTATTAGTAACTTCAAACGACTCATTTCCCTTAATGGCAATTCCATTTTTCATTTTGGCTGGCGTGTTAATGGGAAAGGGTGGCGTTTCGGAAAGGTTATTGAATATCGCTAATTCATTTGTAGGGCATTATCGAGGTGGTTTTGCAGTTGCAGCAGTTTTGACGGCGATGTTCTTCTCGGCAATTTCTGGATCAGGCCCTGCAACGGTAGCGGCGATTGGTTCAATTATGATTCCTGAAATGGTGAAGCGCGGTTACAAAAAGACTTTTGCAACGGCATTAATTGCGGCATCAGGAACAATTGGTATTGTAATTCCGCCAAGTATTCCATTAGTAATATATGGCGTATCTTCAGGAACTTCAATTGGCGAACTTTTTAAAGCTGGGATTATCCCAGGAATACTCATGGGTGGCGCATTAATCGTATGGGTGATCATTCATGCGAGAAAAGAAAAGTATGTAGCTGATCCGAAAGCCACTTGGAAGGAAAGAATGCATTTTATTAATAAAGGTAAAGGCGCATTGTTAATGCCAATCGTCATCTTAGGTGGTATTTATGGTGGGATTTTCACACCTACAGAAGCCGCAGTAATTGCAGTAGTATATGGCTTGATTTTAAGTCTGTTCGTCTATCGTGAATTAAATTGGAAAAGTACAATTGCATTATTTTATGATTCAGCATTATCTACAGGTTCCATCATGATTATCGTCGCAGCTGCAGCAGTATTTGGAAGAATTTTAACATTAGAGCAAATTCCAAACAATGTTGCAAATGCGATGATGTCAATCACAGATAATCCATGGTTGTTCTTATTATTAGTAAATGTATTGCTTTTAATTGTTGGGACTTTCATGGAAACAATTGCAGCAGTAATTATTCTTACACCAATTTTACTGCCACTTGTCACACAATTAGGAATTGATCCGATTCACTTTGGCATCATTATGATTGTCAATTTAAGTTTAGGGTTTATTACGCCTCCTTTAGGATTAAATCTCTTTGTGGCATCGAGTATTTCTCAAATAAAAATAGTACAACTAAGTAAAGCAATCATTCCGGGGTTTGCAGTACTCGTATGTGTATTGTTGATTATCACATATATACCTTGGTTCGCACTTGCATTTAAGTAGGGGGAATGGAAATGTTTAAAGTAACATTAGTCGATCATGAATGGGAAGATTTGAATATTGAGGAGAATCTTTTTAGCGAAGCAGGTGTAGAGCTAAATATTTTACAATCAAAAAATAAAGAAGACATAATTGAAGCGGCAAAAGAATCTGATGCCCTACTTGTAATGTATGCCAATATTGATCGAGAAATTATGGAGTCAGCACCTAATCTCAAATTGATTTCTCGTTATGGGATTGGTGTCAATATGATTGATGTTGATGCTGCAACAGAACTAGGGATTCAAGTTGCAAATGTGAATGATTATTGTATAGATGAAGTGTCTGATCACGCTTTAGCGGGCATTTTAGCTGCTTCAAGAAAACTATTTGAATACAACTTCCATACGGAAAAAGGAGGATGGGACTTTAAGTCTGTGGCAAGGCCATTAAGAGCTTCGAAAGCAGTTGTTGGATTATTAGGCTATGGGAAAATCCCTAAAAGGCTTGCTGCGAAACTGAAGGTAATAGGATATCAAGTTCATGCATATGATCCATTTGTTTCTGCAGAAAAAATGCAAGAGGATGGTGTTGTTAAAGCAACTGTCAACGAGTTAATGGAAGTGAGTGACTTTATTTCAGTCCACGTACCATTAATTGAGGCAACACATCATTTAATTGGTAAGGAGCAGTTTAATTTAATGAAGAGGAGTCCTTATATTATTAATACAGCAAGAGGACCGATTATAGATGAAAAAGCGATGATTGCTGCGTTGGAAATTGGAACTATTTCGGGAGCATTTTTAGATGTTACTGAAGAAGAACCATTACTTGACGTACACCCACTTCGTGAAATGAAAAATGTGATTTTATCTCCACATGCAGCTTGGTATTCAGAAGATGCATACAGAGAAATAAGAGAAAAAGCAGTTCAAAATCTTATTGAGAAATCAGTTGGGAAGAAACCAACTTTTGCTTTGAATTAATTAGAGGTAAATAAAATAAGTTATTTGATCGAAATGCCGAATCACATAAAGTGGTTCGGTTTTTTCGTTCGTACATATGAAACCTTATCTTCCTCATAACCATTTTTGTTGAAACTATGATAAAATCTACATTATATAAAATGATCGAAAGACGTGAATATAAATGGAAAGCCAAAAATATGCAATTGTAGATCTAGAAACAACAGGGAATTCTTCGAAACAAGGTGAACGAATTATACAAATTGCGATTGTTTTTATGCAAGATTGGCAAGTGATCGATACTTACACATCTTTCGTAAATCCGAAAAAGAAAATCCCGCTATTTATTCAAGATTTGACTCATATTAATGACCAACATGTTAAATCTGCACCTGCATTTGAAGAAATTGCAGAGGATGTATATGAAAAGCTTCAAGATTGTGTGTTTGTGGCGCATAATATCGATTTTGATCTGCCATTTTTACAAGATGAATTTAAGCGTTGTGATTTACCGAAATGGCATGGCAATAGTATGGATACAGTGGAACTAGCGAAAATTCTATATCCAACTGCGTACAGCTATAAACTTTCAGAAATTGCACTTGAATTAGAAATAGGTTTGAAAAATGCACACCGAGCAGATGATGATGCGATGGCAACAGCCTTGCTATTAAAAAAATGTTGGGAACAATTAGTCGCGTTACCTTTAGATACTGTTCAACAATTACATACACGCTCATTTAAATTAAAGTCAGGACTTGCGAATTTATTTTTTGAAGCTGTTCAAATTAAAAGAAAAAAAGTCGAACAACTTGAAAATCATTTTGTCTACAGAGGTATTCCGATTTTCCAAAATGCCAAAGTAGAAAATGAAGTACGAGCAGTTCAATATCCATATAGCACGGAAGAAAAACAACAGCTTTTCTCAAAAACAATCGAGAATTTTGAAGTTCGAGAAGGACAATTCCAAATGATGGACGCGGTTTGGAATAGTTTGAATAACCGCACTGAAGTGATGACGGAAGCATCTACTGGGATCGGCAAAACACTAGCTTACTTAATTCCAAGTATTTTATTTGCGAAGCAGCAGAAACAGCCTGTCGTAGTTAGTACGTATACTTCACATTTGCTTGATCAATTAATTCAAGAAGAACTACCAAAAGCAAATGATTTATTAAGTACAGTGACGAAAACGGCTGTTTTAAAAGGAATGGAGCATTATATTGACCTGGATCGTTTTTGTGAATCATTGGCGGTTGTGGACGATTCCTATGAAGAGAATTTCGTGAAGATGCAAATACTCGTGTGGCTCGCGATTTCAGCGACTGGTGATTTGAATGAAGTGAATGTTTCAAGTGGTGGCAATACAGCTGTCAATCGCATTAGACGTACTTCGACTACTGTTGAAACGAAGCAAAAGGATGCATTTGATTTTTATTTGGAAGCGATTAAGAGTTGTGAAGATGCAGAGCTGATTATTACGAATCATGCGATGTTATTAGCAGATTTAGAACGTGTTAGTCCTATGTTGGAAAGAATCCAAGGGTTCGTAATTGATGAAGGACATCAGATGATTCAAGCTGCTACGATGCGTGAAGAGAAGGTGTTAACGTATCGTAAGTGGAAATATTCGTTTGGCCAAGTCGGTCATTTTGAAGAATGTCGATTGCACCATATTTTTGTCCAATTAATGCAATCGTCAGAACGTGTTCCGATTCGTCTATTATCAAAACTGGAAAATCAATTTTTTGAAACGGTTGAGTTATTCGAACACGCGATTAGTCATATTGTGAGTCAAATGAATCTCCCAATTACCAATAGAAGAAATCTTAAAAAAACAATTCAACTACAGGATTTAATTTTGAAAAAAGAGTTGTTGGAGCAATTTAGTCAAAGTATGGACCAATGGCTAAAATTAGCAGAACATTGTACGGCGATTTTCGAAGGTTATCATGATGATTTAGCGGTTTCGCAAAAAGCTTCATTAACCGACTGGAATTATTGGCTAAGTGAATTGACGACGATGAAAGAGCAGTGGGACGCGATTTTCTTAGTACAAGCTGAAGATATGACTTCCTGGATTGAAGCAGATGCGCGTAGTATTCCAAATAGTATTCAAATTTATAATCGTCCCGTTCAAATTGCGGATGATATTACAGAAGTATTTAACCGCTTTAGAGGGAACTCTGGTATTGTTTGGGCGTCAGGTACATTAACTGTGCCAAATAATCGTCGTTTCATCGCGGATCAATTAGGATTGGCTCAAGATGTGCAGTTATTCCGTTTCCAAGCGCCGAATTCTTATTATGAGGGTGCTAGTGTATATGTTGTGGATGATATGCCAGATATTCAACAAGTATCCCAGCATGAATATATTGAAGCGGTCGCAGAAGCAGTCATTCAAACAGTTCTTGCTACGCGCGGTAGATGTTTCGTATTATTCACGTCGCAAGAGATGTTGCGAAAAACGGTGAATCTCATTCAAGAAATTGGCTCGCTAGAAGATTATATGATTTTCGCACAAGGAATTTCGACAGGTAGCCGCATGCGTTTACTGAAGATGTTCCAAAGATTCGAGCATTCAGTATTGTTTGGAACGAATAGTTTCTGGGAAGGTGTAGATGTGCCGGGTGATGCATTATCAGCGGTAATCGTCGTTCGATTGCCATTTTCGTCACCGGAAGATCCTCTTTTCAAAGCAAAAGCGATTCGTATGCAACGTCAAGGTTTGAACTCCTTCTATAAATTATCATTACCTGAAGCGATTATTCGATTTAAACAAGGTTTCGGCCGCTTGATTCGCTCGTCGAATGATAAAGGCGCGTTCATCGTACTCGACCGAAGAATTGAGACGAAATCATATGGTGAGGATTTCTTAAAAGCTTTGCCAAATGTCAATGTGAAGCATGTTCAATTAGATGAGATGGTATTCGATTTAGAAGATTGGTATAATAAATAAAGTGAATTATTTAAAGGGAATACAGGTGATCAGATGAAAAATTGGATAAAATTCTTATCGATTTTCTTTGTCATTTTAGCGGTTGTTTTAACGGGGTTAATTACGATTAAAGCGAATGCTCCATTTTCAAAAGCTACAAATGATTCAGAGAAGATTGTATTAAACGACAAACTATTGACGACCATTGATGATTCGTATGTTTACAACAGTAAGAAAACATATGTTACTGTAATCGGTGACAATAAGGATCAGAAAAAAGAAGCGGTTTTTGTCGATCAAAATGATAAAAAAGCTAAAAAAGAGACAGTTCTACTATCATCTGGAATCTCAAAATCAAAAGCAATTAAAGCTGCGACGCGCGATCAAAAAGTGAAGAAAGTACTTCATGCGAAAATTGGCTTAGAAGAAGCAGGCCCTGTATGGGAAGTGTCTTTTAAAGATCAAAATGACCAGCTAAACTATGTCTATGTTCTTTTTGAAAATGGGCAGTGGTGGAAAAAAATCACGAATTTATAATATTTCGAAAATAGAAATGTTCAGCAATATTGTATATAATAGAGAAGTATAATAAAACGGTGAGCAGATTATATAAACAACTGCTCGATTCACGAAATGTGATGGAGGATACTATGAAAAAAATTACGATTCAAGAAATGCCAAAACATGTTGGCGAAACAGTAAAAATGGGCGCATGGTTAGCTAACAAGCGTTCAAGTGGTAAAATTGCATTTTTACAATTACGTGATGGTACAGGTTTTGTACAAGGCGTAGTCGTAAAAGCTGAAGTATCAGAAGAAATGTTTGCAACAGCAAAAGGTTTACACCAAGAGACATCTTTATATGTTGTAGGTGAAGTAACTGAAGATACACGTTCTGCCTTTGGTTACGAGCTTCAAGTGAAAGAAATTCAAGTGATTTCTGAATCTACTGATTACCCAATCACACCTAAAGAACACGGTACAGAATTCTTAATGGATCACCGTCATTTATGGTTACGTTCTAAAAAACAACACGCGAAAATGAAAGTTCGTAATGAATTAATTCGTGCTACATACGAATTCTTCAACGACAATGGCTTCGTTAAAATGGATCCACCAATTTTAACGGCTTCAGCGCCAGAAGGTACTTCAGAATTATTCCATACGAAATATTTCGATGAAGATGCATTCCTTTCACAATCAGGTCAATTATATGCAGAAGCTTCTGCAATGGCACTTGGTAAAGTTTTCTCATTCGGACCAACATTCCGTGCAGAGAAATCAAAAACTCGTCGTCACTTAATTGAATTCTGGATGATCGAGCCTGAGATGGCATTCGTTGAACATGATGAAAGTTTAGAAGTTCAAGAACAATTCGTTTCTCACATTATTCAATCTGCACTTAAAAACTGTAAATTAGAGTTAGAAATTCTTGGTCGTGACATTTCAAAACTTGAAAAAGTGAAAGCGCCATTCCCTCGTATTTCTTATGATGATGCAATTGAGTTCCTTCATAAAGAAGGATTTGATGATATTAAATGGGGCGATGATTTCGGTTCTCCACACGAGACGGCAATCGCAAACCACTATGACTTACCAGTATTCATTACTTGCTACCCAACAGGAATCAAACCATTCTACATGCAACCTCACCCAGATCGTGATGATGTCGTACTTTGTGCAGACTTAATCGCGCCAGAAGGTTACGGTGAAATTATCGGTGGTTCTGAGCGTATTTGGGATTATGATCTATTAAAACAACGTATTGAAGAACACGGTTTAGATCAAGAAGCATACAACTGGTACTTAGATTTACGTAAATATGGTTCAGTTCCTCACTCTGGCTTCGGTCTAGGTCTTGAACGTACTGTATCATGGGTTACTGGAGCGGATCACGTTCGTGAAACAATCCCATTCCCACGTTTATTAAACCGTATTTACCCATAATGAAGTATTCAAAGCTGCTGCCTGTTTCTACAGACAGCAGTTTTTTTAAACGAAAAGCGGAGGTGGCTCGTTTATCTCGAGAGCACTGGAGGAAACGAAGGAAAAGTAAGCGCCCCACCACTTTTCCCCGAGTTTTCGAAGTGACTCAAAGAGATAAGCCACCGGAGCTAGACAGAGAACGAAAAGCGTAAAACGCTCGCCCATATGCGGAAGATCTGGAGAATTCGAAGGAAAAGTAAAAGCTCCACCACTTTTCCCCGAGAATTTGAAGAGCTGAAAGCATATAGCGTTTGGAGCTAGACATAATACGAAAAGCGTAAAACGCTCGATCATATGCGAGGGTACTGCAAGGTTTGAAGAGAAAGTAAAAGCTCCACCACTTTTGTCCGAGTTTTTGAAGTGACTCAAAGAGATAAGCCACCGGAGCTAGACATAATACGAAAAGCGGAAAACGCTCGATTTTCAGAAATAGCGAAGGCTTTCCGCCGACAAGTGTCGCACTATTTATTTTCACTTTTCCTTGAATCAATCACTCATACGAAATTATGGTGAAAATTTACGAATCTAGAGTAATTTTATTGGAAGATGTAGTAGAGGTGCGTTAGAATATAGAAATAAGCTGAGTAGAGCTGTTCAGATCTGCATTGAAGCAGATGAGGAGGAATTGAGTTAAATGGAATTAAATGAATGGTTAAATACAAAAGTACCACAAATCGCAACTGATTTAGCGGAGATTAATCAACAATACTTCGATATGGAAAATTCAATTGGATTTAAAGGTCGCGATAAAGTAATTAAAGTAATCGAAAGTTTCCAAATCGCACTTTTCCCTGGAATTTATGATCAAAAACCGTTTGATGAAGTTCGATTAAATGTAGCGGTTAGTAATAATTTACGTAAAGCTGCATTAGATTTAAGAGATGTTCTTGAAAAAGCGTTATTCTACAGCGAATCAGAAGAAAAAGCATGTGAAAAAGCAGCGCGTGAATGTGCAGATAAGATTGTTATGACATTGATGGAGAAATTCCCTGAAATTCGTCGTACATTGCAATCGGATATTCAAGCAGCATACAATGGTGACCCAGCTGCCACTTCAATTGAAGAGATTTTATTAAGCTATCCTTCCATTCAAGCAGTATGTATCCACCGTTTAGCACATGAATTATATAAACAAGATGTTAAAATCATTCCTCGTATTATGTCAGAATACGCGCATGAATTAACAGGCATCGACATCCACCCGGGTGCTTCGATTGGCGATTCATTCTTCATTGACCATGGTACAGGTGTCGTAATTGGTGAAACATGTACGATTGGTAATAATGTAAAAGTATATCAAGGCGTGACGCTAGGCGCATTAAGCTTCCCGCTAGATGATGATGGGAATCCAATCAAAGGCATCAAACGTCACCCAGATATCGAAGACAATGTCGTAATCTATGCTGGTGCGACAATTTTAGGTGGTAAAACGAAGGTCGGCCATGATTCAGTGTTAGGTAGTAATATTTGGTTAACACATTCAATCGTGCCGCATTCTCGCGTGTATCATTCACAACCATCACCAAGCATTAACCAATCGGTAAAATTAGAATACGAAATTTAAAAGCGAGTCGATTACATCTAGTAGGGTGTAGTCGGCTTTTTAGGAGGAAAAAAGATGAAGCAATGGCAAAAGGATTTATTAACATTTGAAGCAGGGAATGAACAAGAAGAGAAGGATTTACAAGCATTTCAATATGCATTTACATCCTTTAATGATGTTTTAACGAGAGAAAATCCGCTTGCTCACATGACTGTATCAGCTTTCGTCGTCAATGAAGCACGCACGCATGCATTAATGGTGTATCACAATATTTACGATTCATGGGCTTGGACTGGCGGACATGCGGATGGTGAAGATGATTTCCTGGCAGTAGCTTTACGTGAAGTACAAGAAGAAACAGGGATTCAAGCGCGACCAGTTTCAGAACAACCAATCTCAATTGAACAACTAACTGTTCTAGGTCATATGAAAAAAGGTGCTTACGTATCGGAACATCTCCATATGAACGTAACTTATTTAGTAGAAGCTGATGATCAATTGCCATTAACAATTTGTGAAGATGAAAATAGCGATGTCGCATGGTTGCCAATAGCTCAGTTACATGAAAAATGTAAAGAATTACATATGCTACCTATTTATGATAAAATTATCAATAGATTATGATATTTGGGAGGCACTTCATTGAATAAATTCATCGTAAATCTGTTTTTCGCTTTGATTTTTATGTTCCTTTTATACAAATTTGGTCCTGTCATCTGGCTATTTGGCTTTATAGCTGTATGGCTTATGACGCTCGTAATGCTTGATCAAAAAACGAAAAAGAAAAAAGCAGAAAGTGAATGATAAGTTGTGAAAAGTATGTGCAAGCATACTTTTTTTCATGCAAAAGAACGATAAATAATTTATACTAAAATGGACGAAATTAACGAAACGAGGCAATCGAATGATTACAGTAATCGGTAGTATAAATATGGATATCGTAGTTGAAACAGCTATTTTTCCAAAGCAAGGGGAGACGGTGCTAGGCACTTCATTCCATACAGTTCCAGGTGGTAAAGGCTCAAATCAAGCGGTTGCGGCAGCAAGATTAGGTAGCGACATTCATATGGTTGGAGCAGTTGGGAACGATGCATTTGGTAAAGAGATGGTATCGGTTTTAGCAGCAGAAAATATTGAGCATTCTTTTGTGAAACAAGGGAAAAAAGCGACAGGTATTGCAAATATCACACTTTTTGAAAATGATAATCGCATTGTTGTCGTTCCAGGTGCCAATAGCGAGTTGAACGAACAAGATATTGATGCAGCCAAATCATTGATTGAGCAAAGTGATCTTGTCATCATGCAGTTAGAAATTCCACAGGAAACTGTCGAGTATGCACTTGGCGTTTGTAAAGAAGTTGGAACGAAAGTATTGTTGAATCCAGCACCAGCAGAAAGTTTTAAAGTGGAGTGGATGGATCGAATCGAATATTTCACGCCAAATGAAACGGAATGTGTTGAAATTTTCAAAGATGATGTCGATCAAGCACTTGAAAAATACCCGAACCGTCTAATTGTGACACTTGGTTCAAAAGGAGCGCGTTATTTTGATGGTGACAAGCATGTTTTCGTCGAGAGCTTTAAGACGACTGCAGTCGATACTACAGGAGCAGGGGATACATTTAATGGAGCATTCGCTTACGCCATTACAAATAACTACTCTATTGAAGAAGCGGTGCAATTTGCGAATATCGCTGCATCACTGTCAGTCGAAAAATTTGGCGCTCAAGGTGGTATGCCACAACTCTTTGCTGTTTTAAATCGATTAAAATAAAATAAATTTGAGCCACCCACTTATGTTGGGTGGTTTTTCATTCTCAATTACACTGAAAAAACGCTTTAAATGAGATAAAGCCTTCTTTTCTCGTACAAATGTCAAGAATAGTGAGGTTTATTCCATGAGAAAAACTTTAAATAAGACGGAATTGTGACAGGAAAACGTTGATGTACCAATAATTTTACTGATTTTGTAAGAGTATGGCATAATCGACAAAAAGTTCGTTTAAACGATGAATAAATCACTTAAAGTAGAATATTGTTAATTATTTCACATATAGAAATTGTTTGGTAGTTACAATTGAATCAGAATCGTGAATTGCGTGTAAATCATTGTAAATACTATATTCTTGGACAAAATGACGTAAAATTTGTTATGATATATATAAAGGGTTGACAAGAGATCCTTTTTGTATGATAATTTCATTGTAAACAATAATTATTCTAATTAAGGAGTAATTATTAATAAAATATATATTCAATTCATAGGAGGAACAATATTATGTCATTAGTAAACAAAGAAATTTTACCATTCACAGCTCAAGCCTTCCAAGGTGGAGAATTCAAAACAGTAACAGACGAATCACTAAAAGGTAAATGGGCAGTAGTATGCTTCTACCCAGCTGACTTCACATTCGTATGTCCTACAGAATTAGAAGATTTACAAGCTGAATACGCAGAACTTAAATCTCTAGGCGCTGAAGTTTACTCTGTATCAACTGATACTCACTTCACACACAAAGCTTGGCATGACCATTCAGAAGCTATTTCTAAAATCGAATACACTATGATTGGTGACCCAAACCACACAATCTCTCGTAACTTCGACGTTTTAGATGAAGAAGCAGGTCTTGCTCAACGTGCTACATTCTTAATCGATCCAGACGGTATCGTTCAAACTATGGAAATCAACAACGATGGTATCGGTCGTAACGCTTCTCAATTAATCGACAAAATGAAAGCAGCTACTTACGTACGTAATCACCCAGGTGAAGTTTGCCCAGCTAAATGGAAAGAAGGAGCAGAAACTTTAACTCCTAGCCTTGACTTAGTAGGTAAAATCTAGTTTTAGATTTGTAATCTAGATACAAAAATGACAAGCGACAAAAATCAGTCCGAAGATTGGTATTTGTCGCTCTGTTTTTACAAAAAATCAATTTCAACGTGTATTTCTCTCTAAAAACGGTGAAATTTGAACTAAAGAGGTGTAAAACCTGTTGCATCAGAGAGCGTAAAATCTTGTTCAATAGATAAAATCTCGGATATTTTATACGACTATTTTGCGAGAATTACGATTTGCAGCAGAAAATATGTTATTAGATGATCAAATTAAAGCGCAATTAAAACAATATTTAGCAATGCTTGAAAATAATCTTGTCCTAAAAGTGAGCGTTGGAGAAGATGAAGTTTCAAAAAATATGATGGAACTTGTACAAACTTTAGATGATATGTCAGATAAAATCACAGTTGAAAAAGCGTCATTAAAACGTACGCCAAGTTTCTCTGTAAACCCAGTTGGATCTGATTCAGGTATTGAATTCGCAGGTCTTCCACTTGGTCACGAATTCACTTCATTAGTACTTGCGTTACTACAAGTTGGTGGACGTGCGCCAAAAGTTGATGAAACAACTATTAAACGCATCCAAGCAATCAAAGAGCCAATGCACTTTGAAACATACGTATCATTAACTTGTCATAACTGTCCAGATGTTGTACAAGCATTAAACATTATGGCTGTTCTAAACCCAAATATTTCACATACAATGATCGAAGGTGGCGCTTATCAAGCTGAGGTCAAAGAACGTGAAATCCTAGCTGTTCCTGCAATTTACCGCGGAGAAGATTTCTTCGAAGGTGGCCGTATTACTTTAGATGAAATTTTAGATAAAGTTGGTTCAACTGTTGATGCAGCTGAATTTGATAGCAAAGAACCATTTGATGTATTAGTTGTCGGTGGAGGCCCTGCAGGTGCAAGTGCTGCAATCTACTCAGCTCGTAAAGGGATTCGCACAGGGATCGTAGCTGATCGTTTCGGCGGTCAAGTAAATGATACACTTTCAATCGAAAATATCATCGGTACTAAAGCGACTGAAGGTCCTAAATTTGTCGCAAGTCTAGAAGCACATGTTGCTGACTACGAAATCGATGTTATGAAATCTCAACGTGCTGCGCGTATCGAGAAAAAAGATTTAATCGAAGTAGAATTAGAAAACGGTGCAGTTCTAAAAAGTAAAACAGTTATTCTTTCTACAGGTGCTCGCTACCGTCAATTAGGCGTTAAAGGCGAAGCAGAATTCAAAAACAAAGGTGTTGCATATTGCCCACACTGTGATGGTCCTTTATTCAAAGGGAAAGATGTTGCAGTAGTAGGTGGCGGTAACTCAGGTGTTGAAGCTGCAATCGACTTAGCTGGTATCGTAAATCACGTAACGGTATTACAAGCGATGGATGAGCTAAGAGCCGATCAAGTACTACAAGATCGCCTACGCAGTTTACCAAACGTAACGGTTATTACAGATGCATTAACTTCTGAAGTAACAGGTGATTCAACTGTAAATGGTCTTTCATATGTTGATCGTGTATCTGGTGAGGAAAAACATATCGAATTAGACGGCGTATTCGTTCAAATCGGTTTACTTCCAAATACAGAGTTCCTGAAAGATTCAGTAGAATTAAACAAACATGGTGAAATTATCGTTGACCGTAATGGTAAAACGAATATCCCAGGCGTATTTGCTGCAGGTGACTGTACAGATTCGGCTCATAAACAAATCATTATTTCAATGGGTGCAGGTGCAACAGCTTCTTTAAGTGCTTTTGACCACATTATTCGCTCAGTTGAATTAGTAGAAGCATAATAAAAATAGAGATGAATGAGATTGAGTTTTCAATTTCATTCATCTTTTTTGGTTCTATTATATATGTTGGGGTCTTAAAACAATTCACGTTGTAACTTTCGGAAATAACGAAAAGCGTTTCCACTCGGGACTCTCTAGAGCACTGGAGGAAACGAAGGGAAAGTAAGAACGAAAAGTGAAAAACGCTCGATCATATGCGGAAGATCTGGAGAATTCGAAGGAAAAGTAAACGCCCCACCACTTTTCCCCGAGAATTTGAAGAGCTGAAAGCATATAGCGTTTGGAACTAGACACAGAACGAAAAGTGAAAAACGCTCGATCATATGCGGAAGATCTGGAGAATTCGAAGGAAAAGTAAACGCCCCACCACTTTTCCCCGAGAATTTGAAGAGCTGAAAGCATATAGCGTTTGGAACTAGACACAGAAAGAAAAGTGAAAAACGCTTGATCATATACGAGGGTACTGCAAGGTTTGAAACGAAAGTAAACGTCCCACCACTTTCGTCCGAAAACCTGAAGTATCCCAAAGTATATAGCGTTTGGAACTAGACACAAAAACCCTGGGAGAAACCTTTCGAAGTGACTCAAAGAGAGTAGTGGAACAAGCTAGACAAAGAAACGAATGCTTCACACTTGTTTTTCGGCAGGAGTCCTCGTTATTTCTTTCAATGTGGATCTATGTGACAAAAGGCAAAAATAAATACAGATTCACCAATCCATTACTTCGAAAACTCACGATAAATGAATACAAATTTATTTTTTTAAAACGTATTCTGACTGAAAAGAAATGCCTAAAGCTATAAATGATTTGATTGATTTCAAACCGAAGTCCGGCTTGTAAGTAAGCCAACCATCCGAAAAAATCATCAACTCGTTGGCTATTCGTCGTACTCACCTGAAGAGGTGGGTATTTTAGTATTACAGACTTATGTAATTATGTTATAATATTCCAAAAAAGATAGGTGGGATACTAATGAATATAAGTAAATCTGTAACATCTTTGGCCGCTGCGGCGCTTATTGCCTATGCATTATTAAAGTTTTTACATGTCGATGGACAGAAGGGAAATCGCTGTAAACGCTTATCTTTCGCTAGTTTCACGCGCCAATTTTTGCGTGGTACTTTACCCGTGGAATGGCGAATAAGGCTCCGTGAAATTTTAGACTATCAAAGGGCAGTCCATCAAATTTATATGGGTATTTTTGGTTAATCAACACGCGTGGGAATATAATATATTTAGTGGTTGTTATAAAAATAGTTAGGAGTGAGTGAGATGAAAAAATTATTCCCTTTATTTTTACTAGTTATTGGATTATTTGTAATATCATCGACAAATGATATTGCTTTTGCAAGTGAATCTGATAACGATGAATTGATTACAGAGAATCTAACTACGCTGAATCAAGAAGTGGATCTAATAGTAAATCCACTAGCTGTTGATAATGAAAACTATTACCCAGGAACAAAAACATTTCTTAAGCCTGGAGACGTAATATACTCAAGTAAAACATTTATATCATCTACTAAAATAGTAGGTCACGTAGCGATAGTGGGCCCAGACTATTATATCTATCATGTAAATCCTTCAGGTTCTGTTGCTGGGAAAAGAGACACCCTGACACAATACAGGGGTCGTCATGATACTGGAGAAAAGCTTAAAGTGTATCGTCCAAGTAGTGGTGGTGAAAAAGCAGCTACATGGGCAAAAAATAATTATGGATCTGCTATTAATTACAAACTTTCAAACCTTAGTGTAAAGGTAATTAAAGATAATTATTGCTCAAAATTCTTATGGCAAGCATTTTATTACGGAAGCGGTTATGACGTTAGTGGTTCAGGCTACACAGATTCTTTTACCGGCTGGGTATTGCCTTCAATGTTTACTACCACATCAAAATTATTTTACTTAACTTCATTTAATTCATAAATTCAGCTCAAGGATGTGAAAATATGAAAAAGAGTGTGATTGTAGTCATAATTATTGTTTTTTTTATTTGTAGTTCATTCATGTATATTCAGTTCAAAAAACACCAAGCCTCTGAAAGTGTAGTTCAATATTTAATAGAAGAAAAAGGATACGAAAAGAGTGACATAAAAAGTGTGCAAAGTGTATATAGCTTTCTAGGTATACCAACATATTATGTTAATATTACTTTTCAAAACGAACCGAATATTGTCTATAGTTATTTTTCACATCACGTAAAAGGGCAATTCGAATATTATGATCATAGCGGGAAAACTATTCCTACTGAAGATTTGAAAAATTATGACCCAAGTTCAGATTAGATTCAATTTATCAAACCAAGCAAGCAGATTCAGTAAACGGATGTCATCATTTACTGGATCTGCTTTTTTATGTCCACAAATCTAACAGACGTTCCGGTGTCGCTTGATGAAAAATTAGGGTCTTCATCGATCGTGTCGTAGCGTTGCCCAAGAAGGAAGCGTCCTCATTTTCTTTAAAAGCGCACTCTCTTGTGGTCGCGCTATATTAGAAAATTTAGTGGAAGGTTTTAAAGGGATCGTTATTTGTGATGGCTACGCAGCTTACGGCAACCTACAGGACGTACAATTCACCAACAATCCGAAAAAATCATCGGCTCGTTGGCTATTCGTCGTGCTCACCTGAAGAGGTGGGTATTTTTTATATTTCGGGCTTACGCTTGTAATAAAGTACAAAGTGGTTGGTTTACATCTGGGCTGAATTAAAAAGGTGAATGAAATTGAAAATCCAATTTCATTCACCCCTACATTTGACACAGAGCCACTTTTTAAGAAGTCATTGTGTAGTTCAGGTTAGTATTTGTTTTCTTTTAGATTTTCTTCAATAACCGAAGTTTTGATATAAAACGTTGTTTCTTTTCCATCGTATTTGGTTTTATCATAAGCTAACTGTAAATGTCCTGCCTTATCGAATCTGACATAAACTTTTGAATAACCTTTCTTTTTCTTGTTAGTGATTAGATCCGCGTGATCATTGAATTTCTTAATAAAATCAAAGTAAAAAGCGCTATCTTCTACGGCAACATGATCCACTTTAATTTGAAGGATTCCAGGTACACTTTCGTCATCTAAAAGTAAATTCCAATCAATTGAAGTCCCGTCAATGGCTTTTCTTTTACCGTTATCCTCATTGGTGAGGGCGATATATGTAATAAAGGCAATAAGTACAATAACGATGATTGCAAGTATGCTATGTATTGTCTTTTTCATTTTCTCCTCCTTTTGTATTTTTTTCTGTATTAATTTAATTAAACTAAGTGAGCATAGATGATTTTTCATTTAAGTACAGAAATTCCGTTATTTTCTTCATTTTTCAATGATGAATGTAAAAAAAGCACCGTTTCATTATTTCCAGTATACTGTAAATATAGAATAAAAGAGATTGTAGGGAGATGTTAATTAAATGCAATCATTTGTTAGAGTTTTTAAATCAAGAGATTTAGAGATATTTCAATTTTTAAGAAATCGTAATGTTGTAAGTTATATAGTTGTTGAAGATACTAGAAAACCTCTTTCTGATGCGGATAAAAAAATAGATCCTTTTTGTTATATGGATGAAGAAGATATTGATAAAATTTTAAACGTTTTTAAAATTACATTTGCCAGTGATTTAGAATTGAGTGAAGAAGATCGTTTGTTTTTGACGAACTTTTTCAATGATTTATTAAATATTACGAACTTAACTACTATGATTTTTAAGAGTATTGTAGTCAATGATTTATTTAATCATGAGTTTAGAGTTGATACAATTCCTTTTTTTAATCGGTTATTAGAGTGTTTAAAATCAGATGTATATTTGGATGAACATGAAATTGAAGATTCGAACTGGATGTATTTATCACAGGATTGATTAAATAAATTGAGTTCGTTTGCTGATCCTTAGGTCTAGGAAAGAATGGATGTGAAGGGGATCTATTTGTGGATTTTTTCATTAAAAAAATTTAAGAAGAACTTCTCTTAAAACTACTAAGTAGGAGGTATTCAGTGTTTAGGTATTTCATTATTTTTATTTTAGGTTATTTATCAACTTATCTTTTTAAAGATAGTTTTTTCGATGAATATAATATAATTTTTAGTATTTTTTTACGCACATTATTTGCTTTGTTTTTCGTATTTGTCATTTGGCTAGTACAAAATAAAAAGTAATAAATAGGGAAGAATCAAAAAGACTCTGTGTCTATTTCGTTCATTTATTTGTATTAGATTGCTAATTATTTTTAGACATTGGAACAACCAAAAGTGAAACGCTTGAAGACAGTTCTTCAGTATTTGAATTGCTTTAAGAACCACAAAAAAGAACTTCCGCATTTAATTGTGGAAGTTCTTTTTTTATTGATCATTATTTTCTTGGTCGATATTAGATGTCATCGAAAATTTTCGTTTCTTTTTTGCGTCTGCTTGATTATTTTTACTTAATTGATTACTCATTTCATTAATTTTCGTCGATATTTTACCGATTTCATCATCTGATTCATTCAGTTCAGTAGAATAATCGCCTTCATTCATTTTTTCTATTTTATTCAGAACATCATTCATTGGTCTGAATAAATAGCTGATAAACACATATTGAATAAAGCATACGAAAATTAGTAAGAGAATAAGTATAATTAAAGTGATTTTAATCTTTTCGTATTCACCATTTAAGTATAAGTCCGCATCGAAATCAACGCCATAGTAAGCAAACACCTTGCCGTTATGATCAAAGAGAGGTTCTAAAACAGTTAACCATGTACCGTAACTATCCGTATAAATAGTAGAAACAGTTTGTTGACCATTTTCCTTCATCTTCGTAATTGCGTCCGCAATCGATTTTGGTTGCGTGTAATAATCGCCTATGAATAAACCTTTTTTATTGAAATCATCCATTAATACGGTCGGCCCTGCAATGACACTAGTATCCGTACCATTTTTTAATTCAACGCCAAATAAATAACCTTGGGCAACTTGAGGTTGAAATTTACTAAGTGTATCAAAATGCTTGACCATTTCTTTTTCTAATTCAGGATCCTGTGTTTTTACCAACTTCTCAACATTATTTGGATTTATTTGATCAGACCATGCATCAACTGTTTGTTTGGAAATTTGAGTTAATAAATTGATTGTAGCAGTCATATTCATATGGTAGTTAATCACCGTTGTAGAAATAGAGACTAGTAACGTAATAATCGATGCAAAGAAAACAATTTTCGTTTTGACAGAAATATTTTTCATTTGTTCGCCTCTATTCATAAAAACTCTTACCTTAAAGATAACATGACAATGGAGAAAAGTTAATACTTTCGTATGAGTTTTTTACTGTTTTTGAAATAAAAAGATACAAATTCATATAGGTATAAAGAATCTATTGTTAAAAATGTTTATTAATAGATAAAAGTATCATAAAATTAAATAAACATGTGAGTATAGTGGCATTTACCAAAAATGATATTAATTTAGTGGTGAAATAAAATATTGATGTTAAGAAAATTGGTTTTTTCGTCGACAAATTTTAGTATGATTTGAAAGAAAAAGGGGGTAGTTGAATGATTCAAAATGAGCGAATAATTGATGAATATTATAAAATGCTTGTCGAAAAAAATTCAAAGTATGAAGGAATTTTCTTCGTAGGGGTGAAAACAACTGGCATATTTTGCAGACCGACCTGCCCTGCGAAAAAGCCTAAAAAAGAAAATTGTGAGTTTTTTCAAACGGCGAAGGAGGCAACGCTTGCTTCATATAGACCATGTAAAAGATGCCAACCTGTGAACTACTCACCACTTAGCTAAACCTTGCGGTTCTTCACGCTTGAAGTGGGAGCTTCTTGGGAATAGAGCGTACTTGCAAGTGTATTTCTTTACTTGCAGCGGTTTCTCTTATTTGACCGAGCT